>NZ_FOOG01000045.1:2565-26065 GCF_900113125.1 Halobacillus alkaliphilus | reverse complement strand
GGGCTTGTGAGATTTGCCAAGAGCCGTGAAGTGAAAGGTCGCATCTTGAGTGCGACGGTTCGCCGCAATCCGACCGGAAAATATTCTGTATCGATTCTTGTTCAAACAGATATTCAGGAACTTCCTAAATCCAACGCTTATGTTGGCATTGATCTCGGATTGAAAGACTTCGCTGTTCTCTCGAATGGCACCACCTATGAAAACCCACGATACCTACGTAAGACCGAAAAGAAACTAGCAAAAGCTCAACGTATCCTTTCCCGAAGGGGAAAGGGATCTTCGAATTGGCATAAGCAACGTATTAAAGTAGCCAGACTTCACGAGAAGATAGCGAACTCCCGCAAAGATTATCTGCATAAAATTTCTACCGAAATCATCAAAAACCACGATGTGATCGGGGTAGAAAATCTTCAAATTTCCAATATGCTCAAAAACCGAAAACTATCCAAATCGATTAGTGATGCGAGCTGGTCGATGTTCACCTCTATGCTCGAATACAAAGCCGAATGGTACGGAAAACAATTGGTACCCGTATCAAAAGTTTTTGCGAGTTCTCAGCTGTGTTCCAAGTGCGGATACCAAAACAAGGAGGTAAAGAATCTCGCTGTTCGAACGTGGAACTGCCCGAATTGCGGCTCCCGCCACGACCGCGATCTAAATGCGAGTTTCAATATATTGAAGGAAATTAAAAGAATCCTTCCAACCGTCGGTGCGACGGGGCTAGCCTAATCATTTGAACGAACCGTTAGGTTCGTGCTCTTAGGAATCCCCCAACTTCAAGGAGCGTCAGCGAGTAAGTGGGGATAGTTCAAGTGTGAAATAAGATTGAACATCTCTCCTGCGTAAGCTCCCGATCTGCGGAAGCGGGTTTTGTCCATTACTTAGGAAAGAATGGGGGGTTGGAAATGACCTGTTTTTCGTGACCAAGCACAACGTTGCAACGTGCATGTCACGTTTATAGTTCACATATAAAGGAAATATAGTAATAGATTCCATATGAAGGAGAGATCATTCATGGTAAAAAGCTATAAACTTTATATTAATGGAGAATGGATCGATACAGATGATAAATTAGAAGTACTTAATAAATATACTCAGGAAACGTATGCAGAAGTTGCTAAAGCTTCTGAAAAAGAAGTGAACCAGGCGGTTGAGGCAGCTCAGAAGGCGTTTAAAAATAATCAGATGAGCCCCTATAAACGTTACGAAATCTTAAAGCGGGTTAGTGAACTGCTCCTCGAAAATAAAGAAGAACTAGCGCAGAATATGACTATGGAAGCTGGAAAACCGTTGAAACAGACACGCACCGAAATTGACCGAGCCTCTCAAACGGTCGAGCTATCGGCAGAAGAAGCAAAACGTGTACACGGGGAAGGCGTTCCGGTGGAAGCAGCGCCGGGCTCTGAAAATCGAATGGCTTTCACTATCAAAGTACCTGTCGGTGTAGTTGGAGCGATTAGTCCTTTCAATTTCCCGATTAACCTGGTGGCTCACAAAATAGCACCGGCCATTGCCGCCGGAAATGCGGTCGTTTTAAAACCGACGAGTAAGACTCCGATTTCTGCTCTGAAACTGGCGGAGTTATTTGAAGAAGCAGGACTTCCGAAAGGTTTCTTGAATGTAGTGGTCGGTTCAGGTTCTACTGTCGGAAATCAAATGATGGAAGATTCAAGAATCAATATGTACACCTTTACTGGAAGTGCCAAAGTTGGCCTGAAGCTGAAGCAGAATACCGGTTTAAACAAATTGATTTTAGAACTTGGAAATAACTCGCCTGTCATCGTAGATAAAGAAGCGGATGTTGACGCAGCAGCTGCTAATATTGCTGCCAAGAGCTTTGCTTTTGCTGGACAAGTTTGTATTTCTGTACAGCGTATCTACGTCCATGAAGAAGTAAAAGAAGAGTTCCAAAATAAATTAGTAGATGCGATTAAAGATCTTAATGTTGGGGATCCGAATGATCCGGACACAGACGTTGGACCAATGATTAGTGAGGAAGAAGCTAAAAGGGCGGTAAGCTGGATCGAAGAAGCAAAAGATGCTGGTGCTGAAGTCTTTTATGGCGGTGAAAGAGAAGGTGCTTTACTAAAACCAACGGTCATGACCAACGTTAAGAACGATATGAAGGTTGTGTGTGAGGAGATATTCGCACCAGTCGTATCCATGATTCCTTTTTCCAATATGGAAGAATGCATTAACGAAGTGAATGAGTCTCAGTATGGACTGCAGGGCGGTATTTTCACTCAAAACCTTGATACAGCTTTCTATGCCGCTAAAAATGTGGAAGTAGGCGGACTCATGATTAATGATTCTTCTCAATATCGTGTTGACCTCATGCCTTATGGTGGCGTGAAATCAAGCGGATGGGGCAAAGAAGGTCCGAAGTACAGCATCGATGAAATGACAGAAGAACGATTAGTCGTAATGAACTTAGCTCAAAAGTAAGGAATATAACAAATTTTGTGGTTGGCTTTTATATGAAGGTTATTAAGCTATAGGACCGGATTGTGGAAGACTCGGTTTCTAGACATTGGGTATGAGAAAGGTCCTCCGGGGGACGATTTCGCTTTCCGGCCCTGCACGACGCAGGGTCGTTCGACCCTACGTCGTGTAGGGCCATAGGAAAGTGTTCAAATGTGGAATCACCCCGAAAGACACGAACAGCATAAGCCGAGCATCAAAAAGATGGCGGTTTTCCAATCCGTTGATGAACGGCTTATGGCTCGAGTGTCTGGGTGATGGAACAAGACGAGTTATTTCCCCACCACCCCTTGTCCATCTAACGTAACGGACCCAATTATCTCGAAATCAAGTCTTCAAGTAATGGGAGCTTTACTTTAAATAAATGCAGTGATTAATAGAGCAAGTGTAAAAGAAAAGAGTCCTTCCAAATAATGGAGGGGCTCTTTTTATGCTGTCTGTTTCTTGGCGATGTTTTTACGCTGTAAGGAGAGCATGCGGAACAAGAGAGCAATGGCTCCGACCGTCAGGCCGATAATCAAACTCATCCAATATCCGTAGGGACCGAGGTCCGTATAATTCGCTAACAGATACCCGCTTGGTAGCCCGATCACCCAGTACGATATAAAGGCCATAATGAGCGTAATGTTTACATCTTTATAACCGCGGAGAACTCCCTGGATGGGGGCTCCAAACGCATCGGACAGCTGAAAGAAGATCGCAAAGAAAATGAAGTTTTTCGTTAATTCGATCACCGTTTCATTAGAACTGTATAGTCTTGCTACGGAATCGTCCATGAGGTAGAGGACAAGTCCGGCCACCACGGACATGGCGACAGCAGTGCCAATACCAAGATAGGAATAAGTTCTTGCATCTGTAAACCGTCCGGCTCCTGCTTCAAAACCGACCGCAATGGTAAGAGTAAAGGCAATACTTAAAGGCATCATGTACAAAAAGGAAGCAAAATTAATCGCTGCCTGATGAGCGGCGATGGTATTGGTGTCATAAGCGGTCATGAAAAAAGTAACAGCTGCAAATATACTGGTTTCAAAAAAGATCGCAAACCCGATCGGCACTCCAATTTTCAGCTGTGCCCACCATTCTCTCAATGAAGGAACCATCCATCCTTTGAAGATACGATAATGTCTTAATGGATAGAGCTTGTGGACGGTAAGGACAATTAGAATAAAAGATACAAGATAGGTAAGAGCAGAGGCAACCCCTGCCCCGACACCTCCAAGCTCAGGCGCACCCCATTTACCGAAAATAAATACGTAATTAAATAAAATATTTGTTGGGAGTGTAAGCAGGATAATGACCATTGAAATCCGGGTCAGCCCAAGCGCATCCACAAAAGAGCGCAGGATATTGAAGGTGAATAAAGGAATGATTCCGATTCCTAAAGTGATTAAGTAATATTTAGCTACATATCGAACTGAAGGTTCAATGTTCATGAGTGAGAGAATGGGATCTAATAAAAAGAATCCAATGGAACCAATGAGAATAGCTAAGAGTACCGCAAGATAAACTCCCTGTTTTACAGAAAAAGGGATTTCCTTTTCTCTGCGGGCTCCTTTTAATTGAGCCACAATTGGGGAAATAGCCATGAGTATGCCGTTTAGTCCTGTGAAGACGGGCATCCATATGCTAGATCCAATTGCTACCCCGGCTAATTCATCCGGACCTGCCTGACCTGCCATTACGGTATCAAAAAAGTTCATCGCATACATACCGATCTGGGTGATCAGAATAGGAAGCAATATTGTGGAGAATAATTTTATTTTTTCTTTAAGGCTATAGGTTTGATACATTGTAACCGTCCTTTTCTGTTACAATTCCTTTAGAGGAATGGCTGAGTAACTTATGATGCTCTTACATTTTGTACTGTTTAGACAATACATTCTCCCTGCTGCATCGTAAATGTCCTTTAAAAAAGGGCATGACCAGAGATGATATAGCTAAAAGGAATACGAGGATTATAGCATAGATAAGGAAGGCATACCTAGCATGAACAGGATAGAAAGGACGTTGGAGTAGTATGAGTGAAAAACGAATTTTATTTACAGGTGGAGGCACCGCTGGGCACGTAATCGTAAATCTGGCATTGATTCCTGAGTTTCAGAAGCGAGGATATACAGTTGATTATATTGGTTCTTATGAAGGAATTGAACGACAACTGATCGAATCAATTGAGGGAGTCACGTATCACGGCATATCCACTGGGAAACTTAGACGTTATGTATCTAAAGAAAATATTAAAGATCCGTTCAAAGTAATGAAAGGGCTGCTCCAGGCTTTCTCAATTATCGGCAAACGAAAACCTGGAGTGATCTTTTCTAAAGGTGGTTTTGTTTCGGTACCAGTCGTTGCTGCTGCAAAACTGAAGAGGGTTCCGACAATTATTCATGAATCAGATTATACGCCGGGACTTGCGAATAAATTGTCCTTTCCTTTTGCTAAGAAGGTGCTTGCTACTTTTCCAGAAACGATGGACTATCTTCCGAAGGAGAAAGCAGAATTTATTGGTGCAGTGGTAAGGGAAGAATTGTTTCAAGGCAAGCGTTCTAAAGGGTTGTCCTACTGTAATTTCCATAAACAGAAACCTGTGATTATGGTTATGGGGGGAAGCACCGGTTCTAAACGGCTGAATGAGGCGATTCGCAATAATTTAGATACTTTATTAAAAAATGTGCAAATCATTCATATTTGCGGAAAGGATCATAAAGATGCTTCAATTAACCGCGCTGGTTATGCTCAGTTTGAGTACGTAAACGAAGAACTGAAGGACCTGTTTGCGGCTTCTGATTACATCGTTTCTCGAGCGGGATCGAATGCCATATTTGAATTCCTGGCTCTTCATAAACCGATGCTTCTAATTCCTTTATCGAGAAAGGTGAGCCGCGGTGATCAAATATTAAATGCTGACTCATTTGTGAAACAGGGTTTTGCACATAAACTTGAAGAAGAAGAACTGACAGACGATCGGTTTTTAGAAGAAATCCATCGTTTAATGGAGAACAAACAGGCGTTAATCGATAAAATGGAGCATTATCAAAGTGGCCAGACTAAAGAAAAAGTTATTGAAATCATCCAAAATTTTGAAAATGAATAGTGATGACAAGGCAGTATATAGGCTGCCTTGTCATTTTAATTTTATTTTATAGGCTAAAGACCTTTTCAACTTTATGTTTTTGGGGAATACGGTTCTTAAGACACTAAGTTTTTTCCATTCAGCAAGGCACATATCCGTTATAGAGAAAGCAAGGTTTATGAAAAAAGCTAAGCGGGGATCAACTTTGCAGAGGAGAGGTTGGAAGATGAAAACATCTTATGAAGTCAACATCAACCACCCCAAAGAGTTGTGTGAAATAAGAAACGAAGTTTACCCACATTTAAAGTCTGTCTTTGGCAAGGATCAACTATTAGTGGATGCTTCGATTTCAGAAGCGGTCACCAACGCCTGGAAGCACGGGCACCAGGAAAATAGTGAAAAACCTATCAAACTTAAGATATTATTTTTGAATAGGACGATGCTTGTCAGAGTCCAGGATCTCGGGGATGGTTTTGATTGGAGACCTTATCAGGTTTCAAGTGATGTTAAGCACTGGTTTCCAGAAGTAGAAGATCTGGATGAAAATGGACGTGGAATTACTTTAATGCTTAGAGTTATGGATAAAATACGGTATAATGAAAAGGGAAATGAATGTGTGTTAATGAAAAAATACCTTTTTCAGGAGTAGATCTATGAACACGAACATCTGTCGTTACTGTTACAAAGAGATCAGGGATCGAGATGAACTTATCACGGCTTCGAACTGGTTCAGGGTACGCCCCTATCATTATCGCTGCTTTGAATTGCTCGAGCAGGATACGAAGACTATTGCCGGTGCATGGACTCCGGTTAATGGGCTGACAGGGATGGTTACTACGGTTTTAATGATGATCTTGTCTGTCCTTATGTTTACTACTAATATTCTTGGATTTATCGGAGATATTTTAGGACTCGTCGCTTTATATCCTATCTTCCTGCGCGTATTTTCCTTCGCAGTGTTTGAAAGCCGTCTGCCAAAGTATGTAGAAAATAAAAAACGTCAGTAATAAACTAGATAGAGCTGCCCGACTTTAGTGGGGCAGCTTTTTTGTTGATTCGTGATTGCGCTTCCATATATTATATGATATTGTAATAATCCTCTTAAATAAACGATCTGCCAAACGTCGTTAGTTTTTCATTTAAAGCTTATTACGGTAAAGGGCCGGTTACTGTAAGACTCAGTATCTAGGTGTTGTGTGGAAAAGGGGCTCCAGGGAACGACTCGCTTTCCGCGGCCCTGCACGACGCAGGGTCGTTCGACGTTGCCACAGGACGTGGCGATCTTAGTCGAACATCCCTTGTGGTGAGTCTCCTCAGGCTGGCGCCTTCCGGGGCCTCACCTGTCATGTTCATCCCGCAGGAGATTCGCCGTTCCCTTCCGCCCCTTTGCGATCATGGAGCGCTCGAAATTCTCTGCATAAACGCCTTCCAATGAACCAGGATCATCTATGATCCATAGTGGTTTTTACGTGTGTTTACGTGTAGGAACCCTGTTATATAAGCAATTGAGGCAGATGCAGCATGGTTCCTTTCTGCTATAGAAAGGTCCGTTCGCAGCATTATAGTTGGGTTGGTGGGGAAATGATGAGACTCCCGTGGGAGAAGGAGCTAGGCGAGACCCCACAGGGAGTGTTAACGACTGAGGAGGCTTGCCAGTTCCCCCACAGGAAAGCGAGTTATTTCCCCACCAGCCCTTATCCATCTAACGTCACGGACCCATTTATCTCGAAATCAAGTCTTCAACTAATGGGAGCTTATCTATAAGAATTAAAACGGAAGTTTAACAGAACCTAAATAAAGAAAAACATGATCGTCTAGACTTCTCTATGCCAGTCCTATTTAAGGGAAGGAGAATGAAAAATGTCTGCTCAACACCCCGATTATCCTCAGGAATTAGAACGTTTATCTTTTACAAAAGCATATATGGATCAACTGATCGCTGCTCAGGAAACGGACCAGGAGGCATTAAAAAGACGTCAAGAGGACACGTTAGCGAGACTTGACTTCAAAGACAGCAGTCTGCGCTATCAAGAGATGCTCTCCCATGCGAATTTTATGAAAATGTCCGCCGATCAGCTGGAAAGTCTTCATCGTCTGCGTAAGAAACCTTACTTTGCCCGCATTGATTTTCACCGAAAAGAAAAACCCGAGAGAGAAGTATTTTATATCGGGAAGATGTCATTGTTTGATCGTGAAACACAACTTCCGATTATACTGGACTGGCGCTCTCCTCTTGCGAATGTTTACTATGAAGGCCGGATTGGGGAAGTCAGTTATGAAGCGGAAGGAGAACGTTATGAAGGGCGTGTTTCCCTCAAACGGCAGTATCAGATCGAGGAAGGAGAACTGGAGAATTTTCGTGATATTGATATCACGACAAAAGATGACCTTCTACAGGACTCTCTTTCTCAAAACGCAGAGAACCGGCTGACTGAAATCGTAGCAACGATTCAGGAAGAGCAAAATGAGGTCATTCGGGCGGACTTGCGTAAGCCAATTATTGTCCAGGGGGCTGCCGGGAGCGGCAAGACGACGATTGCACTGCACCGGATTTCATACTTTCTCTACTCGATGAGAGATATCTTCAAGCCAGAAGAAATGCTGATTCTAGCACCTAACCAGCTTTTTATTCAGTACATATCGGAAGTACTGCCCGAGCTTGGGGTTCACAAAGCCCGGCAAACCACCTTTATTGACTTTGTGCAGGAAGTAACGGAAATAAACTGGCCGGTTACCACCCAGCATACAAATTTAATGAACACGGTGGAATCCGGTAACTCCGGCCATTCGACCGAGCTTTGGTCGGCGGGCTATAAAGGTTCCGAATTTTTTAAGGAAGTAATGAAAGAGTATAGTAAGTACATTGAATCAAGTTATAAAGTTCAAGAAGACTTCCGGTTGGCCGGTTTCAAATTAAAGAGTGCGAAAGCCATTAATCAATTATTTTTTAAACACTATCATTATTTTCCTTATGAAGTAAGAGTGCAAAAGATTAAAGCCGTTCTTCGCAGTGAACTGAACAGGAAAAAGAAGCAGATTCTCTCCACCCTGGCTAAGAAATATGATGATCAATTGGACCGGGCGCTTTTTGGGATGAAAGATCCTGAAAAAAGGAAGAAGCGCGTCAGTTTCTTAATCACAAGGAAAGAAGAAGCGCTGGAGGAAATAAAAAAGGAAGCTAAAACGGTTCTCCAGGTCTTTATGAAAAACTACCCTAAATGGAAGCTGCTCGATGCATATGTTCATTTATATGAGGAACGAATTTTTCGCTCGTTCATTGACCAGGATACGGAAGAGCTTAAACAAATGAGGGCGTGGACACGGAACTATTTGCGAAAACGGAAGCTTCAGTCCGAAGATTTAGCTGCCCTTCTTTATCTGAAGTCTTGGATTACTGGTATAGCAAAAGAGGATCAGGCAAAGAAGGTAGTCATTGATGAAGCACAGGATTATAGTTTTTTTGAAATGTACAGTTTGAGGCACTCGTTTCAAACAGACTTGTTTACAATCGTAGGCGATTTGGCGCAAGGCATTTACCGCTACAGAGGTTTAAAAGAGTGGGAAAGCTTGATGGGCAGTGTGTTTCAAGACGTTAACTATCTTAAATTGCAAAAAACGTATCGAACCACTATTGAGATTATGAATCTGGCTAACGAATTACTGGATCTGATGCCTGAAAACCTTCCAAAAGCAGAACCAGTGGTCAGACATGGAGAAAAACCGCAGTTTATTGATCGTAATAAAGACTGGCAGGAGATATTTAAAGAAAAGCTGAGGGAACTTAAAGCGAGTGGAATGAAGAGTATTGCCGTAGTTACGAAAACACAAAAAGAAGCCTCAATCGCCGCTGAGCAATTGGATGATATCGGAGCAGGATTTACGATGTTCGACGAGACCCAGAGTCAAATGACTGATCGAATGGTATTACCAGTTTATTTAGCGAAAGGATTAGAGTTTGATGTCGTCTTCTTGTACAGTGAAGGGCATTCTTACCAAGAAACAACGCTTGATGTAAAGCTTCTATATGTTGCCATGACCAGACCTCTGCACCATTTATTTTTAATAGGAGAAAACCCGGAAGAGTTTTTGCTGAATCACGCTCATCCTTCGTCCTTTGGTTATGTTTGAACGGATTGCAATGAAGGGTAGTTTAACAAGGTAAAGTAATGTAAAGGAGTGAAGAATCTAGTGAGTTTAACAGAAACGGTAACATTGAACAATGGGGTGCCCATGCCGAAGCTTGGTCTGGGCGTATATAAAATGGAAGAAGAGCAGGAAGTGGTGCAGGCTGTTAAATCAGCCCTGGATTTAGGATATAGACATCTGGACACTGCTTCTTTTTATGGAAATGAATCAGGATTGGGAAGAGGCATCCGTGAGAGCGGTGTACCACGAGAAGAATTATTTATCACCACAAAAGTATGGAACGATGAACAAGGATATGAGGAAACGCTTGAAGCTTTTGAACGCAGTTTAGACCTTCTTGGTCTTGAATACTTAGATCTTTACTTAATTCATTGGCCGGTTCCAGGGAAATTTACAGAGACGTGGAAAGCAATGGAGAAACTGTATCGTGAAGGACGAGTGAAGGCTATAGGTGTTTGTAACTTCATGGAGCATCACTTAGAAGAACTTATGAACGAAGCTCAAGTGAAACCTGTAGTGGACCAAGTCGAATTCCATCCTCGTCTCTATCAAGGAAATCTGCTGAGATACTGTCAGGACCGTGATATCTTCCTAGAAGCATGGTCTCCGCTGGCACGTGGAAATTATTTTGATGAACCCGTGCTTCAGGAGCTTGCTGCAAAATATAAGAAAACGGCAGCCCAGGTCATCCTGCGCTGGCACTGGCAGCATGGAATCATCATTATCCCTAAGTCTTCCAATAAGGATCGGCAAGCACAGAATGCCGACTTGTTTGACTTTTCCTTAACAAATGAGGAGATGGAAAAGGTTAATGCTCTTCACGCGGGCGAACGAATCGGAAAACACCCGGATGAATTTGATTACTTCGCTTAAACCTGGACTTTATGTCCAGGTTTTTTTATTCCACTGTGCCATGGCGGAGAAGCTTCATTTTGACATCAAAAGATACGTTTAATTCGGGGATTTGCTGCCGCCAATTTTCTTTGGTTACTCGATTTTCACGGTTTTTGGCATTGTAAATCTTTCCAAAACCAATAGGATCTACTTGATTTTCTTTTAAGAACTCAAGAAACTGTTCGAGATCTGATTTCACTTTTTTCTCTATTTCCTTCTCTAGCTTATAGATCGCTTTCTTATTTTTTAAATCCACATCCTTTGTAATTTCCAATAACCTTGCTTCTATCGTTACGTTCACACTCTGCTCTGTCGGCTTTCCCTTTTTGGGGTCGATGGTCAAATCACTGTCAATTTCATGAAGGGAAACGTGAAGTGGACCTTCTGCAGAGGACCCAGGTGTTTCTTTATGAAACTCTTTTAGGGCTTCATCTGGTAGCTGAAGTTGAAATTGCCCATCTTTATATTCGTTTTTTAACAGCAGTAAGTAGAAAATGTCCTGTGATGAAAGTTTGGTTACATATTTATCGTTCTGAAAGAGAGCCTGCCCGCTGATGACCGCTTTTCCATCTGTTGTCGTCAGCATGGGAAGAGTAGGATCAATTCCCGCATCATAATAATCATGTATAAATGTTCGGAGGGTTGCGTCTGGCAGAACATTATCCTCTATGTTTTTCTCAATCATTTTCTTGATATATTCACCGGAATTTGTGGCTTCTTTGCTTGCCTCCATTTTTAATAAGTCAGCCGTTGGTACCTCACTGACACCTAATAGCCCCATATCAGAAACTTTAGCATCTCTTTCTAATGTATCCATATACTTAGTCATTCCTCTGGATGCTAACTGATCTTGAAAGAGTTTTAATCTTACTTGACCGGATACTAGACGATGGCTGGTCATCTTGTTCGCTTCTAAGCGGAGTCCTTTGGAAGTAGTTGCTTCACTGGTCACCACTTGAGAAGGTCTAGTAGTAGATGGATCAAATTGATACATAACCATCGTCCCTCTCAAAGAATTCTCCCCTGCCAGGTCATATCCTATCGCAGTAATGATGCCTAACCTCTCAATATAACTCTTGGGGATACAGCCGGTACTTATGGAAATGAGCACGACCACAATAAAAATTTGCTTCCAAGTCATGGGGTATTTTCCTTCCTGAATCGTTTTCTAATAAGTACGATTGGATAGAGTATCACAGGATAAACAAACACGAGCCAGAAACCAAGGGAAGAAGTCCAGTCGGTTAACTGATTAATGTGCACGCGGTATTCAATTAGAATCGAGGCTAGAAACAATAAAATAGCAACAACATACAAACTTGATTTCTCGGGCAGCTGAAATAGACGTTTTAACGATTGAATCAAGGCCCAGCCGAATAAAACTATATTGGGTATAATCACCATCATCCATAAAGCAATCGCTATAAAGTCGAATCGTTCAACTATGGGATAGCTGATGATTTTAAATAACGAAAGAGTGGCCCAGACGGTTTGTTTAAGCTGTTCCGGACTGAAGTAACCAATCGACACCACGGTTACGAGTAATATTAAGAAAGTGGTGAACGCTAACCCGGCATGAACTGGCAGCGCGACCTTCTGCTTATTTTTAATGTAGGGATAAACAAAAAATAAAATTTCAAGCCCCAGTACAGAATAGGCCGTTTTATAAGCTCCTTTCAGCTGATCTAAGGTGCCGGTTTGAAAAATAGGAGTAAAATGATCCCAATCCATATAGGTGATCGGTTTGGAAATGGTAATTACAATCCATATGGTTAACAGAAAAAAGATAAAACTCGTCCCAACAACTACTCGGAATCCCCCAAGAAGGGCATAAATCATAAGAGAGAGTAAAAATCCACTCATAAGCCATACAGGAATCTCAGGGAAAATAAATACTTGAACGACCTCTATATAATTTTTTATAACGCTCAAAAGAATGAAAAAAAAGTAGATAACATAAACGATTCCCATCGTTTTTCCCAGCCATCTGCCAAATACATCGCACTGAATCCCGATAATGTCTGCATTATCATACTTTCTTAAAATCAAGATCATGATCCAGGCTACAAAGTGGAGGTAAATCCCGGCTAATAAAATCGCAATCCAGGAATCAGTTCCCGATTCTATGAAAATCACCCGAGGAACTCCCATGAGCCCCGCGCCGATCTGTAACGTGTGCACGATAAAGAAAAGATAAAAGGCTTCTACGGTTTTATCTGGTTTAATGATCAAATTAGTATTCATGAAGGATCTACATCTTTCTTCTCAGCCGCCTTGTTCGGATCATGGCGTTCTGTATCTTTAGGCATGACATTCAATGGACGGGCGTTATTTTTTTGAAATGGAAGTCTTATGAGAGAGTCATTGATATCTTTCCATTGAAAGGGATAGATAGGGGCAAGGTAAGGCCTTCCTAGCGATTTTTGTTTTAATAAATGGATGACGATAAAGCTCAGAGCAAACATAATACCTATTAACCCCCATGCCCCGGCAAGGATGATCATTGGAAAGCGAATGATCCGTATCGCTGTTCCCATTAAATAGCTTGGAGCCGTAAAGGAAGCAAGTGCGCTCAGAGCAATAATGATGATTAGAATGTTGCTCGTGAACCCCGCTTTAACAGCCGCTTGTCCTAATACAATACCGCCTACGATACCCATGGTCTGACCGACTTTTGTCGGAAGTCTGGCTCCAGCTTCGCGTAACAATTCAATCAGCATCTCCAGAAGCAGAGCTTCAAGAACAGGCGGAAAAGGTACCATAGCGCGCGATTGTCCGAGTGAAACGAGCAGAGAAGTTGGGATAATTTCATAATGGTAGGTGAGTGCAGCTACATACATCGGTGTAAGGATAATCGAAAAAGCCATTGCGATAAATCGTAAAAGTCTTATGAAGGTTCCCATATTCCAGCGCATATATAAGTCTTCGGTAGATTCAAAAAAACTGAACAGTGTCATCGGACCAATGAGAGCTGTTGGACTTTTATCCACAAGCACACCCACGCGTCCCTTGGAAATAGAGTTGCAGAAACGATCGGGAAGCTCGGTGTTAATGAGCTGTGGGAAAATGGAGCTGGAGGAATCCTCAATTAACTGCCCGAGTACACTAGTATCTTCTACTTCCGCTACTTTTAAGTCTTTAATTCTTTGGCGCATAGTATCTACATTTTCATCATTGGCTATCGATTTCAGATAAACGATTCGTATCTCACTTTTAATCCGCTCACCTACAATAAGTTTTTCAACCACTAAATCATCGACGTCCAGACGCCAGCGAATAATATTCAAGTTGGTAACGAGAGACTCTGTAAACGCAATCTGCGGACCGAACACGAGAGATTCAGTCTCCGCACGTTCGAGCGCACGCACTTGCTGCTGTGGAAGAAGAAAAGCAACGGCTTCTTTTTCACCCGGGAAATACACGACCACGTTTCCATGAATGATGAGCTCAGCAATTTTTTCAATGGAAGAAACGGTCTGGGAAGAGGCGAGAGGAATTTTATTTTGAAGATCATGAACCGACCAAGGCTTTTCGGACTTCGTCAGGGGTTCCAGCAATTCTCTTTCCAGACGGTCCTTCTTAATTTGATAGGAAATGAAATGAATAACCACTTCCTGTCCTTTAATATGAAAGACTTTTTGAATAAGGTCAGGACTTTCGTTAAATCGTTGTTTTAAACGATCCAAATAGCTATCTATCTGTAGCGGTAGTGTTGATTGGTCCATTCTCTTCCCTCCTTTTGCAAGTGTGTAATTAGTATGTGGAAAAAAGGGCACATTATTAAAAAATTGCAGCTGCGGGATG
This sequence comes from Halobacillus alkaliphilus, assembly GCF_900113125.1. Taxonomy (GTDB): domain Bacteria; phylum Bacillota; class Bacilli; order Bacillales; family Halobacillaceae; genus Halobacillus; species Halobacillus alkaliphilus. The sequence continues at coordinate 11,670 of NZ_FOOG01000045.1, read as the reverse complement.
GATGGAAGGGAGGCAGCGTATGAATCTCCAACTGATAGAAGTTTATATTCCTGATCATCATTTTGAATCCATCAGTGAGAAGCTTAAAGAATATGACCATCAATCGTTTTGGGTGTCCAGTGAGTCGGAGGAGCGGACTCTTGTCCGGATTCTCGTTAAAACGAGCGGCGTAGAAGAAATTCTTGATTATCTGGAAGAGGTATCGAACGTAGTAGAAGGTTTTGAGACCATGCTCATCCCGGTTCAAACTTATTTATCAAAAGACACCCTCCATAAAGAATCAAAAAAAGCAAAAGAAGATGAGGAGTCTGAGAAAGAACAGGCGCTTCTGTTAAGAGCCAGTCGTCATGAACTGTTAAATTATGTTGAAAAAAATAGTCAGATCAATCTGAATTACTCTCTTATGATTATATTGTCCGCTATTGTGGCGACGGTTGGATTTTTGAAAGACAGCGAGGCTGTAGTTATTGGGGCGATGGTGATCGCTCCCATGATCGGTCCGGTTATCGCCATTGCGTTTTCATCAATATTGGGAGATTATAAGCTGCTTTGGAAATCAGTAGTAACTTCTATATTCGGGGTAGCGATTGTATTGATTGTCTCGATGCTTTTTGGGTATTTTACGGACATGGGCATGGGTACTAATCAGTACTTGGATCGTACTAAAGTTACAATAGTGGATATTTTTCTTGGGGTAGCATCCGGGGCTGCAGGGGCGCTGGCATTTCTGAACCGCCTATCTGGTAATCTTGTTGGAGTTATGGTAGCTGTTGCTTTGCTGCCGCCCAGTGTGGCTTTTGGTATGTCTTTGGGGAACGGATCTTATATGAATGCGTATGGAGCTTTTTTGCTTGTTGTGGTCAATATTATGTCAATTTTACTTGCGGCAGTTACGATTTTTTCGATCAGCGGCATACGCCCTGTGCGCTGGGAAGCCGTAAAAAGAGCAAATGTCTCCCGTCCTTTATCTATCATGTTTGTCTTTGTTATTGTGGCAGCTCTTGCGCTTGTTCTGCTTTTAGGAAAGGATGTTAATCTCCGGTAACAGCGGGATTTGAAAATGTTTTTACAAAACTTTTCAAATAGACCATTGAATTAATTTTTTGAAAATTATATAATTAATAATCATTCACACTAAAGGAGGTCACGACGATGGAAAAAGTATATGCACAGCAAAATACAAATTTCATACTTGTCGTGGCCGACAGGGACGTTTGATAAGCGCTCCTATCTCAGGAGAATGATTGATTCCATGGGCCGCGTAAATACGTGCCCCTATTTAGTATGTATATGTTAAGCATACGTCGTAGCCGGCGTATGCTTTTTTGGTGTTGTACAGGTGAACAGCGCCTGTTTAACATAAATTAAAGATTTCAAGGAGGTACTTATGAAATGGAAAACAAAGTGATCAGAAAAGAATGGGACGAAGACTGGAAAGAAAGCGGCTAGCAAGGAAAGAATGAAAGGACGTGTCAGATATGTTTAGTGTACTCGTAAAATTGCGATGGTTTTTTAAGACCTATTGGAAACGATATTCGTTTGCTATTTTAGCGCTGATTGTCGTTAGTGCAATTGATCTTATTCCTCCAAAGCTGGTAGGAATGGCGATTGATGAAATTCAATTTAACACACTTACTCCGGAACGGTTAGGAGAAATTATCCTGTTCTATGGCGGGATTATTGTTGCCAGTTACTTATTGTCTTATTTATGGGACTACACCCTCTTCAGCGGGGCGATGATTATGGAAAGAACCATGCGCTCAAGACTGATGAATCACTTTTTGAGAATGACTCCTGCTTTTTTCGGCAAAAACCGAACCGGAGACTTAATGGCAAGAGCCACAAACGATTTAAAGGCACTCACCATGACAGCTGGTTTCGGAATATTAACCCTAATTGATTCCACCGTTTTTATGTTTATGATTATCGCCATGATGGGATTTACAATCAGCTGGAAGCTTACATTGGCTGCGCTTCTTCCACTGCCAATTATGGCTGTAGCTATGAACAAATACGGAAAAGTTATTCATGAACGCTTTACGGAAGCTCAGACGGCCTTTGGAGAGATGAATAACAATGTACTGGAATCGGTACGCGGTGTTCGGGTTATCCGGGCTTTTGTCCAAGAACGAAATGAAGACCAACGGTTTCAGAAGATGACAAAAGATGTGTATGACAAAAATGTGGAAGTGGCAAAAATTGAGGCTCTCTTTGAACCTACTATACAAATCCTTGTCGGCCTTTCCTATACGATAGGACTTGGGTATGGAGCTGCCCTTGTGTTTCAAAATGCTATGACGCTTGGAGAACTGGTCTCCTTCAATGTCTATCTCGGCATGTTAATCTGGCCTATGTTTGCGGTCGGGGAATTAATTAATGTCCTGCAGAGAGGAAACGCTTCCCTGGACCGGGTCAATGAGACGCTTGACTATCAACCGGATATTGTGAATCCTTCCAACCCACGGAATGTGAGCAGACCGGACCAGATTGTATTTAAAGAGGTAAGCTTTCAATACCCTCAATCGGAAGCCAAAGGACTAAAGAACGTGAATGTAGCGATCGAACGCGGGCAGACGATCGGTATTGTAGGTAAAACAGGAGCGGGGAAGACTACCTTTTTCCGTCAGTTACTTAGAGAATATCCAGGGCTTGATGGAGAGCTTTTGATCAACGGAATTGATATTCACCGACTTGATCTTGGTACTACACGATCCTGGATTGGCTACGTGCCTCAGGATCAGGTCCTGTTTTCGAAAACCGTTCGAGAAAACATTCAATTCGGTAAGGCAGGGGCAACGGATGAGGAGATCTACCGGGTATTAAAACTGGCATACTTTCTGGAGGATATAAAGAACCTTCCGGCTGGACTGGATACAAAAGTCGGGGAAAGTGGTGTCACTCTTTCTGGTGGTCAGAAGCAGAGAGTCTCGATCGCCCGCGCATTCATTATGAACCCCGAAATTTTAATTCTTGATGATGCAATGTCTGCGGTAGATGGAAAAACCGAGGCTAATATTATTGAGCATTTAAGGAAGGAAAGACAAGGCAAAACTACTCTGATTGCTGCTCATCGTTTATCTGCCGTAACCCATGCAGACCACATTATTGTGCTAGAGGAAGGGCGCATCGCAGAGGAAGGAACTCATGAACAGCTGATTAGACAGGGGGGCTGGTACCAGACTCAATATGAACGCCAGCAGTTAGAAGGGGAGGTGGAGGAATGAAAGGAAAACATTCCACGACCGAACGCAAATTGTTCCGATATGCGTTAAATTTTAAAAAGAACATTCTCATTGGTCTGATATGTCTGGTGATAGCTGTAGCTCTGGAACTGACGGGCCCATTCATAGCTAAACGTTTGATTGACGAACATATCGTGGGGATAGAAGATCAGTGGCATCAAGTTGAGTCAGCTGATGATTATACGGTTCGTTACGAAGAGCGTCTATACAAGCGTGATGACCGCCTGGAAGAGGGTGAGGAAATCAGTGGAACGGCAACGATTTTACAAGCAGGACGCTCGTACTACTTCATTCCTGAAGAAGTCCCGGCGAGCGGTAATCGCTCCATTGAAGATAACAGGATACGAATAGAGACTGCGAATGAGACTTACACGGCTGATGCAGAATTATTATCGCTGCAGCAGCTCTACCGCTTCTTTAAGCCGGAAATTCCGTCTATTTACTGGCTTCTTGGCATCTATGTCGGACTGCTCTTTATTGCAGCCTTTTTCCAATTCACTCATACCTTTCTCCTGCAACGATCATCAAACCGGATTATTCGTAAGATGAGGGATGATTTATTCACGCATATTCAGAAGCTTCCCGTACGGTATTTTATCAATCAGCCCGCTGGTAAAATTGTGGCCCGAGTGACGAATGATACCGAATCGATTCGAGAGCTGTATGTAAAAGTACTGGCTACCTTTGTTACCAGCTTTTTCTATATGCTGGGGATTTATGTAGCGCTGTTTTTATTAGACGTCAAGTTAGCCCTAATGTGTTTGCTGCTCATTCCAATTATTTATGGCTGGATGAGGATGTATAAGCATTTTGGCGGTAAGTACAATACGGTGGTGAGATCTTCGGTAAGCGATATGAATGGCAATATTAATGAAGCCATTCAAGGAATGTCCATTATTCAAGCATTCAGACAGGAAAAGCAGATTTCGGATGAGTTCGAGAGTTTAAATGAACGTCACTTCAGTTATCAGAGGAAACTGGTCAGATTAAGTGCGCTCACTTCTTTTAATCTTGTTAATGTCCTACGTAACATCGCTTTTGTGGGCTTCCTATGGTATTTTGGATCCCAGTCTTTTGGAGCTGAAGGAATCGTTACTGTGGGAGTGCTATACGCTTTTGTGGACTATTTAAACCGGCTTTTCCAGCCTGTGACGGACCTGGTAAACCAGCTTCCTCAGTTGGAAGAAGCCCGGGTAGCCGCCAGCCGTGTATTTGAATTGCTGGAAGAGGAAGGGGAAGAAAGAAACAGTAGTGAAGCAGCACGATACCGCGGCCAAATCGCTTTTAATCACGTTTCATTTGCCTATGAAGATGATAATTTCGTATTAAAGGATATTCATTTCCAAGTAGAGCCCGGGCAGACGGCCGCTTTTGTCGGCCATACAGGGTCGGGTAAAAGTTCCATTATGAACCTGCTGTTCCGGTTCTATGATCCTCAAATAGGTCAAGTGACAATTGATGGGCATCCAACGACAGAATGGTCACGTCAACAAGTTCGAAGTCATATGGGAATAGTTTTGCAGGATCCTTTCATCTTTACAGGGACAATTTTGTCGAATGTAACGATGAACGATGACCGTATTTCCCGGGAAATGGCTATAGAATCGTTAAAAGCGGTTGGAGCGGATCGTTTTATTGAGAAGCTTCCTGAGCAATATGATGCTCAGGTAAAGGAAAAAGGCGGCTCCCTGTCTATGGGTGAAAGACAGCTGATCTCCTTTGCCAGAGCTCTGGCTTTTGACCCTGCAATTCTGATCCTGGATGAAGCTACGGCAAATATTGATACAGAAACCGAGCAAATGATCCAGAAAGCTTTAGAAGTTTTGAAGGAAGGGCGAACCACACTGGTTATCGCGCATCGTCTATCGACGATTCAGCAGGCAGATCAAATATTTGTATTAAATCATGGTACAATGGTGGAGCAGGGAACGCATGAAGAACTGGTCGCTCTTGGAGGACAGTATTTCCAAATGTACCGTATGCAGCAAGGGTCATCAAAAGTCAGTGCCATGTAGTTTCAATTCTCCTGTCTTAAGGGGGACCGCTCGTGAATGATCGCGAAGACGATAAGCGTGATATTATAGATGAAGATTTGTACGAAGAAATAGACGATGAAGAGTTATATGAACTGGTTCAGGAAGAAAGACAAAAAGCTTACGAAAGAGAACGTTTAAAAGAAGAAGAATTAAAAAGCCGGCGTCCTTTTCCAAAATGGATCTTTTGGTTGATTGCTATCATGATGGTCACAAATATTGTAGCTGTACTGCCCAATACGTTTTCCATTCCGGCCGTAGATTTTCTAATGACCTCCGCCAAGCTCTCATCTGATGAGCAGGTGAAGCAATATAAACAATCAGTTGTTGTGGTGGAGGCGGGACAAAGCAAAGGAACAGGGTTTGCCATTAAGGAAGACGGAACCATTCTTACTAACCATCATGTAATTGAGGGTGAAAAACGGATCTCCGTAGCTTTTCCTGAACAGGGGCTGTATCAGGCTGAGGTTGTGGAGCAGTATCCTGATGTAGATTTAGCTGTCCTGAAGGCAGATGGTGAAGATTTCCCTCATTTAGATCTGGCTGATCAAACAGCCTTCGAAGAAAATGATCATGTTTATTTTATTGGAAACCCTCTTCGGTTTACTGGAATTGCGAATCAGGGGACAGTGATTGGATACAAGAATCTCAGTGATTGGAATCAGCCTGTTCTCATGCTGGATGCTCCTGTTTACAAAGGGAATTCAGGGAGCCCGGTTATTAATGAATCTGGAGAAGTCATCGCGGTAGTTTTTGCAACATTGCATGATGACGTAGAAGGAAGAGTAGGGCTTGCTGTGCCAATTGATTATTATTATGAAAAAAGTGCTGCCAAAGATTAAACCTTTGGCGGCACTTTTTTGTCATCTACTTTATTACCGATCACAGGAATTGGATTGAAATGAAGCAATTCAGCAAAATGGATAACGTTGTAAGTCATTCTTACGACTTCTTCTTCAATGCAATCCCAATCACTTTGGGCGGGGTCTTCCAGCTTTTCGTTACAGATGGCACTTGCATGCGGCGGCAAAGTATACCCGAGCATAGAGAGGCGGTAGTGGATGGATTGAGCTGCCAATCGAGCTCCTCCGTCTCCGCCATCTGCGACGATGGCTCCTCCAACTTTATTATAGAAGATGCCTTGTCCCCTTCGATTTTTAAGTTGATGATATCCCTGAAGTCTCTCTAAAATTAAAGAGGCCAGGCTGCTCTTGTCACCCATGGCGATCGGTGTAGCCAAAAGTAAAATATCAGCTCCCAGAATCTTCTCGAATACAAAAGGCCAATCATCTTCATTATCTAACTGGTCTGTAATTCCAAAGTTAATATGGAAATCCCTTAAGTGGATTCGTTCCACATCAATTTCTTCCCGTTGAAATATTTGAGCGGATTCATGGAGGAGTTTTTCGGTATCTGTTTCTTTTGTACCTTTTTCTAAACTGCAATTTAATAATACGGCTTTCATTCGTAAGATCCCCCTTTTTATTTGCGCTCTACACCACAGGTTTAACCTACTGCAGCTAAATGTAAACCTGACCATTTGTGTTTTTTATCATAGGAATTTAGACACATTGGTATACAATTGAATTTAATTTTTATGAAAGCAGTAGAGTGTATAGTCCATTAGTTATATTTTTTGAAATGTAGATTTAATAAAATGTAAACCTGATGTGGTAGACCCGTGCCCCTATATTCAGTACAATAGTCATGGTTAATAACATATCTTTAAAATACAGGTTTGGATGGCGGACGAATAAACGGCTTTTGGCAATATTGGTTGATCCTATTTTGTAACACAATTGAAATATTTTTTAAAAAAACACCCAAAAACTCTGTTTTGAATTCGAAACTATTAATGGCTGGAGGTGGTGAAGGTTGATCAAACGTCTATTGCGCAAAAAAGACACCTCCCTTGATGCACAGATTGAATCCATTAAACAGGGGGACGAGGAAGCTAGAAACGAGATCCTCAAACAGTATCAACCTTTTATTGCCAAAAGTGTTTCTGAAGTATGTAAAAGATATATAGATCCCGTCAAAGACGATGAATTCAGTATTGGTTTATCGGCGTTTAACGAAGCCATCCAAGCGTATTCCTGTGATAAAGGCAGTTCCTTTCTTTCTTTTGCCAGTCTCGTAATTAAACGGAAAGTAATTGATCATATCCGTAATGAAAGAAAATATCCCCTGGCTGTTTCCCTCGACGAACTGAATGATGAGGAAGAGCAAATGGAGAATCCTTCTGAGGTGGCAGCAGCGAGAGAACGCCATCAAAAGGAGAAAGAGGCATGGTATAGACGTGAAGAAATTCACGAATTCAAAGAGCAGTTAAAGAAGTATAACTTGTCTCTTGATGATTTAGTGGATGCTTCGCCCAAGCATAAGGATGCACGAGATTCAGCTGTGCAAACAGCACGAATCGTTTATCACCATAAAGAGCTTAGGGAGCAAGTCCTTGATAAAGGACGCCTTCCTATGAAAGAACTGGTACGTGAAGTGGATGTCAGTAAGAAAACGCTTGAAAGAAACCGAAAATTCATTATTGCCTTAGTTCTCATCTTTGACGGAGATTATGTATATCTCAACGACTACCTGAAAGGGGTGGGGGTGTGAGAAAAGGCATTGTCATGGAGCAAAAAAAAGGATATACCATTGTAATGACACATGATGGAAACTTTCACCGTGCACTTCGGCTCTATGAAGCTGAAGTCGGTATGGAAGTCCATTTTCAGGCGATTTCAAACAACAAACACCTTCGCCCATTGGGATGGTTATCCAACATAGTTCCATGGAAAGCAGGCATCATAGCTTTAGTACTAGTTCTCGCCTGCTTGCCATTTTATGTGAAATATGGCAGCAGTCAGGCTTATGCATATGTAAATATAGATATTAACCCAAGTCTGGAATTAAAATTAAACGACCAAATGCAAGTCATACAGATTACCCCTCGCAATGAGGATGCTGAGAAATTAATGGATATGCTCACAGATTGGAAGAAAAAAGATGTTTCAGAAGTAGCGTTTGAAATGATTAACATCAGCCAGGAAAATGGTTGGATGAATCAACAGAAACAAGTGCTGATTGGTATTAGTTATTTGAAAACTGAGCCGACAGCAAACTTGGCCAAACGGATGGAACATGAGCTGTCAGATCGGGTAAAGGATTTATCAGTGTCAGCTTATAATCTCCCTATATCCCTTCGTAAACAAGCGCTCGAAGCGAACCAATCAGTCAATGAGTGGGTAGCAAAGCAATTGAGCGAAAAACAGTCAGATACAAAAGGCGCTAATTCCATAGATTTAATTTCCAAAGAAAAAGAAATGATTCAATCTTTTTTTGAAGAATCATCAAAAATTGAATCCAGTGAGAATAACAGTTCTTCAAATTCCAAAAACATCGAAGCTCATGGAGAGGAACCATCTACAACTACCGAGGATCTTAAGAAAGATAAAAAATCGGTTAACTCCAAAGAGAACAAGAATGTTAATAATTCTTCTGATTCTTCACCGAGTTCTTCGGGAGACCAACGGGGATCAACTGGTGAAAAGAATAAGGATACCAAGAACCCTCCTCTTTCAAACATGAAAAAGGATGAATCTGAGACGGTGGATCAGAAAGTTAACTCAGAAGATGAATCTTCGAAAGAAAAGAAAGAAGACGAGCCGAAATCAAATTCTGGTCAATCGCAGGATAAACCGGATAAAGAGTCTTCGAAAGATAAGAAGAAAGAGAAGCCGAAATCGAATTCTGGTCAATCGAAAGAGAAGCCGGCTAAAGATTCTTCGGAAGATAAGAAGAAGGACAAGCCGAAATCAAATTCTGGCCAATCG
>NZ_FOOG01000045.1:0-2345 GCF_900113125.1 Halobacillus alkaliphilus | reverse complement strand
GAGTCTTCGGAAGATAAGAAGAAGGACAAGCCGAAATCAAATTCTGGCCAATCGCAGGAAAAGCCCGATAAAGAGTCTTCGGAAGATAAGAAGAAAGACAAAGCAAAATCAAATTCTGGTCAATCGAAAGAAAAAGCAGAGAAGAAATCGTTGGAATCTCAGAAAGAGAAGAAGGCGAAAGAACATAAAAATGCAGGTGGAAAAGCATCCTAGAGAGTCTAGGGTGTTTTTTTATTGGATTAAACGTGAATATAAAGGTAGTGTAAAGAAAAGGAGTGGTTTATAGCATGGGAAAACAATATCTGGGAGTTAAGGACGGGAGATTAGCTGAATGTCCTAATTCTCCGAACTGCGTTTCAACTCAAACCGAGCAATCAGATAAAAAGATGGAACCTTTACCGTTTCACGGAGATTTGAATTCAACGAAAGAAACATTGAAAAAAGTCTTGCAGGAAATGGAGAGAACCAAATTAGAAATTGAGGAGGAACATTACATTCACGCTCTTGTGGTTACAAAGCTTTTTCGATTCAAGGATGATGTAGAGTTTTACTTAGATGACTCAAGCCGGAAGGTGCATTTCCGCTCAGCTTCTCGAACGGGTTATTCTGATATGGGAGTAAATCGAAAACGAATGAAAGCTTTCACTGACGCTTATTACGGATATATAGAGAAGGAGGCCCATTCATGAGTTATGATTACCAGATCGCCGTAATAGGCGGAGGATCAGGCGGTCTGACTGTTGCTGCCGGGGCAGCAAGTTTTGGAGCGTCCGTTGCTCTTATTGAAAGAAAGAGTGAACTTGGAGGGGATTGTCTGCATTATGGCTGCATGCCTTCTAAGGCCATGATAGAAGCGGCCAGGGAAGTCCATCAGGCCGGACAGTATTCCGACTTCACTGAATCGGACTATGACCGCTTGTTTACAGGTGCGATGGAACGAGTGGCCGAAGCCGTGCAAGATGTGCAGAATCACGACTCCAAAGATCGTTTCATCAAGCTTGGAATTGATATTTATGAAGCACAAGCCCAATTTATAGATGATCATACATTGCGAGTGGGAGAAGAAACCATTTCAGCGAAACGTTTTGTTATTGCTACAGGTTCTTCTCCCGTGGTGCCACCAATCCAGGGTATAGAGAGTATTGATTATCTCACCAACGAATCTATTTTTTCTTTACGGAAAAGGCCGTCCTCACTCGGGGTAATCGGAGGAGGTATCATTGGTTCAGAACTCGCTCAGGCGATGTCCCGTTTAGGTGTAGATGTTACGGTCTTTGAAGGTGGGGAACAGATTTTAGCCAAAGAAGATAAGGAAATTGCTGGTCTAGCTGAAGGGTTGTTATCCGAGGAAATGCATGTCATAACCGGAGCAAAGGTGGACCGCCTCGAATCTACGAATGAAGGCGTGAAAATTCACTACACGAAGGACGGCTCCGCAAATTCGCTGAACGTTGAAAATTTATTAGTAGCGGCGGGACGAAAAGCGAATGTGGATGAGCTCGGTCTAGAACAGGCTGGTGTTGAAACTTCAAATGGTTCGATTGCTGTGGATGCTGCGATGCGAACGACTCAGCGTCATATTTATGCGGTTGGAGACTGTAATGGATCCATGCCATTCACTCATGTAGCGGGTATGGAAGGGAAAATTGCTGTTTCCAATGCTGTATTTGGTTTATCCAGGAAAGCATCTTATGAAAGAGTGCCCTGGGTAGTATATACAGGTCCAGAGATTTATCATCTTGGGCTTACAGAGGAGGAAGCAAGAGAGGAGTACGGTGAAAAACTCTTAACCTTTAAGACAAAACTTGCCGATAATGATCGCTTTATGGCGGAGCGTCATACCGATGGACTGGTTAAAGTTTTAACGACAAATCGAGGTCGGATTGTCGGAGCTCATGCTATAGGCGAAGGGGCGGGGGAATGGATGCAGGAAATTGGTACTGTTCAGGCCCTGAATAAGAAATTTCAAGCGATATCTAATATCATTCATCCGTACCCAGCGAAAAATAATGTAGTTTCTCAGACCGCAGATTTGTATTGGAGAGAGAAATTATTCGACAGCTCATTAAATGGAGCACTGAAATGGTATGTTCGAAAATTTAGATAAAATAAAGAGCTGGCCTGTATAAAGGCCAGCTTGTTTTTTGTTATATAGAGCCGCCTGTGATGTTTCGAATAAAGACGGCTCTGCCTTACCAAAATAATCATAACGCGCATCTCCTTGTCACTGATTTATACACTTTATCATTCATCAGCAGAAGACGCCCTCTTCAAGCGCCGTGTCGAAGACCGGTGGTAAGGGGGAGATGAATGCCGTTGCCGTAAGGCGAATGCCTTTGAATATT
>NZ_FOOG01000090.1 GCF_900113125.1 Halobacillus alkaliphilus | reverse complement strand
CTCGGGCGTTCGTCCGCGGAAAGCGAGTGGTATTCGCCCGCACGATCTGCACAAAAAAAGCTTGCAGAAAAACACTGGGTTTCTCTACAAGCTGACACCTTTTCGTAAGGTGTGTTTTTCTAATGGACGAATTGGCTGGGAATTCACCTGGATACGTACATGTTTTCTGTGATCCAAAACCTCCACGGATAGTCGCGGGCTTCTCCAGAGTTCTCAATACCGATTCGTTTCCCCTGGGAAATATGTTCAGGGGAAAAGCCTTTTTTTATATACAGGGGTGATTTGTCCAGGGGATGTCCGTAGTCCGATTTGATAATCCCTAATGCTTTCGTTAATTTTCCGGGGCCATTCGTGAAGTCTTTTTCTTTTTTGTCTCCTCTTCTCTCATGTATAAGGTCTATGCCTTCTACGGGTTCGACCGCTCTAATTAATACGGCCTCTGGATGACCCACTTCGCCGCTTACTACATTCACTAGACAGTGTGTATGCATAACGTAAGTGTACACATAACCAGGTAGTCCAAACATTATTTCCGTTCGCTGAGTCCGTTTATTGTTAAAGCTGTGAGCCGCCCTATCTTCCGGACCAATATATGCTTCCGTTTCTACAATATACCCAGAAGCAGTTCCTTCCTCTGTTTCTTTGACTAATTCACAGCCCAAAAGAGATTTTGCTAACTCTAAAGTAGGCTGTTCATAAAATTCTGCAGGCAAAATACTCATCATTGTCCCTTCCTCTCGCAATTACGATTAGACACGAAGTTCATCAAATATATCATAAACCAACCCTTTATTTCATTCCATCCGTCATAAATATAGAAGTGAAAAGATTAATATTTCCAATAAAATTTATCTTTTAGGTTTGAACATAGAAAATAAAGGTTAATCCTGATGTATAAATTATATTAGAATAACTTACAGGGCGAAACATTTAATAAAGGGTGAGGGAGATGGATTCATCAAATATTTGGTTTACATTGTTATCTTGTATATTTTTCATGGGGCTTGTAGCTTTTATTTCTTACAAACAAACGAAAGGGAACACTCATAGTTCTGCTGGTTATTTTCTTGCCGGGAGAGGGCTGAGTGGAGGTTTTATAGCAGGATCTTTATTGCTAACCAATTTATCATTCATCAGCAGAAGACTCCCTCTTCAAGCGCCGTGTCGAAGACCGGTGGCAAGGGGGGAGATGAATGCCGTTGCCGTAAGGCGAATGCCTTTGAATATTCTCCCTTCCGTGATATTCTAAAGTAAGAACATACGTTC
>NZ_FOOG01000039.1 GCF_900113125.1 Halobacillus alkaliphilus | reverse complement strand
ATAAAATATGAATATGATCAATGTCATGATTCCATTCGACCAGTGAAATATTGTAGTTTTCACTCAACGACAAGAATTTATCTTTAGCATAGTTTGAAATGGTGTCATCGATGACGTGTCTTCTATATTTCACGACCAATACAAGATGATAATACAACAAGAACACTGAATGGTTATTACTATCTAATTTCATTTATATATCAGTCCTTATCCATTATAAGACTGATTATATCATATATTGTAATCAAAAGCATTTGGGCTCTCGCCCAACCGAAATTCATCTCCCCCTTACCGCTGAGCTTCGCCCTTCACACGCTTGAAGAGGGAGACTTCTTTCGGAAGTTCGTTAAAATCAGTGAAATGATAAGTCTCATAAAACCACCTCTCTTTAAAAACTCAATAATAAATATAGTTTTTCTTAACAAAAAAATATTCGTTTGCGGATAAAGTCCAATAGTTACTTTATTTCATATTGCTTCATTGTTAGTGAAATAAGCGATAGCCATTGTACAGCTATCGCTCCTAAAGCTGAAGTCTTGTGGTTTCGAAATAAACTCAAAGTGCTCTCTTTAGCAGCTAACAAAGATATATGCCTTAATCAACTGAGTTCTTTAGAGATATCAGATAGTCTTGTACCTCAAAATTCACTTGATTATTCTGTTCAAATCCACTCTCTTCCATGTTCACGAATGAATTCAATATCCTTTTCATAATGGTCAAGGTGTCCCTCGTCTATCATTTTTTGAAATGCTGAGTTTCCTTCATTGGCCATTCTCTTCATATATTTACATAGCCCATCTAACCGCAACAATACCATCTCTAAATAACCTTTTTCTATTCCTTCCATACCGTAAGAATCAAAAAACAACTTAACTCTCGCTTGGATCCGTTCTGCATCATGTGAATGAGTATAAAAGACAGCCTCACCTGCTTCAGTATGATAAAACCTACTTAAAGGAACGCAAGTGTAAAGGGTGTAAGCTATGTCCCAAAGCCTTGGACCAGGAGCTGCAACATCAAAGTCAATAATGCCTACTGGCTGTTCATGATTAAAAATAATATTGTACACAGCAAAATCATTATGGCATAGAACCTCTCTATTACTTGGAGTATTGTCAATTGGACTCCACTCCTCTATCAACGGAAAGTCACTAACTGCGTCATGATTGATAAAGACGAAGCATTTGTGCTATTTCTTTTAATACATCATTTGACCGCATATATCTCTTCAAAGGGTAATTTCCAGCTTCTCCTTCAATGAAGGATAATATCTCCCTATTTTTTCATCAATACCTAAAAATTTCGGGGCATAATTAAAACCTTTACTCTCTAAATGTTGTAACAATCTATGTATTTTCAAACTCACAGGTTTTATTTCTCGTCGAACAGTATCTTCAAATCGATATACATTTGAGACATTCCCTCCGGCTAGCTTTTCTTCTTCCTCAGAATTTACCATTGTATTTTCTCTCCCTCTAATTAAGACTCCCTACATTACTCGATCGTCCTTCGAAGTTAAAAAAAAGCGATTGCCTATATTGAACATTCGCCCCCAAAAGGTGATGACTTGATCTCAAGATAAACTCAGGAAAAATTCATACTTCATTTGAAACAAAAGTTCCAGCTACAAAATCGTGAATTGCTTTTTTATCTTTGCGAAATACAATCATTAATGCACTCACCAGTGTGGATAAACCAACAGTTAAATACCCTAGAAGAAACTTGCCGATGAATTCTCTAAAAAACATATCCGCTATGTTTAACTCCTTACCATCAGCTTTATTTATCCTTATGTTTACTAACCTTTTTCCTACGTTGTAGCCTCCCCAGATTACAGGAAGGATGATGGAATAAATGATATACAAGATGTTCCAAGTTACACCTTGTGTCCAATTTAATGAAGGTGTACCTGTATAAAGATAAACAAAAACTCCGATTGGAATAACAATAACTAATGTATCTAATACACCAGCAAACAACCTCATTCCAAAACCTGCTCTATCTAAATCAAACCCCATTTCACCACCCCTTCTGAACCTTTATTCAAAACAATACACAACCAGAACGACTCACTATCTCTGCTCGAACGTTCTATCAATAAAGCTATAGAATATCCCTTATTGAACAATCTCCCCCTTATACCGTAGTCTCGAAAGCGAGATATCTGCCGGGGATACTTCCTCTAATTATCTATTTATCAAACTCTCTATCTTCTCTTTTATGGATACGTTGTTGGTAAAAAGGATATAATTCTGCTTGTTTGTCCTTATAAAAATTCTTTCAGTAGTAGCATTTGGATATCCGATTCTTATAGCAGTTTGCTCTTCGCCACCATAAGTGTCATCATCAGTGACGTCTATAATATCATTTTTTGGTATTTCCACCCTGCTAAGCTGCCACGAAACAATAACATTTCCGTTTTTTTCTTTTACACTAATTCCAAACATTGATAACCCTCCAACATAAATAACCTTAGGATTAATAAAATACTCTTATTACAGTTACGATTCTGGCCCAATTTAGTTTCAAACTTTCTAATTATCTCGAAACTGAGTCTTCCAAAAACCTGTCCCTAACTGGAAGACTCAGTTTTGAGATAATTAACATAAAACAGCCCAGCCATCCATACTTCTCTCCCTCAGCACCACATAAAAACTCAATAGGATGGCATTTATGAACAAATTACGATTAACTCATTCTCTCAGAATTAAGTTGGCAGTAACTCTAACATATGAATGATATAATACGTTTGAGTCCATTAGACAATCCTATGCAGGGATGAAAGATAATCATAGAAAAGAGAATACTGGTCATTGAAAATGATAGCTCCATCACTGAAATGGTTGAAAGCTTCCAATAAAACGAGGCTTATCTTCACTGTTGAAAATAAGCCCTCATCTTTATAAGATTTGCTCCTTCTGTATAGTATTAAGAGACGATTCCTCTTTGTGAAATCGTCTCTTAATAAATCGAAATTACTGATTAGGTTTTGCTTTCTCAGCATGTTTAGCTGC
Organism: Halobacillus alkaliphilus; assembly: GCF_900113125.1. Taxonomy (GTDB): domain Bacteria; phylum Bacillota; class Bacilli; order Bacillales; family Halobacillaceae; genus Halobacillus; species Halobacillus alkaliphilus. The sequence continues at coordinate 33,240 of NZ_FOOG01000039.1, read as the reverse complement.
TTTAACCTCTTCAGGCGTTTGTTTATTTTCTTCTGCTTCTTTCTTCGTAGCTTCATCACCACAAACAACATGATCTAACTCATTTTTTAAAGCTTCATACCCCTGTTGTGCTACCAATTCTTTATTATTTTTGTTTTTCTCGTCTCCAAAGTAAGTAGAATCCATGCCAGCATTATGGTGGAAACTAGTATTTGTAGCACCAGGAAGCATGGCTGTTACATTGACTCCTGTTTCTTTTAACTCTTCTCTTAATGATTCGGCAAACATAAACCCAAATGCTTTAGACGGACCATATACAGTTTCGTAAGGTGTAGGTAACGTCGCAGATACAGAAGAAACGATAAGTATATCTCCTTCTTTATTCGGAACCATATCTTGAACCACACGTTTAGCCATATGTACGGTCCCGGAAATATTAATGTCGATTAACTTCAACTCTTCTTGTAAATCATTTTCTAAGAATGAACCTCCCATACCAATGCCAACATTCAGAACAGCTGAATCTAGCTTTCTATCCTTACTTTTAACAAACTTCCAAAATTCTTCAACATCATCATAAGTTGATGCATCAGCTTTGAAAGGATAAGCTTCGACCCCTAATTTTTCAATTTCTTTAGCTGATTGATAAATATCTTCACTGGATCCAGACATCGCAACATCATAACCATCATTCGCAAATAATTTTGCTAACTCAAAACCCAAACCTGATGTTGAACCTGTAATCATTACAAATTTTCTATTTACCATCGTAATCACTCCTCAAATTAAAATATCCCTAATAAAATCGCCTTATTGATATTGAAACTTTGGCTTCCTTAACAACCTCTACCTATATATAAATAGCTTCCACACAAGAGAGGTAATATTCCCAGTGCCCATACATATCAAACGTACTTTTCTATGGAGACTTCCTGATACTCCTTATGGGCTTTTGCACCATGAATGGATAGAAACACCTGAACTCTTTAGCGAATAATAGTGGCTAAATTTAGAATCAAAAAATGTAGGTTACACGATTAAAAGTGATCCTTGAGTGCGGAAGGTTGGATTTCAATATAAAAATCAAGATGATGAATTAAAAAACTAAACTGTAAGAAGAAAATTACCACGAATTCAAGTCTTCAACTAACCTGCCCGTTCTTGAAGACTCAGTTTCGAAATAATTAGTTCAAAATCAAATATAAACATTCAACTTCAGGATAGATTTGGATGCTAACCTTTTTCGGACTCAACCCATTTAATTCATGCTTATCTGCATATAAATGGACAATGGGAATATAAAGCACGCAGCGAAGATTAAAAAAGCTGTGATATTCAATAATTTATATTTAACTAGACTTTCTCTTGAGATGCCTAACCCTGTTAGTACCATTCCAATGATAGAATAGGCTGGAAGAAGCATGAAGCCAATAAAACCTATCACGGATTCCGAAATAAAAAAATAAACACCAAGAAATCCAGCAATGAGTAACCAGACCATTCCTTCTGCCAATTTAGTTATTCCACACATAGTAAACTCCTTTTAACAAGTTAATAGTATTGTTTAATCTCAAGCAAAAGTAACCGTTGTAACAACAGTAAAGATAGAATGCGCAGCAGAGAAAACACCCCACTTCTTTCCAATATCCTACCATTATAATAACACATTAATTTACATATATTTACATTTAATGCTCTGTATTTTAATCCCAAACCTTTAAAGTATGGTAGGAAATAAATACAAAATGAAAAGAGATAAAGAGTCCTATCATTTAGGACTCTTTATCTCTTTTCATCTGATACTTTGTAGAACAAAATTATTAAGTTTTCCGCGTATAAAGCAAACCCTTCTGATGGAGGTTTGACTTTATTTCATTTGCAAATGGTACGTTATCAGCAATGACAAACTTCCAATTCTGTGCCTTTAGAAACTCTTCCCTTGCTCTCAACTCCCTTATTTCGATTAGGTCTTCTAAAGACCGATTCACTGGACTTGGATTGCTTTTGGCTAATTGATTTCGATAATGGTTTCTAAAATCCTCTTCCGTACAATTGTTAACTTTTATAAAGTGTTTCATTAGTTTCTGCATGACAAAATTTCTTTTGTTTCGATCATTTATTCGAAGCGCAGCATGCTGAATATGCTTTAAATCATGACAGGATTTACACAGAGATTGTATATCCTTGAGGATCAATAGAAATTCTTCCTCGTCATACTTCCATACTTCATGAGCCTGGAGTTTTTCTTCATCTCGACAACCGCATATCTGGCAAGTAAAATCATTTTTCTCATGAACGTGGTTCCGAATGGAATTCCATAAAGAACGAGGTATGGAATCCCTTACCGTTTTATTCTGGGCATAAGAAGGCTTTCGAATCTCTATCGTGAGCTTAAAATCAGACATAATCCCCCTCCGTTTGAGATAGTAAAACTATTTAATTTTATTAATAAAGGCTATCGTACAAGCGTAATCGCTAGAATGTCATAGATTACTAAAGTAAGAGATCTCCTACATTCCTATGATGAAGGAGGGAGAGCTATGAACTTTCTAAGAAACGTAGCCGCTGTGCTAATTGCTGTCTTGTTTTTAGTAGGGCTATTGTTAGCTGTTTTACTAGGATCAAGTGAACAACGCCAAATAGTAAGCAACTGTATTAACGAGATTCTTGGAACCATTAGCTAAACTTTAAAGGGCTATGTTGAAAAACATAGCCCTTTAAAAATTTCAATCGATACAGGTAAAGCTTACCCCACCCTGATGAGAGTAAATCTTACTCCTATAGAGGGGCAAAAAATAAAATGATAGTTCACTTGCGGTGTAGTGTTTTATTTTTTCTATAATTATCCATAGTTTCACTGTATGTTACTTGTTTAATGATTAACAGCTCTATGTAAAAACAATTCGATCATTTCATTTTGCTCTAACTTAAAGTTTTGTACATAATCACATGGGGACCTAATCCAGGGTAATTAAAAACGTCTCCGTATGATCGAAAACCGAGCTTCTGATAATAATTCCGGACTGAAGTTCGCCCTTTACACCAAAGCATGTTAGCTTTACGCTCTTTTACTATACGTTCAGCGTAATGAATTACTTCTCTTCCTGCTCCCTTGTTCCTGAAATCTTCCGCAGTAGCCATCGCCCTTAAACGGTATTGCTTAGAGCTGGTAAACTCAGAATGCGATTCCAAATAAAAAGAAGCTACGCTAACTAATTTTCCTTCATTAAATGCTCCAATATGAAAAGTATCATCGTCATGATCAGTATCATATTGACAGGCTTCAAACGGCTGATGAGGTCTAAGGACGTTATGACGAAGCGTGTAAGTCTGTGCTGCTTCTATTCTTAATACTTCCAAATTACTCGTCTCCTTTGATCTTTTTTATAGGAAAGATAGTCAGGTAGAAAAAGTTTTACGTTTATTACGAGGTGTCCATTTTCCGAGAATCACCGGATTTCATGTGTCAGAACTATCGCTTAAATCCGCCTTCTGAATGAATAATCTGCCCCGTAATCCAGGCGGCTTCATCACTGACTAGAAACTTGATCGTTCTTGCGACATCATTTGGTTCGCCCACTCTTCCAAAAGGAAACATCGGTTTTAGTTCACTTTTTATTTGGTCTGTCATCCAGCCTGTATCGGTTGGTCCTGGGTTAATAGCATTGACGGTTATTCCACGCGGTGCAACTTCTGACGATAACGTAACCGTTAAGGCGTCAATGGCTCCCTTTGTAGTGGCGTATGCCAGCTCACCTGCCATAGGACCCTGGAATTGTCCTGAAGTTATATTCACGATCCTGCCTCCCGACGGCTTATTAAATTCACGGGCAAATTCTATGCTTACTAGAGTCGTAGCGCGAATATTAACCATATAGTGTTGATCCAGTTGATCTGAAGTTAGATTAGCATAATCATTATTGGTAGAATAAGCTGCGTTGTTTACTAATATGTCAGGTTGCCCCAGTTTTTCTATTACGTTCTGGATAAGTATTTCTGCGGCCTCCTGCTGAGTCAGATCCAATTCCATACTAGCTGCCTGTACACCTTTTTCCTTTAACTGTTTTTCCAGAATCAAAGGCTCGCTAGTATCTATGTTCCAGGGCATCTCTTTGTCGTACTCTTTCCAATACGTAAAAAAGATATCGCAGCCAGCCTCAGCTAATTCGGTGCAGATGGCTGCCCCAATACCTTTTAATCTACTCGCTCCCGTAACAATCGCAATTTTGCCTGCTAAATTTTTAATGATGGACCCCTCCCTCTCTAAATTAAAACGACAGGACTGATATTAGTAAAACGATATTACATGCCCATCATCACTCTTTTTTGCTTCCCGCATCTTTCACCGGTCTTCGACACGGAGCTTGAAGAGGGAGTCTTCTGATGATGAATGATAAATAAAGAAATATATATGACTTTTTCCGTTAGAAAATCCAAGTTCCAACCTCATTTCAATTGCTGCTGACAAGAAAATTTTAACATAACCTGATGAACATTTGTCCTCATAATCCATCATTAAGAACTTACATGAAGGGCTGGTACCCAAAAAAAGACGATCATCTCTGCTCGATAATCGCCCCTAGCTCAAAACTATTATGGAAATATCTTTACCAGGATCCTTGGTTTCCTGGAGGATTACAAGGAACCATACAGGAAACAGTCCTTCTACTCTTACATATTAGCTTCTCAAAATCTTCTCCATCGCTTTTCCTTTGGCCAATTCATCAATCTGCTTATCCAAATAGCGGATTTCCCGCATTGTTGGTTCTTCAATGTTTTCCACCCGCACTCCACAGATCACACCTTTGATCATGGTCCTGGAAGGATTTAGCTGGGGAGCTTCCGCAAAGAAGGTCTCAAAATCTGTCTCATTTTCAAGCTTTGACTCCAGCTCCTCCTGGCTATACCCTGTCAGCCAACGGATAATTTCATCGACTTCGTCTTTCGTACGTCCTTTCTTTTCCGCTTTCTTTACATAGTGGGGATACACGCTTGCGAAACTCATGGTATAGATTTTATGTTTTGGCATACTATGCCCCCTATTCTTTCATATGATTTTGGTTAGATATTATCTATTATATCATTCCTGCGTTATCTTCATTTTCAAGCCACATGAGCAAAAATGGGGGCCGCTTTCCTATGCACTATTTTCACTCAGTTCTTAATCAAAAAGGTTCTCATAAAGAGCGCACAGGATTATTTTTAACGGGCGGCTTCATCTGAATTTTATCCGGACTTTCCTGCCTCATTCTGCCGGATACATGGTAGTTATTCGTATTCAATCGAAAGAACTGGCGCGCTCCATTATAGGTAGTGTACCAAAGCTGATGAATTCTCCCGTATTCCAGCTGTTCAGGATCAATCGTGATTGGATAATACAAATTTCCGAATACGCTATTTCGACATTTCACAATTCCCAATTTCCTGCACTCATCCAGCCACACCGTTTGAATAGGACCCATGTTCTCCCCTCCTTATCATTTAGACACGTGGACGATACCCTGTTGATCTACAGATACGATTCCTCTATCTTTAATCGTAATATCAAGAGGAAAACAGGCTGATGATTGGTTAGAAAATATCCACCGTCTGCCGGGACGTACGAGGAGTAGATAGGATGCTTTTTCCCTTTCCCCCATAAGATTTAAGAACTTCGAATGAATCTTCTGTTGGTCCCGCTCTTCAATTCCGATCCTTCGCAGCTTTTGACTGGCAGTGTACACGTCTCTTGTCACAACACTCATCTCACTCACTCGCTGCAGCACACGTGCAGTAAAAGGTTTTGTATGATCTTTTTGATTGGATTTTCGGGCGATGAATTCAACGATATTACCTGCCGGATCACTAAAGTAAAAAGAACGAGCTTGAAGATGGGAAAAGATTCCTTCATCCGCTCCATCTTCTCTATTCAATTGCACTCTTTCTTGCGCCCAACTCTTCGCTGCTTCAAAATGATTAGGCGGAAGATCAAAAGCAAAATGATAAAATGGTGAACCTTCCCCTTCTCTTGTTACAAATTCTATTTCACTCTCCTGTACCCCAATTTGAAAACACTCTTCTTCACTTTTAAGCAAAGAGAAGCCTAATCGATTTACATAAAACTTTTCAAGTTCCTTCCGTTTATTCGTATAGAGACCTACCCTTTGAATAAGCACTGCACTTCCACCTTTCTTTTTCGTTAAGACCAGATTACTAAGAAATACGATTGTCCACATCAGGGGTCAGGTCGAATTTTTCTACGACTTTTGGCGGAACAGGCGCTACTGCATTCATAATCGTCTGGTGAAAAAAGAAAAAGGATGAACACTGTGGAGTGCTACTTTTGTATTCCAGGATTACAGGTGTAAAAGCATAGGGAGTAACCACAAGGATAAAAGCAAAAAAGTAAACCGGAAGCCTTTAAAATGACTTCCGGTTTCTTTATCTATTTCTCCCTGCCTCAAAATACCGTATGAGAATATATTATCAATCCCTATCCCTAAGCACGTGAAGCATTGGAAACCTATTCATTTATTTATGCTTTCTCTGCGAACATATCATGCTTCATTGCGTAAATAGCCGCCTGCGTTCGATCATGAACCTCAAGTTTGCTTAAGAGATTGCTCACGTGGGTTTTAACGGTTTTTTCGGTTATGTACAAAGCCGCCGATATCTCTTTATTACTTTTGCCTAGGGTAATTTGATAGAGGACATCCTTTTCCCTTTTCGTCAATGTAAACGTGGCAGTGGCAGCGGCTTCCTTCTTTTTCTGATCGTGACTCATTTCCGATAGTAAAAGACTCGTTGCTTTTGGATGTAATAGCTTCTCGCCCTGATGAGCCGTCCGGATGGCTTTCACTAATTCATCAGGATCCACATCTTTCAATTGATACCCGGCCGCGCCGGCCTGAAGGGCTGGAATAACGTGATCCTGATCGGAATAACTGGTTAGCACTACAATTTTTGATTCTGGGTAGCGTTTAAGAATTTCCTTTGTTGCTTCCACTCCGTCCATCACTGGCATCATGAGATCCATTAATATTACATCCGGTTGTAGATCTTCAATTTTCTCCAAAGCTACTTTGCCGTTTTCGACTTCCCCGACTACGTTGATATCGGTTTGAGTGTTCAAAAAGAACTTTAATCCTCGCAATACGATTAAATGATCATCGACCAGCATGACCCGAATACTCATATTTTCCCGCTCCTCTCTTGTCCTTGCCTTACAAAACTAAAAGGGAAGAAAGACATGCACCATCGTCCCTTTGCCTTCGACAGAGTTAATCTTTAGAACGCCTCCCATTAGCTCCGCCCGTTCCTTCATACTCGTTAGCCCGAGCGTTTGGTTCGAATTCTTTGGGACGGAAATTCCTTTCCCATGATCATTCACCACCATGTTAATCCCTTTCTCAGTTTTATAAATACTGATATTTACATCTAAGCTGTCTGTATGTTTCTTTACATTATTCATGGCTTCCTGACTAATGCGCCAAATGGTTTCTTCCATCCGTTTCGACCAATCAGGTACTTCCTCCAAGTCTATCTTCAAAGAGAGCCCCAGATGCTGAGCGTATTTTCTCATCGCAGCGATCACTCCCTCCTCAATTCCAACCGGACGAAGCTGCCAGATCAGAGAGCGCATTTCTTTCAAAGAATCTTGAGAGATCTCCAACATTCCATCAAGTAATTCTTGTACCTCTTGATTCTCCTTTGGAATAATCTCTTTCACTCCTCTTGCCGTTAAGGATAACGTAAACAAATTCTGGTTGACAGAATCATGTAAATCACGTGCCAGTCGCTTCCTTTCTTCGTGAAGTAACAATTCCTGACGGCGTTCCTGGAGGCGTATCCTTTCATAGGCAAGCGCGAGGTTCCTTGCTAACGCTTTTAATACATCTTTATCCGTCTCTCCACGCCCCGCGGTCTTAGCAGGAACGACTACGAGTACACCGACTGTTTCTTCATGGATATAAATCGGAATATAATATTTCCCATGGTTTACAACGATACGCTGATCTTCCTCCTTTAGTGCTCCATCAACTGAGTAATCCTCATTTAACTCAAAGGAAGAGGGAAAACGCGCACGCTTTAGATTAAAGCTGTCATCTTCTTTTAAATAGAAGGCCGTATTATCCCACTCGAATACTTCATATCCAACATCCACTACAGTATTAAATAGCGTCTCGATGTCCTGAGCCTTCCCAATCGAACGCACAACAGCATTTAACCGCTGATAATTCTCTGCCCGCTTCTGTTCTTCCCGGTATAGTCTTGTTCGTTTTATCGCCGTACCAATTTGAAAAGCAAGGGATTGCAGCAGCGTTAACTCTTTGTCTGAAAAAGAGGCTTTATCAGGAGAAGCCACATTCAGCAATCCGAAGAATTCTTCGCCATCCCCAAGGGGGACGGTGGCATGATGAGTGATCCCTTCTGTCTCTCCCCACTCTTTCTCTACCGCCTCGTTGAGCCGCTTACATTCAATGATATTGACGGGCTCCTTTAGTCTCCCGTTCCAATAACGGTTTAGACAATGACAGCCTCCCTCACACATAGGCTGCTTATTTCCCCACGTTAAGGCCGGTGGAAGTCCTGCATCTGCCGTAAGTGTATACGTTGATTGATCGTGCACGATGAACACCCAACCCGCTTGCAGCTGTGTGAGTTCAAGCAATTTTTCAAGTACCGTCTGCAGCATAGGTTGGAGGTCATTACATTGATTCAATGTTTCCGCGATCACCTTCATAATATTTAATTCGTCTACCCGCTGATATCCTCCGTCCATTTTACCCCTCCATCAGGTTACACTTTGACAGGCAGCCACTGTTGGAATTCCTCTATCGTGCTATGTAACCTTTCTATTGCCTTCTCTGTCAAAACAAAATTTGCATCAAAATCTTCCGGATCAAATACCATCTGATGCGGCACAACCATCGCATATAATCCGCGGCCGACCGTACGCATCTGGTTTACCGCATTTATGCCGCCTTTCCCGCCACCGCAAACAGAAAGAAGCAAGATCGGCTTTCGCTGGAAATGAGTTCCGTTTAAAAATTCAAGGGCATTCTTTAACGCGCCGCTCATTCCGTTATGATATTCTGGGGACACCCACACAAACGCGTCCGCCTCTTCTGCTTTTTGCCGAAGCCTTTGAACAGCTGGATGTTTTCCTTGTGAGGAATCTCCATTAAACAGCGGCATAGGCTCTTCACTTAAATCAATAAGGTCAGCCTTTAACTTGATTGCCATTTCATAGGCGGCGATCCTTGTCCTTCCGAGTTTTCTCGGGCTTCCACTAATAACAACTATATCCATATCCATCAACTCCTTCTATCTAACAGGTTACACGAACCCCTGTGTAAACAAATCGGAGAATGGAATGATGGAAGGCTACAACTTTGGACCGAAAACGAACGTTCGGCCTCCTCCTTTAATGAAATGAAACGATACGATTCTAATTTTCAGGCTGCATCCACTTTCTTTGCCTTACGATTAGTATAACGGTAAGAACCACGGCACACGTTAAAGTGATTCCTATGATGAAAAGCATTCCTCCGAATAGTAAGAATTCATTAATTGACCCTGCGTACATAAACCATAACAATGCACTAATAAGACCGCAGACAAATAGTAAGCAATTCGCTAAAAATATATCTTCCACTAGCTTTTTATTTCTAATTATACTTTGCTTTGCTGCCATATAGCCAAGTCCTGTCGCCAATAAAATAAAAATAGTTAGTCCACTGAACACAATCCCAGTCACTAGATTACCCACCTCTCTAACAAGCTTGATAAGGCAGCTTTCGGCCCTGGTATAATTTTGAACGCTAGGACGGACAGACGTTAAATCTCTCGTAGTTTAATTTCCTACCCTTCTCCTTATAATGGCACCGCCTGTTATTAATGTAAAAAAAGTTACGATAACATAGATCATTAAATAATTAATGTTCATAGTTTCTACATTAAATCCGTACTTTGCTGATACTAAAAAAAGGAATAAAAGACTAAAAGAAATCAACAGGACAATTCCGGCAAATTGATTCAAATGGTTAGCAGTCCGATTATCATTTGAATCAGTTTCACCCCCATTTATCTTTCTATGCCTTGTAAGTTCCGCAATGCTGAATCCAATAATACTCGCTGCTAAGCCAACCCAAGGAATTTGGCCAATCAGCAATCCAAGTGCGATAAAAACCACCGACAAACTAATCACAACATATAGAATATGACCTTTCATTTTATCCCCCCTTTTCCTTACTAAATTCCCGGAAATTCATATACTAGTTGTAAAAACTCGATCTATCCTACCCGTTAAGCTCATAAATTCCCTAAAACAAATGGTAAAATGAAGAGAACGACAGAGCTTACAATTAGAATCAAGGAGATCCTTTTCGAAAGTTTTACTCCCCCCTCTTTTTTATACCACCCGGAGAATTGCAACTTATTTCTGTACCATACAAAAAGAATTAATAATATAGCACATGCACCCATCCACGAAAAAGATTCAGTTGTTTCGTTAATGGTATAACTATTATGTATTAACCCCCATCCCAATCCACCGAACAGAGTAAAAATAACGATTATACGAACTACTTCTAAAAGCGCCCTCAATTTACGTCCCACCTTTTTTCAGACACTGTTCTGAAGACTGTTAAGAAATATACACATATCAAAGCAGATTACGAAGAATGAATGGATTAGTTATTCAGTGAAACGGAACCAAACACACTATGGCTGCATGTAACAAGCATTTGCACCTCTATAATCCATTCAACTATTTTCAAACTTTAATACCAGACTATGTACACCAATATAACAATGATAAAACAGCAGCCCACAAATAGCACCATACCCCATAATTTGTAAGACTCCCTGGACGGAGGAAGATGTTATAAGTTCCTGAAACGTATAACTCTCAAAAATTATGGAATAAACAGAAGGAATATAAGTCAGCAAAAACAGGATTATAGCTCCACATAACATATACACAAGCACATTGGTCAAATATCGATTCCCCCACTGAATCCATAAATAACATACCTTAACCAGTAATCCGCTCCCCACAAAAATTATAAAAGCTACTATGAATACAAGTGGAGTATAGTCCCCGCTGCCTCGTGAATAAAAAAAGATACTAACCACTAAAGCAGCCAGCATACCCGCTATGATCATGACACTCCCTTCCTTTAACCCTTTCATTCAAATTCCCTCCTTACTTTTGTATATTTATGATACCTCTCTCTAATACCTATCATCCGATTCTTTCAATACACGTAAAAAAATAGAACTTCCAGCTCTTCAGAAGTTCTATTTTCAATGTTTAGGTTTGTTGATCGAAGCAAGCCCGGCAGTTAAGAAAATTCTTTTAGTCCTGTTTCACTATCCGATTATTTGGTTTTATATTCGATAGACTATGAATAACCACTGCAATCAATAGTAAAAAGCCCATATTGATGAAGCGGAAAAGCCAGGATACTCCTTCAAAAATGTCCAGAACCCCGTGAATGATGACAGTCAAAAAGATGAAGTAGCCTAATATGTGTTTTATGATATCCCCCTCTTTCACCGTAAAGTATAGAGTTCACACGATTGGCACCTGTTGTTCCCAGCAAATTGTTTACTTGTTTCTACAACTCTCTCCTGTTCTTTAACCATTCCTGAACCAGCTTCTTAATAAGGCGTCCCACCTGCTCCTATACTCGAGCACTTAATATGACTCCTATTTCATACGAAAAAACGCGTCCAAAGTTTCAATTTAAGTTAAACTAAAGGAAAATTATCCCTGCAATCCGATTAGTTTTAGGTTTTCAAACTTTTATACGGACCAAAAACCCCGAACATAGACATAGTTTAGAATGTCTCTATTCGGGGTCATCCAGAAGGTTCTTGCCCTAATATGTTTTTTGTAAATCGCTGTATTACTTACTGCTGAATAATGCTTTTCTAGTTTTCGGCCCTACAATACCATCACTCACTAATCCTTTTGAGGTTTGAAATTTCTTTACAGCTCTTAAGGTCTGCGGACCAAAAGATCCATCAGCGGTTATGCTGAGTTTTCGCTGCAGAATTTTTACGGATTCACCTTTACTGCCATACCTTAACGTTTCGTTAAAGGTTTCATAGCCTGCAACGACCTTGCCCGATCCGACTCCATATTTTTGGGCTAATGCCGTAAAGGACGAGGAGGAACTTGTGATATACACCGGAATATTCTTGTCAGCCCGTTCATACAACCAGATAACATCTTTATTGTGCATTCGAATACAGCCACTTGACGCGTACGTACCAATGGAAGAAGGATTATTTGTACCATGGACACCATAAACATTTCCTGAGGTACGTCCCCAGTCGCCCGGAACCTTTATCCCAAGCCACCTTGCCCCCAGAGGATTCCTAGGATCACCACCTGGAATGTTTTCTTTATACCATGGCCTGTTTTTCACCTTATTAACGAGCGGGAATTTCCCCTCCGGCGTTAAACTCTTCGTTCTGCCCGTTGCTACAGGAAACGTTTTTTGAAGTTTGCCATTTTCATAAAATGCGAGTTGATTAATGCTTTTATTAATAATAATGGCTTCCTTCTCCGCGGCCTCTGCCGGCTTTACCATCACACATAAACCCAATAAAAGAATCCCCAGTACAAACACCATTTTTCTCAGCTGCATGCTCTGCTCCTCCATTCACTCCTTAGTACTATGGAAATATTATACTTCGGGGAATAGGGAATAAATTGTCGAACACAGCCGTCGAAATAAATATATTTTCGAGTGGATCAAAATCATTATGAAGGTGAGTGTTATCTTTTATAGTATTCTCATTTATATAGTAACTTTTATACTAGAAATATGTTTCCTCATAAGCCTTCCTAAGTTTCGAGAACTCGAAAGACACAACTAAAGAGGATGCCTGAAAAAATTAAGCCCAAGCTCATCCAAAGTTGAAAAGGTCCCCTACCTAAATTGTGACACCCTTCACTCTTACGCGAGTTTTTTGCCCTAATATTAGCATTTATAAAATCACTACTTATGTATTTGTTATCCCAAAAATTTACATCACACCTGAATCAATTAACAATAGAGGTGGCGATGTAGTGAGTTTCGCTTTTACTCCCAGTGGCACGCCATAATTTGGTTGGCAATGACCAAAGTGAAAATTCTCTACAACCGGGAATGACGCATTAGCGAAGAAATTCTGAAGTACTTTTCTTAACTTTACATATTCCTCTCCTTCTACTTGGAAATTACCTAAAACTACACCTTGAACCTCGTTGAACACCCCTGCCTGTTTGAGATGAGTAAGCATCAAATCAACACGAAACGCTGGTTCTGCCACTTCCTCAATTAGCAGAATAGCCCCCTTCGCATCCACTTGATAAGGCGTTCCCAAACCATTGGTGAGTAGTGTCAGATTCCCTCCTACTAAATGTCCTTCTCCTTTACCATGAGTTAGGGTGTTAAGAGGCGATCTGTGAGAGTCATAAGTTATAGTTTCTCCCGTAAACAAGGGTGAAAAAGAGGAAACTGTTTCTTTTGTTCTTAGTTCCTCATTTAAGTCGGAGGCCACCATCGGACCGTGGAAAGTAACCAAGTTGCTAGATTTCTGAATAGCATTAAGCAGATATGTAATGTCGCTGTATCCCCAGAATATTTTAGGATTACTTTTTACCTTTTCGTAATCAATCATATCAGCAATTTTTGCTGTCCCGTATCCTCCATTTGCGCAAACAATCCCGCGAATATCAGGATCACAAAAAGCCTCATTCAAGTCAGTAAGTCGCTTTTGATCAATAGCCGCAAGCTCTTCCTCACCATCAAACACGTGTTGTCCAATGACGACATTAAGCCCCATGTCTTCTAATACACGTATCCCCTGATTCAGGTGTTTTCTGTCTGGTGGTCCGGCTGGTGCAATAACTGCTACCCGATCACCTTCTTTTAAAGCACGTGGTTTAATCACAGTTTTTCCTCACTTTCCTTAGATCTGAAATTTGAAAGTTGTTGTCGGAGTATTTTCAGCGTGAAGCACTTAACTTAATAATAGCTCCTATTCCTTAAGTCATGATTTATCCATACTTAAACCATAAAAATTCTTAGTCTCGCTTTTTTACATTTTATAGACTTTAAAAAATTTTAGTTAATTAAATTTTTTGATAATAAATAAAGCCAGGGACTAACTAAGAGCAATATGCTTAAATACACAAATTTTCGTTTCCCAAGTCCCATTGCTATGGCCAAACTAAACAAACTACATAGAAATGTGAGTATGAGGGTTGTAATAATTCCATACTCCTGGAAAAAAGGCATACTGAAAGACAAAATACCAACGCCAAGTATAATCCAATACATTACATAAGGTAATTTTTTTGATTCCATTCCTATTCTTTCCTTTTAAGAATTCGTTTGCCCTATTATCTAACCCTGTCTGCAAGCAAATTCTTACCTTTTTCTTCAATAAACCCGCCTATTTCACTAATATTGAAAATAAAAGCCCTAACCAGGGATAATCATTTTGTTTTTAATATAATAGCAAAAAATCATTTATCATAAACTTTCATGATTTCATTCTCAAACTTTTGTTCCTCATCCTTTTCCTCAAAGTAAAAGGTGACAAAACATAATATACCCGTAACCAAAAGCATGAAAAATGACCCCACAATTACAGCTAACTTAATAGACAATAATTGAGCAGTTAAACCAATTGAAATAGTCGCTATTATGATAAAAAAAGCTTCGATAAGACCATAAATACTTCCTACCCTCCCCATTACATTAACAGGAATGTTTTCTTGATAGAAGGTATGAAAACCTGTATTTGCAAAGGCGAGTGAAAATGATAGCACAACGAATCCTAACGCAGCTATATCGAAACTTGATGAAAAAGCGTAAACCATATACCCCACGGAAACAAATACCGGCCCTAGTCCAATCAAAAATAATGTAGTCATTTTCTTTGCAAATAAGGTGTTTACCACTGCGCCTGCCGCAATACCTAGCCCCGCAATACTTACCAGAAAACCGTACTCCGCATCTGTTAACGTTAATACCTCTTTAGAGAAAGATGCTTCCAATGAATCTAAAGCCGTAGCCATAACAATCATGAGACTAAACAAGAAATAAATTCCCATCACATAGGGATAGTTATGAGTAAAAAGCCGAACTACATTCCAGTCTTTCTTTAGCAGTCCGAACGAAAAGTTAAGAAGATTATTTTGTTTCAATGATAAATCTTGTAGTTGAGGCAGTAATAAAGTAATGAATCCTGAACCTAAAAATGTTAATGCATTTACATAGATCGCCATGTAAGGAGTTCCTAAAATAAAAAGCAAACCAGCTATGGCAGGACCTATCAAAAAGCCACCGGAATCAATTAGACTTCTGAAAGAATTAAACCGTTTTCTCTTTTCTGAAGGTATCAATTTAGTTATGTATGTCATAGAAGCAGGCTCAAAAATCGAACTTCCCATATTGATCAATAAGACAGCAGAATAGATAAGCCAAAGGGATGATAAGGAAGGAAGGATAAAGATTATAGCAGCCCGAACCATATCCAATTCCACCATAAGGTTTCGCTGATTTAGACGGTCGATAATTGTGCCAGACCAGAAATTAGTAAATAATGTCGCTAATGGTTTTAGAATATATAGGGCTGCAACAGCGAGAGGTGACCCCGTCATATCTAATACGATCAAATTCAAAGCAATTAAATATATCCAATCTCCTATATTTGATAATCCTATACCGAATAGTAAGAGTACGGGATGTCTCCACGAATAAAATAATTTCTTTATTTCCACACAAAATCCTCCCTTATAGTTGAGTGATTGTTAGTATTTTGATTTTGGTAAATAAAAAAATCCCACCCCCAAGACATTTGTCTTGGGGGCGAGATTATATTTTATCGCGGTGCCACCCCAGTTTATTAATACGTCACCATATTAATCTTGTCAGGTACGACAAACCCATTCGTTGCTTATACCCTAGCTCTATAACGGGAGCTCCCGTCACATTATCCCCTAAAAAGGTTCCAATATGATGCTCTGAGGTTTGGTTCAGCAATTCATTCTTACCCCTTTCTAACTAACGGGGCTCTCTGGAAAGAATGTTCACTTGCCTACTCTTCTCTTCATCGCAGTTAGATATTTCACTACATTATCCATTTATCTATTATATTTGTAAATAGTTTCTTTCTAAAGGCATCTGATATTTGAAACTAGAGTATCCAATTATTCTGCCATGTAAGTAAAAATTGTTAACTTTTGCTCAAATAACCATAAAAGCTTGAAAAAAGGCATATATGGCAACTACCCCAACTGCTAATTGGAAAAGACCTACGTATGGATGTTTAACTTTTTTAAATTCATACACACTCTTAAGAATCATAAAACACCCTAAAGTAAGCAAAACAAAGGGCATTACCTTCGATGGTTCTTCCGAGAATAATGCATATCCCGCAATAGAAATCCCTAAAATTAATAGTACAGTTTTTGCAACCTTCAAAATATCACCTCATTAAATAAAATTGTTTTAAAGGTATTCATCCAGATGGAAAAGGTGGATTTTAGGTATAATTAAGCCAAACCACGCATGATTACAGCTGTGGGTCGGTCATTCAATCGAAATATTTTAAGCTTCAAGGTGATATATTCTGTCTCATTTACTGAATCATCTTCCTTACCCGCCAATAATACAGTAATGAACGAGCAGAAAAATAACCGAATTCGATGACGACGATAGTTTGCACGACTACCATCCAAAAAGTAGCGTCAAAGATTTCTCCTCGTAGAATACCATCTATATTCAGCGTGATGACCCATATATATATAAACGTCAACGGCAAGAATATACCTCCCTGCCAAAGAGTAACTCGTTTTGCATGCTTTAACTTGTGATGGGAGTCACTGTACAGCTGAGGTTTTTCCTCTTCATTATTGTACGCTTTGGCCCACAACGTCCAGGACATGAACGAAGAGGAAGAATGGAACAATTGACGCCATCCTCGGTCGCTATGCAAATAAAAATAATCCGATTCAACAGATTTTTGACAATCGGCAGCATAGCTTACATTTCTCGGTTCTCCTTCACTGAAGGAAAACCGCAGGCCCCATCTGCTGACTTTTACTAAACGATATCCTTTTTGTTCCATAGTCTCTAACCATTTTTCTAAACGGTCAGGAGCACATGCCCAGGCTAATCGTACCTTCGTGAATGTGATGGGTCTCGAGTTTTGTTCAGTGGAAGGTGCAGGCTCTACTTTTAGTTTTTTTAATCCTATGTGTAACGTCAGTGTCGAATAAGGAACGAGAGTCCAAAGGATCAATCCTGCAGTAATGGTAATTGCCCAATAAGGACTGGGAACGAACGTCGCCGATCCACCACCTAAAAATACAGTGAGTGAAAACATTCCCACCATACCAGCAGAAAGAAGCATATAAATGAAAATCGCCAGGAAAATATAGTAATGAACTTTGTTCCTTGAAGCTAAGCTATCCCTTAGCGGCTCCTTGTTCGCAGCGCCTTTATGACGGATCATTCTCCAACTTCCTTCTTTCGTGATCGTTTCCCATCCTGACTCTACTAGCGACTGCGGAAAATGGCCAACCTTCTCATATTGAAGTCTATATGTACATGTTTCGGGATCGTCTTTTTCAAAATGGAATTTCCTTGACCACCGATTGAATCCAGTCAGAAAAAGCCCCTCGCTCGCTTTCTTTTCCAGCCACTTTTCCGTTTTAATCGGGTCGTAACTCCAAAATGGTCGAAAAATTGATGTGTTCATAAAAACTCCTCCCTATATTGGACCGCATTATTGTAAAGTTCATGCAGCCTTTCCATCTCGATCCGCATGATTCTTTTACCGTCTTCTGTCACTTCATATACTTTTTTCCGCTTACCATCGGCGTACTTGACGATCAAACCATCGCGCTGCATCTTCGTCAGGGTGCCATAAACGGTCCCGGATCCTAAACTTATCCTCCCTTTTGTCAACTTCTCGACATGTTTGATGATGCCGTAACCGTGGCGGGGTTCAGTTAAAGCAAGCAAGATATAGAAAGCAGTTTCGGTCATAGGTATGTATGTTTTCTCTGGATTTTTCACTGATCGATCCACCTTTTTCCATTTTCAAGTATGTCACACTACGACTATATCACACTATGATATAGTCGTACGAGATTTTTGTACGAAAGTTTTCTAACCTTTAAGCTTCTACAGGCCCGTTTCTCCTGTACGTAGTACGTAAGAGGAAAAGTATTGTTTTACCTGCAAGTTCTCTCTCTGGCTGGTTTTCGAAGAAATGGCGAGACTCCACTAACCAAAAAGTATACGTCTTTGGTCAGCGGCCTAGAAGAAAAAGAAAATCCATTCAAGAATTGATTAAATACGAGGGAATTATTTTAGAGATAAGCCCCTGTTTATATAAGACTTGATTTCGAGATATCTTGAGGTTGTTCATCCTCATTTACCTACACACTCTAACACCTCAGAATACTATTCCGAGGTGTTAGAGTGTCTTATTTATTTTGTTTAATTCAACTGATTATGGGCGTTTTCCCTGAATAAAGGATTCTTATTGGTAATGGTAGCCTTCTTATTGAACCCTCTCTTCTTAGTTTATATAAGCCGAAATTTTGCTTTTTGGATTTGCACCTCAAAATTGGTTCAACAGATTGGTCAAGCTGTCTTATTAGAATAAGGCTCTATTTACCGCCTGTAACGATTTTTATTAAGAAATCCTTAACACAAAAGAAGAGACCCCTTTTCCGAATAAGGGGCCTCCTTTCGCATTATAGTGTTCCTTTTACGGCATAATTTTCCGGACTGATCGAAATATACTCCGTGATGAACCCATTCTCACTCAATATCTCCATCAAGGTTCCTGATGATATACGGTGATCAAGAGACGGGCCAGATTCTGTCTCGACCGCTTCCCATTCAATGAACATTACTCCGCCGCCTGGCCTGGTGATCCGTTTGATCTCGTCTAATACCTGCTTGACGTCATCCACTTCATGCATAACAAAAGAAACCATCACTTTGGTAACAGATTGGTCTGCTACATCAATGTTTTCTAAATTACTGATAACGTAATGGATGTTATCCAACTGTTCTTGGTCTGCCTGATGTTTCAGCATCTCAAGCATTTTCGGTTCAATGTCAACCGCATAGACGGTGGTATTCGTTCTTTTGGCAAAAGGAATGGTGAAGAAGCCATTGCCTGCTCCTAGATCGGCTGTCACTTCCCCTTCTACAAGATCCAGCTGATCCATAAGTCGCTCCGGGTTCATGCGCTCTTTACGTTCTTCACTTAACAATTTCTGGGCTTTCTCAGGATTGAATCGTTTCTCTGACATTCCCACTCACTCCTTGTTTCTCTAGTTACATCCAGGCTCCCATTCCGCCTTTCACGTTGGTTACATGGTTGAACCCCTGTTTCTTCAGTATTTTAGCCGCTTTACTACTTCTCATTCCACTTTGACAGATGACCATGACTTCTTTCTCCCGGTCTAGTTCATTGGAGCGATTGGCGAGCTCTGCCAATGGGATATTTTTGAATGGCTTTTTGTGATTGGCTTTGTATTCACCTGGGGTGCGAACGTCAACAAATTGCACATTACGTTCCTTCGTCCGTTTTTTCACCTCTTCCGTGGTGATCGAAGAGACTCCTTTCGCTGGCATAAAACGGTTCATCACAAACCAGGCAACCACAATAATCAATCCCCATTGAATTATAGTTTCTATCATTCGTATTCCCCTTTTCCACTTAACTGAAAATCTCGATCCAAATTTTGATAGCCGTACCTAAAATCAATACAGCTAAAATCGTCTGTAAAATTTTCGTATTTACTTTCTTTCCCACTATTGGTTACTAATGGTGATGCGATGAGACTTGCTACAATTATGATAGCTGCCGAGATGTATAAGACTCTGCTATAAACGAAACTTTTGTATCAGTCACTTTCATTCCTCCTGTTAGTGAATTTAGTTACCTAAGGCTTTTACTTCTCTAGCTCGCCTTTCCATTCCAGCATGCCGCCGTCCATGTTTCTGACTTTATAGCCATGAGCTTTCAATAGTTCACAAGCTCTTCCACTTCGTCCTCCTGAGCGGCAAACCATAATATATTCTTGGTTTGGATCAATTTCATCCAATCTGTATGCTAATTTACCTAACGGAATGTGTTTCGCTCTAGGAATTTTCCCTTCAGCTACTTCTTCATCTTCGCGGACATCAATAACGGCAATCTCTGAATTGTTTTCCACCAGTTTCACTACTTCAGCTGGCTTAAGTTCTTCCATGATCATGCCTCCTTATGCAGGTTTTTAGTGTACCCCTTCCCTTTACACAAGCAAGGGTGTATAAACACTTAAAAATTTCCGCTTCATCATTATAACCTATAGGGGGGTGGGGTATCAAAATAACTTGACTAATCTTTTACCTTCTCGCTTATAAGATAAACTGAAAAATGAATTCGTTTAAAAAATCCAGCCTCCTCTCTACACACTGGGGAGTGTATTCACCCTAATCAATTCCATGAAGACTATTTGAGTGCTCACCAGATCCAACTAAAAGTTAATTGAATCTCCTACCAGAAAACTAACTCTACGCGCAGATTCTAGGAGATCCATAGGTATTACTTCTATAAAAATATACGGATATATGATTGAACACAAAATTAAGGAGTCAAATCTCTTTATTAAAGATTCACTCCCTTTTGTAATATTGTGTTCGAATAACTTGAAATAGGTTGTTATTTTCTATTGGGTGCAAATTTGTTACAGATCATCTTGTATTGGAGAAATATACCTATAAAAAACACAGCATTATCCTCGAGGCCACAACCTTATCGTACACATGCATCGCTTCTGAAAGCGTGCTAGTAAACAGAGAAATTGACTATATACCCATAGGGGTATATATTATAAGTAGTAACTTTATACCTAAGTATTTAATCAAAACAGGAGGTCTTAATATGAAAAATATTACCGTATATACTACTACGCAGTGCCCCTATTGTGTAATGGTAAAAAATTTCTTAACCAACGAAAACATCTCTTTTTAGGAAGTAAACGTAGAGATTAACCCAGAAATCATGAACCAGCTTGTACAAAAGACTGGACAGTTTGGAGTGCCGCAAACGGAAGTAGACGGACAATGGATCGTCGGTTTTGATCCGAATCGTATTATGACAGCGATCGAAAGAACATAAGCACACTTAAATACATTTTGTATTTATACACGACGAGCAAGCAGTCCCACACACATCATGATATTTATCTGAACTTGAAAGAAGGTATAAACATGACAACTAAAAAAGTCGTATATTTTGTGTCGTTAAGTTCAAACGTTCCCTATGTACTAAAAGAAGCACTCCAAAAAGCTGATGAAAAAAATGAGGTGCAGATCTTTTTCGATCTTGATGGCGCCCATGCTTTGGATCAGCGTTATCTAAAACAACTAAATCGAACTCACGGTACCGACCTTGAATTCCTTTTAAAAGCAGCATTGGATTCTGGTGTCAAACTGTACGGGTGTCAGATGAATGTATTGATTGAGGATGGCTTAGTAACGGTCGATGGAGTGGAATTAGCTGGTGTCGCAACCTTTTTGGAAACAGCCTATCAAGCTGATGATGTTTTAAGCTATTAAAATTAGGGAGGGACAATTTATGGACTCTAAAAAAGTTGTTGTTTTAGCTCTACATGATGAATTAGAATCCGCTTATCCACCCTTAAATGTTGCAACAGGCGCGGCTTCTTCTGAAGCAGAAGTTATCTTGGCTTTTTCTCGTAAAGGCCTAAATATTCTTAAAAAAAATTATACTCCTGTTCCCTCTGAGGTCATGGAGTACCTATCGAAGGCATTAAAAGATTTTCATGCAGCTTCTATACATGAACTGCTGGATATTTCCGTTAAAACAGGCGTTAAACTCTATGTAGTTGATTTGGATATGGATAATGATGCTGATTTCATTTATCCGGCTGAACAAGTTCCTATCAAATGGATCTTAAATGAGGCTGCTTCTGCAGACCTTTTTCTCCATTTTTGAAATATAGGAACAATAGTTATGAAAAGCAGAAATATAATATTTTCAAAAGCGTATACTTCTCGTTTCCCGAAGAGGGAGGAGTAATCTCCTGTCCATAAATACCAGGACATGTCTGTTGCAATCGATATTTGTATAGTAATAAGCAATATAAATTTACCTACAAACAAAAACACCTCAGAATACTATTCCGAGGTGTTAGAGTCTTATTTATTTTGTTTAATCTAACTGATTATGCTGCGTTTTCCCTGAAGAAAGGATGACGTTTCTTAAATGTTACGATGAAGTATGTCATCGTAAGGACAATAGAACCAAGTAAGAAGATCCCTAATATTCCACTATCGTGCCACATAAGTTCGTAATTTCCTTCTGATACCACAGCTTTCAGCCCTTCTACTGAGTAAGTCATTGGTAGAATAGGGTTGAGAATTTGAAGTGGTTCTGGGATAAGTTCTAGAGGGAACGTTCCCGCACTGGTTGTAAGCTGCATTATTAAAATTAAGATGCCAATAAAGCGTCCTGGATCTCCAAGAATGGTCACAAGCAATTGAATAATTCCCATAAACGTTAAGCTTGTAATGATACTGAATAAATAGAAATAAGGTACGCTCTCAACTTCTAAGCCTAGACCATACAAAATAACACTATCCGCTACTATTGCTTGAACAATCCCCGCTCCTACAAGTACACCGAATTTAGCGAAGAACCAACTCATTGCATTTTTAGGTGCTGCTACTGGATTACGGACAGGAAACACAATGGTAATAAGGAGGGCACCAACAAATAATCCAAGAGATAGGAAATATGGCGTGAAGCCAGTTCCGTAGTTTGGTACCTCGTTAACACTGTTTGTATCCAAGTCAACGGGTTTCGCGAACATCTGCTCTGTTTTCTTTGTGGTCTGAACATCATTCGCATTTGAACTTGCCTCTGATAAATTGGTTTCAAACTCAGACGTACCAGAAGTCAGCTCATTTGTTCCATCAGAAAGATCTCCAGCTCCCTTAGCCAATTTTTGAGAACCATCAGTCAGTTGTTTGGAACCAGAAGAAAGCTCGTCCGTTCCGTTCTGTACCTCTGTCGCACCATCGGCTAGTTTAGCTGCTCCTTCCGTGGCGCTTTCCAGTTTTTCATCAAAGGTTCGCATGCCTGAAAGTAACTGTTCTTCCCCTTTAACAAGCGAAGAGGCTCCATTATAAAGACTCGTTTGAGCAGTCTCGAGTTCTTCCGCTCCTTGATGCAGTCTACTTTGCGCATCTGATAGAGAAGCCACTTGATCAGGCATAGACTTAGTTTGTTCAACAATTTGGTTTGAACCTTGTGCCAATTCAGAAGATGCCCCTGCTAATTTGCTTGCTCCTTCGTTCAATTGGGCAAGTTGAGCCTGGATTTTTTGCTGTTCTTCCTTTGGCAGTTGTTCAATCACGGGTGATAGATTCTCTTTCAAACTACTAATACCATCAGAAAGAGAAGACGCCGAATCACTAACTTGGTTCGTACCATCTTCCATACTTTTTAGAGATGATACTAGTTGTTGTGAGGAATCAGTTAATCCGTTAGATTCTTGTACTAGTTTTCCTAGTCCTTGCTCTAATTGTTCAGCTCCATCTTTAGATTCGGCAAGTCCTTGGTGTAATTGATCAGCTCCATCTTTGGATTGAGACGCTCCATCAAGAAGCTGACCATATCCCTCGTCTAAAGCGCCCAGGCCATCTGAAAGATCATTTGCCCCTGAAGTGACCTGAGAAGCTCCTTCTTGAAGGTCTTGCGCTCCATTCTTTAATTCAATTTGTTTATCCGTAAAGGAATTGAGCTTATCTTCAAGGGTTGCAGCTCCACTATCCAGTTCCTGTGCCCCTGCATTAAGCTCTTCTGCTTTTGAACTAGCATCTGAAAGCCCTTCTTTTAATTCATCAAATTTAGCAAACATAGCTCTCGCATATGTTTTAGTCATTTCATCAGCAAGCTCAGCTTTCATTTGCTCTGTGGCAGATTCCCCAATTTGAGCGGAAAGGAAGTTAAACCCTTCGTTTGGTACATATTTTAACTGGAGTTTTTTCGGATTGTCTTCTAAAATGGTTGTCGCAGATGAGGAGAAGTTCTCCGGAATCTCTACAAGCATATAATACGTATGATTGCTAAGACCATCATATCCTTCTTCTTTAGAAACCAATTCGTATTTGAAATCTCCGCTATCCTCCAGGTTGTCAACAAATTCCTTCCCTACATCCAGTCTCCTATCATTAAATTGTGCTCCTTCGTCAGAGTTGACGATTGCTACGGGGAGTTGGTCCATACTTCCATAAGGATTCCAAAAAGCCCATAAGAACATCCCACTATAAATAAGCGGGACAAGTAAAACCGCAATAAATGATATGAATACTTTTCGATTTTTTCCAATGTGCTTCAATTCCGCCAGCCATAATTTAAGGGCATTCATAGTAAATCTCTCCTCCCAAATAATAAATGACTAATTCGTTCATTTGGTCATTTCAGTGAAAAAGAAAAGGATCATCAAGATGGTGATAACCCTTTAAATACGTACTCATCAAATAAGTGTAAAATGGTTCTTTCTTCTAACAGTTCATGTCGCTCTTCCCAATCAATAATAAAAGCTGTGTACAACTTCAACATCATATATGCCGTCATTTCTGGATCGCATGGACGAATATCTCCCGCTGCTACGGCGTATTCAATTTTCTCTCGAAGGTATGCTGTTATGAGACCCTCTACATTGAGTAGAGCTTCTTGTACAGCAGGTGTCCCCATTTCTTTTGCCTCTTGTACCATCTGGACCATCAATTGATGGCGGCGACGATACTGCAACAGTTCATAAAGAGCAAGATGCACGTTTTCTTTTAGCGAGTTGTTATCATCAATAACTGATTCAGCCTGGTTTTTCATTTCAAGTAATAAGTTTGAAATAATTTCTTGAAATAGTTGCTCTTTATTCTTAAAAAAATTATAGATCGTGCCTTTTCCTACATTTGCTGCTTTAGCAACATGGTCTACTGTAGTCGCTTTATACCCAAACGTAGCAAACGATTGTTTTGCAGCCTCCAGAATCTGACTTTTTCTATCTGCGGACATTTTCCACCACCTGACCATTTGAATGATTTAGTCATTTTGTCTATTGACTATTATACACATTTTTATGACTCGTACAAGATGAAAGTTTTAAAATGAAATTATTGGTGTCATCATGATCTTCCAAACCTATTGTATTTTCATTTTACCTCATCAGAAATGAGAGTCATAGCATCAATTCCCTGTCCATGCCCTATGGGTATAGTTTTCTTCTAAATGGACTGCGTTAAGGTATAAAACTGAAAAACCCACACACTAAAGTACAGTGAGTGGGTTTAAAAAAAGTTATTGTTTGTTTTCTTCTTTTTCGCTATCTAGAAATTTTAATAGGTCTCCGTAAACGACTTTATCTGAATAATTAAGTTCAGTCTCTGCTTTTTCTTTCAGTGGAGCGCATGTCTTTGAGTCGATTTCTTCTCCTGACGATTTGTCATAACAAAGATCTCCTTCATCCGAATAGACATACTTATCGGTTACGACACTGCCGTCTCGAAGGATGGTGGCACTTTCTCGATCTTTCTTGAATAGATCTGTACCAAATTGAACATCATGTTCCTGATCTATTCCTAGTAAATGAAGAATAGTAGGTTTCAAGTCAATTTGACCGCCAACGGTGTCCATTTGTTTACCTTCCATTCCAGGAATATGAATGATTAAGGGTACTTTTTGCAATTGGATGTGTTCAAATGGGCGGATTTCTTTGCCTAAAATTTCACTCATCGCTTTGTTGTGGTTTTCAGATATTCCGTAGTGATCCCCGTATAACACGAAGATGGTATCTTCATATTCCCCTTGCTCTTTCATCATCTGGAAGAATTTCTTAATGGATTCATCTTCGTAGCGAACCGTTTGGAAATAACGGTCAACAGATCCATCACCAGTTTCAGCCGGCTCGATCATTTCCATATTTTCATTGTTTGTAATATATGGATAGTGGTTCGTCATGGTTAAGAATTTCGCGTAATACGGTTTGTCTAATCCTTTTAGTTTTGGCATGGACTGCTCAAAGAATGGAATGTCCTTTAATCCGTAGTTTACAGAGTTTTCATCCGTCACATCATATTCTCGTTTAGAGAAATAGTGGTCATAACCAAGACTTTGATACATTACATCACGGTTCCAGAAGCTTGCATGGTTACCGTGGAAGCTTACGGGCGTGTAGCCGTTTCCTTTTAGAATTTCGGGTGTCGCGTTGAACTCATTGTTTGCATTGGTTGTAAATACAGCTCCCCGTGGCAGCCCGTATAAAGAGTTATCAATGATGAACTCAGAATCAGAGGTCTTTCCTTGACCTGTATTATGATAGAAATTGTCAAAATAGAAACTATCCTCTTTTAGATCGTTCAGGAATGGTGTAATTTCCTGGCCATGTAACTTGCGATCAATAACAAAATTCTGAGTGGATTCCAGGGAAACAAGTACAACGTTTTTGCCTTTTGCCTTCCCGAAGTACTCTCCGTGTGCTCCCATTTTACCCTGCTGGGAGTTCACGTAGTTTAGCACCTCGCTCAATTCGTTACTATCAGCTAAGACACGGCGGGAAGATGTTTTAGCCGTCATGACCGTATCATAAACATGATAGTTGTAGATGCCCAGCAGCTTGACTAGCTTCGCACGGTCAAACGTTCTTACTAGAAGCTGTGGCCGCTCCATTTCCGCAAGGCTTAAGTTGACCGCTGCGAATCCAAGGGAGGCAGCGAAAATCATCGCTATGGTACGTTTACGGAATTCAATAGTCGGCTTTGTTTTCTTCACGACGAGCCAAGTAATTAAAGCAACTAAATCAATCCAGTAGAGAAAGTCCATCGGGTGCGTCAGGGCTTTAGCACTTCCTCCAAGATCACCGAAGTTCTTATATTGCATTAAGACCGGCAGTGTAATGAAATCATTGAAAAATCGGTAATACACCACGTTCGCATAGAGAGTGAATGATAATAGGAAATAAATGGTCATAAATGCCTTGTTACGCCTTTTCGGTGAAAAGAAAAGAGAAAGTCCCAGGAAAAATAGTAATGAACTTATTGGAGTAATGATTAAAATAAACTGTTGAATGCCGTTTTCAATATCTAAAGTAAATGAAGTTTGGAGGGCGTAATAAGTCTTTGCCCATAGAAAGAGAGCGGCAATTACAAAGAAAAACCAGCCCTTCGTTAATAAATTTTGTTTTTGGTTAAACATGATTAACCTCCTGATGTACCTAATGGTATATGAAATATTAATATAATTTAACAGAGGAATTATGCAAAGTAAACTACAAAAGGTTTCCAATTGTTAAAGGTTTGTTACATGATTAGATTAGTATTTTTATATCTACAAGCAGAGATGTAATCCCTTAAACCATGATAATGATCGATCGAGAATAGAGTATTAATGTGAATATAAGGTACACGTCCCAAGTAAATCCTACGATGTAGCACCTACCTTGATCTCCTATTACGAAAGCCTTCTTATTAAATCACGCCATTTAGTACTCACTTCGAACCCAAGTGATTTTCCTGCATATCCTGATACAGAGAATTTCATTAGCATTTAGGAGGCGCGAGGATGTCTTCGTTTGATCCAAGAAAGTTATCCGTGAAATATATACCACCCGCTAATACTGCTAAACCGCTTGAAGGAAGAAAATATACTCTCACTCACTCTGATCCTACGGCTGAATTATTTTTGGATATTGGATATGTATTTAACTTCGAAGCCGTTAATCCGATCATGCGGGACGAAGTATTGGCCGAATGGAAGTTGAACGGACAGAATCAACTTTATCTACTGGGAAGAGCCTACGTTGATGGTGGTGAATTCAGCCAGGATGCCGCAGAATTTCGCTTTAACATTTTTAATAAAGAAATGAATACCGCGTTAAAAGGGATGATTTATGGAGATCGACAAATATATTCCCATTATCCATTTCTGCTTGATGCCCCCATCTTTGTATCCTTCGCTTCCACTTACCCTGCATATAGACAAATCGTATTCTATGGGAGACCCAGACAGTATCTTGAATCCATTACGGCTACTCTATGAGGGTTGAAAGACTTCATTAGATCAGCCACTTGCCTTATTGGAAGTGGCCCTGTTCTAATGTTTTATACATAATGAAAACCTAGCACATCATATCTTCCCCTTTGTCTTCTAAAAACGTACGGCTTAAAGTGTGGGGAAGACTCCATTTCCAGAAACTCATAGAAAAAGCCAGCTACATTAGCTGGCTTTTTCTAAAAAGGATGATAACTCAATTTATATAACGATACTCCATCAAACTGTTTAGAATATAAATTTCCTGCAGTAATTCCTCACCCACATTTGTTTCAAGCACCTTTTTCCTCTCAAGTTCCTTATCCACCAATCTTTTTACCGATAAGACATCTGTTCCATTTTGCAGCACTTCTTCTTTTGAATTGAAGTGCTGATGGGCAACCAGCTGCATGCCGTAGGAGTTAAATAATAACGTGTATCCGGCTATGCCTGTTTTGGATTGATAAGCCTTGGAAAATCCTCCGTCGATAACAATCATCTTTCCGTTAGCTTTAATCGGATTTTCCCCGTCTATTTCTTTAACCGGTGTGTGGCCGTTGATGATATGTCCCTGGTCAGGATTCAGTCCGAAGTCCGTTAATATTTCCCGGCAGGTTTCCTCATCTTCCCGCAAATGATAATAAGGATTTTTTCTTTCTTTATGGACTTTTTTATCTTTAATAAAGTACCTTTCGAACGTCGTCATCTCCCGTTTTCCGAAGAGTGAGGAATATTCACCTGTCCATAGATACCAGGACATGTCTGTTGCAAGGTCATTGGTCTCTTCAGGATGGGCAAAAGCGTAGCGTAGATAATGCTCAAAGACATCAAGTAATTCTCTTCCGCCATAGGTTCGATTTTCGATCGTCATTTTTTCCATGTTTCCTTGTTCATCCAGCGGGATGCATCCATGAATTAATAAGTTCCCGTTATATTTTAGATAAAGACTTCCTTTTTTCATGAAAAAATTCATGTGTCTGGCCAGCTTTTCTGAGTGCTGGACAGAGAATAACAGTTTCTCCATTACTTGCTCTTCTTCCTCTAAAAGCTTTTCAGGATGTTCGGGATCGACCGTGGCAAAGCAGGTATCTTGAAGGGAATAGGTTTCCCCGTGAATGGTGATTTCGTTCCTGTCGTAATCTACTTTCTCAAGCAGAAGTCGATCTTCCATATTGAAATAGGAGCGTCTTTTGATGATAGGGCTTTCCAGTTTGAACTGAATCATGGCAATGGCCTGGTGGATTTTCGTAATTTGCAATCTTTCATGATCAGATGGTTCTTCGCCTGGATTGATCTTAGGACGGAAGGCAGGATTGTCATCATAGTATTTCTCTGCAAGATTAAGAAGGGGTCTAAGATTAATTCCATACACGTCTTCGATAATTTCTAAATTGTTGTAGCGTGCGCAGATTCGAATGATATTAGCGAGACAGACCTTGGAGCCTGCATAGGCTGCAATCCAGAGGACATCGTGATTCCCCCACTGAATGTCAATCGAATGATAATTAATGAGGGTTTCCATAATTTTGTCAGGTTCGGGACCCCGGTCATACACATCGCCAACGACATGAAGATGGTCCACCACCAGCTGCTGGGTGGTATAAGCGAGACCGATAATGAGCTTATCCGACTGGCCGAGGGAGATAATCTGCTGAAGAATCTTAGAATAATACTGCTCCTTATTGGTGAATTCATCTGTTTTATAAAGTAGCTCTTCAATAACGTACGCAAATTGGCTGGGTAAGGCTTTCCGCAGTTTGGATCGTGTATATTTGGAGGAAGCATATGAGACGAGCTTCATCATACGTTCGATGATTTGAGCATACCAATGGTTCAATTCTTTTTCATTGTCAAAGTTATTTTTGATCAGCTTGATTTTTTCTTCAGGATAATAGACTAGCGTCGCGAACTCATTAATTTCTTCTTCGGATAACTCGTCCGCAAATAGATCGGTAATTTTCTCTTTTACTTTTCCTGAACCATTTCTTAATACATGTTGAAAGGCTTGATACTCCCCGTGTAAATCGCTGACAAAATGCTCTGTGCCTTTGGGCAGATTAAGTATAGCTTTAAGATTAATAATTTCAGTGACCACTTTTTCTTCACTATCATATTTTTGGGCAAGTAAGTCCAGGTATTTTGTATTCAACGTTTTGTATCCCCTTTCAAAATTCATAACGATAGATCTATCTGCTTTTTAGAGAATGTAAGAAACCAATTTTGAAATGCCTCTTATGATTTTATTTGTAAGCTGATATCTATTTAAATCGTAACATATTTTTCAAATTTTTAGAGGTTGATTTTCCATTAGACGACGGTTTTCATCATAAAAAAACACCACCTATTTAAACGCAGATAAGTGGTGTTTCTCTGATTATGTTTAAGGATTAAAATATTTCATAGTCAATTCCATTACTTCCTCGATATTACGTTTGTTTTTACTATAGCTTGAGGAAGAAACGATCTCATTCTTTTCGTTGAAGTATTCTCCGGTTACTTCATTCATCTCAGGAGAAAGCGCTAAATACGTGTACGTTTCGGCCATCTCTTCCGGCGAAATGGAAAAGCGGCTTTTCATGGAATATAAAATCTTCATTCCCT
This sequence comes from Halobacillus alkaliphilus, assembly GCF_900113125.1. Lineage (GTDB taxonomy): Bacteria > Bacillota > Bacilli > Bacillales > Halobacillaceae > Halobacillus > Halobacillus alkaliphilus. The sequence continues at coordinate 2,544 of NZ_FOOG01000039.1, read as the reverse complement.
TTGATAAATCCGGATACCTGCTTATATCCACCTTCACGTTCGTGACCCTCACACCATTTACGGTCACGCGGGTGTCTTTTAAATGCTCTGCCAGCCAGTACGTGTACATGACCTGTGCCAGCTTGGACTGATAATAAGCTTTCGCTACCCGATATCGTCCCATTTTAAATTCAGGATCCTTCACATTCACTTTTAAAAAAGGATGCAGCATTAAGCCCTGGGAGGCGATTGTTATCACTCTCCCCTGTTCACTTTGTTCGAGTTCGTTGGTCAGCAGGCTGGTTAACAACACAGGACCAATATGATTGGTTGCCCAGACGGTTTCGGTCCCATCCTCAGAGTATTCAGGCGTCCTCCTGGTAATATCAAAATCAGCTGCGTTGTGAATAAGCACATCAAGTTTACTATGTTTTGATTTAAAAATTTCCACTGCATGCCGAATGGACGCCTGAGAACTCATATCTAACAACAGCAGTTCAACTTGATCGCGATGACTTGAGCTTTTAATATCTTGTAACGCGGCTCTGCCTCTTTCTTCATTTCTGCATGCGATGATCACTTTCATTCCGCTTTGTGCCAGCTGAATAGCAGCGGCTTTTCCAATTCCTGAGTTTCCACCTGTAATTAAACAAACTTTATTGTCCAATTAAAGCCACCTTCTTTAGTTTTTTCTACTTCGTAATCATCGGGTCCTTTTTATGAAGACTTACGATTCAACGTTGGCATACGGGTGCGGCTTTTTGTCGTGCTTTCCCCTTTCACCCGCTTCAAGGTCGCGACAATTAGAAAGCTCACAATCACTAATAACAGCCAGGAGCTTACCTTCCCTAAGTGAACGAGGCTCCAGGCGTCGCGCTGGTAAGGATATTCCCAGGCTCCAAAATACGTAGCGATATTCTCCGCGATCCATATAAAGAATCCGATCAGCACAAAGGAAAGAGCAAGCGGCATTCTGTAACGAGTTCCATTCACTTCATAAATCACCCATGCTTGCCAGAAGACGATCATGACGAGTCCGGATAACCACCAGCGTACGTCTACCCAGTAATGATGGGTGAAAAAATTCAAGTAGATCGCAGCTGCCAGAGGGACAACGACCAAAGAAGACGGCCACTTAACGAGTCGAACATCCAGCCTCCTCCAGGCCTGACAAAGATAGCTGGCCACACTGGCGTACATAAATCCGCTGTACAATGGCACGCCAAAGACCTTGGAATACCCTTCTTCAGGATAGGACCAGGAACCCATATGTACCTTAAATAGTTCAAGAGCGAGACCAATCACGTGGAACAAAGTAATTACTTTGAGTTCATCCCGTGTTTCAAGGCCAAAGCGTAGCATTGCCCACTGCATGAGCAGGCAGATGATAAGCAGCCAGTCATACCTCGGGAGAATGGGAAGGGACACGATTTGAGTAATTGCCAGAGAAGCAAAAATGACGACGGGAAACAAACAGGAGAGAGCCTGCTGCCAACCGAAATATATGAGTTGTTTCAGAGCTCTCATTACCGCCACCTCCAGCTGTCATTCTGACTAGCCTTCATCGTCTTCCTCGCTTTTATATTCCAGGATATCACCAGGCTGGCACTCTAATGCTTTACAAATAGCCTCTAAAGTTGAAAATCGAACGGCTTTTGCTTTGCCATTCTTCAAAATAGATAGATTCGCCATTGTAATGCCCACCTTTTCTGATAGTTCTGTTACACTCATTTTCCTTTTTGCGAGCATGACATCAATATTGATTATAATCGCCATGTAATCACCTCATACCGTTAAGTCATTTTCTGATTTGATAGCTATGGCATTATTTAACAGCTTTTGAAGAACAGCCGTAAACACCGCAATGACGAGTGATGCAAACACAATGACCAGTCCAATCACGATCACACCCGGAGCATCGTCCAATTCCCCTATTAAATAGAAGAAAGGCATGGCTGCCATATACAAGACACTTATAGTAACGGCGCTGAATTTAATTTTCTTCAAGGCTTTGACAGATGAATTGGAGAAAGCATGGTCCTTATCAATGAAGCTTAAAAGCTTCAGAGCCTGATACAGGGCAATAAAGAACGGAATCACGGCTATATACATAGCAGCTAAAACAGGATAAATGAACGCAGCATATTCAGTATTGGAGGCTTCCTTAGCGATCGAGGGGAGAGCAAATATACACAAAGCAAGCACAGGAAGTCCTATCAGAAATACAGAAATCTTTAAAAATAAAGTTGATCCTTGATTCATAACAGCACCTCGTTTAATTTATTATCATACTCATCATAAATCATTATTTATTGTTTTACAATAAATTTTTATCGATAGTAACCTTTCCATTCTGACAAAAATATAGAGCATTCTTCATAACGAAGAAATGCTCTATATGCGTCCATCCTAATTAAATTGTCCGTTCTTAATTTTTTAGGCTTTGTTAAACCTCAGTGTTAATCTTAAAGTAAAGCTCCCGTTTGTTGAAGACTCAGTTTCGAGATAAATGGGTCCGTTACTAAAATGGGGATGAGGGTTGGTGGGGAAATAACTCGCTTTCCT
>NZ_FOOG01000040.1 GCF_900113125.1 Halobacillus alkaliphilus | reverse complement strand
AGCGCTCCATGATCGCAAAGGGGCGGAAGGGAACGGCGAAGACTCCTGCGGGATGAACATGATCGGTGAGATCCCGGAAGGCGAAGCCTGAGGAAGCTCACCACAGAAGAGGTTCGACTAAGAACGCCAGGTCATGTGGCAACGTCGAACGACCCTGCGTCGTGCAGGGCCGGAAAGCGAAATCGTCCCCCGGAGGACCTTCCTCATGCCCAATATTTCGAAATCGAGTCTTACAGTATACGGCCCTTTACTTTAATAGCGTTATTTAACAACGTATCGAAATAAAAAAAAGCATTTGAGATTGTATCTCAAATGCTTTTTATATCTGTCGGCTTATTATAAATCCAGTGATTCAGGAGTATCTCCGTCTGCATTCATTAGACGGATTGTTTCAGGCATAATCTCAAGAACAATGTAATCCGGATCCCCTTTTCCTGAGAACCAGCGCTCCATTTGTTCTGTCCATAACCAGTCCTTCATCTTCTGATCATCGCGTATCTTAGCCTGACCTTGTACTTCTAAATACGTATCTCCGTAACCTTCACCTTCATAGCCTAATAAGATATGAACATGAGGGTTTTCCTCGATTTCCTCCGCTTTATGAGTATCACGGTCTGTCGGTGTGAAGAATGTGAATTCATCATCATTTGAAAATGTCATGTAACGAGCATGAGGTTTTTTATCCTTTACTGTTGATAGTGTTCCTACTTTATGCTGATCCATAACGTTATAAATTTTTTTCTTTAGTTCTTCTTGATTCAATGGTATTCTCCTTTCATCTAGCTGGTTATAATTCCAGTTTTCCCCTCGTTTTGTTAAATATAAACATCGCAGTAGGTTATTTAGCTGCTGATCCATAAAGCGCTTGGAATGGAGAATTTGGTGCAGTTTCCCCTTTCTCTGCAGTGGGTATGCTAAAGTTAAGCTGTTATTATAGTTGACTCTTAATGTTTTTTTTATTATATTTCAGCGATAGTAATTTTCAGGAGGAAACGTCATGTTCTTGAATGTGTTCAGTAATAAAAAGAAATTCACCCTCATTCTTCTCTCTTCCCTTCTTTTAGGGATTTTTATATTTTTAACAAATTCTAAACCTACAAGTTCAGAGAAAAACGGAGAAATTACCCCCACCGTCTTCATACACGGTTTTAAAGGAGGCCCTGGGACCTTTAATACAATGATGAACCGTCTAGAGCAGCAAAACGCGGGATCTACGCGTATGGTGGCTTATGTATCCCGACAAGGACACGTAACCTTAAGAGGAAGCCTTCCACCTAACATGGAACCATTCATTCAAGTTCTTTTTGAGAATGATCGCGCCAGCTTAAAGCAGCAAACTATATGGCTCCAAGAAGTCCTCCACCGATTAAAAGAGCGTCATAGTATTCAGCAGATTAATCTAGTGGGCCATTCCATGGGGGGACTTGCGGCCACTAACTTTTTACTTCATTATCAGGAAGATCAATATCCTGTTGTTCAGAAATTAGCTGTTATTGCCAGTCCCTATAAAGGAATTAAAAAAGAAGGTTATTTTGAAGTGCATTCGAGTCCGGCCGCTAACGATCTGAAACCGGACTCTGAAGCTTTAAATTCTATTTTCCTCAGAAGGGAGTTCTTTCCTAAAGGTGTAGATACACTTGTTATAGCAGGCGTTATTAATCCGTACGAAGAAGAGAGCAAGCATTGGGATGGGCTTGTGCATGCTTCAAGTGTAAGAGCGTTGAAATCAATTGTACCCTTCGGCAGTTACCGAGAAGAGATTGTATTTGATAAATCCGCCACCCATTCTGGTTTGCACGAGCATCCCGAGGTAGATCGGTTACTGGGGGAGTTTCTTTGGGGAAAGCCAAACGAATAGAAAAGAGACCAGCCTGAGAAAGCCGGTCTCTTTTCTTTATTTCCGATGAAAAACTTCAAAAAAATCTAGAAATGCTTGGAATATGGCTACAGATTGGAAAGTAATCAAGCTTAACGCCGTCAATGAAAAGAAACCGATAAATAAATACCGCACAGAAAATATTGCATGGACCCAAGCCACCGCAATCCCTCCTCATTGAATCACTATATGAATCGTTGTTCCTTATCATACTCCTTCTAACGAAATTTTCAATCGCTTTTTTTGTCGTAATACGGACCCTTAAACTAAGTCCATGATTTTGTTCAACAAAGAGAAACAGAACCGTGGGCTTTTCCTTATATTTTCTACATAATCAGGTGCTAGTCCGCAATTTTGTTTTTATCATGATTTAGTTTTTCTTTTCAAAGATAAAAATCCACATAAATGTAAGGGCCTGCTTTAAATCTTCATCCAGATGTGCGACTTGATTCTCATCAACCCCGCGTTTATACACCCCTTGACCTCCCGCATATTTCCAACCAGTTTCTTCAGCCAGTTTAGCAAGCTCCCATGGCATCATCGTGTTGCAAATTACTTTTTCACCATATACTCTTGGATAGCTATTTATCCTCGGCATGGCCGTCGGTCCAAGTATTCCAATACAAAGCTTGCCTCCCGGACGTAAGATCCTTTTCATTTCCTCAAGTCCCTGATGAGGAACTTCAATCCACTCCAGAGAGTTAATAGCCATGATGCCATCAAAGCTTTCTGTAGCGAAAGGCAGCTTTGTCAAATCTCCCTGCGTAAAGTCTAACCCTTCTGTTTGTAATCTTTTCACTGCTCGTTCAATCATATCCTTCGAAAGATCTACTCCAGTCACCTGGTACCCTTCTTCATACAATTTATAAGAGCCATATCCGTCTCCACAACCCAGGTCAGCAACAGCCTTCCCCGTGGGGAGGTAATTTTTCAGAAAGGGAATAATCGTTTTTCGGCTCCCCTCCTCCCACATTGTCTGACTTCGTTCATTCCAAAATTCCGCCCGTTCATCCCACTGTTTTGCGGCTTCCTGGTGCCAATTAAATGTTTGGTCCATGATTACGAATCCCCCTGTTTATCTATTTCCGTTATTATTGTATAGTTCACCATAGAGTGTTTATTACCTTTATTATAATGAAGCGATCTTCATTTTAAAAATTTTTCAGGACAGAAAAAAGAGCAATAAGAGCTTTTTGATGGAAAAATATAGTTTTTTCAAAATTGAAATCTCATTAAATCATTTGCACTTTCCTTTCATCTTCGTTATGATATAAACACAATATAAGCTAATAAAATAATTAATTAATACTATATATAGTATTTGCGAATTAAAGATGCCATCAGGCTTAATAGGGAATCCGGAAAAAGCCGGAACTGCCCCCGCAACTGTTAGCGTTCGCGAAATGGATTATCCACTGTGCCCAGGTACGGGAAGGACCAGAGTAGAATCGAACGTAAGTCAGGAGACCTGTCTTTATTCGCTGAAGTTTCAACTTCTTCGGGGATTGAGAAGATGAAGCGATAGAACGAGGTGTTCGTATGATTTATTTGCCTCGTTCTATGGTTTCATCCGCTCAATAAGTGAGCGGATTTTTTTATGTCTTAAATTACCTATGAATAAAAAGGAGCACGAATACATGAGCGTTCAATCTATGCAAACAGAATGGGAGCAGAAGCTAATCAACATTCAAAAAGAGTTTCCTCATTTGGATGTGGAACGAATACTAAAGAAAGTTCCAGGGCTTGGATTGGATCAGATGAGTGATGAAGAGCAATCCAAAGCATTAATACTTGAGTGTTTGGCTGAAATGGACGAGTCAGCACCTGATTGGACTTTTGCCGCGAGCAGGATTCATTTGGACCAAATGTACAAAAATTCCGCTTACAACCGCATGGAGGAGAAGGCCTATAAAGGGTTTTATTCATTAATCGAGATTTTAACGAATGAAGAAATCTATTCAAAATCCTTACTTGCTGATTATTCCAAAGAGGAAATAGATCAGCTTGAAGCTGCTATTGTCCCTGAGCGTGATTATTTATTTACTTATATTGGTCTTAAAACTTTAAGTGATCGATACTTAGCCCGCTCCAAGTCCAAAGACATATATGAACTTCCGCAAGAACGATTTATGATCATTTCGATGGTCATCATGGCTCAGGAAAATAAGTCAGCGAGGCTTGGGCTCATAAAAGAAGCCTATTGGGCTTTAAGTCATCTATATATGACCGTCGCCACCCCTACTCTCGCTAACGCAGGAAAAAGGTATGGCCAGTTGAGCTCTTGTTTTATAGACACAGTAGACGACAGTCTCCAGTCTATTTATGACAGCAATACAGATATAGCGAATTTGAGTAAACACGGTGGAGGAATCGGCATTTATCTCGGCAAAATCAGAAGCCGCGGAAGTGACATTCGAGGATTTAAAGGCGTTTCTTCAGGCGTTATACCTTGGATGAAGCAGCTGAATAATACAGCAGTCAGCGTAGATCAGCTCGGGCAGCGGCAAGGAGCGATTGCCGTGTATCTGGATATATGGCATAAGGACATTGTTCCTTTTCTTGACAGCCGTTTAAACAACGGTGACGAACGACAGCGCACCCACGATTTATTTACCGGCGTATCGATACCAGATATGTTTATGGAAGCTGTAGAAAAGCGGGAAGACTGGTATTTATTCGATCCTCATGAAGTTCGTGACGTTATGGGCTTCTCTTTGGAAGATGCTTATGATGAAGAGCGTGGCAGTGGTACCTTCCGCGAAAGGTACGAAGCCTGTGTAAATCACCCAGATCTATCGAAAGAAAAAGTAGCTGCTATAGACATTATGAAAAAGATTATGGTAGGTCAGCTCGAAACAGGTACACCTTACATGTTCTACCGAGATGAAGTGAACCGTATGAATCCGAATCGTCACGCAGGGATGATTTATTGCAGCAACCTATGTACGGAAATCACTCAGAACCAGAGCCCTACCCTCCAGGAAGAACAATATTTAGAAGAAGGAAAAATTATAACGGTTAAAAACCCGGGGGATTTTGTAGTATGTAATCTCTCCAGTGTTAATCTCGGCCGCGCTGTACCAGAAGGAGTCTTAAGGCGTTTAGTTTCTATTCAAGTAAGAATGCTGGATAACGTGATTGATGAAAATACTATCCCGGTTCTGCAGGCTCAATTGACAAACCAGTCATATCGAGGCATTGGTCTTGGCACATTCGGCTGGGCTCACCTGCTTGCTCAAAAGAAAATAGCATGGGAATCTGAAAAAGCCGTAAATTATGCTGAAGAAGTGTACCAGGCAATTGCCTATTACACCATTGAAGCCAGCAGCGAATTAGCAGCCGAGAAAGGGAGTTACCCTTTATTTGAAGGGTCCGACTGGTCTACAGGAGAATTCTTTCTTAAACGGGCGTTTGATCAAAATGAGGATTGGAACTGGAATGCCTTAAAAGATAAGGTTCAGAGAGATGGGATACGGAATGGATATTTAATGGCCGTCGCTCCTAATTCCAGTACTTCTCTGATTGCCGGAAGTACAGCGAGCATCGATCCAATCTTTAAACGTTTTTATTCAGAAGAGAAGAAAGATTATAAAATCCCAGTGACAGCCCCGGATCTTAGCCCGGAAACGTTCTGGTATTATAAATCGGCCTACGATATAAACCAGCATGCAAGCATCCAGCAAAATGCCGTACGGCAAAAATATATTGATCAATCCATCTCATTTAACCTATATGTTCGAAATTCTATACATGCTAAAGAACTATTAGATCTCCATATCGACGCGTGGAAATCAGGTTTAAAAACGACCTATTACACGAGATCTACTTCAAGCCAGGGTGAATATGACGAGTGCGAAAGCTGCTCATCATAAAAGGAGGATAAATCAAATGAATGAAACCATTCAAAAGCGAAAACTAGTAGACCACCAGGCCCCTAACGCTTCTACCGGCATCATTAATGGCAGAAGTTCTAACGTCCTAAACTGGGATGATACCCGCTATTCCTGGGCATATCCTATGTATAAAAATATGCTGGCGAATTTCTGGATCCCAAATGAAATTAATATGAGCAATGATTTAAAACAATGGGCAACTCTTTCTGATCAGGAGCAGGCGACGTTTAAGAAAATCATTGGACTGCTTGCCTTTTTGGACTCTATTCAAACGGACTACTCCGGAAAGATAGCTGACTATTTAACCGATTCCAGTTTATCTGCGCTCATGCAGGTATTAGCTTTCCAGGAAGTAGTCCACAATCAATCCTATTCTTATGTCCTATCGACTCTTGTGGATCAGGATGAACAGGAAGAAATTTTTGAATACTGGAAGCACGATGATGTGCTTATTGAAAGAAATCAGTTCATTACAGATGGGTACCAGGCTTTTGCAGATGATCCTTCTGTAGAAACCTTTTTAAAGTCTATCGTTTATGATGTTGTTCTAGAAGGTTTATTCTTTTATGCAGGTTTCGCTTTCTTCTATAATCTAGCACGCAACAATAAGATGGTATCGACGAGCACTATGATTAACTATATAAATAGAGATGAACAGATTCATGTAAGCCTATTTGGCCGGATATTTAATGAAACATTAAGTGAAAACCCGCAACTGGACGAAAAAAAATACCGTCAGTTTGTCAAAGATACATTCCAAGAGGCAGTCGAACTTGAAATCAAGTGGGCTCATCACATTATAGGAGACCGCTTCCCCGGTATTCCGATCGGCGACTTGGAAGATTATATTCGATTCATGGCCAATAAACGATGCCGCTTACTGGGAGCGGAAAAGCCTTTTCCTGAGTATAAGGAAAACCCTTTAAAGTGGATTAAAGCTTATCAGGAAGTCGATGAAGGCAAATCAGATTTCTTCGAACAGAAGTCCAGACAGTACACTAAAGTTTCCGAAACCAATGGCTTTGACGAACTTTAAAACTAAAAAAGGAAAAATAAACCACCTCAGGTCATCCATAATTTGGATGACCTGAGGTGGTTTAATATGGTACGTTCTGGCTATTTTTGCATTTAACGCGAACAAATGTTCTTGTTTATATTAAAAATATGGTATCCTTATATATAGATACCGTTCTCTAAGGATTAGGTTAGGTGGCGATAGAAAAGGAGTGATGCCAGTTATGAGCACATATGAGGCGCTTATGGTTATGTTGGCGTTCGGGACATTTATCATTACACTCCTGGCGCTGATCATAAAAATGAACAATAATAAATAGACCCTTTCACATATGTGAAAGGGTCCTCAACCGAAAAGAAAAGAACGGTATCCAATCAGGTCACAGTCGCAGCTGTGACCTGATTTGCTTTTATTATAGCACACTCCGCTTACACCGAAAGCAAAAAAGCAACGATCTTTTATTTCTATTGGCCCGTCGTTTATGGAGTACTATCCGGCTCGTCTTTCTTTCATCTGATATTGTACATGCAAAAGATGAATATAACCAAGACGCAGGTAAAGATCCCCAAGCAGGTCTCCTTCTGTCTTCGCTTTTTTCACGTGAAACATTCCTCGTACTGGAAGCCGCATCGTCCACTCCCCTACTGTGAAGTAGATGCCTTCATCTCCCCGGACATCTTCACGCCGCATAGTTTCTAAAAGCAGCCCGCCTTTTCCATCTTTCTCAAACCGCCCAATAACTGTCAGGACTCCATGTGATACAGGGAAACCTATATTAAAATAGGTCTCACCTGCATGTTCATGAAAAGAATATAAAGCTGTATTTAGCGGTTCCTTTGTTTGTTTATTACGTGTTATCCACGCTCTTACCGAGTTTCGACCATCCTTATAATCAGATATAGATATGGCTTCTCCTTGAAGTGCCACGCATCCGGATGGCGGAAATCCCCATCGGCTTATTCGGCCGGCTATTGATCGAAATCCTCTGGCCCATTCAATAGACGCTTGAACATGAAAGTCACCGGTATATAGGAACCACCTTTTTACCAGTGGATCAATGTATTCCGAATGAAAATGACGACTGTTAAAAGGACTCCAGTCATGAACAAGCCCTGTCACATATTCATGAGAAGCTTCCCAAGGTTTATAATCTATTTTAGGATTAATACTACCTCGTTCCGCACGTATACGACTAATAGGAAAAGCGGTGTAGGCATGCCTTTTTGGAGCATGAACGCCGCGCCAAACCAGAGCAGATAAAATGGAAAAAGCGGACGCTATCCACAGCCCCTGATAGCCAACTATTGTATTCAACTGCAGCCAGTAAGCTTCTAACCAGATGTTCAAGTTAGTGAATAGAGCAAGCAACATAGTTCCTAAAAGAAGGAGAGATGCTGAACGCAAAGCCATTCCAATCCACAATTTAAAATAAACAGAGAGCCAAAACCACCATAAACAAAGCCAGACCAGAACTAGGAAATAAACCCCTGCTGCAATTGATTTAAAAGGAGCCTCCAAATTTAAACTAGGGCCAGCAATTAAAGGACCCGCCACCACACCGGCTGCTAACCACAAGTACGGTGTAACCATAAAACTCTTCCTAATTCTGTTACATTCTGCACGGTAGCGTCCAAAGAACCCCGTCACCAGCGGTACCACGAAAGCCGCATAATGATAGTGAACAACTGTGAGCTGAAGAATCGTCTCTGAATATGGTAAGATACCAGTCCATCCCGCACTGGAACATACCAGCCATCCTCCTCCAAACGCTATGTAAATCAAACCAATATCAATGACAGTTTCTTCAACCGGTCCGAGTCCTCTGCCCAACAACCTCATGAAACCTCCAAAAGCAATCAGAAGTGTATAAAAAAACCAGACAGCCGCCCACCACCCTGCTTCATTTCCTGACGGCAGCGAAATGGCGATCATACCTGCAGCTGAAAAAGGTAAAGAGCAGCTCATCACGCTCCACAGCCACTTCTCCGGGCGGCTCCCCTCTGCACTTTGAACGGCTTCTTCCAGTAGCAAGGGGACAAGTACAAGAAATGCAAAACCTAAGACCAGATCAATACCGCTTCCTTGAAAAAATATTACCCAGATAAGAAATAAAAATGCTCCAGCAAGGGCATTCCAACTTCCGGGATTTTTCACAAGATTTCCTCCCCCTATCATAGGACGGTCATTTCATCCTCTTTTCTATATTTTATCAAAACCCGCCCCAGAAAGGTTAGCTCTAATATAGAAAAGTAAGGCGCATACTAAGCATCCCTTCCTCTCCACTCCAATTATAATTTTAAAAATCTTAAGCTCAGCTTCCTTATAAATTAAGGTTATTTTTCATTTCATCGAGTGATGCATAAATATCTTCTTTAATTTTAGGATTATAAAAAACAGCTGCTGGATGATAGAGCGGGATAATTAGATAGCTTTTTTCAGTTTCCACGTATTTTTCCTTCTCACGATCAAGCCGCATGATTGGGGTTCGTATTACTTTCCCTACTAGTTCACTGATTTTGTCCTTTCTTCCCATCAATCGTTCGTATGCTACACCTCCAAGGGCAATAATCACTTCTGGATCCATCTTCTCGATTTGGTAATCTAATAGAGGAGCGTGAGCCAGAATCTCCTTTTGATTTGGTTTCCGGTTTGCTTTCCTTTGTCCCCCTGACCCTTTTTTGGTGGTCTTCACCCATTTGTAAGGGCGGCTTCTCACTGCACTTGTGATATAAACGTCTTTTCTTTCTAACCCTATATAATTTAACTGTTTATCCAGTTCATCCCCCGCTCTGCCTATAAAAGGTTCTCCTTTTACGGCTTCATTTTCTCCTGGAGCCTCACCGACAATCATAATTTTACCCGACTCATCACCCTGTCCCAGCACAAATCCTTCAACATCAAATCCTGCTATTCTATTTTTGGCTTCCTTTATTAATTCGTCCGGAAATTGCATGAAAGACACCTGTCCCTTCCTTTTTTTCTCATTGATACTCATATTCCACGGAAATGTACGTTCTACACACTGGAAGTTTTTAGTTTTCAAGCCACGTTAAAAGGAGTATTATTTATAGGAGACCTTTATCTTAGAAAATCTTTGAAGGAGATCGATGATCATGCGTAAAATTTCCTCCTTTATCGTAAGTTCCCACAAGTGGCTGCTCGCTTTTTGGATCATGATAACTTTAATTATGGGTTACTTTGCTATTCAATTACCTTCTTTATTAGAAGGCGACGGCTTCCGCACTGACGGGGAATATGAACAGGTAGAAGAAAAACTAAATGAAGACTTTGATTTTCCTGAATCCACATTTCTACTATTATTTGAAAATAAATCAGAGGATACCATCACTTCAACCTTAGATGATATAAAGAATTTAGATATTGCCTCCCGTATTCAGTCACCACTTGATGATGAATCCATGCGGAAAGACAAGACTGCTTATGCTTCTATACATTTTTCAGAAGAGCCAGAAGATATGAAGGAAGCTATTCAACAGGTAGAAGAAATAACCGGAAAGATAGAAGGAATTTCTCTAACTGGAGCTCCTGTGATATCTGAGGATATTAATAAAGCGAGCCAGGAAGATCTAAAACGTGCGGAGTTGATCGGGCTTCCGGTAGCCTTAATCATCTTAATTCTCGCTTTTGGAACAGCTCTTGCTTCTATTCTTCCATTAATCATCGGAGGCATCACCATTGTAGTCGGTTTTGGCATTCTGGCCCTTATTGGTCAGGATTCTCAGTTGTCCATTTTCATTTTGAATATTGCACCTATGATCGGCCTGGCCCTCAGTATTGATTTTGCTCTTTTATTTATAAATCGTTATCGTGAAGAACTATTGAAGCAGGAAAAAGCCGAAGCCCTGAAAACTACGATTGAAACAGCGGGCCGATCCATTATTTTCTCAGCTGTCTGTGTGTTCATCGGTCTTGCAGCCATGAGTGTAATAGAAGTAGATATCTTTATGAATATTGCCATCGGAGGATCTGTGGTTATTGTAGCAGCAGTACTGTGTTCCTTAACGCTTCTGCCTTCGTTACTTTACGTATTTGGTGGGAAAGTGAACAAATGGAGATTAATCCCCTTCCAGAAGGATACAACACCAAGATGGAGAAAATTTGCGCGTGGTGTAATGAAGCACCCTGCCTGGATTTCTCTTTCTGCTTTAGTAATTTTAATAATTGGTGTCATCCCTGTAACGAATATGAATTTATCTATCCCGACGATTAACGCTTTACCAGAAAGCTATGATTCAAGAGCTGCTTTTGAAACCATCGACGAAATATTTATGGGCTCTGAAGAGAGCACCGCTTACATTATTGCTGAACGAGAAGGTGAATGGCTGGGTGAAGATGGGTTAAAACAGATGAAAGACCTTCAGGAAAAATTATCAGAACCAGAGATTGTAGCGGCTGTTGATACCCTGTACACAACAAGCGAGATAAATTCACCGGAACAACTATCATCTGCTTTGGAACAGCCTGCATCACGACAGCAGCTAGAGCCTGCGATAGAGCAGTTCCTTTCAGGAGATCAGTTAATGATCCCTGTTCAATTAAATGTAGCAGCCAACTCTTCCGAAGCTCAGGAACTCATGACGGACTGGTCGAACGACGAATGGGAAGTTTCCATGATGTTTGGTGGGCAGCCAAAATTCAATCAGGAGATTTATACGGAGATTTCCGATAAAATCGGATTGACTTTGGCAATCATTATCGTTTCCACGTTCATCATCTTGATGATCGCATTTCGTTCCATTATTATTCCTTTAAAAGCGATCCTGATGAATGTGATTGGACTTACCTCAACCTTTGGAATTCTTGTATGGCTCTTTCAAGGAGGGCACTTCGGATTGAACGAAGCGGATATTGCCCTTATATTACCCGTCATTGTTTTCAGTCTTGTTTTTGGTTTAAGTATGGATTACGAAGTGTTTCTGATCTCAAGAATTCACGAATTTTATCTGGAGACAGGTGATAATACAAAATCAACGATAGAGGGGCTTGCTAATACTAGTAAGATCATTACCTCTGCAGCTCTTATTATGATTGTCATTACAGGAGCTTTTGCTTTTACTGGGGTTGTCCCGGTTAAGCAGATTGGAATAGGTATTGCTATCGCTATATTTATAGATGCAACAGTTATACGTTTGCTTCTCGTTCCAAGTTTGATGAAACTTCTAGGTGACTGGAATTGGTGGCTGCCTTTTAACAGCCATAACCAAAAAGGTAAAAGAGTTTCCGAAAAAACCTGAAACCAGCAGTTTTCACCTCTGCAGTAAAAAAATATACTGATCGAAAAACCTTAAAGTTTCTCGATCAGCTTACAGCGGCTCCGTGGCCGCTTTTTTTATTTAATCTGGAAAACAAAATAAGTCGTAACAAAATAGCTTGCTATTATAAGGAAAGAAGGCCATAAGTAGGTCCAGGGTTTTGCTTTCCTCCTGGTAATACTAAAGATTATCAACAGGATAAAGAGAATTGATGCTGCCCCTGTTAGTATATTGGCAGGACTTGTACCTTGAAGAAGATTTCCTTTAAAGTACATGAGATCAGTTATCGCTAAAATCATTAAATTAAAGGCATTACTTCCAAGAAGTGAACTAATTCCTAAATTAAAATTTCTCAGCTTGAGGGCCGTTCCCACACTGACTGCATCAGGCAGCGATGTGCTGATAGCAACAAGGAAGGCTCCAATGAAAGAAGCACCGATTCCTGTAATAGCAGATATTCTTTCCGCGGTGATCGTCAGGACACTTCCTATAATCATAATTAATACAGCAGACACAATAAAATGGAATAATACCTGCTTATACGTATATTCGGAGTATTTTTTATTTTTATCTTCTCTCTTCACTTTTCTCCCTTTATATTCTGTGCGATCATTAATTAGTTTTGATCCTATAAAATAGATCAAAATAGTGGCTATTGCCGTATAACTTATATGAAAAATGTGCGTTGGTAAAGTGAAAGTTAATCCAAGCATGACAATTAACGTCATTAGGATAACCAGCCAGCCGTACAGCTTACTCTCCACAGTAGCATGAGTTAAAATTTGATAGCGTCTATAAACAATATCAAAGATAGCAAGACCCATTATATTAAAAAGGTTACTTCCGATCAGATTTCCAACAGCCAGATCAGGACTATCAATAATGATAGCCGTCACGCTTGAGGTCAGTTCAGGCAATGATATAGCTATTCCGATAATAGCTCCCATAAATGTTGATGACGCCCGGCTTTTTTCTTTAACAGCATCTCCAAACACGGATAGTCTTGAGGCAACAAAAAATGTACTTATTCCTGATAAGATAAATAGTGCAAATACTAGCCAATTACTCATTCAATAATCCCCTTCATCTATTCATTCCACTTATAAATTATTTCAGCAACATTCAGTCACATTTCCCTCTGGTTACCGTTCTTAAACAGTAAAAAAAGGCCAGCAAAATGCCGGCCTTTTACCTGAACATACTATTGTTTGACAGCGTTTTTTTCATCTTCTTTAATTAAGTCAGCCGTCAGCTGCCCTGAAAGTGTAACCATTGGAACCCCTCCTCCAGGGTGGGTAGAGCCGCCGGCAAAGTATAGTCCGTCATACACCTGACTTCTGGATGGAATTTTGAATCCGCCATTCGATTTCCGATCAGCAGCAATTCCGTAAATAGATCCACCATTAGGTCCGTATAGGGACTCTAAATCCTCCGGAGTAAAGCGATATTCAAATTCAATAGAATCACTTAGACCTGTTAGTCCCATTCTTTCAAGCTTCTCAATGACTCTTTCCCGGTACTTATCCCAATCAATCGGCTTACGTTTTCCATCAGTTAGTGGGGGAACGTGGGTTAATACAAATAAGTTGTCTTTACCCGCCGGTGCCTGTGTTTCATCAGACCTTGCAGAAATTCCAATATAAATAGTCGGATCATCTGCTGGTTTGCCCTGATCAAATATCTGTTTAAATTCTTTTTCAGGATCTTCGGAAAAGAAGAAATTATGGTGCTTTAATTGGTCGAATTTCTTATCAGTTCCAAGAAGCAGGACAAGCCCTGAGACCGTTGGATCAAACTTCTTCTGAAGCGCTTTTGTTTCTTTTTTCACTTTGGAAGTCTGCGGAGCCAAGCGGCGATAAGCAGGGATTGCCTCCAGGTTTGATACTACTACATCAGCTTCATGAACGACTCCTTCTTCCGTTTCAACTCCGACTACTTTCTCACCTTCTACTACCAGACGCTGGACAGGAGTGTTCAGGTGAATATCTACGCGAAGTTCATCCATCAATCGGCCCATGGCTTCTGCGATCTGATACATTCCTCCCTTAACATAGTGAATGCCTAATCCCAGCTGCACATAGACCAGCTGATTCAAAATGGCTGGGGAAGAGTAAGGGTTGGAACCTACATACATAACAAAGAAATTGAACAATTGCTCCAAGTATTTGTTATCGAAGTGTTTATGCGTTGACTTTGCCACGGTGTTCAATGGATCCATCTTTAAAAGTTCACTAAGTTTATGGTGACTTTTCAAATCTTTTAAGTCTTGAATACTATACTTATAGAAACTCTTCATACATAACTCATACATATCCTGTGTATAAGAAAGGAAATCTGTAAGCTTACGATTAGGGCGATCCGTCACTTTTGCCATTTCCTCAAGCATGCTTGGCAGATCACTTGTGACGTCAAGCTGAGTACCATCCTCGAAAAAAGTTCTCCATTGCGGTTCCACACGCTCCACTGTTATATAATCCTCAAGTTTACGGTGTACGCTCTCAAATAACTGTTCTAAAACCCATGGCATTGTTAAAATGGAAGGCCCCGTGTCAAAAGTGAAGCCTTTTCCTTCCCTGCGGTTTAACTTTCCACCCAGGTTGCTGTTCTTTTCAATTAATTTCACCTTGTATCCGTCTCCGCTTAAACGGATAGCAGTAGACATACCACCAAGTCCTGCACCTACGACAATCGCTGTTTTCTGTTTCAACACTTCCACCTCCACGTTTAATAAACAAACGGAATCAAACGATATCTTGTTTGACACCAGCTTCGATACACCTCTCCATGAGCTTGCGTTAACATGGCTTCTTCAATGCGAATTCTATGTAGTAAAGCGGCTGCCAGCAATCCACCACAAAGAATAGCTGTCCACAAATTCCCCACTCCCAGACAAAAACCAACGATGATAAAGAACAGTCCTGTATATAAAGGATGCCTTAATTTTCGGTAAGGTCCACTGCTTACTAGACGATCACCTTTCTTTACAGAGACGTCCCTGGTAAACTGCTCTTTTAAATGAATAATTCCCCAGTAGCGTAAAGCAACCCCGCTTGTATAAAGAAATAAACCAAACCACCACAGAGTTTCAGAGGGAATTATACCTATTTTCCATTCGCGCATCACGAGTGATAAAGCTACCGCCAATATAACGGTCATAAGAATAAGGGGGAACGATTGGCGATCAAGATATTCAGTTTTAGAAGAACCACGATTTTGGAACAGGAGGAATTCACCGACCCACAGGGCAGTTACCAGCAAAAAAATGGCTTCGAATGTACTCATGTATCCGAACTATTTCCGGGATAAAGCTTCTTCATAGCCATCTTGTCCCCCTCTTCTTTTTCATAGCTGCTACCCTCTAGCATTTCCCATAAACAAACCCACTTAAACGGTTGAACACTCTCTGCGAACTGCTTGAAAGATTAAGAAACTGAATTTATGATAGATAGAACAGACTATAAAATACCCTGCACTCTATCATCAAAGAGTTCTTTGAATTCTAAGGAGATGAATACAGCGAATGGAAATATTATATGCTACCTTTATTATAGCGGTTGTTCTCCTTACATTCTATATTATCTTTAAGTCGCTGAACAAACAAAGTTATATACTTATGATTATCATTGTCGTGGTATATTCCGCACTTTTAATTTGGAGCTTTATAGATTAACAAAGGCCGGTGCTTATGCACCGGCCTTTTTCATTATTACTTCTCTTTTCTCTGTTTATTAATTGCTTCCCTGATATGATAGAGCTCTGCGTACATAGCTGTTGCATACACGCTGAGAATACTCAAAAACATGGATAAAACAAAAACAGATCCATCCAAATCAAACCCGAGCACGGAAGTGAAACCGACTATGGCTCCAATAATTACTCCGATCCCGGTTAAAAAGATGATTTTTTGTAACGTCACTGAATAAAACACCCAATCACCTCTTCCACATAATCTATGGTTAGTTATACCCTGCACGACCCTCGCTTACACGTAAGAGCTTTTGCCAACTAAATAATGATGGAACTTTTTCTTCTATACAACTAGTTCTTACTATAAGCCTGAGAAAGCTCAGCACGTAAAAGATCCGACTATGAACGCCACGACGTGTGGCAACGTCGAAGACCCTGCGTCGTGCAGGGCCGGAAAGCGAAATCACCCCCCGGGGGACCTTCCGCTTAACCAATATCTCGAAACTGAGTGTTAAACGCAAACCGGAGCTTATCCGTAACAAGTAACAAAGTATTTAACAGACCCTATTTTAAAAAAATCCCCACCGGCAGTTGGCTGCCCAGTGGGGGTTTTTTCGTTTTTATTAAGCGCCAGCCCAGACATCTTTGGCAAGGCGCCCTTCTAATTCAAGATTCTCTAACCATTCAACTGCATTTTCATAAGTCGTCTCGTGTTTGTGTTGGTAACTTTTTATAATTTTTTCTATGACCGCGGGAGCCATATCACTGCCATCACCACAAATGTACAAACAGCCTCCGCTTTCTAGCAGCGAAAGAACGGTAGAGGCGTCTTCCCACAGTCGATCCTGAACGTAAACTTTCCCTTTTCCTTCTATTCTTGAAAAAGCAGTATGCAGGGTAATAAGTCCTTTATCTGCTGCATTTTCCAACTCGCTCTTATATAAGAAGTCCTTCTCTGGGTGCCTGCACCCGAAATACAAATGCGCTTCTCCAAGACTATGACCCTCTTCCAGCAGGTTCTCACGTGCTTGAATAAACCCACGGAATGGAGCAATACCGGTACCTGGACCAATCCACACCATCGGCGTCTCCGGATTTTCAGGCAGGGTGAAATTGGATTGAGGTGTGTTAATAAAACAAGCCACCTTATCGCCAATGTCACGGTTAGCCAGATAATTCGACGCTGTTCCTTTGAATTCTCCTCTTCCGCTCCAGGCTGTATCTTTTACTACGCTTACCGTAACACTCGCCTCCTCACTATGTTTTCGAGGAGAGCTGGAAATTGAATAGTAACGAGCTTTAAGCGGTGGAAGCAGAGCCAGGAATCTTTCAAAAGGAACTTCACATGACAAATAATCTTCAATCAGATCCAGCATCGTAATGCGATGAACTAGTATTTCAGTTTTGTAGGTCTCATCCTCAAGAAGCTTCTCCAACTCAATTTTGTGTGGAGGGCAAGGGTTGTGAGCAGCCAAGTCCCGGATTTGGCTTCGGGTTGCCGGCTCTTGCAGCTCAACATAGGATGTTAGGAGCTCTCTTAAACTGATCGGCTGACTAGTAGGAAGATGTGTTGCTTTTCCTGTATCTTCGCCTAGAACTACATACTCTTCTCCCTTTAATTGAAAGCGCCGAAGGACACGTTCCACCAGCTCTGTTCCATTTTGAGGAAGAACCCCAAGATGATCCCCTTCCTGATAATTCACACCTTCAGGAAGCTTTAATTCCAGATGCCGAGTACTTCGTTCACTGCTCACCTGTAATTCTCGATTTTCATTCACCACAGCTGTAAAGGCGTGATGAGTCCGGGCGAGAGGCGTCTGTGTGACACCACTGACAAACTCCATTGAAACATGACTGGATGGGTCATCGGCTTCTTCAAGTTCCAGGTTAAACGTATTTGCCAGCGCAGGCCATAACGCTGCTTCCCATTTTTCTAAATCACCTTCGAAATCTTCACTCGCATCTCCGCCTTCTCGTTCAAGAATGCGCTCCGCTCCCAGACCTTGAAGTTCCTCATCAATCAATGTTGGGATTCGCTGATACGTACTGGCCCAATTTCGGTCTCCACAACCAAACACAGCATAGCTTACTCCTCTAGCTTCTTCTCCATTGGCTTCCTTGAGCCAACGAACAAAGGCCTCAGCATTATCAGGCGGATTTCCATTATAAGAAGCCGAGACTATCAGCACTGCTCCTTCTGCAGGGAGAGCAGATGTGTACTGATTTAATGGAGCAGTCTTCACATCAAAACCCTGGTTTTTTCCAGTCTGCGCAAGTTCTCTTGCCACCCCTTCTGCTGTACCCATATTAGAACCATATAATACAAGTAAAGGGGTGAGGTGAGCATCAGCATCAGGAATGCTTTGCGCTTCCGTTTGAGATGATTTTTCCATCTCTTTCTGAGCAGGGGCCGGTTGCATTAAAGACGCATCTCGTCTTGATTTCACACGCATAGTCAGCCCTTCCGGCTTCATTGTTAATGTTTCTTTGACATCCAGCTGATAGTTCATATGATCTTCCAAGTCAAAGTACTGAAGAACCATCCCAAGTACAAGAGTAGCTTCATGAAGCGCGAACTGCTGTCCTATACAGGCTCTCTGACCATTACCAAACGGTTTGTAGGCATGGCGGGGAATTTGGGACGGATCCTCAAAGCGTTCGGGCTTGAATGTCTCGACATCTTCCCCCCATATGCTAGTATCCCTGTGGAGCTGAGGAAGAAGTAGTGTAAACGTCTCTCCCTTTTCTACTTCATATTGGCCGGCAAGTGTCGTATTTTCTTTCGCATAAACAGAAAATGCAGGAGCCGTAGGCCATAATCGTAAAGCTTCATTTAAAATCATTCGTACATATTTAAGCTTTTTCACTTGTTTATAGGATGGTATATCTTCTCCAATTACTTCATCTACTTCTTCCTGAGCTTTCTTTAACTTATCAGGATTTTTCATCAAATAATGAATGGCAAAAGATAGAAGACCACTCGTTGTTTCATGACCGGCAATTAAAAACGTAATGATTTGGAAGCGGATGTTTTCATCGTCGAGAGCTTCTCCGGTCTCCGGATCTTTCCCTTTCAACATATGAGCAAGCAGATCATCTTCTCCTTGGTCACCCGTCTCCTTCCGGTCAGCAATTAACTGATCAACTAAGTTGAACATATAATCTATGTCTTCTTTATACTGTCTTTTAGAACGAATCATCAGTTTATCCTGAATCTCAAAACGCTGGGTTTGGCTCATAGACTCATCAAGTGCATGCACCATTTTTTCAACAAAAGGATGAGACCTCTCCCGGTAAAAGCTGTTGAAACGGTAATTAAAACCACACAATCCTATTGTATCAAGGGTTAAGCGTGTCATGTCCTCCGGAACTTCAACTTCTTCATTCGGATTTAGACGAGCCCATTTTTGGATAAGCTGAGAAGCAAGATCAACCATTTTATTATGATAGCCTTTCATAGCCTGCTGACTAAAACTTGGCAATAAAATATTATGAGCTTTTTTCCAATTGTTTTCTTCTGTTTCACTGGTAAATAAACCGTCTCCTCCAAAAGCACGGACCTTTTGCAGAGCAGGACCAACCTTCTTATCAAAACGGGATTCGTCACAAATCTCAGCAGCAAACTGTGCACTTGAAACAAATTTGCTAGTACGGCCAGGGAATTGGAACTGATAGAGCGGACCAAATTCATCAGCCAATTTCATAAACGACTGGATAGGCTTTTCTTTATTTATAAGCGGCAAATTCCCGAGTGGCCCATAGGATTTAGGCTGCGGAATATTGTTTGTTTTTTCCACGAATAGTCACCTCGTTAAATTAATGTTTTCAGCGGAATGAACATTCATTCCTAATTAAAAATAAATACACTATCGTGTTTCAATGATAGCGTATAGCATCCCAGCAACTTTCTTCTACTCCAATAAATAAATCATCTGTTTCTTCAATATTACCGGAACGCACCAACTGATGCAGTTCCAGAAATCCGCCAAAAATAATTGCAATCATCGCCATTGATGGAAGGTCGCGAATAATTCCTGCTTCTTTTCCCTGATCCAGGAAATGTTTCAATCTGTTTAAAAGCCGATCGAAATCTTCGCGGCTGGTATTATCTAAAAAGTAAGCACCATTATGAGTTTTAATAAAATAAAGGGCATGCTCATGTTCGCTGGTAAAACGAGTCATTCCTCTGAACAAATGGTGGAATTGTTCTCTAATGGATGAATTGCCAGGGTAGTCTTCTGCAAGTGTATCAGCAAACATCTTTACATAATATTGAAATAATGTATTCACTAGAACTTCTTTATTATCGAAATAACGATAAATCGTTCCAGCTCCGACTTGCGCTTCATTAGCAATCATGGGAATTGTTGTGGCATCGAACCCTCTTTCAGCAAATAGCATAAGGGCACTGCTTAAGATGTTGTCTCTTTTAATCGTTGATGCGGGCATGAATCATGGCTCCTTTAACATCGGAATGAACATTCATTCTTACATTATAAATCCATATCCTCCCTCTTTTCAACTAGTTATTTACTCACGATTTTAAAAAGAACCGATTATCTTGTTTTAGACTTCAGATATTGTGAAACACTTTCCAAAGGAAGAGAAACAAATAGAGTTCTCTTCTATACTTTAGGAGGTGGAGGAATATGGAAAATACCACATACAGAACAGGCGAAAGCGTGCCAGAAGATGGCACGTATAAAGTAGTAAGCCGAATCGATGGTGGTGAACTTAACAAGGATGATACGGAAATTATGATTGAAAAAGGTCAACCGTTCCCTAATTCCCCCTCAACTAACAAGGAAGTAAACTGGACTAAAGCATAACCAGTTTTTTCAAATCAGGACTTTTCTGCCAGTTGCATGCGCAGGAAAGTCCTTTTTTATTGGTTTTCCTCTCTAGTTTAATTCATACCCTCTTGAATAAAATAAAAACAATAGAAATTTATTTTAATGGTGGAACATTGTTTCTTCCCTCTTAAATTATCAAGAAACTTGGCTCTTGAAACGTGGAGATTCTTATAGGTTTCTAAAATTAGAAAGGAAGGCTGGCAATGCCAGCCTTCCTTTTATGAGAATCCTTATTTCATAGCTAGTTATTGTTTGGATTGCTTGCGAATAAAAATACCTGCTGCTGCCAGTGCTGCAAGAATAGAAGCATATAACCAAATGTCATGGTTGGAAGCCGTTCCACCCATACCCGTGTCCGGCATCTCTTCAGGCATTTGTTCACTCATAAACATTTCCGGATTTTGGGCAACGATTCCAGTCGAAAGTGCTTTGGAAGCACCAAACATGTGGGCATATGAATCTCTCAGTGTTTGATACGTTTGTTCATAGTCTCCTTCTGCATATTGATCAAAAGTATTAAACAAGAAATCGGCATGCTGCTGGAGACTCGGAGCGAGCTTCTCAGCACTCAGTTCACCATTCGTTCCTTCTTCCAGGAAGTTAGCAAACGTTTCGCGGTAATCCTCTAGTGCTTGCATCGCTTCTTTTTGTTTCTCTTCATCTTCATTGGCTGTAGCCTTTACGTAAGCTACGAAGTCATCAATGTGCTGGGTCCAAATTTCATTAAATTGATCACCGGCTTCTTCACCAAATATTTTCGTCATCGCTTTTGTAAGATCTTCCGTGTTATTGGAAAGAGCTTGAGCTGACGCTTCAAAGTCCTCTGAACCATCAAGACCATTTTGCATCGCCATCGTTGCCAAACCTACGTGTTCACTTAGCAAATGGTTCAAGTTGGAGCGTAAATCGGCTGCTGGGGTTACAGCTTTAGTGTTATTGAACTTGTCCGGGAATTGATTAACAATAGCACTGGACATGCCCTTACTTACCCCGTACATATGCTCAATCGCTTTTCGTTCTTTCATGTAAGCTTCTTCATAGTTTCCTTCTACATAAGCATCAAAAGCTCCAATTAATTGGTTTACATGCATTTGTAATCCTTCTGATAGATTTTCAGCTTTCAGACGATTTCCAGTTGCTTCTGAAATAAATGTGGAAAAGTCATCACGGTATTGACTGAGTTCATCTAATGCTTCTTGTTTTGCTTCTTCATCTTCACTGCCCGTCGCTTTTACATAATCGACAAAGTAGCCAATATGAGAAGACCACATGTCTTTAAACTTGTTTCCAGCTTCTTCTCCGTAAACGGAAGAAATAGCTTTCGATAAGTCTTCCGTATTAGAAGATAGAGCTGCTGCGGATGCTTCAAAGTCTTCCGCGCCTTCTGCTCCTTTTCTCATCGTTTCAACTGCAAGGTAAGCGTGTTCACTAAATAAATTATCTAATTGAGCCCGGAGTTCCACTGCTTCTGTTGAGACTTCCGGCATCTTATGATCCTCAGCATTTACAACATCCAATGACGTAGGGAGCAACAGCGTTGCACTCATCGGTACGACTAACAAAGCTTTTTTAAAATTCATAATAGTTTCCTCTCTCCTTTGTTTTTGTTTTTTCACTAAGCTATCGCACCAAAAGTTCTACTGGATCACTTTTTCTCTAAAAAAAATCAAAAAAATTGCAGACAGCTGTCAAAAGCTGTCTGCAATAGGATTCAGAGTATTTACAATTCTGAACTTAATATAACTTCTCCCTGAGGAGTCTGACTCGTTGCGTCTGGTTCTTTGGAAATAGCTACGGCATCCCAATTTGTACCTTCTGGTAAATCATTTAAAGAATAGGATACTGCGCCTTCTCCATTTTGATTCGCTACAAACGTTCCAGCCCGGTAAGGTTTTTCACCTTGAATGAGCCATACCTGGTAAACCTCATCCCCTTGAAGCTGACTTAATTGTTCAGCCTGTAATGTGAGAATATCTCCTTTTTCCTGCTGAATCAAAGCTGCAGTAGCACTCGCTTCTGATCCTTCAGATTGAAGCTGTACTCTCGCTCTTACTTGGTCAGTCCCCGTCTCAAAATCAGGCTGATCGGGTTCAGCAGGCTCTGGAGTGGTTTGTTCCTGTTCATCGACAAGTGCGAAAATGTTGCCAGCAATTGAAAGAACTAGTGCTGCTGCGAGTCCCCGTAAGAGCCAGGGCCGCCTCTTTTCAATCTTGGCTTTCTTCTCGCTGGGAAATACCACTTTCCCTTTATCCAATTTATTATTCTTTGATGGTTTCTCGTATTCTTCGCTGGATGCGTCGTTATTACGATCACCAGCTGCAGGAGATTCTTGTGAAAATACTTCCCCCAGCACACGGTCTTTCATGTCCTCAGGAGGGGTCACAGGTTCAGAAATAAATGGCAAATCATCTGTAAGCGTCTCTAACTCTTCCAATTCTTCCTTACAATCTGCACATGTTTCTAAATGATTCTCAAATTCAATCTTCTCTTCTTCACTCAATTGATCATTAAAGTAATCAATTAATTTATCGCATTCTTTACGCATCATGTACCCCTCCTTTCTGCGTTGATAAATGTTTCTTTAAGTGTTTTAGGGCAAGCCTTATACGGCCTTTTATGGTTCCAAGCGGTAATTCGGTCTGCGAGGCAATTTCACTTTGACTTAATCCTTTAAAATAAAATAAATCCACCATTTGTTTTTGTTCTTCGGATAATTTTTTAACTGCCTGCCGAATTTCGCTCCCCCGCTCTTTCCATTCGACTAAATCTTCTGTAGATTCTGCTTCATTTTCAGGAAGATCCGTTTCATCTTCTAAGGTAACTTCCTGTTTTTTATGCTTACGTATAAGATCAATAGCTGTGTATCTTGTGATGGTTACGATCCACGATGAAAACTTCCCTTTACTTTCATCGAAGTGAGCTCTTTGTGTCCAAATCTTTATAAATACTTCTTGAAGGGCTTCTTCTGCTAAAGCTTGATCTCCGGATAGCTTAATGACAAAGGAATAAAGCAGCTTTTCATATTGATCATAGATTGATTCAAGCGCTTGTTTATCACCCTCGACAACCCGGCGATAGAGCTCAATATCACGATTGCTCATAGCACACTCCTTTAGTTGGTGGATATCATCATCATAGCATAGGGTATCTTTAATAAGGGAGTTAAGCTATATAGCTATCGGAACTCCTCTTCATTTGGATCACTTTATAAGAAGCGGGCTGGTTTAAACGTGAGATTGTTTTACTTGAGTCTGCCCACACTTGTGAGTTAAATACCTTTTGGAAAAGGCATCGCGTCTAACTCCTGATGCCATAAAAAAATACGCCCTTTCTTATAGAAAGGACGCATGATGGATCTAAGATCTAGGCTTGCATGGCTTCTCTCTCTTCACTTGCATCATCATACTTTTTCTCCGACTCTGCTACCACTACCGCACATGCTGCATCACCTGTAATATTAAGAGCTGTACGAGTCATATCCAGAAGACGGTCAATACCGATAATCAAGGCAATTCCTTCGACCGGAAGTTGAACTTGATTCAGTACCATTGCAAGCATAATCAACCCAACACCTGGAACACCAGCTGTACCTATACTGGCAAGTACCGCAGTTAGTACAACCATAACCAGCTGTCCAAATGATAAATCTGTATTATAAACTTGCGCAATAAAGACAGTGGCCACACCTTGCATAATAGCTGTACCGTCCATATTAATCGTAGCGCCAAGAGGCTGAACGAAACTGCTGACAGGTTTAGGCACATTCAAGTTTTCCTGAGCAGTTTTCATGGATATAGGCAGAGTAGAACTACTGCTTGATGTACTGAAACCAACGGTCATCGCCGGGAAGAATCCTTTAAAGAACTTTATCGGATTCATTTTACCTAAGAAGGATACGGCCGATCCATAGGTAACAATTGCGTGGATAACTAATCCAAGTATAACTACAATCATATACATACCCATAGCTTGTGCGCCGTCAAGCCCCATTGTACCGATGGCTGACGCTAACAGACCGAAAGCACCATATGGAGCGAATCTCATAATCAAGTTAACCAGGTACATCATAATGTCGTTACCTTGCTCAATTAACTTCATAATCCCTTCCGTCTTCTTACCTAGAATAGCCAGGGCTAATCCGATAAAGATAGAAAAGGCTATAATCTGAAGCATATTTCCTTCTGCCATGGCCTGAATAGGATTTGTAGGAATAATGCCTGTAAACGTCTCAACCACGGAAGGAGCTTTTTCACTTTCATAGCTCGCATCAGCTGTATCAATGCTGATATTCCCAGGTTCGAAAATGTAAGCCAGTGAAAGAGCAATGCTGATAGCAATCGTAGTAGTAATTAGAAAGAATGCAACGGTCTTGCCCCCGATACGGCCAAGCTTCTTAGGATCTCCCAGAGAAGCAGTTCCAAGCGTAATCGAAAAGAATACGATAGGAACAACTAACATCTTAATTAAGTTCAAAAAGACGGTTCCTAACGGATTGAATATAAAAGTATCTAACGTTCCAAATAGATCCGGTGCAGTGAAATGTAACGTGATTCCAACAGCGGCACCGAGAATTAAACCAATAAATATTTTGGTGGTTAGATTCATGGCGAAACCTCCTATAATAATATGAAAGCGCTTGCTTGTATTTTTGTTAAAAAAATCGGGTATAAAAATTGATATAGGGATCCCGAAACCCAAGTAGATTGCGCTATTTTTGAATTATAGCACAAATTGTATATTTGTTGAATAAAATTTCTGAAACTATTCTAGCAAACCAACCAATCAGGTGGAAGGGCTGAGGACCTATGGATTAAACCTCCCTCGCTTTTTAAATGCTTTCGTGAACTTTGTGGGTGTTTTGACATTAGAAGCAATCATCTAAAGTTCTTTCTTGCATTTTCTAAAAGGTTCCCTGTATATAAATGAAGACCAAACAAACAAGTTCATTTGTCTGGTCTAAATGAATAATATTACATTGTTGTATTTAAGCCGGGATATACTGTGGCTCTTTATAAGAGAGGTTCGCTTGTCAATGCGGTAAATATAAGTAAGCCCTCTCAGATTATTTATTGGAGTGATTCTTCAATCGATTGATTCAGTTGGTTAATGATGTCTTCCTCTTCTTCAATTCCAATGGATAAACGAATGATATAATCTGTGATGCCAACCTTTTCACGATCCTGTTCTGATAAAGCACGGTGAGAGGTGCGCACTGGATAGGAAACTGTTGTTTCGACTCCGGCAAGCGTTGGAGCAATCTTAATCCAGCCCAGTGATTTGAAGAATTGATCCAGATCAATACTGGAATCAAGCTCAATGGTAACAATCGCCCCATTTCCACGCTTCGAAACAAATTCGGGATAATACACATGCTTCACAGCAGTATTTTTTCTAAGTGCAGTCGCTACAGAATTTGCGTTATGAGACTGCTGCTTCATACGAAGGCCCAGGGTCTTTGATCCCCGCTGAGTCAGCCAAGCTTCAAACGGACTTAAATTAGCCCCAAGCGTTACGACTTTCTGCGTCGCCTCATGGATCAAATTCTTATCGCCTGCCAGTACTCCGCAAGTTACATCGCTGTGACCGCCAATGTATTTGGTTGCACTATGGACAACAAGATTAACACCAAGCGGATAAGGGCGCAGCAAATAAGGAGTGGCAAACGTATTATCCACCATCGTTTTTATACCATATTCCCGAGCCAGGTCGACTAGACCTGTTAAATTCTCGACGCGTAAAAATGGATTGGAGATGGATTCAGCATATAGGAGCTTTGTACGATCATTAATGGCATCACGAATCTGACGTTGATCCGAGAACGATACCATACTTACATCAATTCCAAATGTTTGCAGTTCTTTGGTAAGAAGTTTATGAGTACCCCCATACAAATCTTCAGCGGCAACAATATGATCGCCGGGTTTAGCTACCGCTAAAATACCAGCCAAAATGGCGGACATCCCTGAAGAAGTAGCAAGCCCTGCTTCAGCTTCTTCAAGATTAGCAATTGAATTTCCCAGTTCATCCGTATTCGGATTCCTTTCACGGCTGTATAAATAAGGTGACTCTCCTTCATAGTAACTTTCCAGATGATCTAAATCCTTAAACGTAAAAGCTGTCGTCTGATAAATTGGTGTATTTTTGCTATTTTGTACAAGCGTTTGATCGACTTTGTTGTGTACAACTTTCGTGTCAAAAGATGATTGTTTTTTCATAATGATGATCTCCTCCACTTTCACTGTTAATCAACGATTATATAGAGCAAATATACTTTTTGTCAAAGTTTTTCGACTTCTTCAAGAATAGCCTGGATAACAAATTCGTAGTAAGCCTGATCATGGGGAACAAAATCCCGAAAGCCCACGCGGACCTTTTGATTATCTATAACAGAACTTGCTTCTATTGACCCTTTTGCTCCTCCAAGTACTTGCTTAAATCCATTGATCTCTACCCTTACAAGATCTTCTACTTCTTTTCCGAGTGAAAAAGCTTTCTCAGCCGAGTAAGGTGAGAGATAAACACGGCAAAGCTCTCTGTCTTTTAGGGTATCAGAGATAAGCACTTCTTTATAAGTACCTATACTTTTTAGGTCTTCTTTCCATAAAGAAATACCTAATTCCTCGTCTATTTCCCTCATTCCAGCCTGCATAATGTTTTCTCCTGCTTCTATGTGCCCTGCCGCAGAAATGTCATATAAGCTTGGGAATTCTGCTTTATCCGCAGCCCTTTTTTGAAAGAACAAATAAAGTTGTCCATCTGCGTCCATTTCATACAACCAACACTGGAAGGTCTCATGCCAATCACCTTCAAAATGCACCTCAGTTCGTTCCTTCACATCTAATGGATTTCCTCTGTGATCAAAAACTTGCAGCCACTCAGTCATTGTATGCCTCCTAACTCGTCCAATTCATGTTCGAAACGTTCTTTCTCTTTTAGAAAAGGATAGTGGTTACTTTCTTCAAAAACGGTTAATCTAGAATGATTTAAATATTGATGCATTTCAATAGAAAATTCCACCGGGCATTGAACATCATATTTTCCGGCGGCAATCCAAACAGGCACATTTATTTTATAAAGCTGCTGTGTGACATCAAAAATGTGAAGCTCCCTTGCAAAAAAGTCCATACGGGGTCGCGACATTTCCTTATGTATATTTTTTGAGAAATAACTCTCATATTTGCGGTCATAAACTAATGACAGTTTCGTTCTCTCAGCCTGTAAACGGCGTTTCTCCCCACTAGTTAACAATGGAGACTTCAACTGTTCAATTAATTGCTGCATATATGAAAATTGTGGGTGGTGATTATGATAAATACACTTAGGAGAATCCATATACATACGAGCGGCCGCATTAGTAATCACCAGTTGATTCAATGAATGGGCAGCGGCCATGCCGTAGACTAAACCGAGCATTCCACCAGTCGAATGACCAGCGAATGTCCAAGTAGGAAATTCTAGTTCTTCCCTGATGGCCTCAAGGTCCAAAACGGATTCCAGCATACTTAATTGATAAGGTTCATGGGCTGATTCAGATGCCCCCGCCTCCCTTAAGTTCACTAAAAATACTTGATATAGACCCGTGAAGCAATCGGCAAAATAATCTCCTGTAGAATTAAAAACTGAATATAGATGGCTGACACAAAGAGGCGGTCCCTCTCCCTTACAAAATACCTCAAAAGTTCCCCGAGGTGTAGCTACCAAAACCACCTTCCAAGATCCCATTCCTTTACCCCCTTTTCTTTAAGTTTAGCAAAACCATTGTTAAGTTGGAATAATCCACCACCTCAGGTCATCCATATTTTGTAATTATGGTAACGAAATCCATGTTTATCTTTTTTTATACAAAGGAAACCTATTCATGAAGGAGGAGATTCGTATGACAAATAAAAAGCAACGAAGAGGAAGAGTGGAGGATACAAACGAAGCTGCCGAAATATTCAGCAGCCGTCTAACGTACACTAAAGCTTTCGTTCCCCAACAAGAAACAAAAGCTGAAGAAAACCACTCCGAAGGCGAAGCTATGTATCATCATTATACAGACGAAGATTAAAAGCCTGACTCCATTACATTGGAGCCAGGCTTTACTATTACCTTCTTGGTATGAGGGGCCGTACGTATAAGCTTCTTTCCGCATGTAATTCCCGTTTTTCGCGTTAAAAAAATTACTTCTGTGCTTCTCCGTCCATCATCCACGAAAATTTTGGAACTACCTGCCGCCCCTTTATCAAGTGAGAGATAATTAATCAAAAACTCTTCAACATATTCATAATCCGGTATCGCAAGTCATAAAACCATCGAAGCTGATATAAGCTGTTTGAATTAGTGACAAAACCACTCTTTCAACAGGTGGTATTACAATGATCTACCAGAAATAGCGCGTCCGGTCATTTTCTATTACGAATTCAAACCCATATATTTCCGAAAATTCTGTTATTATTAGTATAATAGATATAGAATTAAACGAAAACAAATCACCATTAAATACGTGAAGCGGCTAGCAGGAACTAAATGATAGAAAGGGTTATACATATGTGGAAAAACATAAACAAATGGAAATGGCTAGGGATTATAGTCGTTCTGCTAATTTTTGCGATAGGAACGTACGTGACGACATCAGACAGTAAGGATCGAATCACATATACTCAGAAAGCCAAACCTCAACGGAAGGCAAAGCCCGTAAATCAGGACGATCTGCCGACCAAATGGCAAGAAGTTGAAAGCTACGAAAAAATAAATGATTTTTATAAAGAAAGAGTGCCTGGCCTTGAGATTGCACAGGAAAAGGGATTAACGACTTTCCCTCAAGAAACGTCAAAGCTGCCGCAGCGGGATGGACGAATGCAAATTAATGAAGTATGGCATAGCGGCCGTTCCATTTATATCTTTTACAGCATTGATTTATCCGCGCTAATCACTGAAGAAACCAATAACTATGTGAATAATGTCCCTTCAGTAGAAGAAGTGAAATTAAAAAAGAAACAAGATGCTGATACACAAACACTTTCCACTCATGCACCGCCAATGCAGTATGGAGAAGGAGTTATTTTTGAAAATCGTCTTTATAGTATGGTGCAAACGATACCGATCCCTAAAGAGGGAGAACCGGACCGGATGGTTCCTAATCCTGAAGAGTTTAACCAACAGCTTTTAACCTCGATGACTTTCCGGATTGATGGACATATGTACGAATCAAAGTCCATGCCAGTTCAGTACACATTCGACCCCGATAAGAACCGGTTAGGGCAGTACACCTTTGATAGAACATATCAAAATGACGGACTAGCCATCGAACCTTTGGAACTTAACCTTGGAATTACAGAAAGTTTTCTTAAGGTAAGGGTCGACCATCATCAAGCGCAATTCAATTCTTCCATGAACGCGACTTTGAAAACCGCAAATGGACAACAGATCCCTATCACTCCTTTCCTGCAAAAAGTAGAGGGTAAAGAGAACATTTATGAGGGATATTTCAGACCGGTCTATTCTGTACCAGAAGAGGTATCACTTGAAGTGAAAAACGTCCATTTAACTAATGGTGATTCATTTTCTTTTAATGTAGATCTTTCTGAAATAAATCCGAAGGTAAGAGGAAACACAAGTGTGAATAAAAAGGCAGCAGAAATATATAATACGGATGTTTATATCGAGCAATTAAACACCCATGGCGCGCACGGAATGGATGTACGACTAGGATTTAGACCTCAAGATTTTGAACAGCCCAAAAAATTAATAGGAATCTCTCCCAGACAAATGGGCGGCCCTGCTTTTGAACGCCCTAAAAATGTCCATATCGAAAGTGAGAATGGCAAGGAAGCCAATGTTGAGTATGGTGGATCGGAAGACAGCGTCTATATTAATGTTAAGGATTCGCTTGTTCAAGATGCTTCCAATCTGGAAATAACCTTAAAAAATGCGGTCTTTACCGAGCAAATCAACCAGACGTTTAAAGCAGAGAGAGAGTAAAAAGAGCAGAGATTAAATCTCTGCTCTTTTTGATAATACATTTTTTTCAAGAAACTCTTTAATATATTGGTTAAAGAGCGGCCAATGCGTCGCTGGAATTTGGTGATATGCCCTTTCAATGTAAACAAGGGTCGTATCAGGACAGTTGAAATAATATTTAACGTGGTGATTAATCCAGATTTCCTTGGTTCCATACATAAGGAGAAGCGGCACTTCTAAGTTAGGAAGCCTTCGGCTGCAATCGTAACGAAACCCTCTGTTATAGAACTCATACCACGCATCCGGACTGGATTTAGCCATATGTTCACTTAACTCCCGCTTAATGAGCGGATCTCTAAAGTGAGAATTACTTAATAATTTAGCGAGCGTCTCGGGGCTTTTTCTTACCCACTCCATGCCTACTAAAAATTCAAATCGTAATCCCCCAGTATCTACCTTTGGAAATCCCCCTGCCAATATAAGCGCGTGGACTCGCTTCGGATAAGTTAATGCAAATTCCTGAGCAACCATTCCGCCGCATGAATAACCAACAAGAGTTACTTTATTAATCCTCAAGTGGTCAATTAATTGTTTAATCTCCCTCGCATAGAAGGTAATATCAGGAGCTTTAGTCACGAGTACCGAATCTCCATTCCCGCTTAAATCAGGAAATATGATTCGGAAGTGTTCAGCTAAAGTATGCTGCTGTCTAAATACTTTCCTTCCCATCCCTGGCGGATGTATAAATATGATCGCTTCCCCATTTCCTTTATCTTCATAAAACAATTGTTTCCCATGTTTTTCAGTAAAATATGGCATTTATAATCCCCCGCTCATCCATCCTGGTATCTTAGCATTTTCCGAATTTCACGTCTTTATACTATTAAGTAAATGTTTTACATTTAAACTATAATTAAAAAGCCTACTGTGTCTATTTTATTAACAGATGGAGATTCAATTGACACTTTAATTTATTCGAGCGTAAACTGAGGACGTACATCCAAATTTGGAAGGAGAAAAAAGCTTTATGAAGCATTTCATCTTACTTAGCATGACGCTTTTGTTCACAATCCTGCTCGCTGGATGCGGCAGTGGTGAACTTGAAAATACACTTGACTGGGAAACACAGAATTTCAAAGCAACCACCCAGGAAGAGACTGATTTTGCTGTAGAGGACATGGAAGGAAAAGTTTGGCTGGCAGACTTCATCTTTACTTCCTGTAATACGGTCTGTCCGCCCATGACCCGCAATATGGCTCAGATACAGGAGCAACTTCAGGAAAAAGACATAGAAGCTGAAATTGTTTCATTTAGTGTCGATCCAACGGTGGATTCTCCTGATGAATTAAAAGAATTCGGCAATAAACATGGTGTGGACTTTAGCAACTGGACTTTTGTGACGGGTTACACGCAGGAGGAAATTCAGAATTTCGCTCAGGAAAGTTTCAACGCTCCCGTTCAAAAAACAGAAGGCAATGATCAAGTAACCCACGGTACCTCCTTCTATCTTGTTGGGAAAAATGGAAACGTGTTAAAAAAATATAGAGGAGACACGGATGTCCCGTATGATCAAATCATTGAAGATGTTAAAACAGCAGCCAACTGACTAAAAAAGCGTTCCTGTTCGGAACGCTTTTTTGTATGGTTAATCATTCCACCTCAGGTCATCCAAATTATGGATGACCTGAGGTGGAATGATTTTACTTATGAGAAGGATTTAAGCTAGGCTGAATGAAAGGATTTACAGGTCCAACTATTAATGAAGCGAGGGGAACAATATGGAGGATTTTTATGCAGAAATAATAGGTACTGGGAAGGACGCCATTTTTTTACCTGCTGGAGGCTTGCCTGGTGTTGAAGGTTTAAATATAGCTGAACATCTAAAGGACGATTTCCGTGTTCATATGATGGATCTTCCTGGCATAGGAAGGAGCGCAGGTATTGCTGAGAAGTGCACCTCAAAAGTTATGGCTGACTGGCTGAAAGAATACTTAGATAACCAAGGGATCGAAAAAGCACTTCTAATTGGTCATTCCTTTGGCGGGGGTTTTGCAATTTCATTTGCTCATTATTATCCTGAACGCGTTACTCAGTTGTTCTTACTCGATCAAGGACATAAGGATTTCCCTAGAATTCCATTTCACGAATTCGGGCCTTTTGCACTGGCTTTCCCAATATTGAATTGGATGGTCCGTCTATGCAGACGTCCTGTTTTAAAAATACTTCATCCGTTATTTTCAAATCCTCACTCCGAAGATGTCGAGAAAGACATTGACCGTTTTTGTGAAGCTGCAAATCTGCCGAAATCAAATTATATTGACCACACCTTTTATACACCATGCGAGGTGACAATCGAGGGGCTGAATGTCATGTTTGGTTTCTACAATCTATCTCTCGTATCAATGGTTCAAAAACTTGCCGTTCCTACTACTCTCTACTATGCTTCGTTTCAAGGTGTAAACAAATCAGAAGAAGCCCGCACAATAAAAGCCATTGATCATCTTCTTAAGCGAAGAAATTCTAAGCTGACCATCAAACGTGTAGACGGCGGTCACTACGTCCACTGGAACAATGATTACGTTAAGAACCATATCGCCGAACAATCCGTCCTTTTCCATTAAAGACACCTCAGGTCCTCCTAATATATGGAGGACCTGAGGTGTCAGATCATGTTATTAAAACAGGGAACTGATAAAGTTGCTCAGGGAGCGAAAGAAGTCTCTAACAGCTGACCGGAGGTTGTTCCAGAATCCATCATCATTGATTAAATCCTGAATATTTCCAGTTAAATCATCTAATTGGTTTTTCACCTGATCGAAATCAATATTCAAATCTCTCATTTGTTCAAACAAATCCACCAGCCTTTGGCGATCTTCAGCACTAAGTTCAATATTTAATGCTTGAAGTTGTTCTTTAACAATTTGTTCGACTTCTTCACGGGTTGCAGGGTTCTGTTCAGCAATTGCTTTTTTTATTTCTGTCAGCAGTTCACTGATTTCCGCCTGACTTATTCCTTCTTCCTTGGCAATAGATGTAGCAACGTCCAGTTCTTCACTTGCTACCTGCATACGGCCTTCATCCAGTTTAACACCTTTAGCATCATAGGCTTTATAAATTCCTGTCAGCGCTGAATGTCCACTAACCTTAACAGAGGAAGCAACCAGAACGTCGGCATCCTGGACACCTGCCGTCAATAGAGCGTTTGTGTACATCTCTTTGGTTACTTCTGTGATATTATCTTTAGTAACGATTTCTATATTCAATCCTTGTCCTGTATCCTTGTGAATAATCTTAACGGAAGAATACATATTGGCATTCGGATTTCCACCAATGTAATTTGCTAAATCTTGCCCATTAACTGTAAATTCATCAACTTGCTCATGCTGACTCACTTCCAACAGCTCGGCAACTTCTGATTTTTGAGTATCAGATAATGCTTCTCCATAAACTACAATCGGCAAGCCAAGTTTTTCATTAATTCCTTCATTCCCTGTAGAAGCGAGGGTGGTTTCCGGGACTGTCAGGCTTGAAACTAACAATATAACTAACGTCATCAACAGAGTAAATTTCTTTTTCATAAATTTCGTCCCCTTATACTCATGGTAGATTCGCAGCTTGTTTAGCTTTATGCTGGACTCAGTAGTTATTATACATTACTTTAAAATTTTGACATGGATATATAGAATTATTTAATTGAGAAGCTTCCCAGTTTTATACGATTTTTTTAGTACATAGGTTTCAAATCTTTATACAAAGTGAACTTTTATTTGTAATCAAAGGAAGTGAAAACATGACATTTATACGACAACTTGGCCTTTATATTTTTGCGGCTGCCTTCTTCTTTGCAGGAGTCACTCACTTTATCTATGATCACGGATTTGCTCAGATGATTCCTCAATGGGTGCCCTACAAGCTGATTATTGTTTATGTAACAGGAATTACGGAGTGGCTGCTTGCTCTTCTCCTGCTTTTTCCCCAAACGAGAAGGGCTGCCGGATGGGCTACCGCTGCTTTTCTTGTGATTGTTCTGCCGGCAAACATTTATGCGGCTATATACGGCATACCTGCACCTTGGAGTGATGAGACAAATATAACGGCTTTGTGGGTGCGTCCACTGTTCCAGCCTTTATTGATCTGGTGGGTTCTTGCCGTGTCTAAAGATTCGAATACCTTAAAAGGGTTTGATAGAATAAAAGAGTAATGATGAAGGAGGGTATTTATGCGATTAGAAAATAAAAAAGTGATTGCGCTTGTAAGTAAAGATTTTGAGGACCTTGAGTTATGGTACCCTTTACTCCGCCTCCAGGAAGAGGGAGCTGTGGTTCACCTCATAGGAGAAGAAGCTGGTAAAGAATACCCTGGCAAATACGGAGTTCCAGCAACTTCAGATTATGCATTCGGTGATATTAACCCCGCTGATTATGATGGTATTCTTGTTCCAGGCGGCTGGTCACCGGATAAACTTCGTCGCTATGACAAAGTCATCGAAATGGTACAGCACATGAACGAGCAGCGGAAGCCAATCGGCCAAATTTGCCATGCGGGCTGGGTGCTCATCTCTGCAGACATTCTGCAAGGCCGTAAAGTTACAAGCACTCCTGGTATTAAAGATGATATGATAAACGCTGGAGCTACCTGGTATGATGAAGCGGTCGTAAAAGATGAACACATCGTTTCTGCCCGTCGTCCGCCTGATCTGCCTCCTTACGCCAAAGCATTTGCTGACTTATTAGCAGAAAAATAAAGAAAAGAGGGCGCTCCAGAGTGCCCTCTTTTCTTTATGGTCTTTTAAATTTTGATGTTATAGATAAGCTCCCATTACTTGAAGACTTGATTTCGAGACAATTGGGCCCGTTACGTTAGATGGATAAGGGGTGGTGGGGAAATAACTCGCTTTCCTATGGGGGAACGGTGAGCTTCCTCGCTCGTTTCACTCCCTGCGGGATCTC
>NZ_FOOG01000038.1 GCF_900113125.1 Halobacillus alkaliphilus | reverse complement strand
TCCCCTTACGCCAAGTAAGTAAGATCCCTCAGAGACGATGAGGTTGATAGGTCCGAGGTGGAAGCGTGGTGACACGTGGAGCTGACGGATACTAATGGATCGATGACTTATCTATCCTTTAAAAAAGAAGTCGGAAGAGACGTTCGCTCGTCCGATGGTTGAATGATTGCCTTATCCAGTTTTGAGGGTTTACCTCAAACTGTATATGATGTGGTGGTGAAGGCGAAGAGGTCACACCTGTTCCCATGCCGAACACAGAAGTTAAGCTCTTCAGCGCCGATGGTAGTCGGGTCGATCCCCGTGAGAGTAGGACGCCGCCACGTCAATAGTTAACCTTAGAATAAGTTCTAAGGTTTTTTTGTATCTTTTTTTAATGATAGAAGTATATAAATGATAGATTCGGAGATACTAGAAATAGATATAATACCTGGTTAAAAGATTAGAAGAAAGCAGGGAGGGAATTTGAATGAGTCGTAAAGAGTGCTGCAGCATATGTTCGAAAGAAACGGAAGACGGCATATTTTTATTAAGAGTTTATATCTGTGCTTCTTGTGAACAAGAAATGATACAGACGTCCACCGACGATCCTAAATACCAGTTTTTTGTGAATCAGATGGCTAAAGCTCATCGGTCCATGATCCTTTCTTAAGAAAAGCTTAGCAGCTATGAGAGAATCACTTCATTTAGGATGAGGTGATTTTTTTTATGGTCGAATTGCTCCGCGCCCGGGTTTTCTGTACGATAGGATGAGAGATTAAAAAAGTAGGTGAATACTAGTGCACGATCAAAATCAAACGCCGCTTTACGATGCGTTAATTTATCATTTGAAGCAGGATCCTATTACCTTTCATGTCCCAGGACATAAGTTTGGAAAGGTATGGCCGGATAAAGGTCAAGAGAGTTTTCAATCTATTTTATCCATAGATGTCACCGAAATTCACGGACTTGATGATTTACACTCTCCTCAAGGAGTAATTGCTGAGGCGCAGGATTTGACCAGGCGTTATTTCGGCAGTGATGAGTCCTTTTTTTTAGTGAATGGAAGTACAACGGGAAACATAGCGATGATTCTTGCTATATGTCAACGTGGAGATACTATTATTGTACAAAGAAACAGTCATCAATCAGTGTTACATGGAATCGAACTGGCAGGGGCTTCTCCTGTTTTTATTTCTCCTGAATTTGAAGTGGAAACCGGGCGGTATAGTAAGCTTTCGGCAGAATCGGTTCAACATGCCATTACCATGTACCCTGAAGCAAAGGCTGTATTTTTAACGTACCCGGATTATTTTGGGCGTACATATGATTTAAATCAAGTAGTGGAAACCATCCACGCACATAACCTTCCAGTGCTGGTCGATGAGGCGCACGGAGTCCATTTTCAGCTGGGAGATCCTTTTCCAACTTCCGCTTTACGCTCCGGGGCCGATGCGGTTGTTCAATCTGCCCACAAAATGGCTCCAGCTATGACAATGAGCTCGTATCTACATTGCCAAAAAGATCGCTTTCCAGTATATAAATTAAAGCATTATTTAAAACTTCTGCAATCAAGCAGCCCATCCTATCCCTTGATGGCAAGTCTGGATCTAGCCAGATATTTTTTAGCACAGCGGACGGAAGACGAATTACGATCTACTCTGACTTTTATTCATGAAGTAAGAGAGATTTTTAAGAAAGCAACCAGCCAGTGGGAAGTAAAGCCGCTTTCTGTCTATGATGATCCTCTTAAGATGACGTTAGAAGCCAGAGAGCTTACCGGTTTTGATATAGCTCAAGTATTGGAGAATCTCAAAATTTACCCTGAACTTGCTACTTCCGATCAAGTATTAATAACGTTCGGATTAAGTCCTCATTTGGATGCGGAACTCTTAAAACAGCGCCTGGATGATGTAGATTCGCAATTAAAAAACAAAGAAAAGCGTGCTACAATAAAAATAGACCAACCATCGTTTCCTAAAATTCAAACCTTAGATATAAGCTACTCTGATTTAGAAGTCAGTCCATCAGAATGGGCTGAGTGGTCTAAAGCTGTGGGTTACGTATCAGCTGAAGATGTCATTCCATATCCTCCGGGAATCCCTTTACTTATGAAAGGGGAGCGAATATCTAACGATCATAGAAAACAAATCCAGTCGCTTCTGGGACAAGGAGCTCGTTTTCAAAATGAAAGAATTGGAGAAGGAGTACGAGTGGTTAAAGGAGAATTGTCGTGAATGGATTATTTGTAACATTTGAAGGCGGAGAAGGAGCAGGGAAGTCTTCCATGCTGAATGCCATTGGAAAAGAATTGAGTGAAGAAGGGTACCAGGTACTTGAAACAAGGGAACCGGGCGGAATCGAGATCGCTGAAAAGATCAGGCACGTGATTTTGGATACTTCTCACACAGCCATGGATGCCCGTACAGAGGCGCTTCTATATGCAGCAGCACGAAGACAGCATTTAGTAGAAAAAGTAGTGCCAGCGCTGCAGGAAGGGAAAATTGTGTTATGCGACCGCTTCATTGATTCCAGTTTAGCCTATCAAGGGTATGCGCGGGGGCTAGGAATGGATGAAGTGTACAAAGTAAACGATTTTGCCATTGAACATTGCATGCCTGAACTCACGCTGCTTTTTGATATAGAACCGAGTGAAGGGTTGAGCCGAATTGCAGCCAACAAAGGAAGAGAGCAGAATCGTTTAGACCTTGAGGAAATAGATTTTCACCAAAAGGTTCACGATGCTTACCACCAATTGGCTGGCAAGTATCCCAACCGTATTAAAGTGATCAATGCCGGGCAGCCTTTTGATAAGGTGAAAACAGCAGCTTATCAAGTTCTTCGCACCCGTCTTCCCGCAGCTAAATAACTAATTTTGTTATAATGATATAAAATACCCAACAGGAGGGTCCGATCCAATGAAAATGATCATTGCGGTTGTCCAGGACAAAGACAGTAATCGTTTGACCGATGCCTTAGCAGAGAACGATTTTAAAACCACTAAATTATCTACGACAGGTGGTTTCCTAAGAGAAGGAAATACCACATTTATGATTGGTTGTGAGGACGGAGAAGTGGACGATGCTCTGGAAATCATAAGAAATAACTGCAGTCAGCGTGAACAAATGGTAGCGCCTATTTCTCCAATGGGAGGCAATGCCGATTCCTATATACCTAAGCCTGTAAAAGTAGAAGTCGGTGGCGCTACGGTCTTTATTTTACCTATCGATTCTTTTTTCCAGTTTTAACGTAAAGGAGCCGCCTTACATGAAAATCACCCATGATATGCGAACTCAAATGGAGTCTGCCCAAAAGCAAGCGGCTCAACAATCCCAAGGCAGACCAAAATTTGATCAACTTGTTCAATCCCAAACCAGGCAGCTTCAAGAAGTTCAGCTAAACCAGCTTATCAAAAGTATAAATGCTCAAGGGGAGCGTGTAGCCCGGTTTCGTTCCTTTCGCGACCTGGCTAAATATAAGAGACTGATCAAGGATTTCGTTAAAGAATCCGTCAATTATGGAATGAACTTAAAACATTCCCACAGTTGGAATCATCATGGACAAACTAGGAAACTAACTCTCGTAGAGTCAGTTGATGAAAAATTAGCCGAGCTGACGGAAGCTATGATGGATGAGGAGAAGAAAACAATCGACTTACTGGGGTTTATTGGAGAGATTAAAGGTCTGCTCATTAATTTATATACGTAAGGACGGACGAACAATATGCAGACATGGACAGAAATGAAAGAAATTCAACCTTTAGCTGCTCAGATGCTAATGAACAGCTTCCATAAGGACCGTATTTCGCATGCCTATTTATTTCAAGGAAATCGC
The DNA here is from genome assembly GCF_900113125.1 of Halobacillus alkaliphilus. Lineage (GTDB taxonomy): Bacteria > Bacillota > Bacilli > Bacillales > Halobacillaceae > Halobacillus > Halobacillus alkaliphilus. The sequence goes on along the minus strand of NZ_FOOG01000038.1, from coordinate 32,925 downwards.
GGAACCGGTAAAAGGGAAATGAGTATTCTTTTTGCTAAAAGTATCTTCTGTAAATTTCGTGAAGGGGCTGCTCCCTGTCAGTCATGCCGGGATTGCAATAGAATAGATTCAGGAAACCACCCGGATCTTCATTGGATTGAACCGGATGGTCAATCCATTAAAAAAGAGCAAATCCTTCATCTTCAGAAAGAATTCACTTATACCGGTCTGGAATCTAATCGAAAAGTTTATATCATCGTTGATGCCGATCGGATGACCACCAATGCTTCTAACCGTCTGTTGAAGTTTCTGGAAGAACCGAGCCAGCAGACAACGGCTATGCTGCTTACGGAAAGCGGCCAGACAATGCTGGACACGATACGATCACGCTGTCAGCTTCTCGCTTTTCAGCCTCTTAACCCAGAGCGAGTGGAGAGTAAACTTATAGAAGAAGGCGTGTCTCAATCAAACGCAAAAATATTAGCTTCTTTAACAAATAATTTAACGGAAGCTATGGAGATTAATGATGATGATTGGTTTGCTAATGTGCGAAAATTAGTGATACAATTAATTGAAGTGCTTCAAAATAAACCAAATGAAGGACTTCTATTTATCAACCATCAGTGGATGCCTCACTTTAAAGAGAGACAACAGCTACAGCGCGGTCTTGATGTCTTAATGCTCTGGTTCCAGGATGTAATTAACTATTATTTGGACCGGGAAAATTCCATCGTCTTTACAACGGAACGGGAGAAATTAGAGCAGGCGGCCATGAGGTGGTCGAGGCAGTCAGCAGCGCAGTGTTTGTCCTATATCCTTGAGGCGAAACGAAAGATAAATCAAAATGTCCATCCTAATTTAGTGATGGAACAACTTACCCTTCAACTACAGAGGTGATGATCCGGATGATCGAAGTTGTAGGTGTCCGATTTAAACAGGCGGGAAAAATTTATTATTTTGACCCTGGACAGTTAAAAATGACCACAGAGGATTATGTGATTGTCGAAACCGTGCGCGGTATTGAATTCGGAAAAGTTGTCATTGCTAATAAATCCGTAGATGAAGAAGACGTAGTCTTACCACTTAAGAAAGTCATTCGTATTGCGGATGATAAGGATAAGGTGACGGTGGATGAAAACAACGACAACGCTGCAGAGGCTTATCGTGTCTGCGAAGCGAAAATCCGTGAACATAAATTGGACATGAATCTTGTAGACGTAGAATATACGTTTGATCGTAATAAAGTAATTTTTTATTTTACAGCGGACGGCCGAGTTGATTTCCGAACGCTGGTTAAAGACTTAGCTTCCGTGTTTAAAACCCGGATAGAGCTGCGCCAGATTGGAGTCCGGGATGAAGCCAAAATGCTTGGTGGTATCGGTCCATGCGGACGCATGCTATGCTGTTCAACATTTCTGGGTGATTTTGAACCTGTATCCATAAAAATGGCGAAAGACCAGAATCTCTCGTTAAATCCAGCGAAAATTTCAGGATTGTGCGGGAGGCTCATGTGCTACCTTAAGTATGAAAACGATGATTATGAAGCTGCTAAGAAGGAGCTTCCCGATTTAGGCGAGAACATTGCTACTTCCTTCGGGAAAGGGAAAGTCGTCGGTTTAAATATGCTGGAGCGCATGGTCCAGATCGAATTTAGAGAAAAAGAACGTGTTCTTGAGTACTCCCTGCAGGAATTAATTGATGAGGGAGTCGTCCAAACCGAAGCCGCAGAATAAAAGGGTGGAGTCAAGCGTGAATAAAAAAGCTATATTCGAACATGTATCCCATTTAGAATCTCAAATAGGAGAGCTTTATGAACAGCTCGGTGATCTGAAAAAACAGCTCGCTTATCTACTAGAAGAAAATCAACATTTATCGCTTGAAAATCATCACTTGCGGCAGCGTTTAGACAAAGAACATGAAGCAGAAAAGCAAAAGGCCTCTTCAGGCACAAAGCAGGAACGCGGTCCTGCTGTAGGTGAAGGTTACGATAACCTGGCCAGGCTTTATGAAGAGGGGTTTCACATTTGTAATTTACACTTTGGAAGCCCGAGAGATGAAGACTGCTTATTTTGTCTCTCCTTTTTAAATAAGAAAAAATAATCCCAGGTCCAAGCCTTTCCTTGCTCTTCCAAGGAAAGGCTCTCTTTATATTAAGGTCTGTTAAATCTTGTTGTTGATTTCATAAGAGATTTATTAAAGTATAAGGCCGGATTGTGTAAGACTCAGTTTCGAGATAAGTTGGGTCCGTTACTATATGTGGAGAAGGGCTGGTGGGGAAATAACTCGCTTTCCTATGGGGGAACGGTGAGCTTCCTCGCTCGTTTTCACTCCCTGCGGGATCTCACCTGATTCCTTCTCCCATGGGAGTCTCGCCATTTCCCCAACAGCCCAACTTTATTAGGGCGAACGGACCCTTCGGAAAGAGAGAATCCTCCCTTCCTTAACCTGTTTGAAATGTTTATGCAACAGGCTGTCTCGCATAGTTTAGCTTGAATAAAGAAAATATGCTCATGTGGTTATTTTTCTTAAGCGGGTGAAGGATGACCTCGTTTCGAGCCTCTGATTTGGGCCAGGGCCGGAGGGGGATGATGAAGACTCCTGCGGGATGAACATGATCGGTGAGATCCCGCAAGGGCTGTTAAGCCCGAGGAAGCTCACCACATGCCCGCGGAAAGCGAAATCGTCCCCCGGAGGACCGAATTCTCACAAATGTCTCGAAATCAATTATTCAACTAATGGGAGCTTTTCTTTTACAATTAACACGGAGAATTAACTGAGTTTAATATTAAATAAAAAACGTCAATGATAAGCTTATTAGGAACATCTATAATAATGAAGATCTGATTAACTTCCATACGTTAGAAAGGAAACAAGCATGATGGTACAACTATATGATGACGAACGAATTGACTTTTTATTAGCAAAGCAAAATATGAGAATCATTCAAAGTCCGACGGTATTTGCTTTTTCTCTTGATGCTGTATTACTGGCTGATTTTACATATGTGCCTAAAACAAGAGGGAAAATTCTCGATCTTTGTACGGGTAATGGCGTCATTCCTTTATTTCTATCTACCCGTTCTGAAGTACCCATAACCGGTGTGGAAATTCAGGAAAGACTATATGACATGGCTTGCCGGAATATTGAGTTAAATAAACTCGACACACAGCTCGACATGATTCGTGGCGATCTAAAAGATATGCCCGCTCGATACGGCAATCGAAAATTTGACCTCGTTACCTGTAATCCTCCTTATTTCCCTACTCCTCAAATGGATGAGCGGAATATAAATGAACATTTGGCAATTGCCCGTCATGAGATTTATTGTACGCTTGAAGAGGTTATAGAAGCTTGCAGCCGATTAGCTAAATCCGGAGGTAAAGTATCTATGGTTCATCGCCCAGAGCGGATGGTAGAGATCATAGAGCTATTTCGAAAACACCGCTTAGAGCCTAAGCGGATGCGTCTCGTTTATCCAAAGGAAGGAAAAGAAGCAAATACTTTATTAATTGAAGGAACCAGAGATGGCAAACCAGGACTTAAGATTCTGCCTCCTTTATATGCCCTTACTTCCGAAGGTGAATACACTTCTGAATTGAAGGAGATTCTGTATGGGGAATAGTCATATCGTGTATATTCTGCGCTGCAGTGATCAATCGCTTTATACAGGCTACACGAATAATCTGGAAGCGCGTTTAAAAAAGCATGAGCTTGGAAAAGGCGCCAAGTACACACGCGGCCGGGGTCCCTTTAAACTTGAATATACAAAAGCATTCGAAACTAAACGAGAAGCTTTGCAACAGGAATATCGAATTAAGCAATTATCCCGTGTGAAAAAAGAACAATGGATTACTGAAACATTGGAAGGAGAGACCGAAGTTGAAAATACAGAAAAGCTATAATAAAGATGGATCAGAATCTGGAACTTTATATGTTGTTCCTACCCCTATAGGTAATTTAGAAGATATGACGTTTAGAGCTGTCTCAACTCTAAATGAGGTTGCTGGAATTGCAGCAGAGGATACAAGAAATACCAAAAAATTGATGAATCACTTTAGTATTCAAACTCCATTAATCAGCTATCATGAACATAATAAACAAAGCCGTGGTCCTCAGCTGATCGAGCGCATGAGGAACGGTGAACAGCTCGCTGTAGTCAGCGATGCCGGTATGCCGGGAATCTCAGACCCTGGGTCAGATCTGGTTAAAGAGTGCGTTGAAGAGGATATTCCTGTGGTTGTGCTTCCCGGAGCAAATGCGGCTCTTCCTGCGCTAGCTGGTTCTGGAATTTCTACCGAAAAATTTTATTTTTGTGGCTTTTTGCCACGTAAGAAAAAGGACCGAATAGAAGAATTGGAAAAACTGCAATCTTTACAAGCCACTTTAATCTTTTATGAATCACCGCACCGCTTAAAAGAAATGCTTTCCCATACACATGAACAATTGGGAAATCGAAAAGCGACGATCGCGAGGGAACTATCAAAAAGGTATGAAGAATTCGTAAGAGGAAACTTGGAAGAACTCCTTGAATGGTCTGCGAAAGAGGAAATACGGGGGGAATTCTGCATCATTGTTGAAGGGGCATCCTTTGAAGAGGAAGAAGAGGATCCATTCTGGTGGACACACTTATCCGTTATTGAACATGTGGAACACTACATGGAAAAAGAGCAGATGAAGAGCAAGCAGGCAATTAAACAAACATCCATGGATCGAAAACTATCCAAGCGAGAGGTGTACCAGGCTTACCATGTGCATGAATAAAGATATCCCTTACTGCCAGGCCTGTGAACAGTAAGGGATTTCATATTACAACATATGTCTAGTTGTTTCTTTCTCTTTATTAACCAATGTCGTCATTCTTTGTTTATTTATCTATTTAAGATTTTGCTGCAGTTCTTGCAAGAGAATTTGTGCGCCTTCTTTACTTAACACAAGATTGCCATTTGCTAGTTTCATATTTTCATCAGAAACTTCCCCCGTAACATGGCAAGTCATGTTAGGCTTGTACTTTTTAAGGACGATGCGATCATCATCAACATAAATTTCCAATGCGTCCTTCTCATTGATTCCTAATGTACGACGTAGTTCGATCGGAATTACCACACGACCTAACTCGTCAACTTTACGTACGATACCTGTAGATTTCATTTTTTTGTCTCCCCTCAATCAAAAGTTATTTCGTCATGTTTCGACATATGTCTCGCAATTATAGTACCAACCATTCCCAAACGTGTCAATTACTTATAACCCAAATTTATTTCCATTTTAATATACCTTGGAGGGTATTTGGGTTAGTGTCACTGAGTAGGTGAGCAGGCCTGTGTGAGTAATAGAAACTCTCTACTCTACCAAAAATGGTTGAAATAACCATATTTTGATTACACTTCATTTTACCAAAGTAATGACAGATGTGAAATGTATAATCTTGACTTTTTTTTGACAGTTATCCAATTCGTTCGGTATATTTTAATGTTAGGAATGGAAATAAAGTAGATAAATCGATAAAATGTTACAATAGCCATTATGAATGAAAAGAAGCTTACACAGCTTGGAATTTCAGAGGAGGGAAAATAATGCCTGAGGAAAAGAAGACCTTTTACATTACTACGCCGATTTATTACCCTAGCGGTAATCTTCATATCGGACATGCTTACACGACTGTAGCCGGTGATGCTATGGCAAGATATAAACGATTGCAAGGATATGAAGTCATGTACTTAACCGGTACTGATGAGCATGGACAGAAGATCCAGCGTAAAGCAGAGGAACAAGGGGTGCAGCCCCAGGTTTACGTGGATGAGATTGTCAGCGGCATTAATGATTTATGGGATAAACTCGACATTTCTTACGATGATTTTATTCGTACTACGCAAGATCGTCACAAAGAAGTCGTTACGAAAATCTTTGATTACTTAATGAAAAAAGGCGATATCTATTTAGATGAATATGAAGGCTGGTATTGTACTTCCTGTGAATCCTTTTTCACAGAACGTCAGCTTGATGAAGGTCACTGCCCAGATTGCGGCGGTCCAGTCGAAAAGGTTAAAGAAGAATCCTACTTCTTTAAAATGAGTAATTACGTAGATCAATTGCTAGAATTCTACGAAAACAATCCTTCATTCATACAGCCGGAGAGCCGAAAAAATGAAATGATTAATAACTTCATTAAGCCGGGACTCGAAGACCTGGCCGTTTCCCGAACCACTTTCGACTGGGGAGTAGAGGTTCCTGGTAACGCAAAACACGTTATTTATGTGTGGATTGATGCGTTAAGTAACTATATTTCTGCTCTAGGGTTCGATACAGAAGACGATGAGCGCTATCAGAAATTCTGGCCAGCTGATGTTCAGCTTGTAGGAAAGGAAATAGTACGCTTCCACACGATTTATTGGCCTATCATGCTCATGGCTCTCGATCTCCCGCTTCCGAAAAAAGTCTTTGCCCATGGCTGGATTTTGATGAAAGACGGAAAAATGTCTAAATCTAAAGGGAATGTTGTAGACCCTGTCCAGCTAAGTGAACGTTATGGTCTCGATGCACTTCGTTACTACCTGCTTCGTGAAGTTCCATTTGGATCTGATGGTGTCTTCACTCCGGAAGCATTCGTAGAACGGACTAACTATGACCTGGCCAATGACCTCGGGAATTTACTAAATCGCACGGTAGCTATGGTTAGTAAATACTTTGATGGTCAAATTCCTGAACTTACCCTTGGTGAAGACGAATATGATCAGAGTCTGGAAAAGCTTGCGCTTGAAACCCGCCATAATGTAGAGAACGCTCTTGAGAACATGGAGTTCTCAGTAGCTCTTTCTGATTTATGGAAGTTTATCAGCCGTACGAATAAATATATTGATGAGACGCAGCCGTGGATCCTGGCTAAAGATGAAAGTAAGAAAGATCGTCTTGGTAATGTTATGGCCCACCTGACAGAGTCCTTGCGCCAAATTGCAGTTATGCTTCAGCCGTTCTTAACTCGTACTCCTGAACGTATTTTCACACAGCTTGGTGTAAAAGAAGAAGCGCAGAAAACGTGGCAGAGTCTTAGCGAGTTTGGTGCGATTGAAGCGGGAACGACCGTTCAGAAAGAAGAGCCGATTTTCCCTCGTCTGGATGCCGAAGAAGAAACACAGATTATTAAGGATATGATGAAGAAGCCTGCTGCTCCAAAGGAAGAAGAGCAGGAAGCAAAGCCGGAAACCGATGAAGTCACAATCGATGATTTCATGAAGCTTGATTTCCGTGTGGCTGAAGTCGTTAAGGCAGAGCCAGTGAAAAAAACGGATAAACTATTAAAGATTCAGCTGGATCTTGGTTATGAAAAACGCCAGGTCATTTCGGGTATCGCTGAACATTATACTCCAGAACAGCTGGTTGGCAAAAAAGTAATTTGCATCACGAATTTGAAACCTGTGAAACTTCGCGGCGAACTTTCTCAAGGAATGATTCTAGCCGGTGAAGATGATCAGGGAACACTGTCCTTAGCTTCCGTGGATCAGACGTTAAGCAATGGCACTAAAGTGAAATAACTGAAGGAATGACAGAAAGGGAGAGCCAGACTAAGCTTTCCCTTTTTGTTATCAAATGAAGAAGAAAGGGGATTTCTATGCTTTTTGATACACATGTCCACTTAAATGCGGATCAATTCGAGGAAGATTTGGAAGCTACCATTCAACGCGCCAATGAAGCGGGAGTAGAGTATATGACGGTCGTTGGCTTTGATCATAAAACGATCCCTAAAGCTATTGAAATTGCTGAAAGCCATGAGAAAATTTATGCGGCTGTCGGCTGGCACCCTGTTGATGCTATTGACTTCTCAGACAAGGAGCTTGATTGGATTGAAGAACTTTCCTCTCATCCTAAGGTGGTTGCAATAGGAGAAATGGGGCTGGATTACCATTGGGACAAGTCTCCGGCAGAAGTTCAGAAAGAGGTCTTTCGAAAACAAATCCGTCTGGCTAAGAAAGTGAAGATGCCCATTATTATTCATAATCGTGAAGCGACTGATGATATCGTGGAACTATTAAAAGAAGAAGACGCTTCTGAAGTAGGAGGAATCATGCATTGCTATAGCGGCCCGGTTGAGACGGCCCAGGAATGTATAGACATGAACTTTATGATTTCTCTCGGGGGACCGGTCACCTTTAAAAATGCCAAGCTGCCAAAAGAAGTGGCTAAAGCGATAGACTTGAAGCACATGCTGGTAGAAACGGATTGCCCATTCCTTGCCCCTCATCCCAATCGAGGCAAGCGCAATGAGCCGGCATACGTAAAACTTGTAGCCGAACAAATAGCTGATTTAAAAGGAATCACCTTTGAAGAGGTGAGTGAAGTGACGACTTCAAACGCTCTTCAGTTTTTTGGTATTGAATCATAATACAGGATCAATTGTTACAGAAAGACCTTTCATTATAAGGAACAAGCACTGAGCTTCGGCCGTCAGCAAGTTAAGGTCAAAGTTCTGGACTAAGCAGAGGCATCCGTCCTCTGCTTTTTTTCCGTTATACACTCGTGGTATGCTATGAAAAGATTAATTGAGGTGAATAAACGGGAGGAAATAAAGTTGAAAATAAAAGAAGTGATTGTAGTGGAGGGAAAAGATGATACCGCAAGAATTCGAGAAGCCGTGGAGGCCGACACCATTGAAACCAATGGATCTGCTATTGACGAAGAGGTGTTAGAGCAGATCAGCCACGCTCAGGCTAAACGAGGGGTTATCATCTTTACGGATCCTGATTTTCCTGGAGAGCGGATTCGACACATCGTAGATCAATACGTACCTGGCTGCAAGCATGCTTTTTTACCTAAGCATTTGGCGCGTGCCAAACGTGATAAAGGGGTGGGAATTGAACATGCCACTGTAGATGATATTCAGGAAGCTTTGGGCTCTGTGTATGAACTAATGGAGTTATCCGAAGGTTACATTACCAAAGAGGATTTAATTGATTATGGCCTGATTGGAGGGCCTTCTGCAAGAAAACGGAGAGAAAAATTAGGAATTGAACTTCATATTGGCAAAACCAACGGGAAACAGTTGCTGCGCCGATTAAATATGTTTCAAATCACTGCAGAGCAATTAGAAGAGGCGATGCAGCGTATCATAGAGGAGGAAAGTAATGAATAATAAAGCAGTCGCTACACCCACGCGGACAAAGGAAATATTAGAAACGTATGGATTTTCTTTCAAGAAAAGTCTGGGTCAAAATTTCTTAATAGATGTAAATATATTGAAAAACATAATCGAGCATGCAGGGATTGACCATTCTGTAGGAGCGATTGAAATTGGGCCAGGGATTGGAGCTCTTACAGAACAACTGGCTATTCATGCTGATCGGGTGGCTGCTTTTGAAATTGACCAGCGTCTGCTCCCTATTCTTGAAGATACGCTCAGTGCTTACGATAATGTACACATTATCAATCAGGACATATTAGAAGCTGATGTGACAAGTGTTATTAAGAATACCTTTCATGAAGGACAGGAGATTCACGTCGTAGCGAATCTTCCCTATTACATTACTACTCCGATCTTAATGAAACTGCTGATGGATCAACTTCCGATTGACAGTATCACTGTGATGATCCAAAAAGAAGTGGCTGACCGTATGGCCGCTGAACCAAATACAAAAAGCTACGGTTCTCTTTCTATAGCGGTACAATATTATACCGAAGCTCATGTATCCATGAACGTACCTAAGACCGTGTTTATGCCGCAGCCTAATGTTGATTCTTCTGTGCTTCATCTTAAAATGCGCGATCAGCCTCCTGTTGAAGTAGAAGATGAGAATTTCTTTTTTGAGATCGCCAGAGCAACATTTGGCCAGCGTCGCAAAACTTTAATGAATAACTTAGCCCGGCATTTTAAAGGTAAAATGGATAAGGAAGAAATTCGACAGCGTCTGCAGAGAGCTGATATTGATCCAGGACGCCGTGGTGAATCATTAACGATGGTAGAGTTTGCTCGATTAGCAAATGTTTTTTATTCAGAGTCGATCTAAATGACACAGGGCAGCCAAACTCACATACACTAAAGTAGTGCTCTTTGTGAGGTGGGTGAAGCATGATAACAAAAGGAGATCTTGTTACAAGAAAGTCGTATCAGCATGACATCATTTTTCGTGTGAAAAATTGTGATAAACCACTTGTTAAACTCATGGGAGAACATATCCGCTTAGAAGCGGATGCGCCCCTTGAGGATTTAGAAAAAGTGAGTGGAGACGAATACCACAGAAGAAAAGTAGAAGTAGATGAACAGGAAGCTTTTTCTTACAGACTCTTTAAACAGGATTATCGGCTTCTAAAAGAGAAACGGGATTCCCAAGCTGAGAGTGGTTATGCTACAGGGAAGGATGCTAAATATTTTCAAATTCCTCCTCGCGTGCTTCATATAGATGGAGACCCCCTCTTCCTGAAGAAATGTATTGCTCTTTATGAAGAGCTGGGAATACAAGTGCATGGCCAATATATGCATGAAAAAGAAATGCCGGAGCAGGTAATGGGGCTTATAGAGAAAGTCCAGCCTGAAATTGTGGTGCTTACAGGACATGATGCTTATTCAAAGGCTAAAGGTTCTGTAAGGGAGCTTGAAGCGTATCGCCACTCCCGTTTTTTTGTGGAGGCGGTTAGGAATATAAGGCAGAAGTATCCGAATTTTGACCAGATGGTTATCTTTGCAGGAGCCTGTCAATCGCATTTTGAATCTTTAATCAGAGCGGGAGCTAATTTTGCCAGTTCGCCTTCAAGGGTTAACATCCATGCAATTGATCCCGTATATGTTGCAGCGCGCGTAGCTTATACTTCCTTTATGGATCATATTAATATTTGGGAAGTCATCCGAAATACAATTAGTGGAGAAAAGGGGCTCGGTGGAGTGGAGACTCGCGGTCTGCTGAGAATCGGTATTCCTTATTCGGAGCATTCGGAAGATCCCTCCTAATGACATCAGTTAGTTATATTTGCACAAGAAGTTTCATATACTCAAATTAACGTGTGTTTGGTCCACACATGTAGAAGACCTGCCTAAAGATAAAGAAAAAGCAAGGTCTTTTTCATTTTTTGAAGAAAGTCACATATTTTTCCTGTTATTGGATAACCTAGCAGAGAAGATCTATAAAATTTTTATGTTGACATGGATTTTGACATATTGGTATAATTTATAGTTTTATTTGACTTTGTCCAATCTGTGTGGTATTATAAATAACAGTGAGGTGGAGTGTAGTGGCTAAAACGTTAGTAGAAATCAAACAATCCCTGGAAGGGCAAATTGGCAGACGTCTAACCCTGAAAGCAAATGGTGGACGTCGTAAAACGATTGAACGCTCAGGAATTCTGGCTGAAACATACCCGGCCGTTTTTATTGTTGAACTGGACCAGGAAGAAAATGCTTTTGAACGTGTATCCTATAGCTATGCCGATGTTCTTACCGAGACTGTAGAACTGAATTTCGATGATTTACAGACCTTGGCTCTTGAGCAGTAAACTCCACGTTTGCTGCTTTTTGTTTTTTATAAAATGGGAACAGCTGTTAGATCATCCATTCATTTCTCGAATAGCTTAATTACAAAACCATATACTAACCTTGTCGTAGCTTTAGTGGTTGCGAAAGGAGCTGAAGACGATGGGGCGCCGAAGAGGTATGATGTCCGATTCGTTTAAAGAAGAGATCGCGAAAGAACTTGGGTTTTACGACAAGGTTCAAAAAGACGGCTGGGGCGGTATTACAACACGCGAAGCCGGCAATATGGTGAAACGGGCGATAGAGAAAGCACAAGAACAGATGATAAGAGAACAGCAAAAATAGATCATAGCTCCTTGAAGCCTAAAGAGGCTTCAAGGAGCTTTTTTTTACATCTGGCCCTGTGTCGATTTCATAGAATACTTATTCAACAATATAGCCGTACACTGTAAGACTCGACTTCAAGATGAATTGGGTCCATTACGATATGAGGAGGGGACTGGTGGGGGAATAACTCGTCTTGTTCCATCACCCATACACTCGAGACATAAGCCGCTCATGTCTTTCGAGGCGATTCCACATTTGAACACTTTCCTATCGCCCTACACGATGTAGGGTCGATCAGGACGTGGCGATCTTACTCGATCCTCCTTTTACCACGAGCTTCCTCGCTCGTTTCACTCCCTGCGGGAACTTAGCACATGCCCGCGGAAAGCGAAATCTTCCCCCGAAGGACCTCTGGCTCAACAAATGTCTCGAAATCGAGTAGTAATGGGAGCTTTTCTTTAAAATCAGCGCAGGGATTACAAAAGTCTTGCTGAAGGAGATAGGCAATTTTCAGGTCCTCTCCCTAACACCTTAAAATATGGTACAATGCTTTAAGATAATCTGTTAGGATGAGGTGCTTGAATGCAAATTTTTGAGAAAGCTCCCGCTAAAATCAATTTGTCTTTAGACGTCTTACATAAACGTGAAGATGGGTTCCACGAAGTCGAGATGGTGATGACCACCGTGGACCTTGCTGACCGGATTGAGTTGAACACGTTAGAGGACGGTTCCATACGTGTAGAGTCGGAAAGTCGTTTCGTACCGAATGATGAACGTAATCTTGCTTATCGGGCGGCTAAACTAATGAAAGATCACTATGCAGTTAAACAGGGCGTGCGTATTTTTATTGAGAAAAATATTCCGGTAGCTGCTGGTCTCGCAGGAGGGAGCAGTGATGCAGCAGCTGTACTTCGAGGAGTAAACCGTTTGTGGGGCTTAAACAAAAGTCTGGACGAACTGGCCGTTTTAGGTGCTCAAATTGGTTCTGATGTTTCTTTCTGCCTTTACGGTGGAACTGCACATGCGACGGGGAGGGGGGAAAAGGTTACGCCTCTTCCAGCTCCACCACCTTGCTGGGTCGTGTTAGCTAAGCCTCCTCTCGGTGTGTCTACCCAGACGGTTTATCAGAATCTGAACCTTGCTGATGCTCATCATCCCAACACCAATGCGATGATTGAAGCGTTAATGGATTATGATTTTGATGCCATTTGTGCGCAGGTGGGTAATACGCTCGAAGGAGTAACCCTCAATCTTCACAGAGAAGTGGGGCAAATTAAAGAACAGATGCGACAGGCTGGAGCAGATGCGGTATTAATGAGCGGCAGCGGTCCAACCGTTTTTTCTTTGGTCGATACGGATGCCAGAGCTCAAAGGATTTACAACAGCTTAAAAGGTTTCTGTACGGAAGTGTACGTCGTTCGCATGCTCGGATATCAAGAAAGAACTTGATAAAACCCGTACAAATCTGATATATTTATTATTAATATTCGGATTTCGGGGTGTATTGCCAATGAAAAGAAGTGAACGGTTGGTTGCAATGACTCATTTTATTCTTGATCGGCCACGCGAATTGATTTCGCTGCCGTTTTTCTCAGAGAAGTATGATGCGGCTAAGTCCTCAATTAGTGAGGATTTAGGAATTATAAATAAAATGTTTCAACATGAAGGTATTGGTTACTTAGAGTCTGTTTCTGGAGCTTCAGGAGGAGTTAAATATATTCCGGCATTTTCTAAAGAGTACAGCGAAGAGTTCGTTCATCAGCTTTGCAGGCGATTAGAAGATCCAGAGCGGCTTTTACCTGGAGGCTATTTGTTTATGAGCGACATCCTTGGAGACCCCGAAGCAACAAGAAGCATCGGGCGATTATTTGCTTCTGCATTTAGAGATAGAGATATTGATGCCATTATTACGGTCGCGACAAAAGGCATTCCGCTTGCTTATGCCGTTGCCTCTTATTTAAATGTCCCGGTCGTAATTGCACGAAGGGATCCTAAAGTTACTGAAGGATCTACTCTTAGCATTAATTATGTGTCCGGCTCAACGCGGAAGATTCAAACCATGGTTTTAACAAAACGATCTCTAAAAGAAGGCTCTAAAGTTTGTATCATAGATGATTTTATGAAAGCTGGAGGAACGATCAGCGGAATGAAAAATCTTCTCAATGAATTCAACGCTGAGGTAGTCGGCATTGGCGTTTTAGCTGAAGCTGAAGATGAGGATGAAGAACGAGTGGTGGATGACTACATTTCGCTTGTTCAAATCCTGAATGCAGATGACCGTAAAGGTTCCATTGAAGTTATTCCTGGAAATCTTCTTAATTATTTATAGTGTCTCAAGAAAGTCCTGACTTCATAGTTCGGGACTTTCTTTTTTGGTTTGAAAGAAAAATTAAGGAAATTGAAATTTTTTATAAAAGTTGCAGGAATTTTTACCGTTTTGTGGAATTTATATACATAAGTTCTTTTGTAAAAAAGGTGGTGAATGATAATGGAAGTAACTGACGTAAGGCTGCGACGCGTGAATACTGATGGAAGAATGCGAGCAATTGCTTCTATTACCTTAGATCAGGAGTTTGTTGTCCACGACATACGGGTGATTGATGGTAACAATGGATTGTTTGTAGCGATGCCTAGTAAACGTACTCCTGATGGAGAGTTCAGAGACATTGCACACCCGATTAATTCTGGTACACGTGGAAAAATTCAAGATGCTGTACTGGAAGCTTACGAGCGTGCTGGCGATGAGGAACAATCAGAAGTAGAATATGAAGAAGCCGGAGCTTCCTAATACTTACGAAGAATAAAGGGGTCTAACCTTAAATAAGGTTAGACTCCTTTTTGGTAGGGAAAAACTCTTTTTGTAGAGCTTATTTTGTAAAAGGACGGATTGTTGAAATAAAGAGGATTTTAAGATATTATTCATAATGGATAAATAGGATGGAGGTACGTTCATGACTAACCGATATGCTGTCGTGCTGGCAGCAGGCCAAGGCACTCGCATGAAATCAAAACTATATAAGGTTTTGCATCCTGTGTGTGGCAAACCTATGGTTCAGCACGTCGTTGATCAACTAAATACACTGGAACTTAATGAATTAATTACGGTCGTTGGATTTGGAGCTGAGAAAGTTCAGCATCAACTGGGTGAGGACAGCCATTATGTCATTCAGGAAGAACAACTGGGGACAGGCCATGCGGTTTTAAAGGCTGAGGATATTCTGGCTGATAAAGAAGGAACAACCGTTGTTGTGTGCGGAGACACCCCTTTATTAACAGCCGAGACGCTGCAGAAGCTGCTGGATCATCATGATGAACAAAATGCTCAAGCTACTATACTTACAGCCCATGCAGATGATCCATCAGGCTACGGACGTGTAATTAGAGGCGGCAACGCGCAAGTAGAGCGAATTGTAGAGCAAAAAGACGCTTCTGAGGAAGAAAAAGCTATCCAGGAAATCAATACAGGTACTTACTGCTTTGATAACCAGAAGCTTTTTGAAGCGTTACAAAACGTGGCAAATGATAATGCTCAAGGTGAATATTATCTGCCTGACGTCATTGAAATCCTTAAGAACGAATCCGATAAGATCAGTGCTTATCAAACCCCTGATTTCTCAGAGTCACTTGGAGTAAACGATCGGGTGGCGTTATCAAAAGCAGAAAAATTAATGAAGCAGCGTATTAATGAGCAGCATATGAGAAATGGCGTTACGATTGTTGATCCTGATCAGACGTACATCGGTCCGGACGTACAAATCAACCGCGATGTTGTCATAGAGCCTGGCTGTATCATTGAAGGGAACACAATTATCGAGGAGGATGCAGTAGTAGGTCCTCATTCATCGTTGACGAATTGTTTTGTCGGGAAAGGCACAGTTATTAAACAAAGTGTGGCAGCTGACAGTCACATTGGTGAGCGCGTGCAGGTAGGACCCTACGCTCACATCCGGCCGGCTTCTTCGCTTGGCGATGAAGTAAAAGTAGGTAACTTTGTTGAAGTTAAAAAAGCTTCATTCGGAAGCGGAAGTAAAGCTTCCCATCTCAGTTACATCGGGGATGCAGAGGTTGGAGATGGAGTGAATATCGGTTGTGGTACAATAACTGTGAATTATGATGGGCATAATAAACACTTAACCACGATTCAGGATGATGCCTTCATAGGCTGCAACTCTAATTTAGTAGCACCTGTAACTGTCGGAAAAGGCGCTTACGTAGCAGCGGGTTCTACGATTAATGAAGATGTCCCTGCTGAAGCTTTATCTATCGCTAGAGCGAGACAGACCAATAAAGAAGGTTACGCTGCAAAAATGAAATCGAATAAAAAAGAGTAACGGAGGGTTCAATCCATGGCAACTGGATATAAGGATTCAAAACTGAAAGTATTCTCACTGAACTCCAATCCTGAATTGGCAAAGGAAATTGCTGAAAATATCGGGGTGGAATTAGGGAAGTGTACGGTAACAAGCTTTAGCGATGGAGAAATTCAAATTAATATTGAAGAGAGTATCCGCGGCTGTGATGTGTACATTGTGCAATCTACGAGTGAACCTGTAAACGAACATATCATGGAACTCCTGATTATGATTGATGCCTTGAAGCGTGCTTCAGCCAGAACGATTAACATCGTCATGCCTTATTATGGTTACGCACGTCAGGATCGTAAAGCCCGTGCACGTGAACCAATTACGGCGAAGCTGGTAGCGGATCTTCTGGAAACAGCTGGAGCTTCCCGCGTCCTTATGCTGGACCTTCATGCTCCTCAAATTCAAGGGTTCTTCAACCTTCCTATTGACCATTTAGTAGGAGTTCCGATTCTATCGGATTACTTTGAAGAGAAGAACTTTGAAGATGTGGTTATCGTTTCACCAGATCACGGCGGTGTAACGCGTGCTCGCAAAATGGCCGATCGCTTAAAAGCACCAATCGCCATTATTGATAAACGACGCCCTCGTCCGAATGTTTCTGAAGTTATGAATATCGTTGGAAATATTGAAGGAAAAACGGCGATTATCATTGATGATATTATTGATACAGCTGGGACGATTACTTTAGCGGCTAATGCATTAGTGGAAAACGGGGCTACAGAAGTGTACGCGTGCTGTACTCACCCTGTACTGTCCGGTCCTGCTATTGATCGCATTGACAGTTCTAAAATTAAAGAACTGGTCGTTACGAATACCATCCCTCTTGGTGAAGATAAAGCAAGCGAAAAAATCACTGAACTATCCGTTGCCGGTTTAATCAGTGAAGCGATTATTCGTGTTCATGAACGTCAATCCATCAGTAGCTTGTTTGATTAAGAAGTTTATGAGAAAATAGGTTTAACGTTTGAGCGAAACGGGAAAAAGACCAGATGACTGGTATATTATTGGAGGTTGAGTAATTTGTCTATTTCATTAAAAGCATCTCAAAGAAACGAATTAAAACAATCAGTGACACGTGAATTGCGACAAGAAGGTAACGTACCAAGCGTAGTTTACGGGAAAGATAAAGAATCAATCACTGTTTCTGTTAACAGCATCGAATTGCTTAAAACAGTACGTGATGAAGGTAAGAACGCCATCATTTCCCTTGATATAGAAGGTAAAGACAGTGTAGATGTTATGCTGCACGAATATCAGATTGACCCTCTAAAAGATGAGTTAATCCATGCGGACTTCTATATCGTGGACATGAGCCAGGAAATGGACGTTGAAGTACCTGTTCACCTTGAAGGGGAAGCAGCAGGAAGTAAAGAAGGCGGCGTCCTTCAGCAGCCGCTTTATGATCTGGCTGTTCGTGCGAAGCCGGCTAACATTCCTGAGGAAATTCTAATTGATGTTTCTGAATTGAACATTGGTGACAGCATTCTGGTAAGTGATATTACATCTTCCCGTGGATATGAAATCACGGAAGATCCAGATACCACGATCGTTGCTGTTACTCCTCCGGAAGAAGTACCGGAAGAGCCTGAAATCGCTGATGAAGATGCTGAGCCGGAAGTCATCAATGAGAAAAGTGATGATGAGGATCAGGATGAAGAAACAGAAGATAAAGAATAATCCTGAGATGAACAAAGGGCGTGGCCAAAAGGCCCGCCTTTTTTCTATGTTAAAGCGGTATTCCTAAGGGGTGTTTTTCAGGGTCGATACAAACTGACATTATTTTTAAGCAACCTTTGTTATACTAAGGAGAGCAAGATTATGATGGATAAAGGAAGTTTGCAATGAAGTGTATAGTAGGTCTGGGAAACCCAGGTAAGAAATATGCAAAAACGCGTCATAACATCGGGTTTATGATTCTTGATGAGTTAGTCAAGCAAAATCAATGGTCCCTGGAACAGACGAAATTTCGTGGGATATATACAACAGAACATGTAAATGGTGAAAAAATTCTCCTATTAAAACCTCAGACGTTTATGAATTTGTCCGGGGAATCGCTGGTTCAGTTCATGAATTTTTTCGATCTGGAAGCAGACGATATTCTCGTCGTGTATGATGATCTGGATCTTCCTCCAGGAAAAATACGTCTGCGTAAAAAAGGCGGACACGGTGGGCATAATGGTATTCGTAACATTATTGACCATTTAGGTACAAAGGAATTTAACCGTTTACGTGTAGGGGTAGGCCGGCCGGACGGCCCTGTTTCCGTTGTGGACTATGTTCTTGGAACGTTTACTAAACAGGAACAGGGCGCCGTATCGGAAAGTATAGACGCTGCTGTGAAAGCGTGTGAAGCGTGGATGACTCAGCCTTTTAATGAAGTCATGAATGATTTTAATGCGTAGTAAATAATTAAGTCTTACCTTGTTTAGTATAAGCTTAATACAAGCCGGCAAAACTAATGACCATCAGCTTTGAAGGAGGATGGAAATGAAAATTCGTTATTATTGCCGGCACTGTCAGCGTCAAGTGGGTGAATTAGATGCGAAACATGTGGATGTATCCCAATTGGGTTTAGACTTATTAAACGAAGAAGATCATCAGCAAATGGTTCATATGCACGCTAACGGTGATTTAAATATTCGTACAATCTGCGATTCATGTAAAGAAACCTTGGATCAACATCCACATTATCATGAGTTAGATTTTTTTATTCATTAAATCAAGAGCGGACCTTTTGAAGCGGTAGGCCTTGATGGTGGAGGAGTTCGTTATGCAAGGAATTAAAGATTACTTATATCCCCAGGATGATGTCCGTTCAATCATAGAGGGCTTTGAATCAGGGATGAAGGAACAAATGGTTGCAGGATTGTCTGGATCATCACGGAGTTTAATGATCTCCTTGCTTAAGGAATCATTGGACCGTCCTGTCCTGCTTGTTACCCATCAATTGATTCAAGCTCAGCAGTTGTATGATGACATGCAAGAACTGACCGAGGAGGGCCAGGTTCAATTATATCCCGTAAACGAACTGATCGCCTCTGAAATTGCGATTGCAAGTCCTGAATTAAGAAGTCAGAGAATTGAGGCCTTGAGCAACTGGCTGAAGCAAGATAAAGGGATTCTTATTGTCCCTGTAGCTGCTCTAAAACGCATCATGCCGCCAAAATACTACTGGGAGCATAATCAGCTCCCTTTTCGTGTTGGGGAAGATATTGAGCTGAACACGTATTTGGAGCAGCTGGTAAGTATGGGGTATGAGCGTACAGAGATGGTAGCTACCCCGGGAGAGTTCTCCCTGCGTGGGGGAATCTTTGATATTTATCCGTTAACGGCAGAATTTCCTTACCGGATTGAACTGTTTGATACCGAAGTAGATTCGATTCGGACGTTTGATTCGGAAACCCAGCGGTCGCACGATAAACTGAATGAAGTTACGGTAGGGCCTGCCACGGAATTACTGCTCCATAAGGAAGACTTTACGAGGGCGTATCATCGCTTGGAAAATGCTCTCAGCCATTCCCTGAAAAAGTTAACGAAAGCGGATGCAAAAGAAACCTTGAACACTGTGATTGAGCATGACCTGGACCGTTTGAAAGATCAGGAACGTTTCCAGGAGATGTATAAATACATTGGTTATTTTTATGAAGAATCTGTAAGTCTTCTAGACTATCTTCCTGAGAATGGATTGATGGTTCTAGACGAGATGAGCCGTATTCAAGAAACCGCTAACCGTCTTGACCAAGAAGAAGCGGAATGGCATCAAAGCTTATTAGAAGCAAACCAGACGGTCCGCGACTTGAATATCTCTTTTGACTGGCAGGACACGTGGGCCAAGATGAAGCATCCTACACTATATATGTCCGTATTCATGCGTCATATTCCAAATACTCACCCTCAGAATGTAGTCAATATTTCAAGCCGTCAAATGCAGCAATTTCACGGGCAGATGAATTTATTGAAGAATGAAATGGAGCGGTGGCAGAAGCAGGATTATTCGGTTATTATTCTGGCTCCTGATCACAACCGCAGCGAAAAGATCCAGGCGGTTTTAGAGGATTATGAGATGGAAGCTGATATCTCTAAATCAGACGTTAAGCTGCCATTAGTGAAGCCGACAATTGTCATCGGGAATATCAGCAGCGGCTTTGAATGGCCTATGCATAAATTGGCTGTTCTCACCGAAAATGAACTGTTTAAAACTCGTACAGCCAAGCCTAAACGTAAGCAGAAGCTTTCCAATGCTGAACGCATCAAGAATTATCAGGAGCTTAAAGTGGGAGACTATATCGTCCACGCTAATCACGGGATTGGTAAATACTTAGGTATAGAAACACTTGAGATGAATGGCAATCATAAAGATTTTCTAATGGTTAATTATTCAGGTAATGATAAGCTGTATGTCCCGATTGATCAGATTGATCTTATTCAAAAATATGTGGGTTCTGAAGGGAAAGAGCCTAAAATATACAAGCTCGGTGGCAGTGAGTGGAATAAAGTCAAGCGTAAGGTTCAATCTTCAGTAGAGGATATAGCCGATGACTTAATTCAGCTCTACGCAGAGCGGGAAGCTTCTAAAGGTCACGCGTTCAGTAAGGATGGCGAAATGCAAAAAGATTTTGAGATCGCTTTTCCTTATGAAGAAACCGAGGACCAGGTGCGTTGTATAGAAGAAATTAAGGAAGATATGGAACGTATTCGACCTATGGACCGCTTGTTATGCGGGGATGTCGGATACGGTAAAACGGAGGTAGCGATCCGCGCCGCCTTTAAAGCGATCTATGAAGGTAAGCAAGTAGCGATCCTTGTACCTACCACCATATTGGCTCAGCAGCATTATGAAACTCTTCAGGAACGTTTCCAAGGATTTGGCATTAATCTGGGGTTAATGAGCCGCTTCCGTACACGCAAGCAGCAAAAAGAAACGACAGACAGGCTTAGAAAAGGATTGGTGGATATTATCGTGGGCACCCACCGGATTCTTTCTAAGGATGTACAATTTAAAGATCTGGGGCTGCTGATTGTAGACGAAGAGCAGAGGTTTGGCGTGAAGCACAAAGAAAAAATCAAACAGCTGAAGCATAATGTGGATGTTCTGACATTAACAGCTACTCCAATTCCTCGAACGCTTCATATGTCGATGCTCGGCGTCCGCGATTTATCGGTTATTGAAACGCCACCTGCGAATCGTTTTCCTATTCAAACGTATGTCCTGGAATATAACCCAATTTTCCTGCGGGAAGCAATTGAAAGAGAAATGGCGCGCGGCGGGCAAGTCTTTTTCTTGTTTAACCGTGTGGAAAATATCGAAAGGATGGCTCAGGAAATCGCTGCGCTCGTCCCCGAAGCCCGAGTATCGTTTGCGCATGGGCAAATGAATGAAACGGAGCTTGAGAATGTCATGTTTTCCTTCTTGGAAGGAGAAAGTGATGTACTTGTGAGTACCACCATCATCGAAACAGGAGTCGATATTCCTAATGTGAATACGCTTATTGTTTACGATGCGGATCGTATGGGGTTAAGCCAGCTTTACCAACTTCGCGGTCGCGTAGGCCGTTCGAACCGCGTGGCTTACGCTTACTTTACCTACCAACGGGATAAAGTACTGACCGAGGTAGCGGAAAAACGTCTCCAGGCTATTAAAGAATTTACTGAATTAGGCTCAGGTTTTAAAATCGCCATGCGAGATCTTTCCATCCGAGGAGCAGGTAATTTACTTGGTTCTCAACAGCACGGATTTATTGATTCCGTCGGGTTTGATATGTACTCTCAAATGCTGAAGGATGCTATTGAAGCGAAAAGACAAGGGAAAGAACCGGAAGCCGTGCAGCCGTTCCAGCCAGAATTGGATATGATGATGGATGCTTATATTCCTGGCACCTATATTCAGGATGAAAAGCAGAAGATTGATATGTATAAACAATTCCAGGCAGTGGAGTCTGTAGAAGACGTGCATGATTTACGTGATGAGTTGATCGATCGCTTTGGAGATTATCCGGAAGAGGTGGAGAACTTATTCAGGGCTACTTCCATTCGTCTCTTTGCTAAACAGGCACGAATTGAATCCATCACGGAGAAGAAAAGGAAGCTTGAAATGGTCATGGATGCAGACCAAAGCCAGCTGATAGACGGAGCGAAGCTGTTTGAGTACGCCAATAAATATGGTCGTATCGTACAGTTAGGCACGGAAGACAACCAGTTAAAAGTCACCTTCAAATGGGATCGTCAGCCGCAGGCCAAGCGGTATGAGATCGTCGAGGAGTTCTTAAGTCAACTTCCATCCATGATTCGTGAAACGACTACAGCTTAACTAGAAAAGAGGCCTTCTAAAGCAGGAAGGTCTCTTTTTTTGTGCGCTCTTTCAGGAATCTTCAAGTTAAAATTTGCAAGAAAACGGAATTATTATAAAAAAATCCATACCAAGGGTGTATAGGTTTTTTATGCTGTACCATACTATCCTTAATCACCCGCTTATTCTCCATGCGCTTCAAAAGGATAATAACAGGAATATCATCACAGAAAGGGAGGCAGCATAAGAATGAAAGCAACTGGTATTGTACGCCGTATTGATGATCTTGGGCGTGTGGTTATTCCAAAAGAAATTCGCCGCACGTTAAGGATTCGTGAAGGAGACCCTCTGGAGATTTTTGTGGACCGCGAAGGTGAGGTTATTTTAAAGAAATACTCGCCCATCAGTGAGCTTGGTGATTTTGCGAAGGAATATGCAGAAGCTCTTAGTGAAGCCTTAGAAGTCCCTGTAATGATTTGTGACCGAGATGAGTATATAGCCGTAGCTGGTGTAACGAAAAAAGATTACCTGAACCGATCCATCGGTTCAAAAATTGAGCAGGTGATGGACACAAGAACAATGAGTTATGAAAAACACCCAGCACCGATAGAGTTTACCCGCGGCCAAGAAGAAGATGTCATTTCTTATATCATTCATCCTATAATCGCCCAGGGAGATCCCATCGGTTGTGTAGCAGCTTTCAATAAAGAAGGTTCACCTATCGAAGAAGGATCAAATAAAGCAGTCCAAATAGCAGCCAATTTTTTAGCGAAGCAAATGGAATAGGTGAAGGGTCAGGTCCGTATAGGTAAAGGATCTGACCTTTTTGTATGATATAATGGACTCGTTTACTATCATACAAATAAGAAAGGTAAAGCTATGAGCAATCATTCCTCACCCTCTGTGCTGAAGGGTGCATTTATATTAACGGTTGCTGGACTTCTGAGTAAAATACTTAGCGCAGGCTATCGAGTGCCTCTTCAAAATATAACCGGAGATTTGGGTTTCTATATTTACCAGCAAGTTTACCCAATTCTTGGAGTCGCTATTGTATTATCACTTTATGGATTTCCTGCTGCTATTTCTAAACTTGTTTCGGAAATCACGGAAGAAAAGCGTTCTCTTTCCGTACCTTCCTTCTATCTTCCTGTCTTTTGCTGGCTGATGGGGATATGCGGAAGTATTTTTATAGTAGGCTTTACACAGGCTCCATTGATAGCAGATATAATGGGTGACGAAAAGCTTATCCCATCTTTAAGATCTGCTTTTTGTGTGTTTCTAATCGTTCCTTTTGTTTCATTGTTTCGCGGAGTTTTTCAAGGAATCAATCAAATGAAACAGACAGCCGTTTCGCAGGTAACAGAACAGATCATACGAGTCACCATCATCATTGTGACAGCTGTTTTGGTGATGAAGCGGGGAAGTATGTATGCCATTGGAATTGGAGCATCCGCTGCTTCGTTCTTGGGAGCTGTGGGAGCTTTCATGGTGCTGGCAGCTTATTTTAAGAATTCACATAAATGGACTTTCAAACGTTGGTCTTCATCCTTTTCAT
The DNA here is from genome assembly GCF_900113125.1 of Halobacillus alkaliphilus. Lineage (GTDB taxonomy): Bacteria > Bacillota > Bacilli > Bacillales > Halobacillaceae > Halobacillus > Halobacillus alkaliphilus. The sequence continues at coordinate 8,962 of NZ_FOOG01000038.1, read as the reverse complement.
ACATAAAACCTATTTTCTTTTACGGTCTGTTTATCTGTTTTAATTACATGCTTTTATTGTCTTTTCAGATGGTTGATGCTTTAACACTGATCCCGGGTCTGCGCCAGGCGGGAGTGGATTTGGAAGCGGCTCGAATCTGGAAGGGTATTTTTGATCGCGGTCAGCCTCTGATTCAACTGGGGACTGTTCTTGCTTCTTCAGTGGCGTTAGCTGTAATTCCATCCGTTACGAGAACACGTTTTATGAAAAACCGGACAGAAGTTGAAAGGTACGTGTTTGCCTCAACCAAATTCAGTTTAATCATCGCATTAGGGGCTGCAGTCGGATTAATTGTTTTGTTCCCATCCATTAACGCTTTGTTCTTCCAAGATACGGAAGGAACAGGACCTCTTAGAATATTAATGCTTGTTATTCTTTTTAGTTCGGTTTCCATCACTACCTCTTCTGTACTTCAGGGACTGGGTTATGTCAGTCAGACAGCGGTTATTGTCATATGCGGAGTATTCATTAAATATCTTATGAACGCGTGGCTGATTCCCGTTTATGAATTAAAAGGGGCCGCTTTTGCTACGATAATAGCTGCCGCTTTTGTTTTATTTGGAAATATCGTAATCTTAGGGAAAGATTACTCAATAAGAAAATGGGCAGGATTACCCTGGGTGGCTATACTTGCCGCTTTAACAGGAATGGCAGGATTGCTGACTGCAGTCACCAGTATAGCTGGATACGACATTTTTGAGTCCAGCCGGCTTGGACTGTTGGTTTATACGTTAACATTAACGGCAGCAGGAGCCGGTGTATATTTTATACTACTGCTCCGACTCGGGGCCTTTTTCAGCTATGAAGTAAAAGTCCTGCCTTTTTATAAATGGTTGATCCGATTACTTCCGAAAGGGATGAAACAATGAATAGAATTACTGTCGTAGGTCTTGGGGCAGGCGACCTGAATCAATTGCCCCTTGGAATATATCGTTTGTTACAGAAGGAAAACCAGGAGATTTTCGTCCGCACCTCCGATCATCCTGTGCTTCAGGAATTAAAAAAAGAAGGCCTGCATTTTGCCAGCTTTGACCATGTTTATGAAGAAAAAGCACAGTTTGAAGACGTATATAAAGAAATTGTCCGGAAGCTTATGGAAGCAGCAGAGCATCAGGATATGGTTTATGTGGTGCCGGGTCACCCGATGCTTGCGGAAAAAACGGTACAACTATTAATTGAAAAAAGAAAACAAGGAAAAGTCGACCTTCACATAGAAGGCGGTCACAGTTATCTGGATGCTGCATTTTCATCACTGGAAATCGACCCGATTGAAGGATTGCAGTTTTTAGACGCAACGGATTTGAAGCGGGAAGAGATTCAGTTCCGCAACCACATCATTCTATGTCAGGTTTCTGACGCTGGAGTGGCTTCTGAAGTGAAGTTAACGCTGCTTGAAGACTTACCTCCTGAATATCCAGTTACAGTGGTTACAGCAGCTGGCAGTAAGGAAGAGAAACTCGCCACGGTGCCTCTGGCAGATTTAGACCGGAGCATTAAGGTCAACAATTTAACCAGCGTTTATGTGCCTCCAGTAGAAAAGCAAAAACTCAATCATCAATTTGCTCGTTTGAGGGAAATTATCCGAATCCTGCGTAGTCCGGAAGGCTGTCCGTGGGATCGTAAGCAAACCCACGAATCGCTTCGTAAATATTTGATAGAAGAAGCTTATGAATTCATCGATGCTGTAAACAGGCAGGATGATGAACACATGGTTGAAGAATTAGGAGATGTTCTTCTGCAAGTGATGCTTCATAGTCAGATTGGAGAAGATGAAGGATTTTTCACCGTCGATGACGTAATAGTATCGATAACAGAAAAAATGATTCGTCGTCATCCTCATGTATTTGATGAAGCAACAGCTGAGAATGCTGAAGAGGTAGTTACCAATTGGGAGACAATTAAGATGGAAGAGAAGGGTACGAAACCAGTCTCTATTCTAGAATCAGTACCGGCGAGTTTTCCGGGGCTTTTACAGGCAGAGGAATTGCAGAAGAAAGCCGCTAAAGTTGGTTTTGACTGGGACTCTCCAGAACCTGTTATTGAAAAAGTAAAAGAAGAGTGGGAAGAGTTCCAGGAAGCACGTCTGCACAAAGATCAGGAAGAGATGGAGAAAGAATTTGGAGACTGGCTGTTTGCCATTGCGAATTTAGGCAGGCACTATGGAATAAATAGTGAAAATGCCCTGCAGCGTACGAATCAGAAATTTAGAACCAGACTCTTCTCAATGGAGCAAACCGCGGAAACGGGCGGAAAGTCCTTAGCTGATTATGATTTAGAAGAGCTGGAGCAATTATGGGTAGATGCTAAACTAAAGCATAAAGGAGCGGAATAGATGATGCGCTTAGATAAATTTATGAAAATTTCCCGACTGATTAAAAGACGGACCCTGGCAAAGGAAATCGCAGATCAAGGCCGTATCAGCATCAATGGAAATCAAAGTAAAGCCTCAAGCAATGTAGATATTGGGGACGAGTTAACCATTCAATTCGGGCAAAAGATTTTAACCATTGAGATTAAGTCGCTTAAGGAAAATGTAAATAAAAATGAAGCGGCGTCTCTGTATGAAATCAAAAAAGAAGAACCAGTCAAATAATGAAACAACAAACCACTGCATAATCACGCAGTGGTTTGTTGCTTTTTAGCTCGGAGAAACTTTTTGTTGAGTTTACATTACAGGCTTATTCAACAATAGGACCGGATTGTTGAATACTCGATTTCGAGATAACGCGGGTCCCTTGCTCATATAGAGAGGGGCTGGCTACGGAAACAACTCGTCTTGTTCCCTCACCCAAACACTCTAGACATAAGCCGCTCATCAACGGATTGAAAACCGCCATCCTTTTGATGGTCGGCTTATGCTGGTCGTGTCTTTCGGGATGATTACACATTTGAACACTTTCCTGCAGCTCTACACGACGTAGGGTCGATCGACATTGCCACAGGACGTGGCGACATTAGTCGATCCTCCTTTTACCATGAGCCTCGGTCGTTCACTCCCTGTGGGGTCTTGCCTAGCTCCTTCTCCCGCGGGAGTCTCCTTGTTTCCTTCGCCACCTCGGCCATAGGAGAATAACGGCCCCTTCTATAAAAGAGGTAAGCGTCCTGGAGCTGCCTTAAATGCTAATATAACGGGGTTTATATACTTGAATACGCTAAAAATCTAGCATCGATCCCAGGTTAACGAGCTTCATTTAGCAGTTACCTTCGAAGAGGATTTCGAACTCCATATTTGGCAAGGTCCGTAGGGGGACGATGAAGACTCCTGTGGGATGAACATGATTGGTAAGATCCCGGAAGGCGAAGCCTGAGGAAGCTTACCACATGCCCACGGAAAGCGAAATCTTCCCCCGAAGGAACTTCCCTCTCTTCAAATATCTCGAAATCAAGTCTTACACAAACGGGAGCTTTTCTTTCATAACAAGGATTCAGCAGGGCTGTGTGTTTTCAATCTAGAAATCCAAACTTCTTTTCTGACTGACTTTCCACGTTCTAAATGCCCCTTTCTTCTCATAGCTTGTACTAGAGAAGGAGGCGGTACAGATGGAAGGTTACGATAAAAACCAGAACTTGCGCAATCAGCCGCAGGTCGAGCATAATGTGAAAATATGGAACAGAAGAAACATAGAAATCTCAGGCGTGAAAGAAGTCGACAGTTTTGATAGCGAGGAATTTCTTCTCCAGACTTCCATGGGTTACTTAGTGGTCAGAGGCCAGAATCTCCAAATGAAAAATTTAGATCTGGACTCAGGTCTTGTATCAATTAAAGGGAAAATATATGACATGTCTTACTTGGACGAGCATCAAGGGGAGAAAGCTAAAGGATTATTTAGCAAGCTCTTCAAATGACGCTTACAACCCAATTTGTTACCATCCTTTTGATGATAGCTGGGGGAATATTTATAGGTGCTTCTTTAGACACATTTGAACGTCTTTTCCATAGAAGGAATAAGAAGAGCTGGTTTGAAATCATTTATCAGCTCACCTTCTGGATTTTTCAAGCTGCTTTTCTTTTTTATCTTTTATATTTAGCTAATTACGGGGAACTGCGTGTCTATGTATTTTTAGCGGTGTTATGCGGGTACGCAGCTTATCGCGCCATACTTCAAGCGAGTTACATGAAGATGCTTGAAGTATGGATACGGGTGGTTACCTCTATTTTACGTGGCCTAAAGAAAATATTCTTCCATTTAATTTTTATTCCGTTAAAATCCATCTTCTTCCTAATTATCACTTTACTTATTGGTATTTTTAAGATACTTTTAAAAGGTATATTCTTATTATTTCTTGTCACATTTTATCCGATTAAGGTTGTTTTTCGATTGATTTGGCGATTATTGCCGAAAAACACGAGAAATTACTTAAGGCGTTTAGCAGGGTTTTTGGATAAAATCAAGAATATAGGGATCAATTGGTTTAAAAAATTCCGTAAGTAAAGGAGGACGAACGCAAATGGCAAAAACACAATCGGAGTCAGTAGCTCGCTTAGATTCTACATACATGAAGCACTACGATGCGTACATGGAAAGACATCAGAAAAAGAAAAAGCGACTAGTTCGCCGTCTTGTCATGTTTGCCCTTTTAGTGATGATCGTTGCTGGCTCTATGGTGATTTACCACGTCAACCAACAGTCGCTGTACGCGGAAAAGCACCAGAAGTACGAAGAGCTTCAACAGGAAATGAGCACGTTGGAAAAAGAACAAAAAGATTTGAATGAGGAAATCAAGCTATTGAATGATGAAGAATACGTTCTGCAAATTGCCAGAACCAATTATTTCTATTCAAAAGAGGGCGAAATCATATTTAAAATGCCGAATGAAGACCCTTCATATTGACACCCTTTTCAAAGCTTATATATAATATGTAAGAAGGATATTTTTATCGAAATTTTAAGGAGGAGCATTTTTTTTATGTCAATTGAAGTAGGCAGCAAGCTGAAGGGTAAGGTAACAGGTATCACTAATTTTGGAGCGTTCGTTGAACTCCCGGAGGGGAAGACCGGTCTCGTTCACATTAGTGAAGTTGCCGACAACTATGTAAAAGACATTAATGAACACTTAAGCCAGGGCGATGAGGTGGAAGTGAAAGTCATTAATGTTGGAGATGATGGGAAAATTGGTTTGTCCATCAAAAAAGCGAAAGAAAGCCAACAAAGCCAGAGTCGTCGTCCTCAAAAGCCTCGTAAACCGGCTGAATCTTTCGAACAGAAGATGAACAGGTTTATGAAGGATAGCGACGAGCGTCTAGCATCACTGAAAAAGCACACGGAATCCAAACGTGGAGGTCGAGGTGCTAAAAGAGGATAGCTTGCTGTCTAGGACAATGAGTAAAAGATGCACGTTTTAATAAAAAACCAGCTCCTTAAAAATGAGGAGCTGGTTTTTTTATACCTTATTTTTGTCTTGTCAATATTATGTTATTATTGCTTGAAATTAACAATTACAGGAGGAGTAGCATTGAATAGGCAGGAATATATATCAAACAACACAGCAACGTCCAGAGACCTGCATGAAAAAGCACAAGAAGTGATCCCAGGAGGAGTCACGGCTAACATAAAGCATATAGACCCTCATCCAATCGTTATGGAGAAGGGGAACGGAAGTAAGCTCTATGATGTGGATCAAAATGAATATATTGATTATTTACTAAGTTATGGAGCTTTAATTGCAGGGCATGGACACCCGGCGGTTTTTGAGGCGGCTATGGAACAGATGAGAGAAGCGGGAACTACGATTTTCGGAACACCTCACCGACTCGAAACAGTCATGGCTGAGAAGCTGGTATCTTTATATCCCAGTATTGAAATGGTGCGCTTTACCAACTCAGGGCTTGAGGCTACCATGCTTGCGATTAGAGCCGCTATGGCCTATGCCGGTAAGTCAAAAATCGCCAAGTTTGAAGGGCACTATCACGGCGGTTACGATCAGGTACTCATGAGTGTGAATCCAGATCACGGAGCAGCTGGGGATCCAACTTCGCCAAATGCTGTACCCGAGTCTTTAGGAATTCCTGATTACTATCAAGAGAATACAGTAGTGCTTCCATTTAACGATTTAGATGCCACTGAGAAGATTTTAAGACAAAGAGCCGATGAAGTGTCTGCAATCATCTTGGAACCGGTACAGGGAGGCTTCATACCTGCTGATCAAACATTTATAGAAGGGGTAAGAGATCTGACGGAAGAACTTGGTATCCTGTTAATTTTTGATGAAGTTAAAACGGGTTTTCGGTTAGGTCTTGGTGGAGCTCAAGAAAGCTATGGGGTAACCCCGGATCTTACAGCACTTGGAAAAGTACTTGGTGGAGGATTTCCCGTAGGTGCGATAGGTGGAAAAAAAGAAATTATGGATATTCTTTCTCCAGCTGGTTCGAGAGATATCTTAACAGCAGGGGCAGATCAGCGAGCAAAGCATGATACTTTATTCCATAGTGGCACCTATAATGGTCATCCTACCGTTTTGGCTTCCGGTCTGGCCACTATTGAACTATTGGAAAAAGACCGCACGTTGGAAGAATTATTTGATAAAACCAACCGCCTCAGAAACGAACTGGAAGAATTGTATCAAGCTTATAACATCCCGATGCAGACGGTGGGCTTGGGGAGTATCTTTAATATTATTCTGGCTGATGATTCTATTAAAAATTACCGTGATTTAAAGAAAGCAGATACTTCCTTACGTAAAGAGCTGGATTATGAATTATTAAATCTGGGGATCTATACTAAACCTCTCAATCGCTATTCTCTCTCTACGGCCCATAGTGAAGAAGATCTTAAACGTACGGTAGAAGCTCATAAACAAGCGATTGAAAACGTCATGAAGTGATAAATGGGTCCGTTACGTTGGATGGATAAGGGCTGGTGGGGAAATAACTCGCTTTCCTGTGGGGGAACTGGCAAGCCTCCTCAGTCGTTAACTGTAATGACCCCCAAATGTTGGACACCTTATGAAACTTAGGAGGAACCCAACATATGTCTAAACTTACTTCTCAAGAAAAGTACCTGATCGTCCAACGTTATCTCACGGAAAATGTCAGTTCCCGTGACTTAGAAAAAGAGTTGGGAGTGGATAGTTCTTCCATCCGTTATTGGGTGAAATTAGCCGAATATCATGGTAGTGAAGCCTTCGACTTCCCCTATACAAACTATTCAGCTGCCTTTAAACTGAAAGTAATTCAACGTATAGAGGAAGAAGAATATTCGATTCGAGAAGCTTCTGCTATGTTTCACATCCCTGATTTCTCCATGGTACGCCGATGGCGTAAGAAGTGGCTGGAAGGCGGAAAAGAAGCCCTTGAATCTACAAGGAAGGGGCCAACCCAGATGACATCTCATAAGAAGAAAGAAGATTCAAAGGATGCTTATGAAGCCTTGAAGAAAGAGAATGAACGCTTACGGATGGAAAATGAATACTTAAAAAAGTTAGAGACCTTAGCTCAAAAAAAGAAAGCATCTCGAAAGAAGAACAAGCGCAAGTAATCGATGAGTTAAGGTTCCATTTTCCCGTTAAACAGCTGACGGAAATAGCTGATATCCCTAGAAGTACCTATTACCATTGGAAAGAAAAGCAACTCGAGCCAGAAACAGACCGACCATTAAAGGAGCTTATCACCTCCATTTTTAATGAACATAAAGGTCGCTACGGCTATCGCCGTATTGAAAATGAGCTTCGTAATCTCGGTTATGAAGTGAACCATAAAAAAGTCTATCGTCTTATGAAAGAACTGGGGCTTCAGTCTACGGTGAAAATGAAGAAATATCGTTCTTATAAAGGGAAAGTTGGTCAAACGGCTCCAAACATCTTAAATCGGAATTTCAAGGCGGATCAACCGAATCAGAAATGGGTGACCGACATTACGGAGTTCAAGCTATTTGGCGAGAAGCTTTATCTTTCCCCTGTCTTAGATCTATTCAATGGAGAAATCATCACGTACACGATTGGTTCCAGACCCACCTATTCCTTGGTGGACAACATGTTAGACCAAGCATTTGAACGCCTTCATCCATCGGATGAACTGGTTATGCACTCCGACCAGGGATGGCATTACCAAATGGCTCCCTATAGAAAGAAATTGAAAGACCATCAAGTTACCCAAAGCATGTCCAGAAAAGGGAATTGTCATGATAACGCCGTTATGGAGAACTTTTTCGGCATCATGAAATCGGAATTTCTTTATTTAAGAGAATTTGAAAGTGTGGCCCATTTCAAACAAGAATTAGAGGAATATGTCCATTATTATAATCATAAACGCATCAAATCGAAGCTCAGAATAAGCCCCATTTCCTATCGAGCCCGCTTTCAAGAATCGGCGTAATAATTTTAATGAATGTGTCCAATTTTAAGGGGTCAGTTCATAACACTCTCTGCGGGGTCTCGCCTAGCTCCTTCTCCCACGGGAGTCTCGCCATTTCCCCACCAACCCAACTTATAATGCTGCGAACGGACCCTGCTATATCAGAAAGGAACCGTGCTGCACCTGCCTCAAATACTTATAGTACGGGGGTTCTAACACTTAAACACACGTAAAAACCACTATGGACCATAGATGATCCTGGTTCATTGGAAGGCGTTTATGCAGAGAATTTCGAGCTTCATGATCGCAAAGGGGCGGAGGGGAACGGCGAAGACTCCTGCGGGATGAACATGATCGGTGAGATCCCGCAGGGCTGTTAAGCCCGAGGAAGCTCACCACATGCCGCGTGCCTAGCAAGCCGTTAATTGCTTATTGGTGAAAGTCCAATCCGAGTAAGTGCCAAGACGCTCGGTAGCTGACAGGTAACTGGTAGAGAAATCTTAAGGTTAGAGCCCTGGATCAGCAAACGAACAGATCGTAACATCAAGTGAATCCTGCCGCTTCGTCAAGAGCCCCTGCGCATGCAGGACAAGGAGAAGTCGAACCCCGGGCATGCGGGTGAAGACCACGGAA
>NZ_FOOG01000037.1 GCF_900113125.1 Halobacillus alkaliphilus | reverse complement strand
CCTCCTTTAGAAATTTCATCTAAAAGAGTAACGTTTATAAGGGAGTTACGAAATTGTAGAGCTTAGCTTGACGGGTATGCGCCATTTCCCCACCAACCCAGCCGAGCGAGAATAACGGACGCTTATATAAGAGAGAATGCTCTCCCTCTTAACTGGTCTTACATGCTTACCTGACAGGCTATTCCACATCTTTATAGCATGAAAGCAGCCTCATATTCCCATGCTCTTTTTACTCATCAAGAAGATATCTTAAGCCGTTTCGAGTCTCTGATTTGGCCAGGTCCGGAGGGGAACGGGGAGACTCCTGTGGGATAAACATGATCGGTGAGACCCCGGAAAGCATTAGCTTGAGGAGGCTCAACACATGCCCACGGAAAGCGAGTCGTTCCCCGCAGGACCTAACTCTCTCACTAGATATCTCGAAACTGAGTCTTACAGAAACGAGAGCTTTACCTTAAAATCAATACGGAAGTTTAACAGTGCATTTCGTAAAGAAATATGGATATGGTTGAATCCAGATCCTAGATGGCATCAAGCATTTGGAACTGGGCTTTCACTAATTCATAATACTCACCTTTTTGATCCATTAATTCATCGTGTGAACCGTTCTCGAGTATGCGCCCATTTTCCAGCACATAAATATTGTCCGCTTCACGGATCGTGGACAACCGGTGAGCAATAATAATGGCTGTTCGACCGTTTAATAGTTTACGGAGGGCTTTCTGAATACGCACTTCCGTTTCGGTATCGATGCTTGCGGTAGCTTCATCCAAAATTAAAATTCGCGGATCGGCAAGTAAAGCGCGGGCGAAAGAAAGCAGCTGCTTTTCCCCAGCCGATAAAATACTACCTCGCTCTTCTACTTCTGTCTCATATCCCTCACTTAAACGGTTGATAAAATCTTCCGCTCCTACCACTTTAGCCGCTTCTTTCACTTCTTCATCACTGGCAGTTGGACGACCAAAGCGGATATTCTCAAGAATGGTGCCGGAGAAGATAAAGGTATCCTGCAGCACTACACTGATTTGCTGGCGCACACTATCAATAGTCGCATCCTGTAAATCGACTCCGTCAATTTTAACCGCTCCTTTTGTTGGATCGTAGAAACGGCTGATTAAATTCGCAATGGTCGATTTCCCGGATCCGGTGTGCCCGACCAGAGCCACCGTCTCTCCCTGTTTCATTTCTAAATTAATATCATGGAGAGCGATCCGTTTTTCATCATAAGCAAATTGCACATGGTCAAATTCTATATGACCTTTCATGTCTTTCAGCTCAACCGCATTTGTCTTTTCTTCTACATTGGGCTGTTCATCCAGAAATTCGAAAATCCTTTCCGAGGAGGCCATTGCCATGAGCATTTGATTGTACATCATGCCAAGTCTTGAAATTGGCTCCCAGAACATACCCAGGAAAAAGGCAAAGGAGACAAATTTACCAATGGATATGTCTCCACTCAGGATTAGATAGGCACCGAAAGAAATAAGGATAACGGTTCCTATCGCATTACTCATCTCTACAAACGGGCGGAACATCGCACTTTTTCTAGTTGCTGTATTCCAGGACTGAAAATTATCGGTGTTTATGCCATCGAAGTACTCCGCATTTTCTCTTTCCTGTGAAAAAGATTGCGTAATTCGAATTCCCTGAATGCTCTCGTTCAAATGAGAATTCAGACGAGACTGCTGAATCCGCACATCCTGCCAGGAGCGCCTGATATTGCGGCGCAGCTTGGTTGAGATATAGAACATCAGCGGCATAATCACAAGTATGGCTAATGCAAGCTTAGGACTCATCCAGAACAGGATTCCGATAATCCCAGTAAGCATGACAACATCCATGAGCAAGTTAATAATTCCATTCGTAAACAATTCCTGTAGAGAGTTTATATCATTCATTATTCTTACTAGAATGGAACCTGCTGATCTTGAATCAAAGAATTTGTGAGAAAGCCGCTGTACGTGTGAGAATAAGTGCTGCCGAAGGTCATAAATCACATTCTGACCTAAAATATTTACATACTTGATTCGCAGTGTATTTGCAATATAACTAAGTAGATAAAGAATAGAAATACCGACAACGAGTTGAATTAACAGATTTGTATTACTATTGCCAATAGCTTTATCAATGGCTACTCGACCAATTAAAATTGGCACAACTAGACGGACGATCGTTGATACAAGCATCGCAATGATTGAAATCGGAAGCAAAGTTTTAGAATAAGGCTTCACATAACGCAACAGTCTCCACATTTGCGACCAGTTAAAGGGTTTTTCAACTGCCTGGTCCTGTGTATATTTAAAACGATTTAAATGTTTATTCGTAACAGGTTTATGTTTCGGTTTTTTTGCCACCTGGTTCTCCCCCCTTCTTTAAGCGTTAGAAGCATTGAGTATTTTTTCTTTATCCTGATACTGGATATCGTAGATCCTCTGATACGGACCGCCGTTATGAACAAGTTCATCATGAATACCTCGCTCTTTCACTTCCCCGTCTTCCAATACGAGAATTTCATCCGCATGTTTTAACGAAGAAATACGGTGGGCAATAATGAAGGTCGTCCTTCCTTTCATGACCTCTTGCAGCGCCTTTTGAATTTGGAACTCTGTTTCCATATCAACGGCTGAAGTGGCATCGTCCAAAATAAGGACGGAAGGATCAATCAAGATAGCTCTTGCAATCGCAATCCGCTGCTTCTGTCCTCCTGAAAGCCCCATACCTCGTTCCCCAAGCAAGGTGTCATAACCCTCCGGCATTTCCATGATGAAGTCGTGGGCCTGCGCCCGTTTGGCTGCATCCATCACATCTTCAATCGTAGCATCTGGATTTCCGTAAGATATATTTTCTTTAATCGTAGTGGAAAATAAGAAAGATTCCTGCAGAACAAATCCTATATTTTTCCTGAGGGTCTTCAGCCCATATTCTTGAACCGGAGCACCATCGAGTAAAACACGGCCTTTCTCAGGTTCATAAAACCTGGTAATCAGTTGCGTTATACTGCTTTTACCTGCACCCGTTGCCCCGATTAAACCGATAGTTTTACCTGGAGGCGCATCGAAGGTAATATGTTTTAGAGCTGAATCATCGTCTTTTGTATAAGTTAACGTCACGTCTTCAAACGTTACATGACCCTGTAGTCGATCTTCAACAATGGGATCTTCTTTTTCCTTGATATCCTCCTCTGCTTCCAGAATCTCAAGTAAGCGTTCTCCAGAAGCTTTTGATTGGGAGAACAGGTTGATGACGAACCCTAAGTTCATAAGCGGTCCTAGAATGTACCAGACAAGACTGAAAAAGGCGACCAACTCCCCTAACTGAAGTGATCCGTTAATGACTAAGAAACCTCCGTACGCAAGCAAAGCAACGACACAAACGTTACCGATAAATTCCATTAGCGGAAAGAAACGTGCCCATATATTTGAAGTTGTAATATACTTCGATCGATAGTCTTCACTCCGATCCGAAAACCTTCCGATTTCAAAACTTTCTCTGGACAGTGATTTCACCGTATTCATGCCGCTGATATTTTCCTGTACTCGCGTATTCAGTTTTCCAAACGACTTCCGTATCCGCCGAAAAGCAGGGTGTACTTTACGATCAAAGCTGTAAACAACAACAGCTAAAAACGGCATGGCCGCCATCGTCACGAGAGCAAGAGGAATGGAGTAATAAAACATAACGCTTAAACTGATCACAATTAGCAAGGTAATACGAATCAGTTCCGAAAAACCAAAAGATAGAAAGAAACGAAATCCTTCTACGTCAGCCGTTAAACGTGACATTAAGTCTCCCGTCTTCGCATTATCGTAATATTTAAAGGATAGACGCTGCAGCTTTTTATATAACTCATCCCTCAAAGTGAAGACGGAGCTAATTCCAAAATATTCTCCTAAGTATTGATGAAAATAAGTCGCAATTCCCTTCACAATCATTAACAAAATAAAAATGCCGCAAATGTATGGAATTAAATTATACTCTCCACCCCGGATTACCTCATCTATCGTTTTTTGCAGTATGACTGGATAAACAACCGTTATTCCGGCAACGAAAATCAAGGACAATACCGATAAGAAAAAGTACTTACGATAGGGCCAGTAAAACTGCTTCAATTTTTTAAAAGTCTCCATAATCCCCCTCCTCCAAATATTTTTAACGTAATTATAAATATATCGGGTATCGAAATAAAATGCCACCATTACGTCCCAATTTTTAAAAATTTCTGCCAGTTTGAATCATTCAGCCAGTGACAATGGTCATATTAGCTTTACAACTTGCCCTAACGTAAAAAAAGCAATCCCCATAGGTATATGGGAATTGCTTTCTTGTCATTCCTTATTTCTGGTTAAGCCCAAGAACGCGGTTCACACGTTTACGAAGCATTTTCATTCCGCCGCCTCCAGCTTGAAAGTGACGGAGATTTCCTTCTTCATCAAATACATAATAAGCGGGCACGTACTGATTATCAAATGCGTCAGTAAGAGCGTGGCGGTTATCAACGTATATCGGCTGAGTAATGCCATGCTCTTTTGCTACTTCCTGAATTTGATCTAAATCGAGATCTTTTTCTGAACGCGGCATATGAACAGCAATAACGTTTAAATCATTACTATACTCATCACGGAATTCATTAACATTGGGCATCGCTTCTTTACATAGTCCGCAGCTGACTGACCAAAAGTGAATTAACGTCGGTTTGTTCCCGATTAAATCCTCTTTCGTTAATGGTTCGCTATTATACCATGTCGTTGCTTCTGGCAATTCTGGCATTGGTGTTCTTAAACGCATATTTAAATCCTCCTCTTCTTTCTTTAGGATGGAAAAGGGTCTAACACCTGACATGTTAGACCCTTAATCTTTCGTTCATTTAGTAAAGGGAACTTATAGAGTTTCTTGACCTGGCTTCCAGTTAGCCGGGCATAGTCCGCCGGTTTGAAGTGCCTGCAGGACTCGAAGTGTTTCGTCTACATCACGCCCGATATTATTGTGGTTAACCACTTGGTACTGCAGTTCACCTTCAGGACTGATGATGAACAGGCCACGTAGAGCAACACCTTCTTCTTCAATCAGTACACCGTAGTCTTTAGATACCTGATGATTGGTATCTGCCGCTAAATGATATTCAAGGTCACCAAGACCATTATCTTCGCGGGAAGTATTGATCCACGCAAGGTGGGTGTGAATGGTATCTGTAGATACCCCGATTACTTCTGCATCCAGATCTTCGAATTCATCGAAACGATCGGATAGAGCTGTAATTTCTGTAGGGCATACAAATGTGAAGTCCATAGGGTAGAAGAAAAGGACTGTCCATTTGTCGTTCTTCATGTTCTCTTCCAGTGAAACTTTACCGAATTCTTTGTTTGGAAGTACTGCATCCATTTCAAAGCGTGGTGCTTGCTTGGCTACCATACGATCTGCCATTTGAATCCCTCCGAAAATAATTTGAAAATTTCGTTATTTTTTCACAACATTCAGTATAACGAGAACACTAATTATAGTCAATGTTAACTAATAATTAATTTAATCTATTGTCCTCGAATGACTTACACTTTTTCTTACCAATAGTATGTACCACTACGTTTCTCATTAAACAATAGTTGATGGGAAAAGTAAAACTATACGCCCATCCCCCATTAAAATCCCAACCAATCATTTAAAAACGAAATAATAATTGAAATGATTCTGGACTTTCCGATATCCTATATAGGAACCCTAGTAAGTTTTTGGAGAAAGGAGTCGTAAAATGAATATATTTGAAGAAGGTTTTAAATTCAATCCTTCCGTTGTCGTGGAGAATATCATCACCGGAGGGCTGAAGATACTCCTTTTACTTATTGCCTTTGCTATTGTGAAGCCGCTTGGTAAAAAAGCTATTGGCGCGGCAATGAAACGGATGAGCAATCAGCGGAAATTATCAAATGGACGGAGTCAGACGCTTGAAAAACTGGCTATTAATATTTTTTCCTATTCCCTTACTTTTATTTTCATCGTCATGCTGTTAAGTGCGCTTACGATCGAAATCGGACCGCTGCTCGCTGGAGCCGGAATTGTGGGTCTTGCGATTGGGTTTGGTGCTCAAGGGCTGGTTTCCGATGTGGTGACAGGCTTTTTCATATTGTCAGAGCGCCAGGTTGAAGTTGGAGATTATGTAACGGCTGGTGGATATGACGGAGTGGTTGAGGAAGTAGGAATACGTACCACGCTGCTTCGTAGTTTCGATGGGACACTGAATTTTATCCCCAACCGGAACATTTCAGGCGTAGCCAATCACTCCCGCGGAAACATGCGTGCACTGGTGGATATCGGTATTGGTTATGATGAGAACATTGATCAGGCCATGACTGTGCTAAAAGAAGTAGCTGACGAATTCGCCATGGATGAGCGGTTTAAAGAAGGTCCAAGTGTTCTTGGCGTTCAAAGCCTGGGTTCTTCCGATGTGGTCATCCGCATATTAGGAAAAACGGAAAACATGGAACAGTGGGCTGTAGAGAGAGACTTGAGGAAAGCCATGAAAGAAGCTCTCGATCAAGCCGGTATAGAAATTCCTTATCCGCATCAAGTATATGTAACGAAAAAAGAGAACGATTAATCGCTCTCTCTAAAACCGGCCCGGGGAAACCCGGGCTATTTTTATTGGGTATCTTCCCATGCTTCCACTTTTTTAATTTGTCCGTCTTCCATATCCACGATTTTAAACTGTAATTTATCTTGAGCTACAATAGTTCCTTCCTTGGCCTCATAATCTCGGGTATAAATCCAGCCGGAAATCGTATCAATATCTTCATGGTCTAAATTTAATTCAAAGAACTCATTGATATCCTGAATGGATGTTTTCCCTTCCAGAAGGAAGTGTCCATTTTTCAGACGCTTAATTTCCCGCTCTTCTTCATGATCAAATTCATCCCGAATCTCCCCCACGATTTCTTCGAGAATATCCTCTACGGTTACAATGCCGGACGTACCGCCATATTCATCCATCAGTACGACCATATGGGTGCGATCCTTCTGCATTTTCACAAGCAGATCATGAATCGGTACATTTTCAAACACTTTCATAACTGGACGTATGAAAGAATGGATCGAATCCTGTTCTTCGACATCCTCATAAAAGAATTCTTTCATATGAATAAGGCCAATCACCTGGTCCTTATCTCCATCTACTACTGGATAACGTGTGTACCGCTCATGTTTCATCGCTCGCAAAATACTCTTCAAGGAATGATTGATATCAATCACAGCCATTTCTGTCCGTGGAATCATTATTTCTTTCGCCGTCCGGTTATCGAATTCAAAAATCCGATCCACGTAGGTGTACTCGGACCGGTTGATCTCTCCTTTTTGATAGCTTTGCGTTAAAATGTGCCTCAATTCATCTTCTGAATGGACTTCCTCTGACTCGTTAGCCGTCTGGAAACCAAACAGACGAACCAGCACATTGGCAGAGCCATTAAGCAGCCAAATAAATGGATACATAAGTTTACTGTACAGCATCAAAGGTCTGGCAAGAAGAAGTGTGATGGATTCCGCTTTTTGAATCGCTACGGTTTTAGGGGCAAGTTCACCGAGCACTACATGCAAAAATGTAATAATGAAGAAAGATATAGCAAAGGAAATCGTATGAGTGATCCCGGATGGTAAATTGAAATTACCGATTAGAGGATCGAGCAGAATCACAAGCGTGGGCTCTCCAAGCCACCCGAGTCCTAAAGCGGTAATCGTAATACCCAGCTGACAGGCTGACAAATAATAATCCAGATTGTTCAGCACGCGCAAGGAACTTTTCGCTTTTTTATTTCCTTCTGCAGCTTTTGCTTCTACACGCGTTTTCCTGACTTTTACAATCGCAAATTCGCTGGCCACAAAAAAAGCTGTGAGGATGATCAAAACAGCTACGGCTAATAGTTTCAACGTCGATTCCATAATGCAACTCTCCCTGTTCTATGTACTGGAGGTAAAAACCTCCATCTGTTTCTTAGGAGAAACGAGCATCAACTTCCTGACAAACTTCATCCGCAGTTTTCCCATGAGCATCGATGACAGAAGCTTTAGTCTCGGCATCCATGATTCCCATTACGTTGCGGTCCTGCCCGGAAATAACACAGCAGTCACAGCTCGCCGCATCCTCCTGTTTTTTCATCTCAACCAACTCATACCCTTTTTGCTGAAGAGCGGAACGTATATCACTTAGATTCTCTTCAATACCTATTCTTTTCATTACCATCCACCTCTCCCTGCCTTGTTTTAACAACCATCTATTATTGTTTACTGAAGGCAGATGGGTATGCATCCATTTCCTTTACACGTTTCTAATATGACTCTCCACCAGGTTCACTCCTACAAGGAGAGCCTCTTCTTTCGGATTTAATTTTGATTGATGCAGCCCGGCTTTAGAATCCACTCCAAGCCAAAACATAAAACCTGGAATTTCCTTCAGCATGTATCCGAAGTCTTCTCCTGTCATAGCCATGTTCGCGTCTTGAAAATCGTAAGAAGAGCTGTTTACTGTATGTCTGAAGCCCTGGACAGCTTCTGTATCATTATAGACCTGATAGTAATTCGATCCGTATTGAATAGAAATGTGGCAGTCGTTGCTTATTTCAAACCCTCTGGCCAGTTTTTCAATTTCAGCTTTCACCTGATCCATCGATTCTGGTGTCAGAGTGCGGATCGTTCCCTCCAGTCTCGCTTCCTGGGCAATAATATTTTGTACGGTTCCCGCTTCCATTTTACCTATAGTTATAACCGCGCTGTCGAGCGGGTCAACTCGACGGGCAACGATTTGCTGTAGATGAGTGACAAATGTACTGCCTGCAACGACCATATCCTTCGCCATATGAGGAAAAGCTGCATGGCCACCTGTGCCTTTGAAGTCAATAAATAATTCACTAGTATTCGCAAAAAGCAGTCCGGGTTTTGTTGATACCGATCCTACCGGGAGCTCCGGAGCAATGTGCAACGCAAATATGGTGTCAGGTTTATACTGTGTTAGAAAATCAGCCTGAAGCATAGGTTCTGCCCCTCCCGGACCTTCTTCTGCCGGTTGGAATAAAAATACCACATTGTGATCTGCTGGCTCTGAAGCGAGCCTCGTCAAGGCGCCTAAAGCAATCGTCATATGAAAATCATGACCGCAGGCGTGCATCCTTCCTTCATGGACAGAACGGAAGTCGAAGCCTGTTTCTTCATTTAAAGGTAAACCATCAATGTCTGCACGATAGCCAATCGTTTTCTTACCAATCTTTCCTTCTACTTTGACAAATATGCCGGTCTTCCATGTTTCAACGGTCAGAGCCTCCTGAGGGAGCTGTTTGATGTAATTCAATAAGAAGTTCTGCGTTTTTTCCTCTTGAAAACCAAGTTCAGGGATCTGATGAAGATTTCGTCTTACTTCAATTAATTGTTCTAGTTCCACGGGGTACCCTCCTTATAAGAAAGGCCTTGCTGCTTCAGCAAGGCCTCATTCGTACTTATTGATCTAATTTACGAAGTTCTTGTTTAATTTCTGTTTTCGATTTTGTCTGGTCATCGATATCTTTAATTTTCTTAGCTGGTGTTCCCGCTACAAGAGTATTAGGTTCTACATCGGCGGTAACGATTGAGCCGGCAGCTACAACAGCACCTTCACCGACCGTGACACCTTCAAGAATAACAGCATTTGCTCCGATAACTACGCCATCCTCCACTACAACAGGACTTGCAGAAGGTGGCTCAATAACTCCAGCTAGTACGGCACCGGCTCCGATGTGACAATTCTTCCCTACCGTAGCACGGCCTCCAAGAACGACATTCATATCAATCATGGTGCCTTCTCCTACAACAGATCCGATATTAATCATAGCACCAAGCATGATCACGGCTCCGTCTCCAATTTCTACTTGGTCACGGATAACTGCTCCTGGTTCAATACGCGCGTTCACTTTTTTCAGATCAAGAAGCGGAATAGCTGAATTTCTACGGTCATTTTCAATGACATAATCCTTAATTTCACTACTGTATTTTTCAAGAAGAGGCTGAATCACTTTCCACTCCCCGAATATGACTCCGGATTGTCCAGAAACAAAGTCTTGCACTTGTTCTCCAAAATCCAGACTCTCAAGCTGGTCACCCTTTACATATACTTTAACTGGTGTAGATTTTTCACTGTTTGAAATAAATGAAATAATTTCATTAGCATCCATTTGATTCAAGTTAAACTCCTCCTTTTATGTAATTCTTTCACCCTTTACTTTATCAAAGCAGTAAGGATGATATCAAATTTCTTTTTTTGGAAGTCGCAAAATTAATATAAAACTGATGACTGCCAGTATGAGTATTCCTATATATACCACATGCAGTCCTGAAGTTAGTCCTGATTGTAACACTTCCAGGGCTCGTTTGCCTAACTCATTCCTCCCGCTTTCCCGTAAAAGTAAATTCGTGGAATCTACTGTAAATTGATCAGATAAACCCGACTGCTCAATCGCTGCATTAATCCGGCTGTTCAACAGGCCTCCGAGCAAAGCAGCACCAATCGCACTGCCTATAGTCCGCATAAACATGTTCGTTGCTGTCGCTATGCCTCTTGTCTTCCAATCTACCGTGTTTTGAATAGAGACGATAAAGGAAGTTGATGAGAGCCCCATGCCTATTCCAATGAACAGAGAACCAATTGCAGCGAATAATGGACCTTTATCAGGCGTTAATACTGAAAATAATGAAGCACCTATAATGAGAGATACTCCGCCGAGGATCGAAGTCGGACGGAAGCCTATTCTGAGCACAAGCCGTCCGGCAAGGGTGGAAGCAATAGGCCAGCCGATCGACATAGCCGTCAAGGTGAAACCTGCCACAGTAGCTGACTGCTCCATAACTCCCTGTACAAACGCAGGAAGGTAACTAGTAACTCCCATAAGAATCATACCTGTCGTCAGGGAGGTTAAATTCGCATAGCGGATGGACTGGTACTTCCAAATATGAAAAGGCATCATCGGCTCGCGTGCTTTTCTTTCCACAAGGTAGAAAATAGTAAAACTGGTAATAGAGGCAATTGATAAAGCGAACATAACCCATGATTTCCAGGGGATGCCTACTCCTCCCTCAACAAGAATAATCATGAGTGTACTGATCGTAATGACCACCCAGAAAGAACCAGCCACATCAATCGGTCTTTTTTCTTCAGAAACATCTTCATGGAAGAAAAAAATGACACCAATTAAAGCCAACAGGCCGAGAGGAACGTTCATCCAAAAAACATACGGCCAGCTGAGTACATCTACAAAAAATCCGCCCAGAGCTGGACCTGTCACTGCTGAAATCCCCCACACACTGGTCAGGTAACCTTGGATTTTCGCTCGTTCTTCCTTTGTGTAAATATCCCCGACGATCGTTGTTGCTATTGGCATTAAGGCTCCGGCCCCGAACCCCTGAATTAGTCTGGCCACGATTAATACTTCCATCGAAGGAGAAAGCGCAGAGGTTACCGCGCCAATTAAAAATAAGCTGATTCCCATCATAAAAATCGGTTTTCGGCCAAATATATCAGATAAGCGTCCAAACAATAATACTGTCGCAGCATTTGTTAATAAATAAGCTGAAAATACCCAGCTGTATAAACTAAATCCCCCGAGATCAGCCACAATGCTCGGCATGGCTGTCGACACGATCGTTGCTTCGATAGCAGCCAGAAACATCGCCATCATAATGGAAGCTAATACGAGACCACGATTTCTTCTCTTTTCCTTTGTCATGCGGACATCCACCTTTTAAACCGTACACTAGATTAAACGTTGCTTCCGTAATCAAAGATTCATTCACTTCATTAATAATCCGTTCTATTGGAAGATTCAATTTTATGCCTGTGAAGAGAAAAGTTTTCAGGAAAACAATGCGTCACCGGCAACCTGCCTTTAATTTTACAAAAGACTCTATTAGACGCATAGTTAATTATTCATAAAATGTATCTTTTGCTATCAGGACGGATTGAGTATGACTCAGTTTCGAGATATTGATTTACAAGAAAGGTCCTCCGGGGGACGATTCGCTTTCCGCCCCTGTACGACGAAGGGCCATAGGAAAGTGTTCAAATGTGGAATCGCCCCGAAAAACACGACCAGCATAAGCCGAGCATCAAAAGGACGGTGGTCTTTCCGTCCGTTGATGAACGGCTTATGTCTCGAGTTTCTGGGTGATGGAACAAGACGAGTTATTTCCCCACCATCCCTCTTCCACTTAGAGTAACGGACCCAATTTTATCTCGAAACTGAGTCTTCCTGTATCGCGAGCTTTATTGAAAAATCATCTCGTAGATTTACTTGACCTGAACCATAAAAAAATAGAAGGCACCGGTATGATGCCCTCTATTTTATCATAGCTGTTATTTATAGTCTCTTGTTTATGTCCATTTAAAAGTCTCGTGATAATGCTTACTGAACTGTTTCAGAATGGTGCGGCGGGTGACAATTCCATCAAATTCACCATCATCGTCAATTACACAGACAAAAGGGAAATCAATTAACTTATGCAAAGCGTCAATCATACTGTCTTCATGATGGAGATATGGAAAATCCTTATCCATCACTTCTTTTACTTGAATATCAGATAAACGGTTTAATTCAAATTCTTCAATGCCTAGGGTTTCTTCTAAAATCTTCGACTTACTGATGACTCCTTTAAATTTAAAGGTCGGATCTAAAACAGGAATAGAAGAATAGCCGGTCTTTACCAGAACCAGCAAAGCGTGCTCCAATGGATTGCCGACTTGGACATGAGCTACTTTTTCAGAAGAAATCATTAACTCGGATACTTTTGGAATAACTAATGCTTCTTTTTCTAAACTTACCATAAACTTGTTCTCTCCTTTTTCTCTTGCAACTGAAGGAGCAGAAAGACGCTTTGGTTAACCAGTAAATATAGTAACATACATCTGGATAAATCTCGACCTGCAAATTCCGACAAACCTTTTACTGAAGGGTTTTCAGTCTATTTTTTATACCCCTTACTTCTCATTATATAAACCTTGTTGTTTATTAAATATTCACTAAGGCGTATAATAAAAAGCAACATGAATTTATTGGGGCTGAAAAACTAATGATGACGCACACGTTTTCAAGACGCGAAGAAATAGCGAACGCCATTACGCACGGGATTGGTGCTGTATTAAGTGTAGGAATGCTGGTGATGCTGGTCGTATTTGCAAGTTTAGAAGGAAACATCTGGCATGTTGTGTCCGTTTCTATATACGGGGTTACCATGCTTCTACTGTTCGTTTCTTCTACACTTGTGCATAGTTTTCCAGCTGGGAAAATGAAAGACTTATTCGAGATTTTTGATCATTCAGCTATTTATTTGTTTATTGCAGGGACCTATACCCCGATCCTACTTGTTCCATTGCGCGGTTCCTTAGGATGGACACTGTTTGGAATTATATGGGGAATGGCTATTTTAGGTGTCATTTTCAAAGTCTTTTTTGTAAAACGCTTTGTAGTTCTCTCTACATTATTTTATGTACTTATGGGATGGCTTCTTATTATTGCATGGGGACCGTTAACCACCGAAGTGCCGGCAGCAGGAATAACTTACCTGATCCTCGGAGGCGTCATGTATTCCATTGGTTCCATCTTTTATGTATGGAGAAGTTTCACGTACCACCATATGGTTTGGCATTTATTTGTGATTGGTGGCTCCATTTTCCATTTCTTCACTATTTTCTTCTATGTAATCTAATGGCACAAAGAAACCGCTGCAGCGTGCAGCGGTTTCTTTAATAGTTTTTTTATATACAAGTGAAAAACGCCTTACTAACGGATTTCCCCAGCACATCTTGAAACTGATTCTTCCAAAAAAGGGACCTTATCTTTAAAATTCAATGAAGTGTTTTAAAATGGAAATTTATTTAGCCATTGACCTCCGTCTAAAGTGACGACTTCCCCGTTCATGTAAGCGGCTTCATCAGAGAGTATAAAACGAGCGAGTCCAGCAATTTCTTCTGGCTGTCCAACACGTCCGAGAGGGACAGACTTCAACGTTCGTTCTGTCGCTTCTTCGGATTGAAACAATCGCTCCGCTCCCCCTGTCCGTTCAATCGGTCCCGGAGCAATGGCATTAGCTCTAATTCCATACTTACTTCCCCACTCCACAGCAAGCGTTCTCGTCATAGCAAGCACTCCAGCTTTTGCTGATGCAGAATGGATAACACCAGCTCCTGCACCCCATGCATATGTAGCGACCATGTTTAATATAGAGCCTTTAATTTGGTTTTCTATCCAATAGTTACCGACGGCCTGACTGCAGTAGAACGTTCCATTTAATACAATATTGATGACCGAATTCCATCCGTTTGGGGATAGCTTTTCTGCGGGCACGATAAAATTGCCTGCTGCGTTATTAACTAAATGGTCAATTCTACCAAATGCGTCCACGGTTTCATTAACCATTCTCTTTGTGTCTTCCACTTCCCGCACATCCATAGGAATAAGCAGAAGGTTGTCTCCATTTTCTCCAGCGATTTGCTTTTTTGCTTCTTCTAAACGCTCCTGCGATCGTCCTGTGATCGCGACTTTAGCACCTTCATCAAGAAACCTTTTAGCCATATAGAGCCCCATACCACTCGAGCCCCCTGTAATAATTACCACCTGATTGTTCATTTCATCATCCTCCTATCTCTCTTTATATTTACATTCCACATAAAAAAATGAATTCCTGTTCATTTTTCAAAAAATATTAAAAAGGAGGAGAATCTTCCTAAGTTTGAATAAAGATTTTCGTGGTATAATGACCAGAGAATTCAGGAGAGAGGACTTTCTATGAAATTAACCAGGCGCAAGTTCATTAAGAATATGGTGCGCAGTTTTCTTGGTTTCCTAGGTTTAAGTGGACTGAGCTACTATTATGCCAAATACGTAGAACCTGATTTATTAACCGTAAAAAAGTTCAGCATACATCATTCAAAAATTCCAAAAAGCTTTCATAACGTAGATATCCTTCAATTCTCCGATACGCATATCGGATTTCATTATGATTTAAATAAATTTGAGCAGCTGATTGAAACCATAAATAAAAAAAACCCGGATTTAATTTTATTCACCGGTGATTTAGTAGATGAACCGCAGACCTACTCATTTACAGATCGACTGCCATCCTTATTAAACCGATTGGAAGCTCCACTCGGAAAGTACTGGATTTATGGTAACCATGACCACGGTGGATACGGTACAGAGAAGATTTATGAAGTAATGTCGCGCGGTGGATTCACCCTTCTGCAAAATGAAAGCACAGCGATTCAAAAAGGCAGCGATTCCTTTACCCTTGCTGGATTGGACGACGTAATGCTCGGCCGCCCAGATATAGAAGAAACACTATCAGACCGCAACGAAAACAGCTTCACGCTTCTTCTCGCCCATGAACCTGATATTGCCGACCAAGTCCAACGGTACGGGGTAGACGTCCAGTTATCCGGTCACAGTCACGGCGGGCAAGTACAGCTCCCTATCTATGGCTATTTAATCACCCCTCCTTTAGCTGAAAAATACGTAGAGGGTCATTATCGACTTTCAGAGGGAATGGATTTATTTGTAAGTAGAGGTTTAGGAACTACACGTATGCCCTACCGCTTTCTCTGTCGTCCGGAATTATCGATCTACCGCTTAAAATCACCAGAAATCTAACTTTTTTGTGACAGTGAGCACTCGATGACTGCCTGTCGGAAAGCAGTGGTACACTTATAGGAGAGAAAAGTAATTGGGGGATTTACATGAAACGCACAACAATATGGGTACTCGGTTTAGCAGTTTTACTTCTGACAGCATGCGGGTCCCCAATCGAAACAAATATGTCCAGGGACGTGAATTCCCTTGAAGCTATAAATCAGGACGGTGAAAAAGTCACTCTGCCGGAAGATTACAGCGGTGAATACTGGATTGCTGATTTTATTTTTACAAGTTGTGAGACAGTATGTCCGCCAATGACCGGAAATATGTCCCGTTTGCAGCAAGAGCTTGACCAGGAAGGGATGGAAGTCCCGCTCGTTTCTATGAGTGTAGACCCTAAGACCGACACTCCGGAGAAAATGAAGTCGTTTGCTGAACCCTATCAGCCTGATTTCAGCCAATGGAATTTTCTGACGGGTTATTCTTTCCAAGAGGTAAAGGAATTTTCCATCAAGTCTTTTCAATCTCCAGTTAAACAGCTGGAAAACTCCAATCAGGTTGCTCACGGAACCAGTTTTTACCTGGTCACTCCAGAAGGAGAAGTAATTAAAAGCTATAACGGTACAGAAGCTGGAAGTTTGGATCAGATTATTGAAGACTTGCAAACATTAAAACAAAACCAATAGAAGTCTAATGAAACGTTACCCAGATCATCAAAGATAAGCTCCCATTACTTGAAGACTCAGTTTCGAGGTAAATTAGGTCCGTTACTCTAAGTGGAAGAGGGCTGGTGGGGAAATAACTCGTCTTGTTCCAACACCCCGCAGGACCTTAACTACAAACCAATATCTCGACACTGAGTCTTACAGTAACCAGCCCTATTGTGTAAGGACATTCTTATTATACGAAGCATGTTGATTCACATTTTTCATAAAATAAATGTAAATTTTTTGCAATTATAACAAAAAACACATATGATAGATTTACACAATTGGATAGAAAGGAGAAATGTTATGAAGAATTATGCTCTCTCAAACAGAGAATTAGCAGAATCCCTGTTTATTGTTAACCGTCACGCAAAAACGGCCCCCGAACCTAAGCACTTATATGATATAAAAAAATATACAATTGATAAACTTCTGCAGGAAAGCCGCGCTAAAAAAATTGGTCTCCATTTCTCAGATCACCCTAAACTCAGCCAGCAGCATTCAACCCTCCTCATTGAAATTGCCGGGTACTACTTTCATATTCCAGCGAATAAACAGGATTTCGATCAGTTAGAACACCTGGGGAAAGTCGACCAGTCTTACAGAAATCCGAAACCAAAATTGTCTCTGTCCAAAGCCAAACGAATTCTTTATCGCTATTTGAACTGGGAACAGCCTGTGAAGAAGCAGCCTGCCTACGCCTCTCAGTCCCGTCCTGCTGCCAGTTTTCTTGGCCAGCGCGATGTATCCCCGTGGAATCAAAGACGCCGTAGGCATAATTAATTTTCCGGGATGTTCTGAACCATGTTTTACCGCTTGAATAATAAGGAAATAGAGGTTGTAGAGGAGGATGATACAAATGAGTACTGACATGTTGGAAGATTTCCAATACCATCTAAAAAAATACATGGAATACACAACAGAAATGCGTGCTGCTTTTGAACACCTGTCTGAGCATCAGCAAAAAATCATTGTGGAAGCGTCCCCTACAAAAACAGGACCTGAAACATTATCCAAGCAGGCCTATGCCTGGCACGATGAACTCTACAAACGGTTGAATATTGAAAAATAATGCAGAAAAAGCCGCTGGGATTCAGCGGCTTTTTTTCCGTTATAAGATATAGTGATCGATCCATTTAACCAGTTCAAGAATTTCAGGTTTAGATACCTGTGCATCCGCTCCGACTTTTTCCCCTTTGTGGCGAAGATCATTTGTAATTAAAGAAGAAAAAATGATAACCGGAAGAGCCGTCAACTCTTCACTTTCTTTAATGATTTTCGTCAGATGATGCCCATCTATCTGCGGCATTTCAATATCCGTGATGACCAACTGGTATTCTTCTTCTACCGATTTCCCTTCACCCACCAGCTGCTTAAGATGATCCAGTGCTTCTTTTCCATCTTCAAATACGACAGTTTGATGGTATCCCGCTTCTTCAAGTGTCTCCTGTAACAACGCTCGAAGAAGGCTGGAATCTTCAACGACCATAATCTTTTTTTCAGATCTCTCCCTTTCACCAAGGTTCCGTAACTGTTCCTTAGTGATACTGGACTCAGGGCTAATATCAGCAGCCACTTTTTCAAAATCCAAAAGCAGCAGCATGCCGCCCTCCATTTTTACAATGCCTGTAATTTTCGTTTCCAGTCCTTGATACATTTTATCCGGTTTCTCCATCTGCTCCCAGGAAATTCGATGAATTTGTGTGACCGTATGCACATGAAAAACAATTTTCATTTGATTAAACTCCGCTAGAATGAATTTATTCTGAGCTGGATGTGCTGAAGGGTCAAGGCCAAGGGCGTGTGCGGTATCAACCACTGGCACGACATCTCCTCTTATTTCTATAATTCCCTCCACGGAAGGGTGGGAGTGAGGAATATGGGTAATAGGCTGGGGGTTAAGTATCTCTTTTACTTTAATTACGTTGATACCGAATCGATTGGATCCAATGCCGAATTCCACGATTTCCAGCTCATTGGTCCCACTTTCCAGGAGTACGCCTTGCTGATTTTCCATAGGTTATCGTCCTTCCTCTCTTAGTTCATTCTCTCTATATATCGTCTTAAAGAAACCCTTATTCAACAGGATAAAGCCATAAAAAAACACCCTATCAGCAAGGGTGTTCTACATATCATTTCTGATGATTAAATAGACGATGAGACCTATGACAGGGAAAAACAAGGTACCGAGCAAGACAAGTATGGCAAACTCCGGGCTCTTCCCTTTTCTTCGTGAGTCACGGTAGGACCAAATACTCGTTACGATATTTAAAACCAATAAAAGCAAACCAAATAAAAGAAAGATGAATAGCAGCGTCAGGTTAAATTCCATCATCATGGTGTATCCCCCCTTCTATAAACTTTACGAATTGTAAAGTCAGGAGGTTTCAGAAAACTATGCGGCCTGTTTTTTCGCTCGCTCTCTCAGGTGAGTCCATGTTTTTTTGAACATCTTAAATAGTACGTATATAACTCCATAGCTGCTGATCGCAAGCAGACAAATAGACCAATAATAATCTGGAAGTGTCGACTGCTCCTGACTCATCGCATACCTGTCCACGAGCTGTAAAAAAGCAATCGTAATTAAGCTGCTTGTAAAATAGCTTGCAAAGGTATTCCAATTTTTCATCATCATCCATTCGATGATGGGACGAGCGACCCACATCAGGGACATAATCAAGACAAAAACAAGAAAAAACTGTACATACTCCGGTTTTAAGCCGATCATACGAATCACATCATCATTTAACATTGCAATCACATGATCCAGCACAGAATAATCAATCCACTTTTCCACACAAAGCATCTCCCCGTGTTCATTATACAACCATTATGAACATATCCCATGGAGAATAAACTTAAGAAGATAACAGCCCTTTATTCTTTGCCCACTTTAATCCTTCTCTTTTGGTCAAAGGCCGGAAAGATACCGACTCCAATAACTGGACTACGGCATCCGTATCTGTTTTACTGTACTCACGAAGCGCCCAGCCTATAGCTTTTTCGATAAAAAACTCTTTCTCATCCTTTAGTTGGCAGGCCGTCTCAAATAATAACTCTTTATTTGTGGCCTCTTTATACTTTAATTGATGAAGCATGCTGGAGCGCCGTACCCAAAGATTACTGGAATGGCTCCAATTCTCAGTAATAGGCCTTAACCGTTCGGGGTAACGCTTAAAATATCCCCCACATAACTTGGACGCAATCATATCCACGGTATCCCACCATGAGGCGGTCATCATCAGCTCTTTATAAACCGCGATGGAAGATGGAACTGCATTCTTCACACCTTTTTCCAATAATTCAAGAGCTGCATAGTGACATTCCCTTTCTGGCTGCTGAAAAAGCAGGATGGCCGCGTCCATCCGTTCCGTTTCCGAAATCGAACTATATTCTTTATAAATTGGACGCAGAATCGCTGTGCGCTCAGGGCTTTTAATGCCATAAAACAGGAACTGATGTTTCATGTAAGCTTCCATAGCCGGCCTGTTCTCTTCATTATGATGCTCCTGAAAGGTATGAATAATGGCGGACTTGATTTGTTCGCTTCTCTTCACTCAAATCTTCCCTTCTCTCAGGTTTGTAAAAAGGATGCCAATTGATCGGCCTGACTTTGCGCTTCCTCGTATCCTTGAGTGTACAGCTGGTGAAGACGATCCCGGTTCCTTTCAATGCGGCTTACTTGAAGCGGCTTCATTGGACGGAGTACAAAAGCTTCCCCCGATTCTTCCATCCGCTTCACCTCTTTCAATTTTTCATTATAACGTTCATGGCGGTTAATTAGAGATTTAGCGAACATCGGGAATTGTTTATATTTCCGGTTAAAATACCAGCCCAATTTCATCTTTCCTTTTAAGTAACCGTCATTTCTAGTTAACACGAATACATGTTTAGCGTTCCCATGCTTAATCGAAGGGCCGACGGGAATCGGATCTGAAATACCCCCGTCCATCAATTGTTTCCCATCATACATAATGCTCGGTGCGATTAAGGGAAGTGAACTCGAAGCACGCATTACTTTCAACAAACTTTCTCTTGTGGGGAAGTGATCATAAAAGAGGGGTTCCCCGGTTTCAAGATTAGTAGTTCCTACTACAAAATCAGCCTTCTTTGATTGAAAGGATTCATAATCAAACGGAACCAGATCATTCGGAAGTTTATCAAAAATAAAATCCATTCCAAATAACTGACGTTTCGTAACCATTCGTTTATAGGATATGTACTCGGGATGATCCCCGTATTCAACCATGACTTCATAATTTCTGCCTCTTTGTCCCGCTACATAGGAGCTTCCATTGCAGGCACCTGCTGAAGCACCTACCACAAATGGGAATTGGATTCCTTCGTCATGAAATAAATCCAGAACACCTGCCGTATAAGCTCCCCTCATGCCTCCGCCTTCTAAAACTAAACCCGTATCTTTCATCGATGGACCTCCTTTGTGCTTGTACCCCTCATTATACCAGTGGTATGACAATTTTAAATCATTCTGTCTTCCTGGCGCTTTATGTCTTCTTAAGTTTACTAAAGACTAGTTCTGTTAAACTTCCGTGTTGATTTTAAAGTTAAGCCCCGGTACTGTAAGACTCAGTTTTGAGAGAATTCGGGTCCATTGCAAACAATAGATGAGGGCGGCTACGATATCTAGTGAACGAACCCTGCTATAGGAGACAGGAGCCATACTTCATCTGCCTCAAATGCTTCTATAACAGGGTTCCTACACGTAAACAACCTTTAAAACTCAGGGTGGATTATAGATAATCCTTGTTCATTGGAAGGTGTTTATTCAGAGAATTTCGAGCTCTCCATGATCGCCGTTCCCTGGAGCCCCTTTCTCCAGCCAATATCTCGAAATCGAATCTTCCACAATCCGGCCCTATTGTGTAATAAGCCTCTCTTGTGAAAATCTACTATAAACTTTAAAAGAGCCAAAAACTAAAAAAGCAGCCCACTGCTATGCGGCTGCTTTTCTCATATGGTATCATCAATTAACATAAGAGGATTCAAGTTTCTTTGCGTGCTTTTCATCTATTAGTTCTTCAATTTTATCAATGGCTTTCTGGTCTTCTAAAAGCTGTTGTTTATTTTGAGCGACTAATTCTTCAAAAGAGATTCTGCTCATTCTCATAACAATCAAACTCCTTTCTATTATACTACAATCAAATTATAACAAAATTCTACAAAATAACTATCTAAATTGTTTGAACATTTTGTTAAATATATGTAAAGAGGTGCTCAGCCATGGAACAACATATCAATCCCCGCCTAAACGATATTCAAATATCAGGAATTCGCCGCTTCTTTAATATGGTGAACCAATATGATGATGTCGTATCCCTTACAATTGGCCAGCCTGATTTTTATACACCTGATCATATTAAACAGGCCGCCGTCGATGCGATCCAGAATAACAGGACGACTTATACTCCGAATGCTGGAATTCTTGAGCTAAGAAGGGCTATCGAACAATATGTATCCGAAAAATATGATTTATCCTATCAAGCTGATGAAGAAATAATCGTGACGGTCGGAGCTTCCCAGGCAATTGATGCCACACTTCGAACCATCCTTACCCCAGGAGACGAAGTTATTCTACCAGGTCCTGTTTATCCTGGATATGAACCTTTAATTAAACTTGCGGGAGCCACCCCCGTGTACGTAGATACAAGAGAACAGGATTTTAAACTGACAGCTAAGCACCTTGAACAATCCATAACATCAAAAACGAAAGCCGTTATCCTTCCCTATCCATCTAATCCTACGGGAGTTTCGTTGACGGAAAGTGAGTTGCGCGGAATTGCAGATGTATTGAAGAAATATAAACTGTTCGGATTGGCCGATGAAATTTATAGCGAACTGGTTTATACAGGGAATCATACATCCATCGCCCAGTTTTCGGATGTTCGGGATCACATCATTGTAATTAACGGTATTTCCAAGTCCCATGCCATGACCGGGTGGAGGATTGGCTTTTTACTTGCTCCGGCCTGGCTTGCCAAGCATATATTAAAAGTACATCAGTACAATGTTTCCTGCCCGACTTCGATCAGCCAGTATGCAGCGCTTGAAGCATTGACTATTGGAAAAGAGGACCCCTCCTCTATGAAGGAAGAGTATAAAGAACGAAGAGATTATGTAATGAGGCGGTTATCAGGAATGGGACTTGACTACGTTGTTCCTGACGGCGCCTTTTATATCTTCCCTAAATTTCCTCTGGAAGGGATGACGAGTTTTGAAAAAGCCGTCCAGCTTTTAGAAGAGTGCCGTCTCGCTTTAGTTCCTGGTGATGCATTTTCTACTTACGGCGAAGGGTACATGCGACTATCTTATGCTTATAGTCAGGAAACCCTCAAAAAAGGACTGGACAGACTAGAAGCTTTTCTGACAGATTAAAAAAGCCTGCAGCTTGAGCTGCAGGCTTTTACTTATTAGTTTTATTTTGAATTTGATTGAGGACAGCGTCTAACTCCTGACTGATTTTAACCGACTCTTCACTGGAAAAACCTTTTTCTAACGCAACTTCAGTCATTCGTTTGCGAAGTGCTTCTATTTTAATGGAAACAGGATCTTCCTTTGATGTAATCACGACAGGCTACCTCCTTGGCCTTAAGGGAAAGTTACAACAATACAAAGGGAAAGAATGTGTGTTCCCCTTGACAAAAAAATTATCTCAAGTTTTTTTGAATTTGTAAATGTAGTTGCCAAAACTTCTATTCATTCGACAATAATTTTACACATGTAAATTATCTGTTAAATCACTGCTTTCTCGTCTTTTCTTTTAAGTGGGATGTGATAAAATATAGGGGAAGTGAACATTATCTAATCCCATGTTCATGGAGAAAGGAAGATATAAAGTGTCAGAGCAATCTAAGAACGAATGGCTCGAATGGATTAAAGCCATCGTTGTAGCCATTGCGTTAGCATTCATTTTACGTACTTTTTTCTTTGCCACTTCTATTGTAGAAGGAGCCAGTATGGACCCGACACTTGAAAACGGCGAACGCGTCATGTTCAACAAAATTATTTATTATATTGATGAACCCGAACGGGGAGACATCGTCATTATTGAAAGGCCGGTAAAGAGTTATGTTAAGCGCATTGTAGGTCAGCCAGGAGATACGATTGAAATACGCGATCATACTTTGTTTATAAATGGGAAAGAACAAAATCAGCCCTACCTTAATCAAACAGCTATTCACGCCACCAGAGACTTTGGTAAAGTAGAGGTTCCGGAAGACCACTATTTCGTGATGGGAGATAACCGTTCTATCAGCAAAGACAGCCGTAATGGACTTGGCTTCGTTGAAGAAAGTGAAATTATCGGGCGAACAGAACTCGTGATCTATCCATTTAATGAGTGGGGTCTAACTAATTAATCAGTTAAAAGACGAGTCTGAGAAGTGTATGATCACTTTCAGACTCGTCTTTTTTATTTGACCGAATAAATTTTTTCAGGCAGTTGGTGAAGCGTTTCAATTAATAGATCAAGTTTTCCCTCAACGCGGTGCAGCAAATAAAAAGTTACCGCAATCGGGAAACCGACATCTGTAATGAAAGGCAGCCAAGTTTCCACCCCATTCACCTCCCCTCCAATAACACGTTTATAAGAGCAGTTCGTGTGACTATACCTAATTAGAAATACATTTCCTTCAGACCGTAATGCCCCCATCACTCTAGATTTATACTTTTTGTTTTGACCCAGTTAAACGTTGAAAATTCCTAAAGCGCTTATTAAGCTAAAGAGCCGCATACTGTAAGACTCAGTTTCGAGATATTGGGTATGAGGAAGGTCCTCCGGGCCTTGCCAAATCATAAGCTCGAAACCACTTTCAAACAGCACCTGTGTGGTGAGGAATTAGACCATGTGGTTTTGTACCTATTTCAGGATGTATCGATCCGCAATAGCCTGTATTAAAGCATTTAATCCAGATTAAGGAGGAGAATCTTTCTCTTCTAGAAGGGTCCGTTTTCATAATTATTTCCCCACCAACCCTCATCCCCATTTTAGTAACGGACCCATTTATCTCGAAATCAAGTCTTCCACAAACTGGAGCTTTAGTGGAAGTTCAACACTGTCTCTAATGGTTTCCTATTCTTAGAAAGACAGCCGCTATTTATCAAAAATAGCGGCTGTGTTTAATTATTAAATTTCTACATCAAATACATTGCGTTCCACAATTCGCGCTTCTTTTTTAGCGACTAAATCCCCGCCGCTTGTCGTAAAACAGTTCTCCAGTAGGATCGTGTCCATAACGGAATTAATCAGGACCGGATCTGCCGGCTCAACAGGCTCGTCCAGGGTAAGGGTTACGGTTCGGTTTTCTTCGTTTAAGAATTTCAGCTCCAGCTTTTTCAAGTTCATTTCTCCTCTTCTATTCTATTTTTTACAAATCAATCAAAATGGAATTGTCATTGCGTTCAACCGAATACAATAGATGCTGTTGAAGAGGCGCCATTGCCGTTGCTACACGGTACAACTGATCTTCAGTAGCTGTCATTTTAATATTGTTAAAAGACTTCGTACGGAAGATTGTGTTCCCTTTCTCATCCTGTCCATTTTCAAGAACGAGTTGAAGCTGTGAGCGTACAATTTCAGTGCTTACTGCCATTATCTTTCACCTCCCTTCACTTCTATAATCGAAGGAAAGCTCAAATAGGTGTCAAAAAAAAAGATCCGCAAGATCAGCTTAATGAGCTTCTCCTGCGAACCTTCTTCTTTCTCTTATATGATATGTCATTCCAAAGTTAAGTACAGATTACCCTCGATCGAAAATACACATTCCAATGAGACCTAGTGACACAATTACACAAACAATGAACATAACTACTTCAGCCATATCCTCACTCCTTTCCTCTACACCCATTTTAGCAAAAAACAAACGAATGTGCTGAGTCTATTTTTAGTCGAAATGATCCTATCCATTCATTATAAAAGATTCACTTCCCTAATGAAAAGTAAACTACTAAAATTCATAGGACTGTCATAACTTCTAGACCACTTTGTGAATTACTGCACAAAGTATAGCACCTTAACGATTACCCTTATATACTATAGGTGTAAGCAAGAGATCAGCCAATCATGTGAAAAGCTGAACAAACTAAAGGAGTGAGTTTGATGATTAATCAATGGATTAGAAACAATGAGAAAGCAGCCCTTATTTTGACCGTCATTCGTGTGTACTTAGGTTATACGTGGCTCACATCTGGATTAGGAAAAGTGACAGGAGGATTTGAAGTGAATGGCTTCTTAACGGGGGCCATAGGCAAAGCTGAAGGTGCTCATCCTGCGGTTCAGGGGTGGTGGGCAATATTCTTGGAACAGATCGCCCTCCCGAACCATGAATTATTCGCTTTCCTGGTGATGTGGGGTGAAGTGTTTGCTGGAATTGCACTCATACTTGGTTTATTCACGAATATCGCCGCTCTTGGAGGTATCTTGATGAATTTCGCATTTTTGTTCAGTGGTACAACCAGCACAAATCCACAGATGGTATTACTGACCGTATTCCTATTAGTAGCGGGAGCAAACGCCGGTAAATACGGACTGGATCGCTGGGTTCTTCCTCATCTTCCTCGTAAAATAGCCTGGCCAAAAAGGAAAACGCTGGCCCATTAATCATTATAGAACGTTGTTGAAGTCCTATGGCATATTCCATAGGACTTCTTTCTGTTTAACCCCCCATCCTTTGAGGTATGATGAGGTAGAAAATACTTTCCGTTACATAATTTCTTTTAAATTTGAGAGCTGGGTGAAACGATGGACACTATTATTTATCGCTTTTTCATTTTCTGGTACATATGCGGCGTTATTTTACTTACATTCGACTGGCTGCCACCTTGGCTGGAATGGGCCAACAGTGTATTCTTAATTACCGCAGGCGTGATTGCCATTATTTATTTTATTCGTATGTACGGAGCAGCTGGAGGCGTGCTCTACAGTTTATTCATTATTATTTTCAGTATCTATGTAGAACATCTGGGTGTCGCTTACAATTTTCTTTTCGGTTCCTATGATTATAACCAAAATTTTGGATTAAAGGTCTTCGATACGCCTGTAACCATTGGATTCGCCTGGATGCTGATAATTGGATGTTCTCATGAATTGGCGCGGGGGATTACGGAGAAATGGAGCGGCTTCTTCCGCCATATTTCTTTCGTTATTATAGGCGGGCTTCTCGCTGTTACGATGGATCTGATCCTTGATCCAGTTTCGTACAAAGTCAAAGAATATTGGATTTGGCAAGAGCCTGGAGTTTATTACGATATCCCCTTTTCCAACTTCATGGGGTGGTTTGTCCTTGCCGCAATATTTCACGCCGTATTTCTACTATGGAACCCGGTAAAGGTCTCTCACTCCTCGCTTTGGCCGTCTCGTATGGCCCTTACGTTTGGCTTGATTATTGGAATGTTCTGTATCATGGCCATTAGCGGAGGACTATTTGGCGCCGCCATATTAGTAGGGTCTCTTGCCGCATTATGGTATATTATTTATTTTTGGAGGAAGAAAGGCTATGCTGAAAGCTAAAAAGAATTCATTCATTGAATGGGGATTTTCCAAGTTTAATCGCTTTCTGTTGAAGTCACAGTTTAAGTACATTAATGTATCCTATTCTACTCTGCCTGACGGTCCTGCCCTATTTTTAATTAATCATTCTACGTGGTGGGACCCCTTGGTGATTTATCATTTGAATCGAGAGATCATTCAGTCCGATGGTTATGGAATGATGCATGAAGACGGCATCAGGCGCTTTCCCTTTTTCCGGCGGATTGGTGCTTTTTCCATTAACACCAATGATCGCAGACATCTGCTTCAATCGTTGAATTATAGTAAAGCACTTCTTGATCAAGGCAGCACGGTATGGATTTTCCCTCAAGGAGAGGAGCAGCATTTGGAGAAACGCCCGCTTGAGTTTTTTACAGGTATCGCCTACATAGCTAAAAAGTGTCCTACCGTGCCTGTAGTACCGATTTCCATCTACTAT
Organism: Halobacillus alkaliphilus; assembly: GCF_900113125.1. GTDB lineage: Bacteria > Bacillota > Bacilli > Bacillales > Halobacillaceae > Halobacillus > Halobacillus alkaliphilus. The sequence goes on along the minus strand of NZ_FOOG01000037.1, from coordinate 11,120 downwards.
TCGTTTGAGCATACTAAAAAACCAAACATCTATATTAAAATTGGAGATCCACTTGCTAGAGAAGAGTATTTTTCTTTAAATAGAAAAGAAATGACACGTTATTTTGAAAATTGTTCCACCGAACAGCTGGATCAGCTGCGTGAAACGATTATTAAGGAAGACCATCATTCGTTTAGAACCCTGTAGCAGAAAGGAAGGGATAGCGTGACTTTTTTTACCATTATCCTGATCATCACGGTTTTTCTCAATCTGTGGACGATCATAAACAGCTTTTTCTTACTACCTTTATCTCCAGCAGATAAGTTAAAAAGTAATCCTCGTGTCTCTCTTCTTATTCCTTTGCGAAATGAAGAAGAAAACGTGGAGGGGCTAATGGATTCGCTCCATAGATTGAGCTATCCTTCGCTTGAGGTAATCTTACTGGATGACCATTCAGAAGATAAAACATACGAGAAGCTCTTACATGAAACGAGAAATGATCCGCGTTTTAAGGTGCGTCAAGGAAAAGAACTGCCTGATGGCTGGAATGGAAAAGTTCACGCGTGTTATCAGCTCTCGGAGTTAGCAAGCGGGGACTACTATTTATTCCTGGATGCCGATGCGCGCGTGGCACCGGCGATCATCGAAAAAACTCTTGCCACGATGGAAAAGCACGGGGCTTACATGCTCAGTGGCTTCCCTCATTATCCAAACGACCATTTCCTAAGTCATATGCTGGTACCGCTTCAACACATGGTCGTGCAGCTTCACTTGCCTCTTGCAGTAGCTAACTTCACAAAAAAACCAATGTTTACAGCGGCGTGTGGGATTTTCATTATGGTGGAACGAGACGCCTATGAAGCGATCGGCGGACATGAGTCCGTCAAAGGATCCCTCGTAGAGGACGTACACATCAGCAGGGAAATGAAAAAGAACGGCTATAAAATGGTACTTGCCAACATTACACCTTCCGTCCTTTCCTATATGTACCATCATCCTAAAGAAACGTGGGCCGGGTTCCAGAAAAACATCTATACCGGGTTAGGACGCTCAGCGCCGCTGGTCGTTATCTTATCACTGCTTTATACCATCTTATTTCTTGTACCATTTGGATTTATCGTCATGGCTGTTTTAGAAAGTAACTGGCTTTATGTGCTGCCCTACTTATTAACCGTATCCTTTAAAATGTATGTCGATGCTCGCACAGGTCATCCATTATGGCTGTCCTTTTTCATCCCCGTGTCGATTGTTTTACTTATATTAATTATGATTTCCTCCATGACGGTACATATCAGGGGAAAATCCTATCAGTGGAAAGGAAGGTCTTACGAATGAAAGTTGCTATAGTAGGCGGCGGATTAGGAGGACTTTCTGCGGCTGTTACCCTGGCCAAAGCGGGAGTCGAAGTTAAACTTTTCGAAAAGAATGACCATTTTGGCGGAAAGATGATGCCTGTCAATGAAGCAGGCTATCATTTCGATTTTGGTCCAAACACCATCACCATGCCAGATGTATTTCAAGATGTCCTTCGGCAGGGCGGTTTAGAAAAAGAACTCTCCTTCACAAAGCTTACCCATCATACAAGAAACCAATTTAAGGATGGCACAACCTTTGATTTGTCGTCAGACCGGCAGTACATGAAGCAGCAGCTCTACCATCTGGACAAAAAAGGATTTGAAAACTATGACGCCTTTTTACTGGAAATTGAACGGCTGTTCCATTTATCGAAACAATATTTTCTTCACCGCACATTTTCCGGATGGAAAGATTATCTCTCTCCTTCCCTGGCGAAAGGGTTTGCCCAGGTTAGGCCGCTTGAGTCGATGGATCATTTTTTCAGAAGATATTTTTCTCATCCTAGCATCATTCAATCTCTTAACCGTTATTCTACCTATGTAGGCTCGAATCCCTACGTTACACCGGCTACATTTGCCATGATTGCTCACCTGGAATTAAATGACGGAGTTTACTACGTCCCTGGCGGAAATACGAAGATCGCAGAAAACATGGCGAAAGCTGCAGAAAACCAGGGAGCTCAGTTATATAAGAACACACGAGCAGAAAAAATCTTAACCCATAACAAACAGGTCACTGGAGTGGTGGCTGGAGGCCATACATACGAAGCGGACTATGTGATCGTAAATGGAGACCTATTACAATCCGTTCCGGAATTAATTGATAATGAAAAGCGAAACTCATTATCTAATAAAAAACTCCGTTCCTTCGATCCTTCTATATCCGCTTTCGTTATTATGGCTGGACTGGACACCTCTGTGCCGGATTTACACCATCACCATGTTCTTTTTTCCAGAAATTACGAAGAGGAATTTTCAAGTTTAAAAAATGGTCACTATGCAGAAGAGCCTACCATCTATATTGGAACATCTGCTAAGTCGGACTCGACAATTTCATCAGAAGGAGATAATTGTTTCATCCTGGTTAATGCCCCAGCGCTAGGCACTTCAACTGAAATAGATCGCAAAAAGTATAAAGAGAAGATTTACGAGGAGTTAGCGTACTCTGGACTCCCGATTAAAAATCACGTATCTTTCGAAAAAGTGATCGGTCCTGAGGAAATCGAAAGCCGCTTCGGTGCATATCGTGGTTCCCTTTACGGTCCTTCCTCCAACCGCCGTCTCCAGGCGTTTATGAGACCCTTCAATCAGTCTCAGGATTTCAGCAATCTGTACTTCTGCGGGGGCAGTACACACCCGGGAGGCGGCTCTCCAATGGTCGTTCTCAGTGGTCAAAACGTAGCCAACCAGATCCTTGGGAAAATTGTTCATACAGAATAGGAAAAGGTCTGGAGGGGAACGGGGAGACTCCTGTGGGATATACATGATCGGTGAGACCCCGAAAAGCGTTAGCTTGAGGAGACTCAGCACAGAGGAGGTTCGACTAAAACCGCCACCTCGTGTGGCAACGTCGAACGACCCTGCGTCGTGCAGGGCCGGAAAGCGAGTCGTTCCCCGCAGGACCTAACTCTCTCACAAGATATCTCGAAACTGAGTCTTGCGCAAACGGGAGCTTAATGGAATTATCAACAGGATTTAATAGAGCCAGAAAAAAAGCAGATTATTGCATTTCCGCAATAATCTGCTTTTTCATTTGATCAGATACGTAGTTTCGCTTCCCAAAAACCTGATAATCGTTATTTCTCACTGTTTGAATGATAGCCCGATACATTTTCGCAGCTCCTCCTACAGGAGTTCTTGAATAAAGGGGGTACTCTGGCAGAGTAGCTAATGCATTACGATAGTAGTGCTCAGCATCCTGGGCTAAGTCTTCCCAGAGCTGTATAAATGCTTCATTTACCTTCTTGTTATGGAGATCTGAACGTGTATAACCATAGTCGATCATCATCTGTTCAGGGATGTAAATTCGATTATTATCCAGATCTTCTCCGATATCCCTCAGGATATTGGTGATCTGCATAGCATATCCAAGTTCAATGGCACCTGTTTTAACTCTGGAGACTTTACCGGGGGCAAGAACTGGCAGAAGCATAAGCCCGACCGTACTTGCGACATGATAGCAATAATGAAGGAGATCGTCTTTCGTATCAATCGTTTTCGGATATAAGTCCATGCGCTGACCGACTATCATCTCATAAAAAGGCTCCGGATCAAGGGGAAAACGTTCAAAAGCATCCTGAAGAGCAATCCAGCATGGGTCTTCCGTTTCGAGCCTGCCTTCCATAAAAAGATCAAACTCTACAGCAAATGCTTCCAGCTCTTCTTTTGGATTATCCCCTTCATCCACAATGTCATCGGCCCTTCGACAAAAGGCATAAATGGCCCATACAGCTCTCTTCTGATGTTTAGGGAGCATGGAGAAAGCTTTTGAGAAGGTCTTTGAATGTTTCTCTATTATGTTTTTGCAATGGTCATAAGCATGATTCAAGTCCATCATCTCTAAACACCTCGCTTATAATTATGCCTTTCTTCAGAACCATTTTGCAAATGATCCGCTAGCAGCTTAGCTCCCTGCATGACAATGGGAATGCCTCCTCCTGGGTGGATCGATGCACCAACCGCATATAGATTCGAAAGAGAATACGGCTTTAGCTGAGGGCGGAATACGCCAGACTGAAAAAGTGTTGGGGCAATACCGAAGCTTCCACCTCCATAAAGACCGTCTCTTTTGGCTTCTTCCGGTGTCCTCACCTTCATCCAGTTCACATGTTTCCTTAATTCAGGAAAACCTCTTTCCTCCATCTGCTGAAGCACCTGATCAATTAATTGGTCCTTTTTACTCCAGTCTACTTCGTCTCCCGCGGGCACAGGTATTAAGGTATAAAGAACCCCTTTACCAGCAGGCGCTAATGAATCATCAACGATCGATGGATGAAACGTGTAAAAAGAAGGATCATCAGGCAGCTCTTTGGTTTCAAATACCTGCTTCATGTGCTCGTCGAAGTTAGAAGACATGAAAAATTGATGGATGGTGTGATTCGGATAGATCTTATCCAGTCCCATGTATAGAAGCAGACAGCCGGATGAAGGGGTATAATTACGTTTATGCTGCCTTTCTTCAGGTAGCAATTGATCCATTGTAGGGAAATCCCCATTCAGAATAAGTTCATCTACTTGGAGCTCTCCCTCCCCAGCTGTAATAGACTGCACCTTGGAGTTCGATGTGTGAATCTGTTTTACTTCGGCACTGGTGTGAATCTCTACCCCTCGTTCTTTGAGACGCTCAACAATCAAATCAACCAGGTGGGCATATCCGCCCTTCATATACCAGATCCCGTGTTCATGTTCGCTGTACGAAACAAGTGAATACAGCGCCGGAGACTGCTCCGGGTGTCCACCAATATAAAGAGTCTGCAATGTATAAGCTTCAACCAGCTGTTCGTCTGAAAAATAGCTTCTCATCATCTTCCTGACATTTTGATAAGCTTTCAGCTGAATCAAAGTTCTAATATTCTGCCCAGAGAAAAAACGGCGTTTGTTCACGAAGGATTGCTCCAAAAACTGAGATTTCCCTCGAAGAAAACGAATTTTCATATCCTCCAGAAACCGGTCAAATTGTTTCTCATTTCCTGGAAATTTGGCTTTCAATTCCTGCTTCTGCTGTTCAGGGTCCGAATATTTAGTAAAGGTGCTTCCGTCTTTAAACCGTATATCATAAAGCGGGTCACATGGAATAAGCGGGATATCTTTTCGCTCAAGACCGCCTTCTTCCAATATACTGAGAAGCATCTCCGGCAGTAGCACAATGGTTGGTCCCTGATCGATTTTGTAAGGACCATTTTTCTCATAGGTCAATCGTCCGCCAAGATAATCATTTTTCTCAAAAATGGTTATTTTTCTTTCCTTTTCTTTGGAAAGAAGCAGAGCTGTTACTAAGCCGCCAATTCCGCCCCCTACAATAGCCGTTTGGATTTGCTTCATGAGGTTTCCTCCTCCTCTCTGATCCACCCTGTCGTAATTCTGGCTGATTCAAGGATGGTTGGCAGCCCGCTTCCCGGGTGCGTGCCACCGCCCACAAGCCAGCAGTGATCCAATTCTTGAAAGCGGTTGTGGGGCCGGAAGTACATCATTTGAGAAAGCTGATGTCCAAGGCTGAACGTAGCGCCTTTGTGAACAAAATGATCAGTCTGCCACTGTTTAGGTGTTAATACTTTTTCTGTAACAATATGATCTCGAATATCACTAAATCCAGTTTTACTTTCAAGCTCATCAAGGATAAGGTTTTTAAACGTTTCCTGCTTTTCATCCCAGTCGATTTCAGAGTAATTGTTCGGGACAGGGGCTAAGATGTACACAGCCGAATGTCCCTCTGGTGCTAATGTATCGTCTGTCACACTTGCGTTATGGATATAAATCGACGGTTCTTCGGATAGAACAAGTTCTTTCGTCATTTCATCAACATTTTTCTTGTAGTCTTCTGCGAAAAGAATCGTGTGGTGGGGCATCTGATCATAAAGCTTATCCAATCCAACATAGATCATAAACGTCGAGCAGGAATATTTTTTCTTAGCCAGATTTTTCTCAGAGTATTTTTTCAGCTCATTCCCCTCCACCATATGACTCATGGCATTAGCGAAATCAGCATTTACGATGACCTCATCCGCTTCAAATTCTTCCCCGGATTCTAGTTCAATACCGACGACTTTTTTACCCTCTGTTTTGAATTTGCGTACGCCGTTCCCGAGGTGGATCTGTCCTCCATGTTCCTCGGTGACTTTTGCCATAGACTTTGAAAGCTGGTTGACTCCGCCTTTTGGATGAAAGACTCCGTACTCATGTTCCATATAAGAGAGAATCGAAAAAGCTCCCGGACATTCCCAGGGAGACATGCCTAAATACTTTGCCTGGAATGTAAAAGCGATTTTTAATTTTTCATCTGTAAAGTAATCGGATAATACTTGATAAACCGACTTTCCGAGCGATAGCTTAGGAAGTGCTTTCAAAGCACGAAGACTTACATAATCGGTCAGCTTGTTATGGCGCGTCTGAAGCAAAGGAAGCAAGGCGTCCATTTTCTTTCTCGTATCGTTCATAAAACGGACGTAGCCTTTTTCATTGCCTGGGAAATGCTTGGAGATCACGTTCAGCATTTTCATGCGATCACGGTACATCGGCACCCGCTTCCCATCGAATTGCAGCTCGTACATCGGTGCAAGTTCGATTAAATCCATATAGTCATGAGCATTTCTGCCCGACATTTCAAATAATTCCTCGACGATATGAGGCATACTCAAAAAGGTCGGACCTATATCGAATGTATAGTCACCTAAAGAAAAATGCCCATTTCTTCCTCCGACGAATGGTTGTTTCTCAAAAACATGAACATCGTAACCTTTTGAAGCGAGGATCATAGCCGAAGCTAATCCCCCAGGCCCTGCTCCTATCACTGCTACTTTCTTCAACGCGCCCACCTTCTCTCTATATAACGACTAATCTAGAATCATTATACAAAATATCTATGTAGCAAACGAATAATAACCTTTATTCGATGTGCTCAAAGTACTTCTTTCGTCTTACTGAAAATTCTATTCCTTGCGCATTCCCTTATTATTGAAGAAAAAACCATAGGCAGCACATCCACTGGCGATTGTATGTAAATGATTCTTTTCGCCGCTAATTCTAAGACTCCTTCATAATTTCTTAAGATTCGCAAATAATAAGCCAGCAAGGAGGCTGATGGTGATGTACGCTAACCAAAGAATTTCAGGACCTTATTTCCCTTCTCACGTGACTTCTTCTCCTGATCAGAAAAGGTTAATCAATGAGCAGTTAAACCACTGGTGTGAAGAGATTGAATGCAGTGAACAAGCTTTGAACGATTCCCAAAAAGAATTCCTTCAACAAAAGAGCAAAATTATTAAATTAGCTCCTTCCACATTTATGAATTAATCCTCTCTGGGTGAATAACCATACACATATGCCGCCTCCTGCATACGCTGAGTATGTAAACAACAGGAGGTGAGCTTATGTACGGAGGCTATCCTTACGGCGGAAGACGTTGCGGAAGATATGGTGGAGCTGGTTATGGTAACAACTTTGCCTTGATCGTCGTATTGTTCATTCTATTGGTAATCGTTGGTGCAGCATTTTACTGCTAATGTAAATGAATGATCTTCCTAAGATACAGATATCGGGAAGATGGTTCAATTCAATCAAAAAAAGCACAGCCTGATGGCTGTGCTTTTTTTGATTTAACCAATGATTAACCTCTCTTTTGGATAATGGTAATTTCCTTTTGTTCTGTCTTTCTGGAAAGAGAACAAGAACGTCAATATACCGATTCTCCCAAGGAACATGAGAAGCATTAATACCACTTTTCCAAATGTGGTCATTCCCGGTGTAATACCTAACGAAAGACCCACTGTACCAAACGCAGAACACACTTCGAACAGAAGTTCATTTAAATTAAACGGCTCACTGATGGATAAAGCCATTAAAGCAATAAAACAAAGCAGCAAGGCCATCATCATAACTACCACGGCTCTGTTTAAATCTTCATTATGAACCTCTCTTCTAAACAAACGTATCCGGTTACCGCCTCTCGCAAAGGTTAAAATGAATATAATAACAAGCGCAAATGTAGTTGTACGTATCCCACCGCCTACACTGCTTGGAGACGCACCGATAAACATTAACGAGGACATAAACAGCTGCGTCTGTTCAGTAAACTGGTTTATATCCATGGTTGCAAGCCCACCGCTTCTTGTCGTGACCGACTGAAACAAGGCATAAAAAAATACTTCATGCCAGTCTTTGCCGGCAAAGAAATAATTAAACTCCAGCAGGATAATCATCCCAGTCCCTAGCAAAACAAGCATAAAAAAAGTGAACGTGGTTAATTTTGCAAATAATGAAAAACGAATCGTTTTTACATCATTATTATTAAACAAATACTGCTTGACTTCAATAAGCACCGGAAAACCGATCGCTCCTGCAATAATTAAAATCATATTAATAAATTGAACAAAATAGTCATCCTTAAAAGGAATAAGCGATTGGCCAGTAATATCAAACCCGCCGTTTGTCATAGCACTAATCGTGCCAAAAAAGCCCTGTAAGTAGGCTTCTCCAGGGTCATAATACTGCAGGAAATAAGTCCCCAGGGTTAGAAAACCGATTAATTCAATGAGGAGTACTACGAGCACGATTTCCTTGACCATCTGGACCATTCCCTGGAAGGAAGTCCGGTTTTGGTCTGTCATTATGAGCCGCCGCTCTTTCAAGCCTATCTTCTTTCCGAGCACAAGCCAGATCAACGTGCCGAGTGTCATAACTCCAATTCCGCCAAACTGTAATACTAATGCTAAAATAAATACCCCGGGCGTACTAAACGTCTCCGCTGTTGGAACAGTAGTCAGTCCTGTTACACTTACGGCGCTGACGGCTGTGAATAATACGTCTATGAAATCCAGTTTTACACCCGGTTTATGGGCTACAGGTAAGGCAATTAGTATAGATGAAATGGTAACCGCAATTAGATAGTATATGGCAATTAATTGAAATGGCGATAATTCATTCAGCCAGCGCAGGCTCTTTCTTCTCACCCACATACGATATCTCCTTTAACATGCTGTTTCCGACTAATGATTGAACACCATTCCTATTATAGCAGGGTAATGTAAGATTTTCTTTACCCGATTTATTTTTTTCGCCCGCGTTCTTATGTAAGGAGAACTAGAGCGGATTACGAAGAGGCTTCCTCCGCTTTTTTCTTGAAAGCCGCCAGCAGTTCTTCATTCTGGTATCCTTCGTCCATAAGCTGGCGAAGAGTCTTCTCAATTTGCTCCTGTTGGCGATTCACGATGGACCCCATAAAAATAACATTGATGTGATCCCCGATTACATTTGTGTCAATTGGTGTTACTAGAAACGTAGCTGGTTGGTTACTAGGTTTTGTAATTTTTACCTGCACCATAATTTCCTCATTGTTGTTGCACATGGTCTGGAAAAAATCCTGATAGCTTTGATCCACATACGCTTCTATGATCCACCGTCCATGATCGTCTTCACGGTTAATAATGAGTCCATCCAGCAGTTTAATCCGTCTTTGAGTAATATCTTCGTCTTTCTCTTCTATGATATCCAAAGAAATTAATTTAAAGGTTTTCATGGAAACTCCCCTCCGCAAACACATATTACCTTTATTATAGAGGACGGTTCCGATTTGAGCAAAGGCTGAATGATTTTACCAGATAAAGATTGGCAGCAGCCTATGGTTTAATTAAATACGTCTCTACAGCGTGCAGGTGCAATAGTGAGGCGGGTTAGCCATTTAACCTAACTCGCAGATTGGATGAATGGCTCAATTCCGTGTAAGCTAATAGAGACAAGCTTAGAATACAAACAGGGAGGTAATGGTGTGATGAAAGCAGTTCAAGTTATTGGATATGGGGATGTCGATCAATTACAAGTGGTGGAAAAAGACGTTCCGGAGCCCAAAAGTAACGAGGTTTTAATTAAAGTAAAAGCCTGTGCGATTAATAATACCGAAATCTGGATGAGAGAAGGCGCCTACGGAACTGGAGGCAAATCCGGCTGGCGTCCGGAAGGTGTCCAGTTCCCCCGAATACCCGGCTCAGATATAACAGGTACCATTGAAAAGGCAGGAAGCGAAGTAGAACAGGATATGATCGGCAGGGATGTCGTGGTCTTCCCTTTTACTTCAAGCGGAGACGAAGGTAAGGAACATATAGCGGAAGATATGTCTTTCATTGGCTCAGAGTACGATGGAGGATATGCGGAATACGTCGTGTGGCCTGCTGAGCTTTGCTTTGATATGCCCCTTTCTGATTACACAGAAAGCGCCGTGTTCTCTGTGAGTGGCATGACAGCGTGGCATATGATCGAACAACTTCACGTACAGGCCGGGGAAACTATTATGGTAACAGGAGCCAATGGAGGCGTCGGTTCATTAAACGTACAAATTGCTTCTCAAGTATTTGGTGCTAAAGTTATCGCCATTGTAGGCGACTTAGCCCTGGAAGAAAGATTGAAAGAACTTGGTGCAGACCACGTGTTGTCTTATCGGTCCGAGCGACTAGCCGAAGAAATCCTGGAGGCAAACGGGGGACCGATCGATTCTGTAGTGGATGTCGTGGGAGACGCTTTGTTTTCTACTTCTCTGGAGGTATTGAAAAAAGGCGGTAAATTCTGTACGTCTGGATCTGCCGGTGGGCAGAAGACAGAATTGGACTTTCGAACACTCTACTTGAAACATATTACTCTCTATGGATCGGTACTGGGAACACGAGCTGAGTTCAAGCTGATGCTTCAAGCCATTTCAGAAGGTAAAATTAAACCCGTGATTGACCGGACATTTCCTTTGGAAAAAGCAAGAGAAGCACAGACTTACTTTAAGCAAGCCGGCAAAACCGGAAAGATTGTTCTGATTCCATAGGAAAGGTGCTATTAAACCATAAATATTTAATCTTCCAGAACAGCCCCCGATACTATAAGGAGATAATTAGGGTCCATTGCAAACAATAGATGAGGGCGGCTCCGGAAACAACTCGCTTTCCTGCGGGGGAACTGGCAAGCCTCCTCAGTCGTTACCACTCCTTGTGGGGTCTCGCCTAGCTCCTTCTCCCGCGGGAGTCTTCGGTAGAAATTTTATGCAGATAATCCTTGCGAGCGTTCGCAATCTTTTCGTGGAGTCTGGCTACTTTA
>NZ_FOOG01000014.1 GCF_900113125.1 Halobacillus alkaliphilus | reverse complement strand
GTATCTTCATGCCAAATACCAAAGACTTAAATTCCGTCGAGGGTCTAAGAAAGCGAGAGTTGCCATCGCCCGGACATTACTTGTGATCGTGTACCACCTATTAACCAAAAGAGAAATGTACAAAGAACAAGGGGCAAACCATTATAACCAACAAGCATTAGAAGCAAAAAAACAAAAGGCAATTAAGAGTCTTCAACGTTTAGGTTTTGTAGTCGACTTATCGCCACAGTCGGCTTAGAGAAGAATAATGAAATAAATATCAAAGTGATTCAGGGATTTTTAAAAAAGTAATAAGATCCCCTTTATTTAGTGCGGTCTTAAAGCTGTAATTATTTTCAGGGTAGGCTAAATTAAAAATAAATAAGTAAAAAGGGGATAATGGAATGGAGTTTTCATTATTAATGGAGTACGGCTGGGTCTTACTTATTCTTATTGGATTAGAAGGTATTTTGGCCGCAGATAATGCATTGGTTATCGCGACCATGGTTAAACATTTGCCTGAAGAGAAACGGAAAAAGGCACTATTTTATGGTTTAGGCGGGGCTTTCGCTTTTCGAATTGCCTCTCTGTTTATCATCTCCTACCTCGTCCAGATTTGGCAGGTTCAAGCTATTGGTGCTTTGTATTTAATTGGGATAGCTGCTTACCATTTGTGGAAAAAACACGTGTTAAAACCAAAGGTAAAGAAATCACATTCAGAAAGCAAAGGCTCTGGTTTCTGGATGACCGTTGTTAAAGTCGAACTTGCTGATATTGCGTTCGCTGTAGATTCCATCCTTGCTGCAGTCGCTTTAGCGGTCATGCTCCCAGCAAGCTCTCTTCCTCAGATTGGCGGTTTAGACGGTGGACATTTCGCGGTGATCCTTGCCGGTGGAATTATCGGGCTGATTATTATGCGGTTTGCTGCCGGGTATTTTGTAACTCTGCTCGACAAGCGTCCTGGTCTTGAAACAGCAGCTTATCTTATCGTTGGCTGGGTAGGCGTTAAGCTGGCCGTCTATACACTCGCGCACCCTGAACTCGCTCTATTAGCGGAAGGCTTTGCTAAAAGCCTGACCTGGAAACTTATCTTCTGGTCTGTTCTCCTGACTATCGGTGCTGGCGGCTGGTTCCTTTCTAAAGAAAAAACAGAACCCGTGGTCAAAACAGAAACGGCGCTTTAAAATAGAAAATGTAAAACGCAGCGGATTAATAATAAAAGTTTTAAACTAATAAAGACGAGAGATCATAAGAGATCTCTCGTCTTTTTCTAATACACCGTTATTTCTTCTTCATAAGCCGTTAAAGCTTCATCAAACATCTTCAGACCTTCGTCAATCTGTTCTTTACTTATCGTTAAAGGAGGGATCATACGAATGATTTCCGTCTGATTGCCGCCAAAGTAAAAGAGAACTCCATTTTCAAGAGCCTTGTCCAGAATGTTAAATAAGCCTTCACTATTGGGTTTTCCAGTAACGGGATCCACAATTTCAATACCGATCATAAGACCGACTGACCGTATACGTCCGATTGATTTATGCCGGTCTTTTATCTTCTTCAGCTTCTCCGCAGCATAAGCTCCTGTTTCCTTCGTATTTTCAAGCAGATTCTCTTCCTGTATCACATCCAGAACCGCATTGGCTGCACTACAGGCGATTGGATTTCCACCGAAAGTAGTGGCATGACTTCCCAACGGCCACTGCTTCATTAGTTCATTTGGAGCAACCGTGGCACTGAGCGGCATTCCATTAGCAATACCTTTCGCGATCGCCATGATATCCGGTGTCACATCAAAAGTTTGGGAGGCAAACCACTCACCCGTCCGTCCAAACCCTGTCTGTACCTCATCAAAAATAAGTAATAAACCGTAATAGTCGCATAGTTCGCGGACCTTTTGAAGCCAGGCTTTTGGCGGGACGATATAGCCGCCTTCTCCAAGTACGGGTTCAACTAAAACAGCTGCCACCTCATCGGGGGTCACTTGATGGGCAAACAACCGCTCGAAATCCTTTTCTAATTGCTGCACCACATACTGTTCTGGATCTGTGCCTTCAGGAGCATCCTCCACCTGGGCGTAAGGAACCTGATAAGATCCGGTCGGATTCAAAAACTTGCGATATTTACTTTTTGAACTGGTGACACTTAGGGCTCCCATAGAACGACCATGGAAACCGCCAATAAACGATACGATGTAAGGCCGTTCCGTCACATGCTTTGCTAGCTTGATTGCTCCTTCAATGGCTTCTGCTCCGCTATTTCCAAAAAAGAAGCAGTCGAGATCCCCGGGCATGATTTCAGCCAGACGATCTGCAAGTTTCAAAATCGATTCGTAAATAATGACTCCAGATGGTCCGTGCCCTAGCTGGTCTGCTCCTTCCTTAATAGCCTCCACCACTTTTGGATGGCGATGGCCTACGTTAGTCGTGGCGATACCCGAAGTAAAATCCAGATACGTCCTGCCATCTACACCGTAGTAATAGCAACCTTCCTCTTTGAGTACCGGCAAGTTCGGGTGGTCCTTAGCCATGCTCGGCGCGAGCCGATTTGACATATTTTCAACAAGATGATTCCAGTCATTCCCCATTATAAACTACCTCCATAAAAAAACTCTCTCTATAATAGCACGCGGTTCAGAAGAATAATAGATGAGCCATCAAAGCTGCGATTGGCAGCGTAATAACGGTTCTCTGTAAAAAGATAATGAACAATTCTCCAATGTTCAAAGGAATTTTCGATTTAATTAACAGAATACCAATCTCAGACATATACACTAATTGGGTCAGAGACATGACTCCGATGATAAAGCGGGTCAGCTCTGATTCGATTCCCGATCCAATAACAGCAGGCAGGAACATGTCCGCAAATCCGACAATCATTGCCGGAGCAGCCGCCTGAGCCTCTGGTATTTGCAGTACGTTCAAAAATGGAATAAATGGATAAGATAAGAACGTGAAAATTGGCGTGAATTCAGCGATCATAAGAGCAATCGTTCCAAGAGCCATAACCAGAGGAATTAGACCAAGCCAGATGTCTGCTACATTAAAGATTCCTCGATTGATCACACTACGCGCGCTTTTTACCTGGTCGGCCTTTCTTACAGCCTGGTCCACCGCCCATTGAAAACTTGAAAAGCCTGAAGGCACCGCTTCATCAATTTGTTTTCCAGCCGGCCCATAGTACGTACTCTTTTTTCGAGAAAGTGGTGGAAGACGCGGGCAGATTACCGCTGCTACAATACCACATACAGCTACGGTGAAATAAAACTGAACGAACATATGGTCAATTCCTATGAATCTTGCAATAACTAAACTGAAAGCTATCGATGCAATGGAAAAGTTAGTTGCGACCACGGCCGCTTCTCGTTTAGAGTAGTAGCCTCCTTCGTACTGCTGAGTAGTCAGCAACACTCCAACCGTTCCACTGCCCATCCATGAAGCTAAGGCATCGACAGAAGAACGGCCCGGCAGCTTAAATAAGGGCTGCATGACTTTACGAACCATTGTCCCAATAAAATCCATTAATCCAAATTCTAATAGTAATGGCATGAACAAGCTGGCAAATAAAAACCAGACCATTAATACCGGAATCAGATCAAACAGTACCACCTGACCAGTTAATTCAGAAGAAACCACTTCAGGGCCTGCGCCAGTCAGTGTCAGTGTTGCAAAGACAGCTCCCAGTAAACGCAGAGCAATCCAGAATAAGCCAACATCAAATAATTTTGCAATAAATGTATGATTGCGGATAGTGGGCTTACTGATTCCTTTGATTGCAATCGCGCCGACAGTTGAAATCCAAAGTACACTTGTCATAAATAAAGGAATGTAATCTGAAATAGCAGCCTGCAGCCCGTCGGCCATCACCCCGAGTCCAATCGTGACCGTACCATCTACTGAGATGGGTACTAGGAACAATAGCACCCCTATGATAGACGGGATTAAGAATTTAATTAATTGTTTGCCTGTATATTTCTTTTCCATCTGTAGTTCTTGCTTTTCTAACTCCATCTTCCTTCCTCCACTTCTGAATATGAATGCATATTTTTTCGAATTTTAAGGTTATATATCCTTTTCAATTTGTTAATCATACATTTTAATGCATATTGATTCAATACTTTTTAAGAAGAAACTTGTTCTTCTATTTCATTTTTTGCAGATCCCATCCATATTAAGGAATAAATATACATAATCATCTAATGTTTTCAATAAAGACCCTGCCAAACACTTTTATATATCTCCCATCGTTTTTATTACACTAAAGGGCCGGTTACTGTAAGACTCAGTTTCGAGATAAATTGGGTCCGTTACTCTATGTGGAAGAGGGCTGGTGGGGAAATAACTCGCTTTCCTATGGCCCTACACGACGCAGGGCCGGAAAGCGAAATCGTCCCCCGGAGGACCTAATTCTCACAAATGTCTCGAAATCAAGTCTTCAAGTAATGGGAGCTTTTCTGTAACTATTGTCACGGAGCTTTAGTAATCTCTTCATAAAAAAATAGAAGCTGCGTTTAGCAGCTTCTATCATTCTAAATGATTTGTTTTTCAGTAATGACGACTCCTCTTTTGCCCATCTCTTTAATATAAAGATCGCCAGGAACTATTTGCTCAGGAGGACAGACCCCTTTTTTAGTGATGGCCTGACTGCCAATCATCTGAGCGACCACAGATATCGTGTTCGCCGTAGCTCGAGCCATGGCCGTCACATTGGTGATCCGATCCTTATAGGTGACCATTTCATATTGATAGGCAGACTGTTTACCATCCTTTTCTCCGCCCACGTTTACTCGCAGAAGGACCGCATCCTCCTTATTCTTTAAGCTAACAATTGGATCAATCGTCTTTAACAGCACTTCTCTGGTTTTAACCTTCACACCGCCGACCTCAACTTCGCTGTCATTATGCGTTAAATTCAAGTCGACCAATAGCTTCATCTTTTCCGCGTGGCCCGGGTACCGAATGGTTTTATACTCCAGCGTACGAACCTTTGGATAAGATTTAAGCAATGTAGACGTCCCCCCGGACGTATGGAAAGCTTCAAGCGGACCATAACGTTCAAAATAGATAGGTTCTATTTCTGAAAGAGAGGAGACTTCCTCAAGCTTACCGTTTCGAATAATAGTAGAAGGATCTGTATAATGATCAAGCAGACCTTCCATTGAAAAAACGTGATTGTATTCTAGAGGAGGTTCTGGCTGGACAGGTATCCCTCCAACAAACAGGCGCAGCGAATCGAGCTTGTTCAGTTTACTAACTCCATAGCCTGATAGAATATTAATCATTCCAGGAGCTACACCGAGATCAGGAATAATGGTCACTCCTGCAGCCTGGGCTTTTTCATTCAACTCCAACACTTTGTCTGTGATATGACCGATATGCCCTCCAAGATCTACAGAGCTTACGCCTACCCCAATGGCTGTCCTCGCGACCATTTCATTGAAGGAATAGAATAGCGCATTAATGACGACATCATAAGATTTCATGAAAGCGGCCAGTTCTGCAGCGTTGCCTGCGTCCACTTTATAAGCCTGAATTTTTGGAGAGTCTATACTTTGACATACCTTCTCCGCTCGAGATAAATCAATATCAGCGAGTCCCACGTGCTCGACTCCTGGACTATGGACTAAATCCCTTGCTGCTTCTTTCCCCATTAGACCAGATCCAAGTACTGCTACTTTCATCATCCGTCCTCCTCTTCCCTCATTACCATACGATCTACTCCACGTCGATTTGAGCGCGCTGTAATTTACCACTGAAATCCACATAAACGGATTTCCATTCTGTAAACACATCTAAAGCCGCAAGTCCGGAATCCCGGTGCCCATTGCCCGTTCCTTTTGTTCCACCAAAAGGAAGATGAATTTCTGCACCCGTTGTCCCTGCATTTACATACACAATTCCTGTGTCCAGATCCCGCTGGGCTGCAAAAACTTTATTGATATCCTTCGTAAAGATGGAACTCGAGAGGCCAAATTCCACTCCGTTATTGATCTCAACAGCTTCTTCGAGACTCTTTACAGGAATCAAGGAAACGACCGGTCCAAAGATTTCTTCCTGGGCGATACGCATGTCGGCCTTCACATCTGTGAATAATGTAGGTGCAAAATAATGACCTTTTTTATGATCTCCGTTTTCCAGTACATAACCGCCCGCAAGCAGCTTGGCCCCTTCTTCGTTCCCTACTCGAATATAGCTTTTTATTTTTTCAAGTCCTTTTTGATTAATAATTGGCCCTACTTTAATCGATTCATCTAATCCGTTGCCGATAGTCAGCTTAGCCATTTCGTACATTAGTCGTTCTTCTAATTGATCCTTTAAGCTGTCATGAACCAATACGCGGCTGCAGGCGGTACAACGCTGTCCGCTCGTTCCGAATGCGCTCCACAAAATACCCTCTACGGCTAATGAAAGATCAGCATCATCCATCACAATGACCGCGTTTTTTCCTCCCATTTCAAGTGAGACTTTTTTCAGTTTCTGGCCGCACTTAGATGCAATTCCGCGCCCGACTTCATTAGAGCCTGTAAATGAGATAACCCGTATATCATTTTCTTCAAGCATGGCTTCACCAACGGTAGAACCTGAACCGAATACGACATTGATGACCCCTTTAGGAAGGCCCGCTTCTTCAAATATTTTAGCTAATTCAAAAGCCATGACCGGTGTTTCGGAGGCGGGTTTCCAAACAACCGCATTCCCTGCTACGATGGCCGGGAACGATTTCCACGTCGCTATGGCTATCGGAAAATTCCAAGGGGTAATAATTCCAACGACTCCTACAGGGGCACGTACACTCATAGCGAATTTGTCTTTCAGTTCGGACGGAGTGGTCTGGCCGAATAACCTCCGTCCTTCCCCAGCCATATAGAAAGCCATATCGATCCCTTCCTGCACTTCTCCGCGTGCTTCTTCCAGAACTTTTCCATTTTCCATCGTCAGCCAGCGAGACAAGTACTCTTTTCTTTCTTTCATGATTAAACCAACACGATAAAGTACTTCCGCACGCTGAGGAGCAGGCACAAGCGCCCACTCCTTTTGAGCTTTCTTTGCAGCCTCTACAGCGGAAGCTACCTCTTCTTTACCAGACAATGGCACTTGCACAAGCGTTTCAAGCGTAGCCGGATTGGTTACATCAGCATACGCACCATTTTCAGGTTGCAGCCATTCTCCATTAATGAAATTCTGAAGTTTTTCTTCTTGGTTCAACTTTTGACTCAAGGTAATCTCCTCCTCGAACTAACTTTGATCGGCAGCTCGCTGCCTTATTTGTTGAATCGTCGAAGACACAGATATTTGTTCTGCATCGCTTTCTATTTCAATAAGAGCCGGCTCCTGGCACTCCAGGGCTCCCAGTAAGGCTTGTTCAAACTCTTCAGGATTCTTAACGTAAAAACCCATCGCACCTAACTGAACGGCCATATCCGAAAAAGGCACCTTCCCAAGATCCGTTCCAATCGTTTTAAATGGATAGCGCATTTCCTGATGCATCCGGATCGTTCCATACATACAATTGTTAAACACAATACTAATGACCGGAATGTTATACCTTACAGCGGTCTCAAGCTCCTGCATGGTCATTAGGAAGCCGCCATCTCCAGAAAGAGAAACCACTATCCTGCCTGGGTGTGCTAATTTAGCTCCGAGGGCTGCGGGCAAACCGTATCCCATGGCTCCGGATGTAGGACCAATATACGTTTTCTTATAGTTAAACTGATAGTACTTATGGAGCCATCCAGCAAAGTTCCCGGCATCATTCGTAAGAATCGCATCATTAGGCAAGTGTTCTTGAAGAAGTGCAATAATCCGCTGATTCCAATTGTTATTAACCGGTAAACTCAGCGAAGATTGATAGATTTCTCTTCTCTTTGTCGTCCAATTCCTCCGATTGGGCGCAGTTAAAGTTAAGAGGGCTTTCAATCCTTCTTTCGCATCGGCTACGATTCCCACATCAAGTGCATAGACTTTCCCCAGGGTTTCATCATTTATATCCATATGGATCAACGTCTGACCCTTATTAAATATCGTATAATCCTGGGTGGTAATCTCTGATAATCGCGTACCTACCGAAAGGATGAAATCTGCTTCCTTCACTGTCTGAATGATAGATTTTTCCGTGCCTAAACCGAGATGACCGGCATACAGCCTATGGTTATTTGGAAAAACATCCTGCCTCCGAAAAGCCGCCATCACAGGGATATCACATTTCTCTGCAAATTGAATGAGCGTATCTTCTGCACCTGCGATTTTCACTCCGCCACCTGCAATAATGAGAGGACGCTCTGCTTTTTGCATATACTCTTCTACAAGCTTTATTTCTTTTTGGGACGGAGCAGGACAGGGCCTGACAGTTGGATTTTGAAACTCCATGTTTGCTTCTTTTACCAGTAGATCTTCCGGTAAAGAAATGACCACAGGTCCCGGCCGTCCTGTTTGTGCGATTCGAAAGGCTCGATGAACCAATTCCGGAATGCGGACAGGGTCATCTATTTCAACCGCCCATTTCGCAATCGGACTAAAGAAGTGAGCCAGGTCAATTTCCTGGAACCCCTCTCTCCCTCTGAAGCTGCTATGAACTTGTCCTAAAAAAACGACCAAGGGAGTGGAATCCTGATAAGCTGTGTGCACACCAATGGCTAGATTCGAGCCGCCCACTCCTCTTGTAGCCATTACAACCCCCGGCTTACCTGTTGCTTTTGCATAACCTTCGGCCATAAAAGAAGCCCCGCCCTCATGCCTTGCAGATATCAGCTTCATAGAAGGTTCATGAAGGATCGCGTCCATAACCGGAAGATAGCTTTCTCCTGGGACACAAAACACTTTCTCGATAGCTTCTATTTTCATGCATTCTATAATCGCCCTGGCACTTGTCATTAATAGGGGTTCCTTATGGACCATTTGAATGCTCTCCTGCCTTCATGGTTTTCATGCGGTTGACCGCTTCCTGCAGCCGCTCTTCTGGAACAGATAAGGAAATCCTGAAATATCCCTCTCCCTTCTTTCCGAAAGCCGTTCCAGGTGTTAAAATCACTCCGGCCTCATCCAGTACTTTTTCAACGTACCCTTGTGATGTATAACCTTTTGGAACTGGGGCCCAAATAAAAAAGGTGCCTCTTGGACGATCTGCGTGGATGTCCATTTCTGATAAACCAGTTAGCATCCGGTCCATACGTTTTTCATAAATCCTGTTATTCTCTTTCACTGTTGAGAAATCACTGTTTAAGGCAGCTGCTCCCGCTTTTTGTATAGGCAGAAACTGACTGGTGTCTGTGTTACTTTTCATTACAGCTAACGCTTGTATCAATTTTTTATTACCTACCGCGTATCCAATTCTCCACCCGGTCATATTAAAACTTTTCGATAAAGAACCAAACTCCACCGCCGTCTCTTTCGCGCCTGGTATCTGCAGAATACTGGGAGCCTTATAACCAGAGAAAGTTACTAAATCATAAGCTGCATCGTGAGCTACACAGAGCTTATGCTGCTTCGCAAATGCCACGGCTTTCTCAAAGGTCTCCACCTCTACCGTTGCCCCAGTTGGATTCCCGGGATAATTTAAAATCATCAGTTTCGCTTTCTCCACGTCTTCCTCAACCAGCAATTGATAATCGGGTACATACCCATTCTCTCTGTCCAATGAATAAGGAAGCGCTGTTCCGTAAGCCAGATGCACAGCTGATTGATACACAGGGTAGCCTGGATCAGGAATCAGCACACCGCCGCCCGGATCAATGACAGCCCTGATTAAATGAGCGATTCCTTCCTTTGAACCAATTAAGGCCAGGACTTCTGTATCCGGGTGCAGGTCGACATCATAATGCTTCTTGTAAAAGGAAGCGACTGCCTGCTTAAATTCCTCGCATCCGCCATAAGGGGCATATTTATGGTTTTCGGGATTGGCCGCTTCTACAGTTAAACGATCGATAATAAAGGACGGAGCAGGCAAATCCGGAGCTCCTATTCCTAAATCAATAACGTCTATCCCCTGCTGTTTTAATTTCTTCTTTTTCTCATGAAAGATAGAAAATAAATAAGGAGGCAGACTTTTCACCTGTCTTGAACCAAATTCCATTGTAAAACCCCCAAGTCACTGTCAAGTAATCTTAATTTTCTAAGGTGGAAATGAATGGGATGCTTCTGAGACCTGTCCTGCTTTTCTCAGAATTGTCCCACTGCTCTATCTTATTACGATAGAAATTATTTCATGATAGGCATTTATTCATTGAATAAAAATGAATGAAGTATTCATATCCACCGAACCTTTGGAATAAGATGAAGTGTAACCCTTGAGGACAGACCCTATTATGATCAAGACCATCGTTCCCAAGCCAGTTGGATTCATACTACGTATGGGTTCTTCTGGCTTTTTACTTGTTAGAAAGGAAGTGATCCATTTGGCTGGGGCTCTTGAAGGAGTTCGTGTACTTGATTTGACCCGGGTGCTTGCTGGTCCTTATTGTTCTATGATTCTCGGAGATCTAGGGGCAGACGTTATCAAAGTGGAAGCGCCTGGCGGAAGCGATGACACCCGGAAGTGGGGGCCGCCATTCCAGGAAGGAGTCAGCGCTTATTACGCATGTGCCAATCGTAATAAAAAGAGTCTTACCATTAATTTAAAAGATGAAAAAGGAATAGACATCATCCGACAGCTCACAGCTGAAAGTGATGTCCTTCTTCACAATTTTAAAACGGGTACCATGGAGAGACTCGGACTTAGTTATGAGCATCTGAAAACGATTAATAAAGAGCTTGTTTACTGCTCCATTACCGGATTTGGTGAAACGGGGCCTTATAAGCATCTCCCAGGGTATGACTTCATTATCCAAGCCATGAGCGGACTGATGAGCATTACAGGAAACGAAGAATCCGGGCCTCAAAAAACGGGTGTTGCGATCACAGACATATTAACGGGATTATATGCCTGTATCGGCATTCAGGCTGCTTTACTCGAGCGGTCTCACTCAGGTTATGGCCAGCAAATTGATTTATCATTATACGATGCGGCTGTCAGTTCACTTGTTAATATAGGAAGCAACTATTTAATGTCCGGTGAAATTCCAGGAAGACTCGGGAATCATCATGCCAATATTGTCCCCTATCAAACCTTTCGAACCAAGGATGGTGACATGGTTATCGCTGTTGGAAATGACATCCAATTTGCTTCTCTCTGTCAGATCATCCAAAAACCCGAGCTTGCTGCAGATATTCGCTTTCGAACGAATCCAAATCGAGTCTCTCATAGACAGGAGCTTGTGCCGCTCTTACAAGAAGGATTCCTTGAGAAACCTACAGATTATTGGAAGGAAAAATGTCAGGGAGCCAACATCCCATTTGGACCGATCCACACGCTGGATGACTTATTTCTCGATCCACAGCTTAAAGAAAGAGATATGTTTCTAAAAGCCGAGCATCCGAAAGCCGGCCCCATAAAAATGATCGGCAGTCCGTTGAAACTATCCAGATCCAAGGTGAAGCTGAAGCGTCATCCTCCAGAACCAGGAGAACATACGGAAGAAATCCTTAAATCCCTGGGCTACGAAATGGTGGAAATTGAAGAACTACGAAAAATGAGCGTTATTTAAGGAGAGATCTTATGGATTTTGATTTCAGTGAAGAACAGGTCATGCTCCGCAAGACAGTGCGTGGATTTGTGGATAAGGAAATTATGCCGTATATCGGAGAATGGGATGCGAAGGGAAAATTTGATTCAAACTTGTTAAAAAAGCTGGCTGACTTAGGTCTGATGGGCGTCTGTATTCCAGAAAAATATGGCGGAAGCGGCATGGACTACAATTCCCTTGCTATCGTATGTGAAGAATTGGAGCGTGGAGATACGGCCTTTCGAACCGCTGTGTCCGTTCATACTGGTCTTAACAGTATGACGCTTTTGCAATGGGGAACGGATGAACAAAAGCAGCGGTACTTAATTCCGCAGGCAAAGGGTGAAAAAATAGGCGGGTTCGGACTTACCGAACCCGGGGCTGGCTCTGACGTGGCTGCACTCCAGACAACTGCGCGTCTCGATGGCGACGCATACGTGCTTACGGGGCAGAAGACGTGGATCTCCCTTTGTGATACGGCCGATTATTTTCTCGTTTTCGCCTATACCGACAAAAGTAAAAAGCATCACGGCATCTCAGCCTTCATCGTGGAACGAACCATGAAAGGATTCTCTTCAAAAGGGATCAAAGGGAAATTAGGTATACGTGCCGGAAATACAGGGGAATTATTTTTCGATCAAGTCCGTGTGCCTAAGGAAAACTTAGTCGGTAATGACGGCGACGGGTTTAAGATTGCTATGGCTGCGTTGGATAATGGCCGGTTTACTGTGGCGGCCGGGGCTTGTGGTCAAATCATGGCTTGTCTCGAAGTAAGTGTTGAGTACTGCCACGAGCGTAAAACATTCGGGAAGGAAATCGGAAGACATCAGCTGGTCCAGCAGATGATTGCGAATATGGAAGCTGGTCTTCAAATGAGCCGTCTCCTCGTCTATCGGGCCGGGGAGATGAAAAATCAAGGTGTTCGTAATACGCGGGAAACGTCGCTTGCTAAATGGCAGGCCTGTAATTTTGCTAATCAGGCAGCGGATGATGCTGTTCAAATTCATGGAGCTTATGGTTATTCCAATGAATATCCGGTCGAACGCTATTTGCGTAACTCTAAGGCCCCGGTCATTTACGAGGGTACAAGAGAAATTCACACCATTATGCAAGCTGAGTATGTCCTTGGCTATCGGAAAGATAAACCGCTAAGCCGAACGCTTCCTGCCTGGCAGTCTAACTGTTGATCAAAAAATGAAAGGCGCTATTCTTAAATAGAATAGCGCCTTTCATTTTGGTTATCTTAAATATTATTATGGATATTCATAAACGAGTTCTTCCACAATAGGTCCGGATACTGTAAGGCCCAGTTTCGAGATATTGGTGTACGGGTGTAGGACCGCAGGAAAGCGAGGCATTTCCTAACCAACCCTAGTCCTACTAAAGACCAAGGCAGAGCTACAAGCGGAAGTTCGACTAAGAACGCCACTTCGTGTGGCAACGTCGAACGACCCTGCGTCGTGCAGGGCCTAATTTTTTGAGGATGAGTCTGCTCTTTCCCAAATTAATTGTGTATTCTTTTCCTGCCCTTGAATAAAAACCGGCTGGCTGTTAATAATCAATCGGTCTCCTTCAAATTGAACATACCGCGGCTGCGTATCGCCTTCCCAGTTCGGATTCAAGCTTACCGTCATATAGTGCTCCACCATACTTTTCCCAGAATCTATTTCGTATGTCCCAGAGTAGGCTAGATATCCTTTAGCAGCTGCTGCGACCGCCTTGGTCGGACCCGTATGGATACCTCCTGCTGCATAAGCAAGCCGGCCTGAACTCATAATTTGAACAGACATATATCCATCTTCGTGATAAATCGCGATTCCAGAGGCATCTTTACCCATTGGATGATTTGATACGCCCCTCGAATCTGTCACTTGATAATTAACGAGTTTCCAAACCCCGGTCAGTTTCTCCTTAAGTGTCCGCGCCTCTTCGTTCATCGTCAAACTCTCCTTATATTATGATTTGTTTATTATTTAGCCCATTCGTTTATTTTAACAAAAATAGTACGAAAAATTTTATAATTTGCCTTGTCTCAAACTAAAAAGACCCAGACACGTGCAAAGCGTCTGGATCTTTTATTTATTCTTGTGCGGCTTGATTTTTACTCGTTAGCGTAAAGAAAGCAATCGAACCAATAGAGGCGGTAATAAATAATGTGGCTCCCATTGGAACGGCGGTACTTTCATCAAGACCGACAAGCGGAGAAACCATCGATCCAAACAATAGAGGAAGCATCCCTAAAACAGCACTCGCACTCCCCGCCCGATGCCCTTGATGCTCCATGGCAAGCGTGAACGTACTGGTCAAAACCATTCCCATAGCCGTCATGTATATAAAAATAGGAATAACAAGCGAAGCCAGAGGCCCTTCAATAATCGTCATAACTAAAAGAAATGAGGTGGCACTTACGGCCGTAATAACAGCTGCGCGAAGCAGGCTTCTCTCATGAATAATGCCTCCCAGGCGGCCAATAAGAAAGCTGCCCGTAATAATCGCCAGACCATTGATACCAAACAGTACACTGAAAACCTGAGGAGACACACCGTAAATACCCTGATACACAAACGGAGTTCCTGAAACATACGCAAAGCTGCCTCCGTGAACAAATCCGATCGTTAGCGCATAACCAATAAAGGAACGATCCTTTATCAGCCTCCCAATCGTTTTTACGGACTCCCGAATTGAACTTGGAATTCGCTTTTCCGGCGGCAGGGTTTCTTTTAACTTCAAGGCTATCGTCGACACGATGATCAAACCTAGCAGGCAGAGAAAATAAAAAATTGTATGCCATGTTGCAAATGGTAATAGCAAAATAGCTCCCCCTGTCATGGGTGCAATCATGGGAGCTGTAGCATTAATGACCATTAACAGAGCAAAGAACTTAGTAAGCTCTCTTCCATCGAAAACATCACGCACAACCGCGCGGGAGAGGACAACACCTGCAGAAGCAGTGAATCCTTGAATAAATCGTGCTAACACTAATATGTAGATATTAGGAGCGAGCGCACAAAGCAGGGAAGCAACCGCAAATAAGAATATAAACAGCAGCAGAGGCTTCCTCCTGCCCTGGGCATCACTAATCGGCCCTACCACTATCTGACCGATCGCAAGTCCGATTAAGCAAGCCGTTAAACTCAGCTGGACGAGCGAAGCGGTCGCGTTTAAATCCGAAGCAATCCCCGGGAAGCTTGGTAAATACATATCTATATTGAGCGGACCTAGAATTCCAAGCATACCTAGAAGCAAAGCCAGGCCCAGACGCTCTTTTCCTGTTGGATTATGAAGCATTAATCTCATACACCTTTCTTTACGAAGCCATTCGTTTATTTCACACTGCTGTATATCCCCCGTTGAAAGAAGCTATTAAACTACGATTTTATCTTTATTTAAACGATAAATCCACTTTTATGATTGGAAAACTTCGAGTCCTGCCCTTCTCCCCTTGATCTACACCGATAACTAGTAAAAATAATCCATATAACTTCATCTATTGACGGCTGGTATCACCGCTATTAGAATAGCCGAAGGAAAAAAAGCCAAGGCTTTTAAGTTTCAATTTATGAGAAAGATGAGGATTCACAATGCTATACCGTATGTCCATTTATATTCTTGGCATGTTTGTTAACTTTTTTGGTGTAGCCCTTTTGATAAAAGCCACATTAGGTGCAGGATTCTGGACCGCGTTATTTGTAGGATTATCTGATCGGCTTGGTTTTACTGTCGGCATCTGGTACGCAATTTTTCAATTGATTTTTATTTTTGTTAATGGCTGGCTCATGAAGCAAAAGCCAGAAGTGAGAGCCCTGCTCCCGCTCGTTTTAGAAAGTCTCATACTGGATTTCTGGGTAGAAATTGTATTTAAGAATATGACGATGGCTTCTGCTCCATTTCTCGTTCAGCTAGCTGTACTGCTGATAGGTGTCACCTTCAGCGCGCTGGGTGTCTCTATTTATATTTTACCTCAGCTGCCACGGGCACCTGTGGATCAACTATTTTTGGTAGTCGCCAAAAGATTTAATGTCAGCTTACGGTTGAGTCAAACGGCCATAGCTCTTACAACTTCAACCGCCGCTTTCTTTGTCGGCGGACCAGTCGGACTAGGAACTGCAGCTGGTGTTGCTTTTGCCGGGATACTGATCCAATACTTTTATACGTATGGTTATCCATTATATTATCTATATCACCCTCACTACCGCGAGCGTTTTACTCCAGTGTTATAAAGCTCAATCCCTCTGCTATTTGGCAGAGGGATTTTATAGTATGATTTTCTAAAACATGGATACTTTGCTATCGCTCTCGTGAAGCTGTAGGATCTATTGAATTAAATCTAACATCTATTTAACAGGATATATACTTTACACCACCCTGCTCTGCACAAACAAATAGCTTTAAAATTAAAACAAATTACGTAATAATGTTAAAATAGGAATCCTGTAAAAGGAGTGAATTAGATGATTGAACAAGAACGGCACGTGCTCGTTATTTTTCCCCACCCTGACGATGAAGCGTTCGGAGTGTCTGGAACGATTGCGTCCTATATAAAGCAAGGAACTCCCTTAACTTATTCGTGTCTTACACTTGGTGAGATGGGAAGGAATCTAGGCAAACCCCCATTTGCAACTAGAGAAACTCTGCCGGATATTCGGCGCAAGGAGTTGAAAAAAGCTGCAGAAGCCATGGGGATTGAAGACCTCCGTATGATGGGGCTTCGGGACAAAACTCTGGAGTTCGAAGATGATACAGAAATGAAACAAATGGTAAGAGATCTAATTGATGAACTGGAGCCTTCTTTAGTCATCAGTTTCTATCCTGGCTTTGCCGTTCATCCCGATCATGAAGCCACGGCACGAGCAGTAGTCCGAGCGCTTCGTGAGATGGAACCGGACGAACGTCCAAAATTCCATGCGATTGCCTTCGCTAACGACACGGAAGAAAAGCTTGGAGAACCGGATGTAGTGAACGATATTCAATCCGTGCAAACAGAAAAGCTGAATGCAATGCGTGCCCATATCTCTCAAACTGCGCGGATGCTTGAGATGCTCGAAGAAGGCATTAAAACTAAAGATCCTGAAGCTATGAAGTGGGTCACCAATGAACGATTTTATACGTATAAAGATTGGTCCATAGACCCTGGGAGATAAAAGAAAAGGAAGGTTGGCTCTATAAGAGTTCAGCCTTTTTTTCTTGTTGCCTGACAATAAGATGTGCAGGTCGTCCTTTCTGTCACAGGAATGTCTAAAAACGCACATTTTGGATTAAGATAGAAATGTTATGATGAAAGACGGAAACTACGGAAAGGAGTCTGATCATGAATCGATTACTATGGAGTTTACTCGTATTTATATTTATTTTACTATTAGCTGCTTGCGGAACTAATGAACAGAGTCAGCAAAATAGTGAATCAAGCTCTTCGGAAGATCAAGTAGCTGAAGTTCCAGAAGTAGAGGTGAAGTTTGGCGAGCAGCCAATTCCCGTGAAAGAGAAAACGACGATTGAAGCAGCCGTTACTCAGGCCAACGAACCCGTAGAAGACGCTGATTATGTAGATTTCGAAATTTGGAACGAATCCAATGGTCAGGAGAGCTCCAAAACCATTGAAGCAGAACATACAGGAGACGGGATCTATGAGATCGAATATACTTTCGATTCTTCAGGTACCTATCAAGTGATCGCGCATACACAAGTAGGAGATTTGCACACGATGCCTCAGGTGGAAGTAGTAGTTGGAGAAGAACAGTCATCTACTTCTGATAATAGTAGCTCACACAGTCACGAAGATTCACAAGATCATAACGATATGAAAGAGAAATTCATGGTTCATTTTATGAAAGAAGAAGGCTTTAAAGCTGGAGAAGAAACGCAGTTAACCACCCACATCAATCAGATGGAACAGCCATTTGAAGATGGTCTGGTGAGTTTTGAAATCAGTTCCGATCAAATGGATAAGCATCTTTATGTGGATGCTGAAGAGCAAGAGCCTGGAGAATACATCGCCTCCCACACCTTCCCTGCTGCTGGTTCTTATACCATTACCATTCATTATGAAAAACCGAATCAAGATATCCATGGACATCAGGAAGAGACTATTGAAGTCACTGAATAACAAAAAGGCCTGAGCCTCTATAAAGAGGTTCAGGCCTTTCGTTTATTAAATATCAGCGTTTTGCAGTTTTTTCTGTTTCGCCATTTTTTCACGTTCGTTTTTGTTCAAGTATTTCTTACGAAGACGTACGTTTTCAGGCGTTACTTCGCAATACTCATCGTCATCCAGATACTCAATCGCTTCTTCAAGCGTCATTTTACGAGTTTTCTTGATGGTATTTGTCGTGTCTTTGTTAGCAGAACGCACGTTAGTTAAATGTTTCTCTTTAGTAATATTAACTGTTAGGTCGTTCTCACGGTTGTGCTCTCCAACGATCATTCCTTCATAAACTTCAGTACCCGGCTCTACGAAAATAGTTCCGCGGTCCTCAAGATTCATGATGCCGTAAGTGGAAGCTTTTCCTTTATCAAGGGAAACAAGCACACCTTCACGGCGTCCGCCTACTTGACCTTTTGTTAATGGAGCGTAGCCATCAAACGTATGGTTCAAAATTCCATACCCGCGCGTCTGAGTCATAAATTCAGTGGAATACCCAATCAATCCGCGAGATGGGACAAGGAATTCAAGACGAACTTGACCATTGCCGTCGTTGACCATATCCTGCATTTCACCTTTACGGTAACCAATGGATTCCATTACACCGCCCTGATATTCTTCAGGCGTGTCAATTTGAACGCGTTCAACTGGCTCACAAACCTGCCCGTCAATCTCTTTCAAGATAACTTTTGGCTTGGATAATTGAAGTTCGAAACCTTCACGGCGCATATTCTCTACCAGAATGGACAGGTGAAGCTCACCACGACCGGATACCGTAAAGGCATCTGGGGAATCCGTTGGTTCAACACGTAGACTTACGTCCGTTTCTAATTGAGTCAATAGACGTTCTTCAATCTGACGGGAAGTTACATATTTACCTTCACGTCCAGCAAATGGGCTGTTATTGACAAGGAACGTCATTTGCAGCGTAGGCTCATCAATTCGAGGAATTTCCATTGCTTCCTGGTTGTCAGGAGGGCAGACGGTTTCCCCTACGTTAATGTCCTCAAGTCCTGCAAGAGCAATAATATCTCCAGCTTTAGCTTCTTCGATTTCTATACGCTTAAGACCAATGAAACCAAAGAGTTTGGACACTCTGAAGTTTTTAACTGATCCGTCCTTCTTCATAAGAGAAACCTGCTGTCCCACTTTGATACTGCCTCTGAAGACGCGTCCTACACCAATACGCCCTAGATAGTCGTTGTAATCCAAGAGCGTTACCTGGAACTGTAATGGCTCTTCTTTCGTATCTACAGGAGCCGGGATGTTGTTCATGATTAGTTTGAAAATCGGGTCCATCGTATCGTTCTGTTCTTCCGGCTCATCACCTGAAGTTCCGTTTAGAGCAGATGCATATACAACAGGGAATTCAAGCTGCTCATCATCCGCACCAAGCTCGATGAACAGATCAAGGACTTCATCAATTACTTCACCGGGACGGGCATTCGGACGGTCAATTTTGTTCAATACAACTACGGGTGTTAACTTTTGTTCCAGTGCTTTTTTAAGCACGAAACGTGTCTGTGGCATACAGCCTTCATAAGCATCAACCACTAATAGAACGCCATCAACCATTTTCAGAATACGTTCAACTTCTCCACCAAAATCGGCGTGACCTGGTGTATCAAGAATGTTGATCCGTGCATCATTATAGTTGATCGCGGTATTTTTCGCCAAAATCGTAATTCCGCGTTCTTTCTCTAAATCGTTTGAGTCCATTGCACGCTCGTCAACGTGCTCATTATCACGGAATGTTCCGGAGTAATGAAGCATTTGGTCAACCAATGTGGTTTTCCCGTGGTCAACGTGAGCGATGATCGCTATATTGCGAATATCATTTCTGTGTTGCATGAAGCACACACCTCTTTCGTTTCACTAATTATTCAACCCATCTATTATAACATAGTTATGCAGATGTCGATACCAGTCCGCATTTCTTTACATAATCATCATAATAACCAGCTTTCCTCTCTTATAAACTTAACAAATATGAAAGCATTAGGTAAAATAATTGCGTGAAGATGAACGTGACGGGTAAAATAACTAGACTGCCGCACGATATCAATTAATGAAGTTAGGTGTATATATGAAAACAAATAGAATTGGAGAGTGGCTGGAGGTCACTATTCCTGAAAAATGGAACGGTTATACCATTGAACGGGTGCTGAAGAAAGAATGGTTTGTTCCAAGAAAGCTGGTTCACGAATTCCGCTCCAACAATGAAGTAACATTAAACAATGAAACCGCCAACTGGAAGGATACAAAAGTAAAGGCAAACGATCTTTTAAGAATTCGATTATTCAAACCTCGCCAGCTTGAGGTCACCCCTGTGTACATGGACATCGACGTCGTCTATGAAGATGACCACCTGCTGGTTGTTAATAAACCTGCCGGGTTATTCACTCACCCCAACACACCGGAGGATCATCATACGCTGGTTAATGGAGTTGCTTTTTACTTTCAGATGAACGGTATTGAAGCCACTCCGAAGTATGTTCACCGGCTTGACAAGGACACATCTGGTGCAATCCTTTTTGCCAAACACGATCTGGCCATTGCCATGCTAGGGAAAGAACTGCAGAACCGGAATATTAAAAGAACATATATAGCATGGGCTCATGGCCGGTTAAAGCCAAAAAAGGCTACTATAGATCAGCCTATCGGAAAAGACCGGCATCACCCGGTAAGACGTCGTGTTTCCCCAAATGGCCAGCCGGCTATTACCACTTATGAAGTGCTTGAATATGATAAAGCAAGAAAAGCTTCGCTGGTTACACTTAATCTCCAATCGGGGCGAACTCACCAGATTCGTGTGCATCTGAGTTATTTAGGTCATCCGCTTCTCGGTGACGAACTGTATGGAGGAGAAGAAAAAAATGGACCTTCCCAGGCTCTTCATGCCGCGCGTTTGACATTTGTTCATCCTTTTACTGAAAAAGAAATTCGTTGCCTCGCTATGCCTCCGGAAGATTCGCCATTCTTTACAAATGAGCACGTAGAAGCTTTGGATACCTAATATCACATGTCTGTTTTTTGTCATAGATTTCGAGATAAAGGTATGCTACTCTTGGCTTGTTAACCTTTTCATTAAGAGAGAAGATGAACTAATAGATATAGAATGATTCGACGTCAGGACGAAGGGTTAACTTAACACCACATGCAGAGAGCCGCTCTTAATTAAGAGCGGCTTTCCTAGCGTGTTAAGGATTTTTCCTAACCGTTGTTTTTCGATAAATATAAAACTTCTCCTTCTTTTGCCTTCTTTCCAATCTGCAATAGCTTCTAATTTAATTCAGGTTTTTCTGATGAACTAGATGCCGGGTCTGCCTGCCCTCAAATACTCATCTTCTGCTATCTGCTTTAGATTTTCAGATCGGCGAGCGAGGAAATCCCTCATGTATTTTTTTAGAAATAACCGATTAAAAACTTTTCCAATAGGACCAAATGGAGATTCAAATTGTAAGATGTCCGTCATAAGCGTTCCCCCGTTCTGTTCCTCAAAGAGATGAACGTGAATAAGGGATTTAAAAGCCCCTTCTTCCATACGGTCCACGAACTCATAAGGCGGATTCATGGAAATGATCCGGGCCGTCAAGGTCTGCCGGATCCCTAAATGAATGGCTTCCCACGTCACGGTTTCTCCTTCATGGATTAATCCTTCCGTTACTCCAGCCACTGCCTTCTCTTTTGTATGGGGGACTGACTGAGGATGAAGGCTGATATTTCTGGCGATATCAAAACAAAACTCGATCGGCACGTCGATCCATATCGCAACTTTCACCACCGTCATTCCATTCCCTCCTTTAACATATATGTTCAATATTGTTGTTCATTTTAATAAGCAAGTCCTTCAGGGCCGGAAAGCGAGTCGTTTTCCCGCCCCTATCTCCATGATGATGTCTCGAAACTGCGTCTTAAAGAATCGGGAGCTTTTTTGAAAAGCAATAATATGGCAAGACTTAATAAAACTTTTCTATAAAAGGTGGATCGTTCGTTGACAGTGCTTCTTTCAGAAGCAGTGATACTCGATATACATTCCGCTCCCCCAACAATTAAACAAATAGTGTAGCATTCTCTGTAATGCTTACCATAACTTAAGAAAGACCAGTGAATTTTTCTTCCACTGGTCTTTCTCATCGTTACTTAATATTGCCGTATAAAATATCATATTTTTCTGCACATGCGAGATCAAGCTCTGTGAGCCCCTTGGCATTCCAAGAAGTCAGTTTCATTGTGACCACTTTGTAATCAATACTGATGAAAGGATGATGCTGAATTTCTTCCGAATATTCGGCCACAAGATTCACAAAACGGATGCCGGAAAGAAAGTCTTCAAAGCGGTAGCGTTTAACAATAAACTTGTTATCCGTCAATTTCCAGCCTTCTAATTCTTCTACTCGCTGCTGCTTTTCAGCTTCAGGAATAAGCTTCTCTTCCATTTGAATCCCTCCCTGTTATTTTGCGCTAAGCTCCATAAAGTCATTTAGATCTTTCATACAAAGATCCAGAGCTTGTTCCCAGAATTCAGGCTTCTCTAAATCTACCCCCAGATGCTTTGCCGCTAAATCTTCTGTCGTCATACGACCGGTATCCTGCAAAAGGGCAATGTAGTCATTTTCAAAATTACTGTCCGAGTTGAGAGCTTTTGCGTAAATACCCATGCTGAACAAATAACCAAACGTATAAGGGAAATTATAGAATGGTACATCTGTAATATGGAAATGAAGTTTGGAAGCCCAAAAGGTTGGATCGTACTCATCCAGCGCATCTTCATAGGCTTCCTTCTGTGCCTCAACCATAAGTTCGTTTATTCGTTCAGCTGAAACCACTCCCTTTTTACGTTCTTCATAAAATCGGGTTTCGAACAAGAAACGAGCGTGGATATTCATAAAGAAAGCAATACTTCTCTGAACTTTATCTTCAAGCAGCGTCAATTTTTCGGTGTCGTTCGCCGCATGCTTAACAGCTGCATCAGAAACAATCATCTCCGCAAATGTTGAAGCCGTCTCAGCCACGTTCATAGCGTATCCTTGATTCAGGGCAGGCAGATCATCCATTACGTGCTGATGATAGGCGTGTCCCAGCTCATGGGCCAGAGTGGCAACATTAGATGGTGTACCGGAATAGGTCATAAAGATCCTTGTCTGTTCGCTGTCAGGAAAGCTGGTACAAAAGCCTCCTGGTCTTTTGCCCGAACGATCTTCTGCTTCGATCCAGCGCCTTTCAAAAGCCATTTCTGCAAAATCTGCCATCTTAGGACTGAACGAACGGAATTGCTGAGTAATAAACTCAGCTCCTTGTTGAAAACTCATTGTCTGTTCCGTGGAGCCTACAGGGGCTTCCACATCGTAGAAACTCAAACGCTCTAAGCCAAGCATATGCGCCTTTCTTTTTAAATAAGGAAGGTAATGTTTTTTGTATTTGGTGATCGTCTCCCACATCGTGTTCAAGGTTTTTTCACTCATTCGATTGTACTCAAGCGGTTCTTTCAACACCCGTTCCCAGCCTCGATATTTATAGGTTTGAAGTCTGAAACCTGACAGATGATTCAATGTCTCACTGAATAGATCCGTCTGTGCTTTCCAAGTTTTCTGCAGCTTATCAAAAACTTCCTTACGAACGGCGCGGTCTGATGAGTCGAGCAAGTTTGAGGCCTGTCCTACGGAAAGCGTCTTGCCTTCATGAGTAATATCTAATTTCCCGACAATGGCATCATACATTTGTCCCCATGCGTGGTATCCATCAATTCCCAAATCATTTATCAATGATTCCTGGCGCAGTTCCAACTTATCCTTGGCAGCCCTCCTTCGCTCATCAAGGATAAATTCCAGTTGACGAAATGGAGCATTTTTCAGCAAAGATTTCCAAACGTCCTCATCCGTCTGAACTAATTTTTGATCAAATTCTGTGAGCAGATTCCCAAACGCAGCACTTAGCTCATTCTGTCTGGATTGCCATGCTCCCGCCTTTTTATCATTAACATCTTGAGCATTCAAGCAGCTGATAAATGCTCCGATTTCTCCCAGTCGTTTCGTTACCAGCTGAATTTGATCTACAATTTCAGAGAGTTCTTTTGTCTGGTCGGTATTTTTGGGCGATGTGAATGAATGTACAAGGCTTTCAAGCTTGCTGATTTCCTGTTCGGTTTGCTGAACATAACTATGAAGCTGTTCAGATTCACTGCCTCCTTCAAAAATTGTTTCTAAATCCCATGTTTTATGGAGAGTATTCATAACGTTCCCCTTTCTTTTATGTAAACATATTCACCTATCTTATTGTATCAGAATTTTCACACACAAGATAAAGTGAACAACTCATAAAACGATAGATTGATTTTTCAAGAATATTTTGGTATTTTCAATTAAAAGATGTCTTAGCCAGAAAGGTCGATTTAATGCGATACCGAAGAAATGAAACATTGCGATATACCTTCGAGGAGCCTCTCTCCGCTGGCTTTAAACTAATCAAGGTAGACAAGAACCCCGTCAATTCTTCCATGGGCGCAGGCAGTGTCATAGATATTAGTCCTGGAGGTATGAGACTAGCTACGGATGTACATATACCCACTAGCAAAACCGTCCACTTGTTTGTCGCCACCTCGCTGGCCGGTCACGATCTTTCTTTTACAGCAGAAGTCATATGGATGAAGCCGTCTCGCGGCCAATATCATTACGGCCTTGATTTTATCGGCGATCATCAAGAAGAAGTCTTCCAGGCCTTAAAGAAACATAATCAAATAAAAGACAAAAAAACTCCGAAGGAATAAAAATCACTCCGGAGTTTTTTGTACTTATTTTTCTAAATGATGGATCTGCGCTTCAACAGCTTTAACAAGTCGATGGTCATTGTCCAACTCAGCGATTTCCTGGAAAGCATTTATTCTTCCTTTTTCTGCGATAAGTTTCTGCAGTTCAACCGCTTCCTGATCCTGATCATTCTCGTAGAATAAAGCAGCTGCGATAACTTCTGCAAGACGCACCGGATCTTTCTTCATATAGTCCAGATAAGAAACTGCCGGCTGCACAAGACGGTCATTCGGTCCGAGTTTTCGAATTGGTGCCCGTCCGACACGAGTGACTTCATCTGATAAGTCCGGGTTCTCAAAACGGCTGAGAATCGTTTCAATATATTCGTGATGCACTTCCACATCGAATTTATACTTTTCGATCAGCACCTCTCCTGATTCCTGAAGTGCTCCTCGGATTTTTTCTTTAATAGCCGGGTCGTCCATAACTTGCTTAATCGTCTCGTGACCATGGAATTTCCCTAAATAGGCAGCCACTGCATGGCCCGTATTCACTGTGAAAAGCTTACGCTCGATGTAAGGAGTCAAATCATCAACATAGGTAATCCCCTTGATCTCCGGCCGATTTCCTTTAATAGCGGTAGTCTGTACTACCCACTCAAAATAAGGCTCCACTTTTACTGTTAAAAGATCTTCCTGATGCTGATCCGGTACAATTCGGTCCACAGCTGAATTCGGAAAGCCGATATTCTCATTGATCCAGTCTTTTTGATCAGCATCTGCCTGCTCAAGAACATGTTTTTTCAAAATTTCACTGCCGCCTACCATATTTTCACAGGCGATCACGTTCCCTTTATTTTCTTTATGAATGAGACCTTTGGCTAAGACAGGGGCAATCGCGGACAAAATGTTAGGTCCGACAGCTGTAGTAATAATTTCAGCTTCCTGGACCGCTTTAATGACCGCCGGCTCATCGTTGATGCTGTTGAGCCCTGATACATTGCTGACCTCAATCGAACGATCTGTGCCGGCAAGATCAACTTGATAGGACCTTTTCTGGTTTAGTTCATCAATTAACTCCCCATTTACATCTACAAAAATGGTTTCATATCCTGCCTGAGATAACAGCGCGCCAATGAATCCTCTTCCGATATTTCCTGCTCCAAAGTGAACGGCTTTCATTATTAATTCACCTCGTTAAAGATGCTGATAATTTCTTCTTTGGATTGAGCATTTAAAATCGTATCGATGTTCTCTTCTTCTGAACATACAATGGCAATTTGAGAAAGGATTTGAAGGTGTTCGTCTCCTTTACCAGCAATTCCAATGAGCAATTTCACGATATTCCCGTCACCAAAATCAACGCCATCTGGAACGGTAACGACAGCAAGACCGGTTTCTTTCACTGATTTCTTCGCATCTTCCGTACCATGAGGGATAGCTACGTAATTCCCCATAAAGGTCGAAGTCACTTCTTCTCTTTCCAGCATTTTATCAATGTACATTTCTTCTACATAGCCACCGTTATGAAGCAAACCTCCCACATAACGGATAGCTTCTTCTTTGGAACTGAACTGTGCATTCAGTTCGATCGTATTGGACGTTAAGATATTATCAGACATATTCATTCTCCTCTTTAAATTATTAAGATATTTTTTTCTTAAAAAACTGATGAAGCTGATTAGAAACATAATTTTTAATTTGGTCTTCTTCTTCTTTTTCGAGCACCCTCACCATTTCAGGCCCCTCAATCAGCAGAGAGCTCAAGAAGCTGACCACCTCAAGCCCCTCTTTACTTATATCCTGTGGGGCGAGCATAAGTATAAACACGGACGACGTCATCATTTCGCCATCCATTCCCGTAACCTCCAAGGGTTCGTTAAGCTTAATAATGGTGAAGGTAGGCTCACTTACAGCCGGATGCCTTGTATGATACAAGGTAATAGTGGTCTCTGGAATCCCGAGTCCTCCCACAGTTTCCCTGTTCACTAAAGCTTCCGAAATGGATTCCGCTTCTGTGAGCATGTTCTCTTCCTCTAAGGATAAACACGCGTCATGAAGAATTTCTTTTTTGGATGTACTGAAGTGGCTAAGTACATACAGACCGTTTAACAACTGTCCTACGGTTGCAGCATAACGCTGAATTCCGCTTACAGAATCTTGTATAGTCTGCAGAGTCTCATCTTCTTGTGCCACGTTTTCTTTGAACGTCTTGATACTATCCATAATCTTCAGTTTTCGTATTCGGTGTTCCAGCAGCTGAATATCCGCATTTGGAAGCATTGGGTTCACGAGTACATAATCCTCCATACTATCCAGCGGAATTGTAGATACGACTAAATCATAATCGTCTTTAGCCAGTTGATCTAAGTCGAACAGCGACTGATGGTCAACTTCTTCAATCTCCAGGAACTGCTTCTTAAGCTTAGCAGCTAAAATTTTGGCGGTACCTATACCGCTTGAACAGACCACTAACGCTTTAAAGCCGCGTGAATCTTCCATATTTAGCAAAGCACTGGCAAAGTGCATCACCAGAAATGCCGTTTCCTCTTTGGGAAAAGTAATGTTTGGAAAAACAAATTCCGTTGCTCTCTCAAGCGTTAAAAATAATTCTGGATAGTCCTGCTCAATTTGCTCCCTCAGCGGATTTTTAATATCCATTCCCTGATGGATCCGGTATAAACTTGGCTTCAAATGGATCACCAGATCATTTAATAACTGATCAGATTTGTGAAGATTCTGCTGTAAGGCGTTCGATACAAATTCAATTAGCTGTTTTGCTTTAAAAGCAACACTCAGACTACTATCTTCCAGAATGTAATCTTGATTGTACCGGACTTTTGCCCCCATTAAATGCATGGTAATGTAGCCGGTTTCCGCTTTTGGAATCGATAACTCGAAGATTTCTTCTAACTTGCTTATCAGTTTGCCAGCAATATCAAATTCTTTGGCTGCCTGTAGACGATCTAAATATTCGTCTTCCATCTGTATAAATTCCCCTTGCTGCAGCCGTTCAATTGCTAAGGCCAAATGAATGACTAATCCAATATAAGCACTATCAGCCAAATGATAAGGCAGCTCCTCCCGAATGGAATTCACTGTT
Source organism: Halobacillus alkaliphilus (assembly GCF_900113125.1). GTDB lineage: Bacteria > Bacillota > Bacilli > Bacillales > Halobacillaceae > Halobacillus > Halobacillus alkaliphilus. Next base: position 47,297 of record NZ_FOOG01000014.1, on the reverse strand, counting down.
TGTTCAATGGTACTGATGTTTTGACGATCAACGAGACCAAGCAAATGATCGGAGACGGCATCCAGCGAAGGTGCAGCAGGAGATTGGATGTTTTCCCGCAGCAGTTTAAGAAAATCATGCTCATTCATATGCTGCATAATGATATATTGGATAGCTTCACGGATGTTGCCTTCTTCTCCCTGAACTTCCACTCCGTAGCCACGCTTACGGATTAGCTGGAGTTGAAATTTAACAAGAATTTCTTCAATCTTATCCAGATCATTACTGATAGTGGCCACGGTGACACCAAGTTCGTTTGATAAAGTCATGAGTTTAACCGGATCCTGGGATTCAAGCAGCCAGGAAAGAATGAGCACATGACGCTCTTCAGGTGTGTAGTCTACGGAGTTTTGTTCATAAATTGACATTCTTAAATCCTGGCGTCTTTCCTCTTCACCAAGAATGGCTATTCCTTTACCGGTTTTCTTTTCTAAAGACAGCCCGTGACTTTCCAGAACGTCTTCTACGCCTTTCAAATCTCGATGAATCGTTCGTGCACTCACATCCAGAGATTCAGCCATGTCTTTAATGGTTAGATCTTGAGGAGTCTCAAGCAGCATTTCAATCAGTCTTCGTTCTCGAGCTGAGACATACATCCTTCCACTCCTCTCTGTCCGTCAGCCATAGGAAAAGGTAATCGGACAGAAAAGAGCCTGGTCCCACAGACTCTTTTCTACTTTTCATTATTTCTGCAACTCTTCTACTAACTCATCGTACTTCGGACTGTTTAAGAAATTATCGACGGACACATGATGAGCACCTGGAACTTTTTGTTTCGCTCGCTCTGTTAGGTCTTTATGAGTAATAACGATATCTACATCCTGCGGCAGATCATTAATCGCCATGTTCGTCACGTTAATATCGATTCCTGCTTTCTTGAATTTGTTTTTCAAGAGGGATGCGCCCATAGCACTGGATCCCATTCCGGCATCGCAGGCGAAAATGATTTTGTCCACGTTAGAAGCATCTACATCAGGTACTTTTGCTGTACCGCTCGTTCCTTCTTCTTCAACAGTAGATTTGTTTTGCAGTTCTTCCACAAGCTCATCGTATTTCGGACTATTCAGGAAGTTCTCGACGGAAATATGGTGAGCATTCGGAACTTTCTGCTTCGCACGTTCCGTTAAGTCTTTATGAGTAATGACAACATCTACATCCTGTGGCAGGTCGTTAATTGCCATATTCGTTACTTCAATATCAAGGTCCGCTTTTTTGAACTTATTTTTTAATAAGGATGACCCCATGGCACTGGATCCCATTCCGGCATCGCAGGCGAAAATGATTTTATCTACTTTGGAGTAATCAAGCTTAGGAACTTCGTCTGTATTACGGTTTTCCGTGGAAGTTTCTCCAGATTGTTTACCTGAGAGCTGACCAGATACACTGCTCTTCTTCCCTTTCATGCCTTCCATCTTAGAAGTTGCTTCTTCAATATCTCCCTCATCTTCATCTCTGCTCGCTTTTAAAATAATTGAAGATACGATAAATGAAACAGTAGCAGCTACAGCTACACCAGCAGCCACTCCAAGATAATTACCTCTTGGGGTCATACCCATAATAGCTATAATACTTCCTGGTGAAGCTGCGGCGGTCAGTCCAGCATTGAAGAAAGCAAAGGTTGCTGTACCTGAAACACCACCGGCAATCGCTCCTAATATGACAAGTGGCTTCGATAGAATATATGGGAAGTAAATCTCATGAATTCCCCCAAGGAATTGGATAATCGCTGCACCTGGCGCTGTTTGTTTAGAGACTCCTTTTCCAAAGAACATAAAGGCGAGTAATACGCCAAGACCAGGACCAGGATTTGCTTCAAGTAAGAACAGAATCGACTTTCCTGTTTCTAGAGATTGTTCTGTACCAAGCGGTGTTAAAATTCCATGGTTAATGGCGTTGTTAAGGAACACCACTTTGGCAGGTTCGATGAATAAGTTGGCTAGCGGCAATAAACCAGCTGAGATTAAGAAATCTACTCCTATGCCTAGCAGTTCAGTGATACCTGAGAAGAGCGGACTTAATGTATAGTAGGCTAGTACGGCTAGTAACGCGCCCAAGATACCTGCTGAGAAGTTATTAACGAGCATTTCAAAGCCTTGACGAACTTTACCTTCAAAGAATTCGTCTACTTTTTTCATGAAATAACCAGCAATCGGACCCGCAACCATGGCCCCAAGGAACATTGGTGTATCAGGTGATCCCACAATAACACCCATGGTAGCCGTCGCAGCAACAACTCCTCCGCGTAAACCATGAACCAAGCGTCCACCTGTAAAAGCAATTAATAATGGCAATAGATAGTTGATCATCGGACCAACCATAGCGGCTAAATCTTCATTCGGGAACCAGCCGTCCGGAATAAATAATGCGGTAATAAGTCCCCAGGCAATAAAGGCAGCAATATTCGGCATAATCATACTGCTTAAAAAGCTGCCGAACTTCTGGACTCTTGCTCTCATTCCCGCTTTCTCTTGTTGTTCACTCATTTTATTTCCTCCTCCGTCTCTCAACGCTTTTTTTCTCTTTGTCTGTAACTTTATTTTAAAGCGGTTACATAGCTATATACAATATAATCTAAACGCATGTTTGTCAGATTCATTGTTGACAAGATTAAATAAAGAGCATATTTCAGTCATTTTTTATCTGGACCATTACCTTACATAGGTATAGTTATGCCCAGCAGATTTTTCGTTTATGTTCTGATTACTAGCCGGTCTGGAACTATAAACCTGGTGATTGGTGGTATAAAGTCGGCTACCTGTAATGCGAACTCTGATAACCTGCTTGCAATGTCTGTTGTTCGCACTTCTTATCTTTCCTCTTTATAATAGGAACCATCACGATTACCACAGAGGAGGACCTCTCTTGTTCGAACATCATAAAGGCTTTCAAAAAATGCTTAAGAAAGACAAACTTTCATTCGGTGTCAATGTCCCGCTTGAAAATTACGATAAAGAATCACCTCAAATGATTCATCAAATAGAAAGAGCTCAGCTTGCTGAGAAAATGGGCTTTCAAAGCTTATGGTTTCAGGATGTACTACTGGAAGACCCTACTTTTGAAGATCCAGCTACCGGACAAATTTTCGACAGTTTAATATATCTTACTTATCTGGCCTCTCATACCTCGTCTATTCATTTAGGAACAGCGGCTCTTGTCACATCTCTGCGACATCCGCTTCGTACGGCTAAAGAAGCTGCCAGTATTGAGCGGCTTTTTCCTGAACGGCTCATGCTTGGTATTTCTTCTGGCGACCGAAGGAAAGATTTTGAAGGTCTTGGAATTGATATTATGAAACGAGGCGAGCTGTTTCGTGAAAGCTTTCATTATTTCAATGAGGTTATTGCTGAGGAATTCCCTGAGGTGGAATCAGAATTCGGAAAGCTGCACAAGTCGAACTTGGTGCCTAAGCCCACAAACAAAATTCCTATTTTTATGACAGGCTATTGCCAGCAACCCCTGGACTGGGTTGCTGAGCACGGAGATGGGTGGATGTTCTATCCACAGCGTCCTGATAAACAGCAAGAGACCATTTCTGCTTACAGGGAAAAAGTGAAAGAATACCATGGTTCTGGTGCTTTTCGTCCCTTTTTCATGCCACTTCCCCTGGAATTAATGGACGATCCTGATTACCCGCTCGAGAAAATACCTGCAGGCTATCGAACAGGAAGAAAACGTGCTGTCGAACTGCTTGAAGAATATAGAAAGGCGGGAGTTAATCACATCATGTTTGGCCTTTCCAAAAATGAGCGCCCCGTTCCTGAGATCCTGCAAGAACTGGGAGAATATGTACTCCCCCACTTCCATACCTCAGCAGAATAATTATGTTAAAATATCCCACCTCAGGTCATCCATAATCTGGATGACCTGAGGTGGGTAAAACTGGGATAATGTTAGGAGAATGATAAATGAGTAAACCTGAAGTTATGCTTCTCGGTACATTTCATATGGCAATGGAGCCTCAAACCGTCAATGAGCAACAGGATCATATCCACACGGTCGTCGAAGCTTTTAAGAAATATAACCCGACTAAAATTGCTGTTGAGAAGTCCTTTCTTATTGAAGAAGAATTAGATCGTAAATATCAGAAATTCCAATCCGGTGAATTGAAACCCACCTACGATGAAGTCGAACAAATTGCTTTCAGACTGGCTCATCAGCTGGAGCATCCTCGGGTACACCCCGTGGATGAAATCGTAGATATGAATACACCTTCTTTAAATCAAGTATTTGAATGGGCTAAGGAACATCAGCATGAATTATTCCAAGAGATTCTTGTTGTACAGTCGAAGTTAAAGGAGATGGAAAACGACGAAGATCTGCTGCATTCCCTGTCTTATATTAATCGACCTGATTATATCCAGGAACTGCAAAGAGTGTACATGAAACTTGCAAAAGTGGGAGACCGGCAGCATCAGGTCGGGGTTCAATGGTTGAAACAATGGCACCATCGCGATCTAGCCATCTCCGCCAATATTGCCCGGATGGCCGGTCCCCATGATCGAATCTTGGTTTTAATTGGAGGCGATCACCTTCACCTGCTTAATCAGTTCTTAAGCGACAGTGGAGACTTTATCATCCAGTCACCTCTCCCCTATTTGCCAAAATAAAATCACACAAAATATCCCACCTCAGGTCATCCAGATATTGGATGACCTGAGGTGGGAATTAATTACATAAACTTATGGTTTTTCATTAGGATCTTTTTCTTCTTCTTGGAGGAAGTCTTCTTCTTCATGGAACTCCTGACTGGTTTGTCCGGTTATATAGTCAAAAGGAGTGTAAGAATGGGAGGTATCAATCGACTCTTTCTTAACAAACAACTTATAAGCTACGAGGATAATCAATATACATACAGCTGCCCCGACGATTAATATTCCGAAAGCATTTAATATCATAGGAGCCCTCCTTTTGATCTATTTTAACATGAAAAACCCCCGCGCTATGCACGGAGGCTTTCCTCGATTATTTGTCATCTTCATCTTTATTTTTCTCTTCAAGTACTTCAAGAGCTGATCTTCTGCGCTTCTTACCTTTCTTCTTCCAGCGTTCGATATGAATCGTAGAGGACTGATAATCATCAGAAGCCCGAATATCTTCGTTTGAGGCTCTCATAAAGGACCAGGCTAATAAAACCATTATGAAAATCAGTGGGAATCCTCCAACGATACTTGCCGTCTGGAGTGTATCCAATCCTCCCAGGAACATGAGTGCAAGCGGCATTAGACATAGAGCGAACGCCCAAAACAGTCGGTTCCAGCGCATCGGCTCACCTTCTACACTCTTTTGAACAACAGAAGCAAGGATGTAGGAGGAAGAATCGAAAGTCGTCGCGAGAAATATAATAGCGAGCACCGTAAAGGCAAGAACCATAAATTTAGCAAGCGGCAGTTGATTAATAATAGCAATAATCGTTGCCGGAGCTCCATTCTGATCCATAAAACCAACTACATCAAACGATCCGGTCAACTGCATGTATAAACCGAAGTTACCCATGATCCCAAAGAACAGGATACAACCGATTGTTCCGTAGATCATGGTTCCAAGAACCATTTGACGAATGGTTCTCCCTCTTGAAATTCGGGCAACGAACAGCCCTACGAACGGGGCATAAACAAGCCACCAGGCCCAATAGAAAATGGTCCAGGATTCAGGGAAATTGGTCTCACCAAATGGACCTATACCTGCAAAAGGCTCCATCCATGTAGCCATTTTAAAGAAATTATCTGCAAGTATTCCAAGCCCGTTCACTGTCGTTTCACTAATAAAACGTGTAGGTCCAAAGATGAAAATAAATGCAAGAATAAACAAAGCTAACCAAAGGTTAATATCACTTAAAACTTTAATACCTCTTTTAAGTCCTGAATACGAACTAATTGCAAAAATCAAGGTACATAACAGCATGATGAAAGCTTTCAAGCCAAGATTCGCCGGGATACCTGTTAAACTATTAACACCTTCAGCGATCATAGGTGTACCAAGCGCAAGCGTTGTCCCTGCACCCCCCAGCAGTCCAAACATAAACAGAACATCAATTACCGTTCCAAGAGGTCCGTCTACTGAGTTTCCTAATACGGGACGAACAGCTTCGCTTACTTTAAGTACCGGCTTTTTCCTTACATAATAGAAATAAGCAATTGGTAACGCAGGCAGCGTATAAATTGCCCATGCAATAGGACCCCAGTGAAAGATTCCATAAGCGGATGCCCATTGAATGGCCTCTTGAGATTCAGGAGTTACCCCAAACGGAGGGCCCTGATAATAGTAAGCCCATTCGATAACCGCCCAGTATAGAATACTCGAACCAATCCCGGCAGCAAATAACATGGCAGCCCAGGAAAACGTATTAAATTCAGGCTTTTCTCCTTCATCACCTAGTTTAATCGAACCATTTTTACTAAACGCTACAAATAATAGAAAAGCAAAAACCACAAAGCCCATGATCATATAAAGAACGCCGAAATTACCTGTCATAAAACTGTTGGCGTCCGCCACAAAAGCTTTTCCGGCATCCGGAAACAGAATTAGTGGAAGCGTAACCGCTACCAGTAAAATTAAAGCACCTATAAATGTAGGCCAATCGATCAATCTCGTCTTCATTTCGAAGCATCCTTTCTGACTAATCTACTAGTTGTTAGTTTGTTCCTAAGTAAGCCATTCATTCTGTTTTGAAAATAGAGGGTTAAAAGAGGGGGAGAGATACAGACAAGCTTAAGCGTAACAAGTGAATACACATATGCCAAATTCATAAAACAATACTTGAGGCTAAATTTCACAAAAACCTACCGTCTGGCAAATTTAATCCATGGAAGTTGACTTTTTCCTTCTATTCTTGGACGATTGAAACGAGATGCTTGAAATTAGGGGAGTTTGTTCATGAATTTTGCACATGGAAAAATCTTAAAAGCCTGCTTATACACTAGTTTTATCCTTTTTTACTTAACATCTCTTTTTATGGATAATAATTACATTCCCTATTTATTAGGTTACACCGCGCTAATTATTATTCCGGTTTCTTTCAAAGGAGCGAGCCGAACCTTCCAAATCATCTCTGCTATTTTTATTTCTGCAGGGTTTATGATCTTCAGCTTCTCTGGAGAAAACTGGCTCTCTCTCCCCTTACATTTTACTTCTACCGCGTTGCTTCTCAGTCTTTTATATTTCCTGCCATTTATTAATAACCTGATGATAGTGGGCAAGTATGACGAAGAACTGCAGAATCTTCTGCAGCTAAGAACAAAACATCTAGGTCAGCTATATTACCGAAGTTCTTTAATTTCTTACATTCTCTGCCTCTTCGTATTTTTTTCAGCAATCACTATCGTGCAGGGAGTTGTTAAAAAATCAGCACAGAAAATCAGCGAATCACGTCTTGATCCATTTTCCAGCCAATCCATCCTCCGCGCCTTTGCACTAGCCAACGTATGGAGTCCTATAGAAATTTTCATTGCCCTTACCGTTACGATTACAGGAGTAGCTTACTTTGATTTGCTTCCCTGGGCTTTGCTCTTTTCTATCTCATTACTGTTGATCGACTGGTTTATTGGATGGTTCACTTATAGAAAAGAGTCCTATGAAGCACCGGAGTCCTCTTCAGAGATATCTGTCAGACAATTAGTAGGGAAAATCAGCTACTTACTCGGAATGCTGTTTTTGTTCATTTTTCTTGCTTTTGGAGTGCAGAAGCTTTTAAATGTTACATATTTTAATGCCGTTATTCTATTCATTCTGCCTTTCACTCTGTTATGGGCGCTTACTATAAAACAACTAAAAGAATTTATGAGCTATAACAAAAAAACCTGGGTTCCCCAGGTCAACGGCTTACAGAATTTAATGCTTTTGTTTATTTCACTTGGTTTCTTCAGTGAGATGTTTGAACAGACAACAATGATAAATGTGATTCAAACGCCCTTATTGCAGTTATCTTCCTTGCCTTTACTGTTGTTCATAGCTATTCAACTGGTTTCCCTGCTCTTCTCATTAATCGGCATCCATCCCTTAGTAACCATTAGCCTAATGGGAACCTTAATTCAGCCCTTATTGAACGAGTTAAATCCTTTAAGTCTTGCTATTGTACTGTTAACATCTACCCTCGCCAGTGACGCTGCAGGTACATTTAATACAACTGTCACCATCATGAGCCAGTTAACAGGCAGGAATCCTTACCGCATAACGAAATGGAACATTGGTTTTGCTATATGGTTTGGAACCGCAGGAACTATGCTCGGCTGGCTGCTTCTATAAAAATAAGGAGGGGTACTATGTTCAAGGAGAAAAAAGAACGGGGAGATTGGGTTAATCCTCTTTATCTCCCTCTTTTCACAGCCATTCCCATCGATTCATGGCTCATAATAAAAAAAGGATCCTACGCAAGCGTAGAACTATCCATGTATATCATAGCTATTTTATTTCTAATTTATTCAGGGGCTGTTGAAACCAATCAGGAGGAAGTTAAGCACCGAGTTTTCGGATATATTTATCTTGTCTCGGCGCTTGTTTTTGGAGCTGTCGGTCTTATGATTTGGCTTGGCAATACTTAATTAAATAAAGAAAAGCCATGGGAGTATCATCGGGATCGTAATAATAATAGTAACAATCAGCCACGCACTTGGATTTTCGCTCGTTAATTGTTTCCGATAAGACATTCCCCACGCTAAAAGTAACAAAATGGACATGATGATACTGCGAAGATGAAAGTCCCCATCTTTATTGTTTACAAAGATGTAGACGCCTCCCTCAATGAGAATCAGAATTCCAACCAGTATGTTAAAGATATGAGTAAATATTCTGCTCATTTTATGCACTCCTCGTTGTTGTCTTAATCATTTTAACCTCTTCAAGTATATTACATTCTTTTTATTTCTTTGACTATCATAAACGTTTTATGAGTTTTCATTAGATAATTTCTTTTAAATTAAGATTTTCGTCTTGATTCACAGTAAAACTGACGATTCTTTAAGGCTTAGCTTCTGGTCCTGCACGACGTGGAAAGAGTTGCCCCGAAAGACATGACCAGCATGAGCCGACTATCAAAAGGATTGCGGTTTTTAGCCCCATTGATGAGCGGCTTATTGCCCGTATGTCTCCGTGATTGAACAAGACAAGATTTCTTGAAGGAATCATTATCTCCTTAACAAAAACTAGCCAGCCTGGAAAAAACGGCTGACTAGTATTCATTGAATAATTTCTCAAGTGGCTGAGTAATTTCGTAAATTGCACCTTTCTCCTTCAAAATTTTCCAATGATCTGCGTAAAAGTAAACCTCTAGTAAGGTGTGCTTATTACTTGAAAGCTTTAAGGCTCCTTCGACATCTTCTGACAGTTCAGCATCCTCTTCCTGTGGAGATTCTTTTAACGTTCTTAATAAGGTTTTAATCTCCTTTTCTGTATCAATCGTAACAGTCTGTCTTCCATCCTCTAAATTATAATAAGTCAGAGTCAACGGGCGTTCATATTCATTCCAATCATGAGGTGTAACTGCATCTTGGCTGAATTTTATCGGATTAAAGAAATACCTTTGATCTATGTAAACTAGAGACAAAATTATCGTAAATAGAAGACCCGTTATTATGATTATTTTCTTTGCCATTCGCTCACCTCGTTTATTATTCTAACAATATTAGTAATATCTTTCCAATTCATTAAGCACTTTTTTTAACTATTCACATTATGTTAATATAATATTTAACTATCTAGTATAAATTGTGTCTCTGTATTAATATACGATTATAAGTTGGTAATAGTTTCATTTATATTCAAAAAATGTTTATCTTCTTTTATGTATGGTTATGTTTTACTGGGAGATATATTGAAAGGAGAGACTCATGAACAAAAGTATAGATCGCATTTTACTAAAAGAGGATGGTTATTATCCAAATCACCCTTACTTGCCAGCGTTAGTATATCGCCAGGCAGTGGATATGCCAACAAAGGAAGCTGAAAGATTATTCAAAAAAAACCGGTGGTCCAACACATGGGTTGGCGGAATATTTGACTACCACCATTACCATAGCCGAACTCACGAAATTCTAGGTGTAATCGAAGGAGCAGCCCGTTTGAGGCTAGGCGGGCCGCACGGACAAACCGTGGAAGTTAAAAAAGGAGATTTAATTATTCTTCCAGCCGGCGTGGCTCATAAAAATGAGTGGTCCACTGATGACTTCCAAGTTCTTGCTGGCTACCCATTTGGAGAATCATTTGACTTAAAAACAGGAGATAAAAAGGAATACGAAGAAGCCCTCTCTCAAATTCCTGATGCGCCAGCTCCTGCAGCAGATCCTCTCTTGGGGGAAAATGGACCATTAATGGAATTATGGAACCGGTCATAAAATATAAAATCCGCTTTAAGATAAATTCTTAAAGCGGATTATTATTAGAAATTATAGCTTTTTATAGAAACCAGTAGCTTTTCCGACAAAACCAAATCCCTCATATATCTTATGGGTTATTTCACGTTCTTTACGGTTACCACTGTTTAATTGAATCGTTTTAGCACCTTTAACCTCTGACCAGTGCTCCGCCTCTCTCATTAGTAATCTTCCCACTCCTTCTCCTTGATGTTCTCTATCTACTACAAATGCAATGACTCGAACATGGGGGCTGTCGGTATGATAGGCATAGCTGAAACTCATCCCAATCATGCCGATCACCCCTTCATTAGAGTCATATACAAAGGTTTTAAAATCCTCATGAGGCAAAATCACTTCTAAGCGCTGCCTCATCTCGTTTTCTGTGGTTGGATAACCTAATGTTTTCATAAGTTCTGCTAAATTATTAGAATCTTCTATAACAGCTTCTCTAATCATTGACTTATTCTCCTATCCACTTCCAAAAAAAAGACCCATTGAAGAGTTTTCTCAGCAACAGGTCTTGTCTTTCAGTTATAATCTCAGATAAGATACCAATCAGGCAGCCTATCTGGAAGCATTTTCTTTTTTACGAAGCTCTACGCGACGGATCTTTCCAGACGTCGTTTTAGGAAGTTCCTCGGTGAACTCTATTTTTCTTGGATATTTGTAAGGCGCTGTGGTGTTCTTAACATGGTCTTGTAATTCTTTTACTAGACTGTCAGTCGGCTCATAGTTGTTCTGAAGTACAATAAAAGCTTTAACAACATTACCACGAACCTCGTCAGGGCTTGAAACTACAGCACACTCCTGCACCGCTTTGTGCTTCACGAGAGCATCTTCTACTTCAAAAGGTCCAATGGTGTAGCCAGAACTGATAATAATATCATCACTGCGGCCTTCAAACCAAAAATAACCATCTTCATCTTTTCTCGCCTGATCCCCTGTTACATAATAATGGCCACGATGAGACATTTTTGTGCGTTCCGGATCCTTATAATACTCTTTGAACAAAGCAGGGGTATCCAGGTGCACAGCGATATCTCCAACTTCTCCCGTTTCAACAGGTTCAGCAAGTTCATCAATAATTTCAACTTGATTCCCTGGTGTAGGACGTCCCATGGAGCCGGGACGGACCTCCATGTCTTTCAAAATTCCTACTAGAAGAGTATTCTCTGTTTGTCCATAACCATCACGAACGGTTACGTTGAAATGATTCTTAAATGTATCAATAACTTCCCTATTTAAAGGTTCACCTGCAGAAACAGCGCTGTGCAGGCCAGCAAGCTGATAATCATCAAGATTATCTACTTTAGCCATCAGACGGTATTCAGTTGGTGTACAGCATAAAACGTTAACATTATGCTCATCCATAAGGCTTAAATAGGTTTTCGGATTGAATTTTCCTTGATACACAAGCCCTCTTGCACCCGTGCCCAGCACGGATAAAAACGGGCTCCAAACCCACTTCTGCCAACCCGGACCAGCTGTCGCCCATACTGTATCACCATCTTGAATAGCAAGCCACTTATAAGCAGCAGTCTTCAAATGAGCGTAACCCCATCCATGGGTATGAACCACTCCTTTTGGATTGCCTGTCGTTCCAGAAGTGTACGATAAAAAGGCCATATCATCGCTAGCTGTGTCAGCTGTTTCAAGAGTAGAACTGTAATCCTCTAATAATCCGTCAAAGTCAAACCAGCCTTCTTTCGAACCTCCTACTGAAAATTTAAGGAGTTGATCACTTTCTTTTACTTCATCCAAATGTTCTGTAAAGGGATGGTAACTGATAACCGCACGTACATCCCCGTGAGTAATCCGGTACTGAAGGTCTTTCGCACGCAGCATTTCTGAACTTGGAATAATAACTAATCCAGCTTTTAAAGCAGCGATATATACTTGATACGCTTCAATCAATCGAGGAATCATGACAAGGATTTTATCTCCCTTTTGCAAACCATGGTCCAGAAAAGCATTTCCCATCTTATTTGCCTGATGCAGCAGCTGTTCATATGTAACTTCTTTTCGGCCCCCGGCTTCACTCAGCCACAATAGAGCCTTGCGATCAGGATCTTCCGCAAACTTTTCCATCTCTGAAACTACGTTATATCTTTCAGGGGCAATTAATTCTTCACGATCCACTTCATATTCCTCCTCTACAATAATGAGCGTCTGTTCATTTTTTACAGCAAACTAATTATATCAAATATTCTTAATTATTCAATCAATTTAATTTTACCCAGGGCAAATCTATTGAGCCGAGTAAATTGACAGAAAATAATCCCTTCATGTATGATTAACCGTAACAAGTTCGTTCGTGAGGAGTGAAATCTTATAATGGAAAGAAAAACTGGAACCATGATAAGCCCATTACCGCTCTTACTTATCAGTCTTTCCATGATGATTATTCTGTTATTTTTCTGCTTTTCTTATCTAACAGGCAGCTATAACTACACCATAGCCTCACTTATCGCTGTGAGTTTTATAAATGCCTCTGCTTTATTAGGCTTCACACGTATTAAAAAACCTTATAAAAAAGCCTTCAGATTAAAATAGCTTCTGAAGGCTTTTTCACGTTCTGATTTAATTAAGCAAGACGTTTGAAGTTCTCTCCCAATATTTCATTCATGGAATGAACCGTAATAAATGCTCGCTCATCTACAGACGACATAAATTTTTTCAAACGAGTGTAATCTTTTCGGTTTAAGATTGTCGTAATTACTTCCTTATCTTCCTGATTAAATGCACCTTTCGCGTGGTGAATCGTTGCCCCGCGTCCCAGCTGCTTAACGATGAAATTACGAACAAGATCACTTTCCCGGCTGATAATAACAATTTCTTTATTATTATCAAATTGCTGTAGTGTATAGTCAATTACTAGACCATTCAGAATAACTCCAAAGAAAGCATACATACCGACTGTTGGACCAAATATAAAGATGGAAGATGCGGCAATTGCTATGTCAGAGAAAAGCACGCCTTTGCCCACTTCAATAGAAAAGTATTTATTAAGAATCATTGCAATGATATCTGTTCCGCCTGTAGAGGCTCCTTGATGAAAAACAATGGCCATTCCAGATGCGGCAATAATTTGACCAATAATTAGTTGAATCAGCAAGTCATTGCTCAATGCTTCCTGCATTGGAACATAGGTTTCCAGTCCCCAAACCATGAAAGATAGAGCAAAGCTAGCATAGATGGTTTTCGCTCCAAATTGAAAACCTAAGAAGATAAAACCAACAATAAACAAAACGATATTTAAGCAGATCATTATCATTCCTAAAGATAAATCAGGGATGACTTTATTCATTACGATTGATAAACCACTAACTCCCCCGGTCGCTAGATCATTTGGGGAAAGGAAAAAGTGAACATTAATCGCTACGCATAAAGCACCTATATTCATCATTAGAAAGGACCATAATTTTTTTAGCATCAGTAAGCCTCCTTTATTTAAAATGTTGAAAAATATTGTCGAACGAATGAATAGTACAATCGGGATTATAGAGCCCTTTTTTGCGTTTGTAAACAGCTTTGATTGTAAAAAAATATTTTATTTTATGTAAGCGATTGAAGCTGAAAAATTCACAATTTTAGCTTTTTATATCTAAGTCAAATTTCCTGGATTCTATTTACAATTAAGAGATTCAACCCGATATATATATATAAAGAAGATAAGACATCCACAAAATAAACCACCGCATAAATATGCAGTGGTCAATTCTTATCCGCGATTATTTTATTTAGGTAATCTAACGGTCACCGTCGTTCCTTCTCCTTTTTTACTTTCATATGACATCGTGCCATTCAGATCAGATACGATTTTCTTAGTAACCATAACACCTAGCCCTGTTCCTTTTTCTTTGGTAGTGAAGAATGGCTCCCCGATTTTCGCCAGTTCGTGAGGGGTTAAGCCAGGACCTTCATCACTAACGGAAATCGTTAGTTCGTGACTCGACATTTCCGCATCGATCACTACTTTCCCGCCATCCATCACATCAATTCCGTTTTTTATTAAATTGATGAGGATTTGATTCAGACGCTTTGGTTCTGTATCGATTTCTTCATCTAAGCCTTTATGTTGAAATACAAGCTTTACACCTTTATCCTTCGCTTCCTGTTCCAGTAAACGAATGACGTAAGAAACAATATGTTCTGGAGCTACTTGTTCTAATTGGATAGATGATTTTGGTTTGGACAACATCATGAAATCCTGCACAATTGCTTCAATCCGGTTCACTTCATCCAGAATTATATCTTGATAATTATCCCTTAATTCTGGATTAGCTGCTCCAATTTGCAGGAATCCTTTTATTGCCGTCAAAGGATTTTTAATCTCATGGGCAATTCCAGCCGACATTTGAGTAATAGTAGAAAGCTGCTGGGATTTTTCTTTCAACTGCTCCATTTCTTTAAACTCAGTTACGTCCTCATGAATTCCTATCACGTAATCGGTTCCATTATTTTCTACCGGAAAACCTCTTGTCCGTATCCATCTTTCTTCTCCATTACTACTTTTCACCCGATATTCTACTTGATCCTTTTGCGTTCGCATCAGCTTTATAGATTCTTTGACTTTTGGATGATCCGCCTCATTAATCACACGTAGAATAATGGACGGGTTCGTAAAGGCTTCGCGGCGGGAAATTCCAAATAAATTTTGGAAAGAAGGACTGATATAATGGATTTCATTAAACTGAGGGTCACAAATCCAAAAGACATCTTTAATATTGTTAGCAAGCAGTGCAAAACGTTCCTCTGAATCTTTTAAGGCTTGAAGCTGTTTTTTATATTGGGTGATATCCTGCGCAAATACCGTTATTCCAAGTTCCGTAGGGTGAACCGTCATCAGTACGGTCGTATTAGTCTTTTGAATGAAACCTTCGAATTCACACGTCTCCTGGGTTTCCATTGCCCTTAAATAATACTGAAAAAAATTATAATATTCATTGATAGGATAAACATCCCATAACTTACGATTACAATTTTGTTCAAAAGAAATGCCAGTGATTTGTTCCATCTTATGATTGGCGTAGGTGATCTTCCAGTTATGGCTGATAATGGCTAATCCGTGAGGAAACTTGTCTACCAGATGGGTCATTCGATGTTTCAACTGTGAATTCTTAGAAGTTGAATAAAGAATGCTATGTTTTTCCGGTTTTTCAGCTATTGTGCCTTTAAAAGGCCTCTCAGGGTACAATTGTTCCTCTTCTTTGGCCCCACGAACAGAATCTTCAGGATTAAGCTTCTCAGTTCTAACTCTCTCCCTTAAAGAAAACGCAATCTGACCGTTAGTTAAATGTACCATTTTACAATCCCATGGTCGAAAGGTGTTCCCGTTGTTCACCTGCAGGGATATGTCACGTAATCCTTCTGTTAATAACTGGTGTAAAACACGCTGCAAAGTATTTTGACTGGATGAAGGGAAGGATTGAAGCCACTCGGTGTATGATAACTCAACATCTTCCAGCTCAAGTGTCCTTTGCATCTCAGGATTGAGTATAACCTTATGAAGACGCAGATCCAGCAAACAGCCAGGTGTGCCATTCATACTCAGGACATCCAGAATTTCATTACTATGGACTTGGTCAGAATACCTTTCTCTTATCACCAATATTAAGACCTCTTTTCCTTTACCGTTCAAGATTTTCCAATACGTGTATTATTATAACGCATCAAAGGAAAATTTTGAATATTTTCAAACAATTATTCTTAAAATTTAAGGTTTTATTATCTTTACATTTTACTTAAATAAAATTGATATTATGACTTTATTCTACTTTATTTATTATTCAATACTTCTCCATAAAGCCAGGGAAGCGTAGCTTTGATAAGGGGGCCAGCTTTCACTGAACGATTCCATCTGTTCTTTGGAGGGCTTATCTTCCAATTTAAAATAGGATTTTAGCGCATTTTGTATACCGATATCTGCTTTAGGCAGCAGATTTTCCCTTCCCACTCCGAACATCAGCCAATTTTCAGCTGTCCAGGGGCCAACACCTCTAATTTTAACAAGATGCTTCATTACGTCTTCGTCTGACTGACGGGCTAACCACTCCAGGTCCAACTTACCTTCAACTATTTTACGAGAGACATCGATCACGTATTCAGCCTTCCTCTGGCTGAATTGAAGCTTTCTCAACTCTTCGTAAGGGACGTCAGCAACGGTTTCAGGTTCAGGATAAAACCAAATGCCGTCCTTTTGGTACCCTAGCCGTTCGACAAATCGAGTACTCAATGTATGAGCAAATTTCATATTTAATTGCTGATGTATAATGACTTTAACCAAGCAGTCGTACAAATGAAAGTCCTTGACGATAGGTGTGCCCGGATAAGCTGAAAATAAATCTTTCAAGTTAGTATTATGAAAGTGGTTCTGCACCTTTTCAAGATTACGATCCCATTGAAATAAATCACGTACATGCTGAATCAAAGCTTCTTTGGCATCTTCATCTTCACTGGAAATACTAAAGGATGGACGGGCAGTGGTGCCATGAGCCTGTACACGGACAACATGGGAACCATTCTTCAGCTTCACAGGAACATCTACCCACCGCTCCTCTCGATCCAACTTCGTTAAAGGGTCATATGACCAGCGCTGCAATGTATAATCGAAATCATAATAACTATTTGCTGTAAGTACTTCTTCCCACACCCCTGTAACCTCCTTCGTTCCAATTGATTCATTATAATGTGTTTCTTTTCCTTTTCCCTTCTCCATTAAAGCCTAATCTAAATTTAATATTCCCTGCTAAAGTCGTGTCGAAATAAAAGTCTTACACAATGGGGGATTATCTTTAGTAAAAGACTCTGTTAACCGTTATTGTGTAATTTTTCGGAAGTAGTTATTGCACAGGTCCGGTTACTGTAAGACTCAGTTTCGAGATAATTTGGGCCCGTTAAACTATGTGGAAGAGGGCTGGTGGGGAAATAACTCGCTTTCCTATGGGGGAACGGTGAGCTTCCTCGCTCGTTTTACTCTCTGCGGGATCTCACCTAATTCCTTCTCCCATGGGAGTCTCGCCATTTCCCCACCAGCCCAACTTTATTAGGAAGAACGGACCCTTCTATTAGCGATAGGGAAATGCTTGATTCGCCTCAAATGCTTCTATAGCAGTATTCATCCAGGTGGACAAGCTCGTTCTTAAAGAAGTCTCCACCATCAACCAGAGTGTTTCAAACATGATTTCGAGCTCCCTATTTTGGCAGGGTCCGGAGGGGGACGATGTAGACTCCTACGTTAAAAGCGGAAGCACCTTGGTCAGCGGCGTATGGACTGGACTGAGCTGGCGGAGATAAAGGAAACACGAAGAGCGGAGCGATTCGATGTTGACTTATCGTACAGAAGTGAGGGAAGTCTCACTAGCCGCTAGGTGCTGGAGCTGGATAGCACTCCATGCGTTTAGTCCATAATTGTTGCTTGCAACTTCCCAAAGTGTAAGAGCGGGATGAACATGATTGGTGAGATCCCGCAGGGCTGTTAAGCCCGAGGAAGCTCACCTCAAGATATGTTCGACTAAGAACGCCACCTCGTGTGGCAACGTCGAACGACCCTGTGTCGTGCAGGGCCGGAAAGCGAAATCGTCCTCTGAAGGACTTCCGCTCAACAAATGTCCCGAAATCAACTCTTCAACTAATGGGAGCTTATCTTTAATATTGTCAAAAAGATATGATAAAACCTCTACACGCAGTGCGTGTAGAGGCTGTTTGTTACAGGCTCCAAATTGGAAAGGGAAGTAGTTTTTTTACCATCAAATCATTAAGATTGCCAAAATGATAGCCGCGTTTTCTTAGTTCATCAATTAATTGCTCTAGAGCTTCCGCATTATCCTGCGAGACTGTATGCAAAAGAATTACAGCCCCAGGGTGGATTTGGTCGAGCACACTATGATAAGCATATTCCCAGCCTTTTTGGTTATTTGTTTCCCAGTCCTTAAAAGCAAGAGACCAGAACGCGTGGGTATATCCGAATTCTTTTGCCCACTTTAAGGTTTGTTCATTAAATGTACCTCGAGGTGGACGGACAAATGTCATGGTCTCCTGGTCTGTTAATTTCTTCACTTCCTGATTAACTTTGTCCAGTTCCTGCTTCATTTGTTCCTTAGAAACTTTTGTAAAATCAGGGTGGCTCCATGAATGGTTACCGATTAGATGGCCTTCATTCGCCATGCGTTTTAACAAATCAGGAGCACTTTGAATGTAATGCCCGGTCACAAAAAAAGTAGCAGGCACTTCTTTTTCCTTTAAAATATCTAACACTTTTCCAGTATATCCTTGCTCGTATCCATTATCAAAGGTTAAGTAGATAACAGGAGCTCCAGAAGGATCGACATAAAATCCATCCTCTTTTTCCAGCATAGGCCCATACCGACCTACATCCGGCGCTTCTCCGTTATTGCTTTTTTTGTACCCCCAGCCTTCTGCCTGTATCGTTAACGGCTGAAGAAGAAATGCACAGGATACAAGTAAAGCCAGAATAACTTTCCACATAACTACCACTCACTTTTTGCTTAGTATGCGTGAGTCCCGAGCTAAATATAAAAAAGACAAGTGGGAATATTACCCACTCGCCTTTTTTAAAGAATTAATGCCGTTGCCCATCCGAAAATGAATAACGGGATATTATAATGGAGGAAAGTGGGTACACATGTATCCCAGATGTGGTTATGCCTGCCGTCCGCA
This sequence comes from Halobacillus alkaliphilus, assembly GCF_900113125.1. Lineage (GTDB taxonomy): Bacteria > Bacillota > Bacilli > Bacillales > Halobacillaceae > Halobacillus > Halobacillus alkaliphilus. Next base: position 28,233 of record NZ_FOOG01000014.1, on the reverse strand, counting down.
TTTAAACCTGATGTAGGCCCAAGTGTGCTGTCGGACGCTGGCGAGCCTGCATCGCCCAGAGCGCCTGCAGTTCCGATCAGCGCTGCTGTAGCCATCGGTGAAAAACCGGCACTGACGCATATAGGAACGAATAAAGCTGCTAAAATGGGTACAGTCGCAAAGGAAGATCCAATTCCCATAGTAACGACTAGTCCCACGAGCAATAAGATAAAGGCAATCATAGCTTGATTATCACCAATATAATCAGAACTGATTTCCACTAATGCACTTACTGATTCTGTTTGGGTTAACACATTAGCATAACCTGATGCTACCAGCATAACGAAGGCGATGAACCCCATCATGCCTATTCCGTCGTTAACCACTTTGTCACCTTTAGTGAAAGGAACAACACGAAAGATGAACATAATAATTATTCCAGCTAGAGCAGCGAGAATCAGGTTCTGCCAGAAAGCCTGGATAAATAAAGTGACTAAAATAGCAAGAATCGTCCAAACATGTTTCGTCTGAAAACTCTGGCTTTTAACGGGTTCTTCCACCACAGAGTCGGCTTCCGCAAGAACTGGGGCTTCCCGCTTCCTCCTATATGTGATCAGTACTGCTATAAACAACCCAACAATCATCCCGGACCCTGGAATGATCAGTGATTGGGCAATCGTTCCGATCCCAAGACTTATTCCATTCGCGTCCATAGCTTCCTGGATTGTCTCATGAAAGAGAAAACCGAATCCTACAGGAATCATAACGTAAGGAGCTTTCAAGCCAAACGTTAAAGCTGCAGCAACAGCGCGACGGTCCAGTTTCATTTCATCGAAAAGCTTTAATAACGGCGGTATTAATATAGGTATAAAAGCAATATGAACGGGTATAACGTTTTGAGATAAACTCGCTACGAAAGCAATTACGAATACAATCATCGTACGTCTGCTCTTTAATGCACGAAGCAAATAATTTACTAATAATGACGTGATTCCAGAATAACTTATAGCCACAGCAAAGGCGCCAAGCAATACATAGCTTAAAGCGACACTTGCCTGACCTCCCATTCCATTAACTAGTATTTCCACAGAGGACTTAAGCGACTCTCCGTTCATTAAACCGGCGGTTAGTCCCGCAGCAATAATTGCGATAATGACATTAATTCGTAATAGACTTAAAATCGTCATTACGAGGACAGATACAACAACTGCCCAGGCCATAATCCATTCTCCTCTCTACTTCTATCTTTTATTTATTAGCGATTTACCATGATAAAGTACAATATTAAAAAAATCAACCCTCTTATTCGAGAGTTAACCTAGAAAAAATTCACATAAATAATAATAGCTGCTAGAGCCATACTTGAGCCCATAAGAATCTTCTTTTGTGAATATTGAATGGACCGTCCTGAAACTTTACGGTATAGAGCCATAATAAGGGTCAGCATAAACAAAAAGCCGAGCACAGGGGAAATATAAAAAATCAACAGATCCAATTCATTCCCCTCCCTTTTTATTATTTGTTCATTTTATTCTCTAATTCTTCAAGCATAGAAATTAAATGGTCAATATCTTCTACAGAAGTTTCTTCAGGCTCTAATTCTTCGATTCGAACCATGAATTCAGATAATCGTGTTTTTAAGTCATCGATTCTCTCTTGCTGGGTCATATTATCGAACTCCTTTTTGTACTTTTTCAGCCATGCTTATCATAGTACAAGCATAGCCTTATGTCTATCATGGACTTACTGGAAGATAAACCCTATAACATTACAGCCTATAACTAATTATTTTTTTAAAAACGGAAGAGTGAAAGCGATCGTACTTCCATAATTAAGTTCACTATCAGCCCATAGAGCCCCTCCATGTTGTTCTATTATGGACTTTACAATAGCGAGCCCAAGCCCTGTACCTCCCGATTCCCTTGATCGTGACTTTTCCGCTCTGTAAAAACGTGAAAAAATCTTAGTAAGATCTTCTTTTTCCATCCCTTCCCCATTATCTTTAACGGATATAGTTAAATTAGATTTATCATGCTCGATTTTAATGGCAATTACTATAGAATCAGCTCCATATCGAACAGCATTTTCCGTCAGATTATTCATCACTTGGGTTATTCTAACAGGGTCAAGCGACAGGGGGACGGAGGGGATCTGCTGTGGAATGGCAATACGCACATTTTTGCTTTTGCCGTCTTCTACTGTATCGTCTAATAAAGATTGAAAGAAAGCACGGCTGTCCACAAACTGCTGATCCAAAGGCAGCTGTCGAAGATCCAATTTAGAAAATTGAAAGAGGTCTTCTATTAGATGGTCCAGCTGATCGGTTTTTTGCCTGATCACCCGAAAATACTTTTTCTGCATTTCATCCGTTTGAGCTACTCCATCTTGCAATCCTTCTACATACCCTCTGATAGAAGAAAGTGGAGTACGAAGATCATGCGAGATATTGGCAATCAGCTGCTTGCGGTCTTCCCTGAATTGTTCCTCTTTTTCCTGCGATTGTTTCAAGTGGGTTCTCATCGTATTAAAGCCACGGATAAACTTGCCTATCTCATCCTTTCTTCGATACTGAATAGGATAATCTAAATTTCCTTCTTTAACTTCCTCAGTTGCTGCATAAATTTCTTTCAAAGGACTAAGAATTGTACGTGAGATATACCAAGTCCACCCGATTATAAGCAAAATAAGTGCAATTAATCCACTTCCAACACTAATGAGGATACTCCTTAAAATGGTATCGGTGAAAGGCATCCGACTGGATAATTCGACAAATAAAATGCGGCCGTCTTCAGCCTGAACGTGAAAAAGAGTAGAACTATCTGCGAAAGCTTTATTTTGAGACGCAGCTTCGGAGTCCTTGTATGATGTGAAAACGGTCTCTCCTTCGACATCCTTAATGTTAATTTCTGCTGCGTATTGATTAGCGAGCGCATTGAGTTCAAGACTGGATACAGAAGTGTTGTTTAATTGTCTTTTAAGTGTGGATTCTAATTCATTCATCGAATTTCGGTAAGTACGTTCTTTTTCTTCTAATTCTGAAGATTGGAGTTGAAGAAGGGAACCTGTCACTCCAATAGGCAGGAGAATAAGGGAAAGAAACGCTAAGATTAAACGCACTTTCAATCGCCCCATGATGATTCAACTCCTCCCTCAAATTTATAACCCACCCCCCACACAGTCCTAAGATAAACAGGATTAGAAGGGTCCACTTCAATTTTTTCCCGAAGTTTGCGCATATACACCATTAATGTATTGAAATCACCCATATGATCATAGCCCCAAATCTTATCAAAAAGCTGCTCCTTCGTGAAGACTTGTCCTGCATGACTTGCCAGAAGATTCAGGATCTGAAATTCCCTTGCTGATAACTCAATCGGATGGTCTTTAATTCGAACCTTGTACTCACTAGCGTCGATTGTTAAATCCCCAAACGTTAAAATGTCCTGATGTAAATAGGCATCCTGAGAAAAGTGTCTATAGCGCCTGAGTTGGGCTTTAATCCGTGCTACTAACTCACTTGGACTGAAGGGTTTCGTAATGTAATCATCAGCACCAATACCCAGTCCGATAATTTTGTCGGATTCACTCTTTTTAGCTGTCATCATAATAATCGGGATCATCGATCGGGAGCGGATCAGCCTGCATAATTCCATTCCATCAAGTTTTGGAAGCATTAGATCAAGTACAGTAAGGGTAGGATTTTCTTTTTGAAATAAGTCCCACCCTTCCTGACCATCTTTTGCATGCATTACTTCGTATCCTTCCATCACTAAATAGTCTCTAACTAAGTCCGCGATTTCAAACTCATCTTCGACAACAAGAATTCGTTCCTTTTCCACATTTACCCCCCTATACCTTCTACAACTTTAGTTAGTCATTATACGGCAACGTCTCTTTGCTTGAAAATAACCCAGGAGGATACGAGAAAAACAAAGAAGTATATGAGCAGCACAACAATCGAGAAGGACATTGTCATCCCTTCTACAACAGGGGTCCCATCGACATACTGCATGAGGTTTGTATTAGCGAAAAGTACGAATTTCACCCAGTCATACTGACTAAGAAGCTGGACAATCTGGGGACCTGTAAACATGAGAAATATGGAAAACCCAATCGCTAATGAACTACTTCTGAAAATGGTAGAAATCATAAAGGCCACCGTAGCCATCATAATAATTTCTATACTTCGAAAACCAATCAAGCTAATAATATGCCCCGCCATGTGCTTCTCTACAACTTCACCACCGGTATATGTCAAATAGGGAAGCTGGGATCCTGTGCTTCCGAAAAATGCAAGACCAATAATATAAGAAAATCCAAATAATAAAATAAGCATGAAAAGAGCAAACATCATCGTTGTAATAAATTTAGCTAGTAGGATTTTCCCGCGGCGAACGGGACGGATTAACAGTAGTTTGATCGTTCCGGTAGAGAATTCACTGGCTACAATCCCTGCTGCGATGACAATAGTGAACAGAGTGGCAATTGCTGTGAAATTAGTTGCGTCTATCATAAATCCCCACAAAGAGTCGGCAGCAACAGGCGGAAGGTCGTTGTCTAAACGATATTGCTGAATGGCAATCTCTTTCCCCATGGCTTCTCGACCTGCTTCAATGTCAGGACCTCTTTCCATACCTTCTTCCATCTGTGCAATTCTCGCTTCTGCTTGATTTCTCCAATTTGACTGGTCTCCATTATCCAGCACATACTTCTGTAACATCGCAAAACCAAGGAGCAAAGTCACTAGAATACCGATGATAATCCAGGTTCCTGTTTTTTTATAAATTTTAATATGCTCATTCTGTAAGATTTTTAGAAAATGCATTATGATTCCTCCCGGGTTAATTCAAGGAAAGTATCTTCCAACGTTTGTACATTAGAATAGATTTGATACAGTTTAACTTGGTTTGAGATCAAAAGTTCAGCTAATTCAGGGATTTTTTCTTCCTCTGAAACAGTCAATTCTATCCAGGAACCCTTCTTCTTGGGGTGCCATGAACGGTCATTTAATAGTTGGAAAGCTTTCTCAATAGGAGAAGCTTTCAGTTCAACCGTGAGATCTATATCTTTACTTACAAGATCCTGGATTTTTTCTACGCGAATCAACCGCCCGTGTTGTATAATCCCAATTCGGTCACACATAAGCTGCATCTCGGACAGCAAGTGGCTCGAAACAAAAACTGCCAGGTTCTCTTCATGAGCGATCCTTCGGATATACTGACGTATTTCCCTTATACCTGCAGGATCAAGACCATTCGTAGGCTCATCAAGGATCAGCAATGATGGCGAATGAAGAAGAGCCTGAGCAATCCCCAGCCTTTGTCTCATCCCTAGAGAATATCCTTTTACTTTCTCGTGGATCCTCTTTTCAAGTCCTACAAGTTTAATAATTTCCTCTAAACGCTTCTTTGGAATATCCTTCGGGGTGAGGCGAGCATAATGTTTTAAATTTTCAAGGCCAGTAAGATAAGAATACATTTCAGGATTTTCAATTATACCGCCTACATGGGCGATAGCCTTTTCAAAATCGCGTTGAATGTGATGACCTTGAATATAGATCTCTCCTTCAGACATCTTCATGAGACCTACAAGCATTCGAATCATTGTGGTCTTACCTGCTCCATTGGGTCCTAGGAAACCAAATACTTCTCCTGGATAAATATCGAGTGTTATCCCGTGGATAATGGGTGTATTCCCTATGCTTTTCTTAACATTTATGATTTGAGCAATGGGCTGGGTCATTTTATTCCTCCTCTTAAGTTTCTTGATCCTATTATCCCTCAAAAAACTTAATAGACATTTATAAAGTTCTTAAAAATAGCTTAAAAATAAGCATTTGTTCAATTGGAATAAATTAGCACCTCAGGTCATCCATAATATGGATGACCTGAGGTGCCAATTTTTACAAATTTTAATGCTTTGCATGATGAAGGTAAACAATCGCTTCAGCTTGTGGGTATTTTCACCATTAACAACTATACATAACAGGTCATACCGAAAATGAGGATTAAGATAAGCATAGCACTATGTGCATCGTGGACATACTGGTGGATAAACGTGCTATAATACTTGCCTAAGAGGAGGTCAGATTCTATGGGTTTAGATCAAATAGATTTAAGTAAATGGGTAGAAGATTCCGGTCCGTTAGTTGTAATTATAAGCAGCGCCATTCTACTTTTCTTAGCTGTTATTATCATCCGAAAAATAATTCAATCATTCTTCAAACGCACCTCCTTTATCGAGGAGCGAAAAGAGCAAACATTAGAATCCATGTTCAACTCCATCATAAGCTATGCCGCTGTGATTGGATTTATTTTTATTGTACTCGATCAATTCATTCCTATCGGCAGGCTGCTGGCCGGGGCTGGAGTCATCGGTATTATTGTTGGTTTTGGTGCTCAGAATCTGATTAAAGATTTCTTCGCCGGTTTATTTCTACTTTATGAGAAACAGCTGCATAAAGGTGACTTTATTACTTTGAATAATACCTTTCATGGAACGGTAGAGGAAATCGGCCTCCGGTTCTTAAAAATCCGGCAATGGAGCGGTCGTCTGCTCACCATCAGCAATGGACAGATTACGACAATTGAGAATTATAATTTTGAACATATGCGTGTTATTGAAAAAATCACGACGAACTTCAAAGAAGATCCAAAACGTATGTTTGAGGTTTTAGAGGAAGCTTGTGAGCGAATGAATGAAGAACTGGATGTCTATGTGAAAAAGGATTTAGCAGACAAACCAATTGAGCCTTTCCAAGTCTACGGTATGACATCCCTGAACGACCACTATCGAGGTTATGAATATACAGTGACTGGACTGGTCTATGACCTTGTTTACTGGACAGCTGCCAAAGAAACCCGGCGGATTCTCGCTGAAACCATGCACAAACATAAGATCGCTATGGCTGAGCAGCGCATTGAAATGAGGAGTTATTCCTCCGAAACGGAAGAATAAGTCTTCTCACTCTGCAATCAAACGAAAGCTTATCCGATTCTCTACGGGTATCCAGGCTCCTATTTCCTGCTTGGTTACGTTTTTTATAATAACCTTTTTGTCGCTTCCCTTTAGCTGAATGTAAACATCCCCAAAAGCTGCTTCACCCGTTTCCTTCAGAGCAGGAGCATATGCCTCGAGAACACCTTTATAATCTACAGCTACGTCGTAAGCCTTACTATGAGTCGTTCCCCTCCCGATTACGGTTTGATAAGCAAGCGGAAGTTCTGTGTTTTTTTGTGCTTCAAGCAAAATCATTTCCCTCAATTGATCACTATGGCTGGTTTGAGTAGTCAAACCGCCCTGAACCTGCTTCTCTGCGATTTGCTCGTAACTTAATTTTTCAGTCTGAGGGCCACTTACATTATTAAGTTCATTCTCATTAATTTTTTGATATTTCCAGTTTACCGCTGTTTCTTTAGAGTTATAAGCAAGCGGCCAGCGGCCAAGGAAGATCTCCCCTCTATATCCGATCGCAAAAGGGGAAGGAGTGATCGACGTTTCATTGAACATCTCGATTAGTTTCGGGTTGTTAATTTTCACATTTGTATCTCTGAGAAGCTCGTGAGTTCTGTTTTCTTCTTTCAGCTTCCTATCTTCGCCATTCTTATTCGTGTAAGTGTTATTTTCAGAAATGTTCACCACATGACCTGGCACGTCGGTATCCTTTCTGTCTTCCTGCTTCGCTTCAACAGCGGTTCCCGACAAACAAGCTCCCATAAGCCAAACCACTGCAGCAGTTAAAAATATCTTTCTTACCTCCATCTTCCTGACCGCCTTTCGTTTTTCTTAGTCTGTGGAAGATAGAGTTCTCCTATGCTGGAAACCTCAGGAAAGCAGCTTATTCATAGCCCATTGAGCTTTTGTATCGAAATACTGAATAGCCGGGCCGATTCCTATTAAAATCACGAGTGTACCAAAGCCAATCGGTCCTCCGAGTATTAGAGCTCCTACCAATGCAAATGCTTCGGTCAGCGTCTTCGAGAGTGTCAGACTGAAGCCGAATCGTTTTTGCAGAGCTACCATAAACCCATCCACCGGATTTAGAGAGAACTTCGATTGCAAATATAAAGCGACTCCAATTGCAATAGCGACAATACCACTAAGAAGGATAACTAATTGCTCCCAGAACGTAGAGAACGTAACCGTATTCAAAACGCCTAAGAGCCAAAAATCGATAACTTTCCCCAGGATTAATATAGTGATGACTGCAAGTACATCAGGGCGCTCTTTTGCGATGAGAGCGTTGCTGACAATTAATAAGGCGCCGATAATAATAACCCAGTTTCCTACTGTAAGTCCAAAAGACTCTGTTAACCCAACATTCAGCGCATCCCACGCTCCTGCTCCTAAATCAGCTTTAATCGTTAAGGATATACCAAAGGCAATTACAACAATTCCAACTAAATAGAATATCGATTTTAAAGCTATGTTCTTCATAAAATTCTCTCCCTTTTCCATAAGCCATGTTACAAAATGTTATTTAATTTTATTAGTTATAAGTAGTTGTTTCACTATCTGGCCGTATACTGTAAGAATTGAGTTTGAGATAAATCGGGGTCCGTTACGACATGAGGAGAGGGATCGCGGGGAAGTAACTCGTCTTGTTCCGTCACCCAGGCACCCGACACATAAGCCGGTCGTGTCTTTCGGGGTGATTCCACATTTGAACACTTTCCTATGGCCCTACACGATGTAGGGTCGATCGACCCTTCGTCGTGCAGGGCTGGAAAGCGAAATCGTCCCCTGGAGGACCTTCCGCTCTACCAATATTACGAAATCAAATCTTAAACAAACGGGAGCTTATATGGAACAAGCAACTTTGAGATTTAATATAACTTTTTCATAAAAAAAGAGCCTTTCCCTTCGTAAGGATAAGGCTCTTTTATATTACTAGCTTAGCTCAATGCACTCAAGTGTTTCTTCTACTTCAATACTATTTTGAACTGATTGTACCATTGAGCAATTGTTCCTTGAAATATCAAGATTTTTCAGTAGTTTATCCTGATTAAGACGATAGCCTTTCACAGCATAATGGAGATGGATTTTTTCAATTCGATTCGCCATCTCCGAGTTACGTGTAACATCTGCCGTAACTTTGATGTCTTCAAACTCAATCCGCTGTTTGTCTAGTATCTTACGAAAGACTCCGATGCTGCACCCTGCAATGGAAGCTACCATTAATTGATAAGGTCGAAATCCAAATGCTTCATCTCCTGAAATATTTAATTGTCCATAATCAAATGATGTACGTACCCCGTTCTCTTTTAAATAAAAATCCATGTTCCCCACTCCTTTCGAATTTTATCAAGCCTTTACTTATATAGTAACCGTTTTAACCATCGACATAACCTTCTAAGTAAAAAGACTTGCCCTGTTTATTGAGATTCCTTTACGATAATGAAGGTATCATATATTTGGAGAGGAGGGAATTCTTTGGTCTCCACTCGTACAAGGTTTTGGATTTTAATTGGACTGGTTACGATATCAGGATTTTCACAGGGAATGCTTCTTCCCCTGCTCGCTGTTATTCTTGAACAAAATGGAATTTCCTCTTCGATCAACGGACTGCATGCAACTGGGCTCTACATCGGGATTCTCATATCCTCTCCCTTTATGGAAAAACCGCTTCAGAAGCTCGGCTACAAGCCCGTGATTATGATTGGGGGAGCCCTTGTATTCATCTCTCTGGCTCTTTTCCCATTCTGGCAGGCTTTGTGGTTCTGGTTTATATTAAGAGTTGCAATCGGAATCGGTGATCAGATCCTTCATTTCGGGACTCAAACGTGGATTACCGCTACGTCCGCCTCGCATTCACGAGGCAAAAACATCGCTTATTACGGACTGTTTTTCAGTTTAGGGTTTACCATTGGTCCTTTAATGACCAACTTGCTTGAGTTTAATATCTACTTACCGTTTCTTGTATCTTCCGGTCTCAGTTTAATGGTCTGGCTTATGATGTGGAGAGTTAATAATGAAACACCTCCAAACGATCAGGCCACCGCTTACGGAACCAGTTCTTACAAGCGGTTCCTCGGGGCAATTAAAATCGGCTGGGCCGCATTTCTTCCACCGATGGCTTATGGATTTCTGGAGGCCACTCTCCACGGGATTTTCCCTGTGTATGGATTAAGGATAGGACATGATGTAAATGTGTTGTCCTTTATTATCCCATCTTTCGCAGCAGCCAGTCTGTTATCCCAAATCCCCCTTGGTGCACTTAGTGATCGCGTGGGGCGTAAGATTGTTATCCTGACAGTATTATCGGGAGGGATCGCTGCCTTTATTCTAGCGGCCATTTTTGAAGAATCTACCTTTGGCTTATTCGCTACGTTTGCAATGGGCGGATTGTTTGTCGGGTCTTTATTTTCCCTAGGAATTTCATATATGACCGATTTACTGCCACGGGAACTTCTACCAGCAGGCAATATCTTATGCGGGATGGCCTTTAGTATTGGAAGTATCCTTGGTCCATTTCTATCCGGAGCCTTCTTAGATTTTATACCAGGTCTGTCTTTCTTTTATATTATTGTTGCTCTTTTAGTTATTGTGTTTGCTGCCACCGCTTTATCCAGCGATCCTCAGACACAAAAAACTGCGGACGCTTAAGTCCGCAGTTTTCTTTATTCAGACAAAGCTTCACTTAACTTCTCCAAGTTCTGCTTCATCAGACTGATATAATTTTCATCGTTCTGAATATCTTCTTCTGTCAGCACGGAAAGATTGTGAATACGCAGAGGTTCAGCTCCTATTTCACTTTGAACAACCTCCGCAACTTTAGGGGTGACGTTCTGTTCGAATAGAACGTGGTTCAACTTATGAGCTTCGGCTGTTTCAATAATGTCCTCCAGTTCCTTTTGGGAAGGCTCATTGGATGGACTCAAACCGGAAACAGCAATTTGTTCGATTCCGTATGCCTGCTCCCAGTACCCATAGGCGGCGTGAGAAACAATAATTTCATTTTTTGGTTTGTTTTCTAACTGTTCGTGAAATTGATGATCTAAGTCCGTAAGCTTCTGTTCCAATTCTTCAAAGTTTTTGTTAAATTGTTTCTCTTGCTCGGGCTTTAGCTCTATAAGCATTTCTTTAATGTTTTCAGCTAACTGAATGGAACGAATCGGATCCAGCCATACATGTGGGTCATTCTCTCCATGATTATGGCCTTCATGATCACCCTGCTCTTCACCCTCATGAGACGTGGTATCTTCTTTGTCAGCATGGTCCTCGCCTTCATGGCCATGCTCACTTTGTTCGGTCTCTTCCCCGTGGTCATGCACATGTTCCTCTAAATCAATCCCTTTAGCCGCTTCCAATACTTTAACATCTTCAGGTTTCAAAGAATCAGAGATTTTTTGAGCATACCCTTCGAGTCCTGCTCCGTTATATATAAAGGCATCTGCCTCAGCCATATCCACCATTTCCTTAGTCGTGGGCTCATACGTATGGGGATCTGTCCCTGGTGGCAGAATCGTTTCTACTTCAGCTGCATCTCCTGCTATTTGTTCCGCAAAATACTGTAAAGGATATACAGTCGTGTGGATCTTCAAGGCCGATTCATTGTTTTCTGCAGATGCATTATCTTTCTGACTTGAAGTTTCTTCACTGCATGCCGTCATGATGATTGTTAAGATCGTTATAGATAATATAATAGCTAGTTTCTTCACCTTTTCTCCTCCTCTTCCATTCCACCGAAATTATATCGTAACGATTACACTTTGTAAATAGTAATCATTACTTTTTGAAAGTTTTAAAAAGGAAGTCTGCGATACCTGGCACCGCAGACTCTTAATGGCATTGAGGGCACTTTCCATAGATCTCAAACTTATGATTTTCGACGTCGTAGCCTTTTAAATTTTCATTAATACTGTTCATCGGACAGAATTCAATAGACTTCGTTTTTCCACATGTAGTACATATAAAATGGTGGTGATGGCCATGGGTCTCGCACCCCAACCGGAAATGTTTCTCTCCACCAAGCTCTGTCGTCTCCAGAATTTCCTCTTCCGTAAGCAGGTACAGATTTCGATAGATCGTATCATAACTGACCCCGGGGAAATCCTCTTGTATGGCTTTTAAGATATCCTTTGCTGCAATATACTGATCCTGTTGAACAAATATCTCGACAATTCGTTCTCTTTGCTTCGTCCTTTTATAACCTTTTTCTTTCAATCGCTGTAAAGCCGTCTCGACATTCATTATACTTCACCCTTTATCCATTGTTGGGTTCTAACCTTTTTGAAAAGAATCGTCATCACAAGAATAATTACGGCAACCATAACAATTGTTCCGCCAGGAGGCACACTCAAATGATAAGATGAAAACAAACCGATCAATACGGAGGTCTCACCGAATGCAATCGATAGTCCGATTGTCTGCTTGAAGCTCCTTGCCAGGCGTAACGCGGACGCTACTGGAAGCGTCATCAGGGCAGAAACGAGCAGTATACCTACCACCTGCATGGAAGCGGCAATAACGAGCGCTACCATAACGATAAATAACAGATGAATCCAACGGCCGTTCACCCCGGAAATCGAGGCCTGTTCTTCGTCAAAGGATAATACAAACAGTTCTTTATAAAATAGTATAACAATAGCAATAACCATGATGGTAATAATGAGCACGGTCCACATGCTTGTTCGATCGACAGCCGTTACACTTCCAAATAGATAGCTGAACAGATCGGTATTGAATCCGTCTGCGAGTGATATAAGAATAACCCCAAGCCCTATTCCGCCTGAGAGGATGATCGGAATAGCGAGTTCTTCATAATGCTTATAAAGCTTCCGGAGCCTTTCAATTAAAATGGCGCCGCCGACTGAAAAGACCATTCCCATATAGACAGGATTCCAGTCATTGATGCCTGTCACCTTCTTCTCGAGCAGCAGGCTTGCTGCAATCCCGGTCAACGTAATATGAGATAAAGCATCGGCAATCAGAGAAAGGCGTCTTACAACAATGAATACTCCGAGAAGAGGGGCTACAATTCCAATCAGTATCCCGGTAATGGCTGCATTCTGTAGAAATTCATACTGAAAAAAACTTTCAATCATGATGGATTCACCTCGTCATGGTCATGATTATGAGTCAGCTGCTGGACAGAATGACCATACAGACGATTAAGATCTTCATCATTGAATTCTTTGTACTCTTCTGTATTTCCGTGGAAATGAACAGTTTTATTCATACATACTACATGGGTGGCATGCTCTGTAATGGTTCCGATATCGTGCGTGACCATTAGCAGGGTAATCCCCTGTTCTTTATTTAAACGGCCAAGCAGATCATAAAATTCCGTCACGTGCTTAGCGTCCACCCCTACCGTTGGTTCGTCTAAAATAAGTAGAGAAGGATCGCTGACCAGAGCGCGGGCGATAAATACCCGCTGCTGCTGTCCTCCCGATAATTCCCCTATATTGGAATGAGCGTAATCTTCCATTTCAACTGTATGCAAAGCCTGCATCGCTTTATCTTTATGTTTTTTATTAAAGAATTTAAACGTTCCTATTCTTGAAACCAATCCTGCTTTTACAACTTCCAATACTGTGGCCGGAAAACCGGAATTAAAACTGTTGGCCTTTTGGGACACGAAACCAATTTCCTGCCAGTTGCTGAAATTTTTAATTGGACGATCATATAGAGTAATGGAACCCCGGTCCGGTTTAGCAAGTCCCAGCATGAGCTTGATTAATGTCGATTTCCCTGAACCATTAGGGCCTACCAGACCTAGGAATTGCCCCTGTCTAATGGTCAAATTCACATCTTTTACGACCCATTCTCTTTCATATTTAAAGGAGACCTGTTCCATCTTTACAATTGGATGATTACTCATATTAATCCCTCTCAAAAAATAATAATGATTACGATTTAAATTATATAAGACACAGAACTTTAAGTAAATGAGAAGGATATTTCCTTTCCACTCATTTAATTCATAATGGTTACGATTTAAAACGCAATCTTCATCATAAAACAAGACAGCTCTTCACGCAACACTTATCTATTTAGGTAAGCTCTATTATTTCAATAGCAGCGTTTCATATAAGCTCCTTTATTTATAATAAGCTTTGTAATGACTCGTGGTAGGACAATGTCTGCTGAAGTTTCTTATATCGAGAACCCAAAACCCAGGGTGCGCACTATAATAATAAAACCGCCAGACAAATGTTTCTTCCGGCGGTTTGTTGGAACTATAAGTGTTTGTTGTATCGTTTTTCCAAATAATCCTGTAAAGCAGAAAACAGCATCGTCAGCGGCCAGTAAACTAAAGCCGCGGTGATATACATCGTTAACGAATCGATCGTCCGTCCTGCCGCAATTTGAGCTTTGTTTAAGATTTCCGGTACAGAAATCATGGCTGCAAGCGAGGTCGCTTTTAATAGATCTAGAAATACGTTGCCTAGCGGCGGAATGGCAATTCTGGTTGCCTGAGGCATGATAATCCGCCGGATGGTTTTCCAATAGGAGAAACCTAGCGCCCTGGCGGATTCCCATTGCCCGTAGGAAACACTATTTAAGGATGAACGATTGATTTCCGCAATATAAGCGGCACTATTTGTACCAAAACCGATAATAGCGGCCATAATGGCAGAAAACTCAATACCAATAAGCGGAAATCCATAATACAACACAAATAAATAAACGAGAATAGGCGTTCCGCGCATGAATGAGATATATAAGCGGGCAGGCCATCTAAACCAAATCCGATCCGCTCCCCTGGCAAGAGCGAGGAAAAAGCCAATAACCAGCCCTATGGCCATGCCTATCACTGAAATAAGCAGAGTCAGCGGGACCCCTTCTAATATAAAGGGAAGATTGTTCCAGGCGGTTTCCGTATTAAAAAGCTGCTCTAATTTAATCTCATCAATTTGAATACCTAGCATAATAAGCCCTTACAAGTCGATGTCTTCAAGCTCACGGACATCTTTATCGGGTTTTTTCGAAGCATCTTTTCCTCCGAAGAATTCTTTTGATATTTCAGTAAGCGTGCCATCTTCTCTCATCTCCTGAAGTGTAGCATCCACCTTCTCTTTGAGCGTCTGAGCGTCTTTAGGCATCACGATCGCTGAAGTGGTTGGATGGAACTGAAGATCCGGATGCAGCTGTACTTCAATTTCCGGAAGAGCTTTTAAAGCAAGCGACTGCAAGTAATAATCGTTAATGATGAAATCTGTACGACCATTCGCTACATCACGAAGGTACACATCATTCGCAACATTTCCGTAACTTTTGGTTTCTGCACCAAAGTGCTCGGCAATTTGAGAGTATACCGTGGTAGCTCCTCCGCCGTGTACCTTACCTTCCAGATCTTCCAACGTTTCAATTCCAGAAAGATCAGATTCACGGACGACCATTGTAGAATAAGAATACTTATAAGGTTCACTGAAGGCGAATTTTTCCTTACGATCCTCTGTCGGCTGGAAATCGTTAATAACCATGTCCACGCGCCCACTATTAATGGAGGATAATAACGCATCTACCCCGTATTCTTTAAAGGAAAGCTCAAGATCCAGTCGTTTGGCTACCTCTCGCATAATTTCAATATCATAGCCCGTCAGTTCGTCTGAATCTTCCGGATAGTAAGAAGCCGGAAATAATGTTCCTGCTGTACCGACTACAATTTTTCCTTCTTCTTTGATCTCGCTCCATTTTTCTCCTGAGGCTTCCTGGCTGGAGTTGTTATCTTCACTGCTTTCACTGTTGTTCTCATCTCCACTTGAGCCACAAGCGGCAAGTATCACAGAAAGCGTAAGCATAAGTATAGTTAATAGTCCTTTACGCATTTATAGGTATCCACCTTTCTAAAATTGTTTACGCACTTATCCAATATAGCAATACAAGCACCTTAATATCAACCAGCTTGCTCGGTTATTGATTTCCTGCATTGTCAAAAAATAGTGCTTGTTCTGCACTTGACTACGCACGATTTAATGATATATTAATAATATATATCAGATTATAATTATTTTAATTTAAAATACTTCTAGTTTCAATGAATCCTGCCTTACAACTAGTTGGTTTTGATAATCGTTATCAATTATATTAAGGAGTTGAGAATCATGTCTTCTGAATCACACTCTTTTCCTATTCAGAGCCATTTCGCTCGCCCATCTTGGAATTTCATAAAAACACATGCAGAGCTGCTGGCCGCATTACTAAGCGGAATCCTTGTCTTAACCGCGTGGCTTTTATCCAATTACATTTCTGAAAATGTTTTTGTTTTTCTTCACCTTGCTGCTTTCGTGATCGGCGGGTTTGCTAAAGCCAAAGAAGGACTCGAAGACACCATACATGAAAAAGAACTAAACGTTGAACTGCTCATGATTTTAGCTGCCATTGGTTCTGCTGCTATCGGCTATTGGACAGAAGGAGCCATTCTCATTTTCATCTTTGCGTTAAGTGGAGCCCTGGAAACGTACACGTTAAATAAAAGCCAGAAAGAAATCTCTTCCTTAATGGACATGCAACCCGAGGTAGCACTGAAATTGACGGATGAAGGGTACGAAGTTGTATCAGTAACCGATCTATATGTGAACGACCGTATTTTAATAAAACCAGGTGAACGTATCCCAGCTGATGGAACGATCATTAAAGGGTCAAGTGCTATTAATGAAAGTGCCATTACTGGAGAGTCGATCCCTGTAACAAAGGGCATTGACAAAGAAGTGTTCGCAGGTACCGTTAATTTAAATGGAAGTCTGACTGTTGAAGTAACCAAGAAATCAACAGATACGCTATTCCAAAAAATTATACTCATGGTTCAATCCGCACAAAGCGAGAAATCACCTTCTCAACTTTTTATTGAGCGTTTTGAAAGTACCTATGTGAAAATTGTACTAGGTGTAGTTGCCGTAATGTTATTCCTTCCCCATTTTTTATTTGGCTGGAGCTGGATGGATACGATTTACAGAGCCATGATCCTTCTTGTAGTTGCCTCCCCGTGTGCTTTAGTAGCTTCCATTATGCCTGCTACGTTGTCAGCCATTTCAAACGGCGCACGTCATGGGCTGCTTTTTAAGGGCGGCGTACACCTGGAGAATCTGGCTCATCTGAATGCGATTGCGTTTGACAAGACAGGAACGCTGACTAATGGAACACCTGAGGTAACCGATGCTTTATATGCAGCAGAAGAAAATAAAGAAATGATCCTTTCTATTGCAGCATCCATCGAACAGGAATCAAACCACCCTATTGCACAGGCCATCGTCCGGTATGCTTCACAAGAGGGAGTGCCTTTGAGCTCAGTGGAACACATGCAGGATATAAGCGGAAACGGTGTAAAAGCATTTCATGAAGGAAATGAGTGGAAAGTAGGAAAACCTGAATTTGTGGGAAAAGAGGAAGCCTATCTATTTCAGAATGGAATTGCTGAAACATTAGCGAAACAAGGTAAAACTGTAATTTTTGTAAAAAAGAATAACGAAATTGCTGCTGTTTTTGCTATGAAGGACACAGTCAGAGAGGATACCAAAAAGGCGGTAGAAGAATTAAAAAAACAAGGTGTTTATACCATTATGCTGACAGGAGATAACTCAGCCACCGCTGAAGCTATTGCGTCAGAAGCCGGAGTTGACCACTATATCGCCGAGCTGCTCCCTGAGAAAAAAGTAGATGAAATTAAAAAACTAAAAGCTCACTTCACGCAGGTAGGCATGGTAGGCGACGGAATTAATGATGCTCCAGCCCTTGCTACGGCCAATGTGGGGGTAGCTATGGGAGGAGGCACAGATGTAGCTCTTGAAACATCGGATGTTGTTTTAATAAAAAATGACCTTTCAAGGATTTCACAGGCAAGAAAATTGTCTTCACGCATGAATCGCATTGTTAAGCAGAATGTGGTCTTCTCCATAACCATAATCATGCTGCTGATAATCAGCAATTTCCTTCAGGTTATTGACCTTCCCCTCGGGGTCGTTGGACACGAAGGAAGTACCATTTTAGTTATTCTAAATGGTCTGCGTTTATTAAAATAAACAGACATTCCCGGCTCACCTTTGGGTGCGGGAATGTCTGTTTTTATTTTAAGTTCAGGAATATTTCTTATCTCTTCGACGCCTGCGGAAAATAGCATTGATTTCGCCGCCTAAAATAATGACGATGCCGGAGAGGTAGAACCAGATCATTAAGACAATGACCCCGCCTAAACTTCCATAAGCAGCTGAAAAATTCCCAAGACTGCTTACATAAAAGGAAAAAAGTAAGGAAACCAACTGCCACCCAACGGTAGCAAAAACTGCACCTGCGACTGCGTCCCTGTATTTCAAACGAAGGCTTGGGGCGGTTACATATAAAAAGGATAATACAATGAAAAAGATGATAGACGAAATGGCCCATCGAAGCGTTCCCCATGCCTCAATAAAGCTGTCTGATAAGCCAAAAGAAGAGAAAATGAAAACTCCGGCCGTGTGTCCAAGAACCGGCAGTAA
The DNA here is from genome assembly GCF_900113125.1 of Halobacillus alkaliphilus. Classification (GTDB taxonomy): domain Bacteria; phylum Bacillota; class Bacilli; order Bacillales; family Halobacillaceae; genus Halobacillus; species Halobacillus alkaliphilus. The sequence goes on along the minus strand of NZ_FOOG01000014.1, from coordinate 9,835 downwards.
AAAAGCAATACAAATAACGAGAACCATAGCAATAGTCAGAATGATCGCTATAAACCTTGATACAAGAAAGGGCCGGTTTTCTTCTACGTTATGAGCGCGGTTAAACGCACGCATGATGGCGCTTACCCCAACAGAGGCCGCCCACAATGTACCAAGAATACCTACCGATAAAAGACTTCCGCTCCCGCTATTCAACAAGGAAGTCACATTTTCTGTAATAAGGTCAAAGGTTTCAGGAGGAGCATAAGTACTGATAATAGCGAGAACACGTTCTTCGTCAATATTTAAGTAACCAAGCAACGTAAGCAGGAAAATCATAAATGGGAATAATGATAACAGGAAAAAGTAAGCAAGCTGAGCTGCCAGCCCCGCAACATCATCATCTCTAAAACGGTTCAGCAGCTCTTTTCCAAATGTTAAAACGCTATTCATGATTTTCCATCACCCTAACTTAAGAAGCTTCTTTTGGATCATCTACTGCTTTCAATTGTTGTTCAACCTCTTGATTGATCTCTCCTACTCTATTCAGTATGTCCTCTGCTTTATTCAATATTTCAATTAAATCTTCTAATCCTTTACTTACTCGTTTAGAAAATTGTTCATAGTTTACCCTTACCGAATGGATAGCGTCTGATGGATTGGTCACGTAACCTTTATATTTAGTCCCGGCTTCGCGTGACCTCGTACCTACATACTGTCTTGTATCCCTGTCAATGAGTACAAGAGCTCCGCCGACCAAAGCTCCGATCACGACACCTTTCCATAACTTTTGCTGTCCCATAGCGATTCCTCCTTATAAATGGTTATCTTTTTTTATTTGTTCAAGTAAGCGAGAACATCCTTCACTCACCAGCTCATATACGTATTGGAAATTACCAGTAAAATACGGATCGGGTACATCCGCTTCCTCATGAGGGGTATAATCCAATAGTTTAGCCACGGTCACTCCATTTTTCTCGCGGATGGAATTGAGATCCTGAATGTTCTTACTATCCATAGCAATAAGATAATCATAATCGTCCCAATCCGCTTCTGCAACCTGTCGCGCTCTCATTCCTTCATAGGAGATGGAGTGTTCGTCTAAAATCCCCCTTGTCCCTTCATGAGGAATTGAGCCTTCATGCCAGTGACCTATACCGGCAGAATCAACTGAAATTTCCTCTTCCAGTCCTTCCTTTTTCACCAAGTCCTTAAATATGGCTTCAGCCATAGGAGAACGGCATATATTGCCTAAACAAACAAAAAGTACACGGATCATTTCCAAAGCCCCCAAGTATAGTATTTCATGTTTAATAATTTCTATGAATCCTGTCCAATTCCTGCATTAAATCGACAACTATAGTGGATAATTTCCCTCAAGTTGTGATTATAAACCCGGATTTATTTCCTCAAACTTTTGAAAATTCCTTGACTTTTATACATAATTTTCGGAATATTTTATATATAGACATAATTTTCAAGAAATTGAAGGGGGATATTCATGGAGGAACAAGGGGCATTATATAACTTTTTTGATGCAGCAAGCGCGATTGTATGGGGACCAGTTTTATTAATTCTTTTGGTTGGTACTGGCGTATACTTAACTCTAAGGCTTGGGTTTCTGCAATTTAAGACCCTTCCTTACGCTTTAAAGCTGGCTTTTAAACCAGCTAAGGAAAAGAAAAATGAAAAAGGAGACATTTCTCATTACCAGGCATTAACCACTGCCCTTGCTGCGACAATTGGTACGGGTAATATCGCAGGGGTAGCAACAGCCGTTTTCCTAGGCGGACCTGGAGCTGTGTTTTGGATGTGGATTACCGCTGTATTCGGGATGGCTACTAAATATGCGGAAGCAGTTCTGGCCGTTAAATACCGAATTACCGACCAAAATGGAAACATGGCAGGCGGACCCATGTATTATTTGTCCAGAGGACTTAAAACGAAATGGCTCGGGAAACCTCTTGGAGTTCTCTTCGCCATATTTGGAGCCGTAGCTGCCTTTGGAATCGGCAACATGGTTCAATCTAACTCGGTTTCTGATGTATTGGAAACAAGCTTTAGCGTGCCCCATTGGGTAACTGGACTCATTTTATTATTCTTTGCCGGGCTTGTTTTATTAGGCGGAATCCGCAGTATCGGGAGAGTAACAGCTTTCTTTGTACCAATTATGGCTATTTTTTATGTTGTCGGTGCTCTTATTATTATCGTTATGAATTTAAATTTGGTATTGCCAGCTTTCGGAACGATTTTCAATGATGCTTTCACAGGTAGCGCTGTTGGCGGAGGTCTTCTTGGAACAGCGATTCGTTTTGGTGTGGCCCGTGGAGTTTTCTCCAACGAAGCCGGTTTAGGATCGGCTCCTATTGCGGCCGCAGCAGCACGTACGGATTACGCCGGCCGTCAGGCATTAGTTTCCATGACTCAGGTTTTTATCGATACCATTGTTGTATGTACTATGACCGGATTGACCATTGTTATGGCAGGGCAGTATAAAGGCCAGTTGGATGGAGCTGATCTAACAACCGCTTCGTTCGGTGTCTTCCTTGGTGATGTCGGCTCTTATATCGTTACGATCGGCTTGGTTTTCTTCGCTTTCTCCACCATTGTAGGCTGGTCCTATTATGGTGAGAAATGTTTCGGCTACCTAACCGGCCAACGTGGATTAGGATTATACAAAATTGTATTTGTATTATTTGTATTTGTAGGAGCCGTTGCACAGCTTGATACAGTTTGGAAGTTTGCAGACGTGATGAACGGGCTGATGGCCTTTCCAAACTTAATCGGCTTGCTGCTTCTATCAGGTGTAGTCGGAGCTGAAACCACCAAGTTCCTTAAAGTGGCTAAGAAAGAACGCGAGCAGGAAAAACAAGCACAATATAACAGTTAAAAAAAAAGCAGGTCCGGAGTTATGCCGGCCTGCTTTTTTGTTTGGTATGTAAAACTTCGCTGTTGATTTCTTATAGGCGCTTCTTCAACTATAGGGATGGAGGGTGTAAGACTTAGTTTCGAGGTAAGTTGGGAAGGAACTTTTCCATATTATTGAAACCTTTGTTGTACGAACGCGTATAACAATTTAATGGGGTGACAATGTGGAAAGGTTAAATAATAAAGAAAGCTTATTTATGTTTTTGTATTGCATAGTGACCGCGGGTTCCTTTTACACAGTAACTGAATTAGTAGGAATCGATACTTCACCCGCATTTCATTACAAGACGTATGTAAAGGAAATAATCGTCGCGCTCGTTCCTCTGATGATAACCGTATCATTGCCCGTCATTCGTAAAATGTTTCTAAATTCATTTGTATTAACTTCATTATCTTTGAAGATGTCTTGGGTCTACATAATTGGATTCTTACTTATTCAATATCTAATTATGAAAATCACCTATGATTATGGAATACTGATTTCTAATAGTTGGCGTATTTTTTACAATTTGGAAATCCCATACATCACTCATTTTCAATATCCCGTCCTCGGTTTTACATTGTACGTAATAGCAAGAGTTTTGATAGTACCTATTATTGAAGAGTTTTTTTACAGAGTATTCCTGATTGCTTTCTTCAGTAAATGGGTGAACAATTGGATAGCTGTTATTTTACAAATGCTTATTTTTACAGTGAACCATCCGTTCTCTCCCTTTTCCGCCGGGGTCTTCGGATTATTACTTGGTATTCTATACGTCAGGACTAAATCAATCATACCTGGATTGCTTCTTCATTCATTATGGAACCTCTACAGCGCTTTAGTTATGAATTTCGATTTATGGTTTATTCCAAGATGGTAGATATATTCCATGTACTATCATCTCAAAGTCACTCTCCTAAAGAACCCTCTATAGCAAGAGCCTTTCTTCGATTCGTGTTGATTTTAAGGATAAGCTCCCGTTTGTTGAAGACTCAGTTTCGAGATATTTGTTGAGCGGAAGGTCCTCCAGGGGAAGATTTCGCTTTCCGGCCCTGCACGACGCAACATCGATCGACCCTACGTGTAGGGCCATAGGAAAGTGTTCAAATGTGGAATCACCCCGAAAGACACGAACAGCATAAGCCGAGCATCAAAAGGATGGCGGTTTTCCAATCCGTTGATGAACGGCTTATGGCTCGAGTGTCTGGGTGATGGAACAAGACGAGTTATTTCCCCACCAGCCCTCTTCCACATAGAGTAACGGACCCGAGTTATCTCGATACTGAGTCTTACAGTAACCGGCCCTATTGCGTAATAAGCCTCTTATGAAAAATCAACAACAAACTTTAACAGAGCAAAATAAAAGGAATATTATGAAGCCTTCCATTAGGAGTAGGTCTGCTTTTTGATGAGCAGCTTTTCCATCTCGTGAGGAGGCAGTGGTTTGCTGAAATGATAACCTTGATAGTAAGCACACTCATTTTCTTTTAAGAAATCCAGCACTTCCTGATCCTCTATCCCTTCCGCTACCACCTCCAATTTGAAAGCCTCGGCCAGCTGAAGCATCGCTTTGACCATTTCCGCGTCACTGGGATCGGTCAGTACTCTCTTAATAAAAGCCTGGTCAATCTTCAAATAATGAATAGGAAACTGGCGTAGATAACTTAGTGAGGAGTATCCTGTCCCGAAGTCATCAATAGATAAGGATACCCCCATTGACTTAAGGTTCTGCATGGTTTGAATACATTGCTCCGTATTCCTCATGACACTGTTTTCCGTTACTTCGATTTCTAAGTATTGAGGATCCATCATGCTTTCCACTAAGATGCTCCTTACATTTTCCGAAAAATCAGGGCGTTGTATCTCATTTGCTGACACATTAACGGCCACTCGTTCCGGGGCATAACCCAGCTCAATCCATTCCTGATTCTGCCTGCAGGCTTCTTTCAATACCCACTCATCCAGCTGGTTTATCAAACCAGTTTCTTCAGCAACTGGAATAAATTCGGCAGGAGATACCGACCCTCGCTTCGGATGCTTCCATCTTACTAAAGCCTCCATTCCACTTATGTAACCCGTACGAACGTCCACTTTAGGCTGATAGTGCAAATAGAGTTCATTCAGGGTAAGAGCCTGACGCAAATCCCCTTCTAACGTAATTACTGTTTCGTAATGCTTGTTCATATTAGGCAAATAAAACAATAAATTCTGCCGGCCATTTTGTTTACAGAAATGCATGGCGACTTCTGCGCTAGTTAGCAATCGGGCTGCAGAAGGTCCATCCTTAGGATATTGCGCTGCACCCAGGCTTGCGGTGATAAAAAACTGCCTCCCCAGCAAGTTGATGGGAAGACGGATATCTTGTAAAATCTCTTTCCCAAGCTTGGCAATCTCAGACTGAGTATGCATCCCCTTTAAGCAAACGACAAACTCGTCTCCTCCCAAACGGTATAGCTGATCTTTTGCGGAAAGCGAACGTTGTATCCTCTCAGCTACCAATAGCAGGACCTGGTCGCCAGCTATATGCCCCATCGTATCATTTACATACTTAAATCGATCCAGGTTACAAAAAATGATCGTAAATGGACTTCCGGTACTGCTGGAATTTGTAAGATCTTTTTGGAGCCTGTTTCGGTTAGGAAGATTGGTTAAATGATCATGAGAAGCCATGTGTTCGAGCCTCTGCTCTGCCTCTTCATAAGAAGTCACTTCAACCGAACTTCCAATAACCTCTACAATTTCCCCATTATTTTCTACAGGGGAAAGTGTAGTCTCAAAATATCTTCCTTTATATTGATGTTTATAAGAGATCGTATCTCCGGAAAACGCCAGGGCATATTTTTGGCGAAAAAAAGCAGCTTGTTCGTACGTAAACAATTCTTCTAGATTCTTTCCTTTAACTAAATCGGTAGTCAACCCTATATCTTTCGCTAATTTCCCCTCAAACAGATCGTAGTAGAACGATTGACCTTCGTTCTTTTTCACTTTAAATACGACATTTACAATAGCTTCAAGTGTACGTGAGAATTCCTGTATTTGAAGAACCCGACTCGCTTCCAATTCTTCATATTCCTTTATGTATGGGAACGTAATCTTCTTCACTTCTTCCAAAAGACTGAGGGAATCGGAATCTCCCGCCCTGAATGCCAGCTGAGCACAAATATGGGTGATTCTTTCTAGATCGATCTGGGTATTTTTATTCACCACGTTTTTTATCTCCTCATGTAACAACGCTTATGGGTAAAGTATACCTGAATATATGGAATTAAAAAAGATAATATTACCATGTAATCAGCCTAAAGGCTCAATACATTCCTCCCCTTCATGCTGGGCAGCGTTCACGTAATCACTCACCTCGTATGCTTCCAATTGTTCCGTCCCCATTCCCTGCACAAAATTGTGAGCTTCTTCTGGTGTCCATTTAAAGGGTTCAATCCATTTTTCCTGTTCCTGCTTCGGCAGAATCACCGGCATTCTGTGGTGAATGTCCTCCATGAAACGATCCGCTTCCTGAGTTAGTATGGTGCATGTAAAGCGTTCCTCCTCATCCGTTTTCCATTGATCCCAAAGACCCGCAAAAGCAAACAGTTTACGATTTTCCGGATAAATACGGAGTGGCTGCTTTCCATTTTCGGTCTTTTTCCATTCGTAAAAACTGTCTGCAATAATCAGACACCTTTTCTTAGCCATTAAGTGTTTGAAACTTGGTTTTTCGTGAGCCGTTTCACTCCGGGCATTAATCATCTTATAACCGATCTTAGGATCTTTCGCCCACGAAGGTACCAGCCCCCAATACATAAAGCCCGCTTTCTTTTCCTTACCATTATGAATAACAGCTAGTACCTTCTGACCAGGTGCAATATTGTATCTTGGCTGATAATCCTCAATTGAATGAGCAATTCCAAATTCCTCTGCTATTTGAGCTTCTTGTGAAAATAAAGTGTATCTTCCGCACATTTCTAATCCCTCCTGTACCATTTCTTCTTATTATACCCAGAGCTGATTCTTGTTTAACCGAAAACCACCCGTACCAAATAAAAGGTCCAGCACACTTTGCTGGACCCTTTGTGTAAACGTTTATTTTCCTCCTAAGCCATACATAATAAAATGAATGGTTCGATCTAATTCCTCTTCGTCCTCCCAATCACTTTCAGGAGCAAGCAAAAAGCGGGTCACCAGGAATCCGACAACCGTAGAAATGATCATCCGGATAATCGAACGATTAGGGAAATCGATCACGCTCCCCTGCTCTTTCAATTCATTTAATGCACGTTCAAATTTAGGAAAAACTTCCTCAAGAAATACTGATTCGTAATGGGCTTGAAGTTCAGGCTGAAAAGCGATTTCCTGTAATACAATCTTTAATAAAGGAGCATTCTCCCTTGCAAATTCAAACCTATTCTTAATAATTTTCTTAAGGAATTGTTCGAAACCTTCGGGAGGTTCATCAAAAACTTCTTTTGTAAAGTGACTTGCTAATAAGGGAACAGTAAATTGGGTCATAAAAGGAGTCACAATCGAAAGTAGTAAATCTTTTTTTGTTTTGTAATGACGGAAAATCGTCCCTTCGGCCACTCCAGCTCTAGCTGCTATTTCGCTGGTAGAAGAAGAAGCATATCCTTTTTCAGCAAATATTTCCACGGCTGCTTTTAGAATTTGTTCCTGTTTCGGGGTTAAACCCTTTCCATCCTGTGCTTCATTTATTGCATTATAGATATCTTTAAATTCACTCACGTGGGTCCTCCTCGCTTCTCAGGATCTCTAGTACCATTATAGACGTCTGTGCCGTTTTAACGCGAATATATTGAGGAGAGTAAAGAGAACCACGAAACCGATTAGTATATACATGGAAAGCTGAAACTCTGCGATACCTTCGTCACGCAGCATGATCCCCCTTAGTGCCTCCGCTCCGTATGTTAGCGGCATAACCCTGCCTATAGCCTGCAGCCAGACAGCCAGACCTTCAATTGGAAAAAGCCCTGAAAAGAACACCTGAGGGACAATCACAAGAGGAATGAATTGAATCATTTGAAATTCATTTTTAGCAAACGCAGAAAGGAGCGTTCCCAGACTGAGAGCAGTAAGAGCTAATAAAAAGGTAATTAACAGCACATACATCAACGAACCAGTCATATACACATCCAACACATATATGGAAAAAACCGCAATTAAAATAGATTGAAGGATCGTAAATAAACCGAAACCTCCCAGATAGCCAAAGACGACCTCACTTCGTTTAATCGGCGATGCTAACAACCGTTCCAAAGTTCCTTGAGTCCGCTCTCTAAGGAAAGATACACCACCGACAATAAACACAAAAAAGAAAACAAAGAAACCAATTAGTACGGGGCCAATGTAATCAAACAGCTCCATATCTTCCGAACCATGCCAGAAACTTACATTCATTTCTTTAGTTGGATCATTTGGCGCCGCTGCTGCCTGTAACTCATTTCTTATAGCACCGGCTGTATTAGGGTCGCTTCCTTCTAATATCAAATAAGGTTTTTGCTCTTTCCACTGAAGGAATGCATCAATAGATCCATCATCTATTTCCTCCTCCGCCTTTGCCAAACTCATGGAAGTTAACTGGAGTTCTGATTCCTCAAGCGTTTCCTGGAAAGGATCCGGGACATCAACAAGTGCCACGTTAAGCGTTTTACTATCCCCATCGAGCACGAGCCACATCAACGTAAGTACAAAGATCGGAGCTGCAACCATTAAGGCCATGCTTCTTTTATCCCGGCGAAACTGCTTTAGTATTCGTTTCATTAACGTCCACGTATTCATTGAGCAGCACCTCCATAATGCAGAAATACTTCTTCGATGGTTGAGGCGCCAATCCCCTCTTTTAAGTGTTCAGGGGAATCTACGGCAATAACCTTTCCATCACGCAGCATCGCCAGACGATCACACTTTTCAGCTTCATCCATAACATGAGTGGTGACAATGATGGTTACACCATTTTCTTTTAACTGATATAATTCCTGCCATATTGATTGTCTTAGGACAGGATCAATTCCTACTGTCGGTTCATCCAAAATAATGATTTCCGGTTCATGAATAAGTGCGGCTGCAAGGGAAAGCCTCCTTTTCATACCACCTGAATAAGTTTCGACCGGCTGGTCAAGATGTTTCGTTAAATCCACCATATCCATAACTTCCTGAATACGATGTTTCCTTTTTGATTTAGATAATTTATACAATGAACCAAAAAAGTCCAAGTTTTCTCTCGCTGTTAACTCCTGATATAAAGCATCCGATTGAGCCATGAATCCGTACCTCTTCATTTGTTTAAGCGAGGGCATCAATTCATTATTTAAAAACACTTCGCCCTCCCCAGGTGATAGAATCCCTGTCATCATTTTCACAATCGTCGTTTTTCCGGATCCTGAAGGACCTAACAGCCCAAAAATCTCACCTTTTTTAATTGAAAGATTAATGTCCTGAAGAATGATGGTCTTCCCGAACTTATGTGAAATATTGTTCATTTGTACAATAAAACTCATACGTCCGCCCCTCCTCTATGTTGTGAGTGATTACTCACTTTTATTAAACATCAATATCACAAAAAAGTAAAGTGAGTAATCACTCATTTAAATAATCAAAAACTCAATCGAGTAGGAGGAGGTGACTAACCTCCGTCCTCTCACACCACCGTACGTACGGTTCCGTATACGGCGGTTTCATAAAATTCAACGTGCATTCAATGATTTCAAACCCATACGTTGCCAATAATGGTCATTGAGTGTGCGATGGAGAATTGGGCTACTGGCTATACGCCAGTAGCCTTTTCTTGTATTTCCCCATTCGAAGGCTTTCGCCTTTGTCACTCCCAATGCTATTAAATTATTCACTTTTGTCTTAGGCAATTTCCATTCTTTCCATCGAATCATCCGGAGCCTTCTCCTCAACCATTCCATCATTCTTTTGAAGATCGATGGCGTTTCC
>NZ_FOOG01000041.1 GCF_900113125.1 Halobacillus alkaliphilus | reverse complement strand
TCATGGTGCGAAAAAATTAGCATGAATGTCTCTGTTATAGTTTATTGTTGATTTTTTTAAGGCTTATTACGCAATAGGGCCGGATTGTGGAAGACTCGATTTCGAGGTAAATCGGGATCCGTTATAACATGAGGAGGGGCCTGGTGGTTAAATAACACGTCTTGTTCCATCACCGAGCCTCTCGAGACCTATGCCGTTCATCAACGGACGGAAAAATCACCATGCTTTTGATGCTCGGCTTATGCTGTTCGTGTCTTTCGGGGTGATTACACATCTTTGTAGCATGAAAATAGCAACCTATTCACATACTCTTTCTTCTCATCAAACAGCGTTGTCTTAAGTGGTTTCGGGCGTCTGCAAACGGGGGCTTTACCATAATAACAAAACGAAAGTTTAAGAGAGCGAACTTAAAAAGAGCAAGGCACCCGGCTGGGACCTTGCTCTTTTTAATGATAAATCAGCCGATGATCATCGGCTCCCGAGGGTATCGGTAATTGTCTGAAGTCACTCTTCCTCTTAAAATGAATAAGAAAGAAAAGATGCCGATCCGACCGATGAACATAAGACCAATGATAATGATTTTTCCAATGGAATGAAGATCTGAAGTAATACCCATCGATAGACCCGTCGTACCAAAAGCCGAGCACGCTTCAAACATGACTTCAAGCAGTGAAAATTGAGGCTCAAACAGGGAGAGTGAAATGATGGCCCCGGTTGTAATCATAATGGCCGTGCTGATAACAATGAACGAACGGAAAATATCCTCCTGATCAATTTCTCTATGGAAGATGCGTACATGACTTCTTCCCCGTGCATAGGCTAAAATCGCAAGCAGCGTGATCGCGAACGTAGTGGTTCGGATGCCGCCTCCCACACTGCTTGGCGAAGCGCCTATAAACATAAGTACACAGATGACCAATAACGTAGAGGGGGTAAATTCACTTACATCCATCGTAGCCAGGCCGCCGTTTCTTGTCGTTACCGATTGGAAAAAAGCATAGAAAAAAGATTCATGCCAGGATTTACCCTGGAAAAAATGAGTGCGGTCAAACAAGTAAATAAGCACGGTTCCGATAAGAACGAGCAGCCCGAAAGTTACCGAAGTAAGCTTTGTGAATAAAGAAAAGTTAAAAAAGTCTTCACTTCTTCTCGTAAGGTAATCTTTCACTTCGATCAAAACAGGGAATCCAATCGCTCCAAGTGTCAGCAGTAGGATGTTAATAAACTGCACAAAATAATCGCTTTTAAACATGACAAGCGAGGACCCCGTGATATCAAATCCGGCGTTCGTCGTTGCACTGACAGAAGCAAAAGCCCCCTGGATAAATGCTTCACTCGTGGTGGGGAAATATTGGGTGAAATAAACCCCTAGAATAAGGGCACCTATGATTTCGATAATGACGATAATTAGTAGAATCTGGCGAATCAGCTTTACCATTCCAGCGAAAGTTGTCCGGTTTTGATCCGTTTTGATAAGCTGACGTCTTTTTAAACCGATTTTTTGGCCGAGCAGCAGCCAGATAAACGTTCCAAGCGTCATAACACCGATCCCGCCAAATTGTAGAATAAACATTAATACGAAGTACCCGGGCGTATTAAAAGTGTCGGCTGTAGAAACCACGGTTAACCCTGTGACGCTGATGGCACTTACGGCAGTAAACAAACTGTCAATAAAGCTTAGATTTACACCCTCCTGATGAAGAAAAGGCAGGCTAATCAGCAGGGTAGAGAGTAAGGCTGCGGATATATAGAATAATACAATAATTTGAAAGGGAGAAAGCTTGTCAAAAAAGTGTGGAGTTTTAAATGCATGCGCCATGAATGAGTACTCCTTAAATAGAATAGATGCTAAATTGTCTGTACTTATGGATTTTATAGATATTTAAAGAACATAGCAAGGGTAACTCATGGGATAAAATGGATGACCTGAGGTGGGAATTTATGGTTGCGGGGGGGAGCGGGGGTCGTCTATGATGGGAGGAAGAGTGTTGGAGGGAGGAAGTGCGTATGGATATTCGTCATTTGCAATATTTTATTGAAGTTGCGAGATTCAGCAGTTTTACAAAAGCGGCAGATCATTTGTTCATCAGTCAGCCGACGATTAGTAAAATGATTAAGAACCTGGAAGCGGATCTGGGGGTAGAGTTATTTGAGCGTTCCCGTAAGAAAATTACCCTTACCGATGCCGGGAGGGTCATTTTAGCTCAGGCAGAAGTTATTGACAAAGCCTTCAATAATCTCCAGACGGAGCTTGACGATCTTCTCGGCCTTCAGAAAGGGCACATACGGATTGGACTTCCTCCAATTATGGATGCGGACCAGTTTATTAAAGCGCTCGGAGGATTTCACGATCAATACCCTCATATTACATTTCAGCTTCTGGAAAATGGAGCCAAAAAAATAGAGGACAATATCATTCAGGAAGAGCTGGATGTTGGAATCACGGTACTGCCTACGGAAGAAGAAAGATTTGATTATTTCTTCCTTATGAGTGAGGAGCTAAGGGTGGTTCTTCCTCCATCTCATAAGCTTTCCGGACGGAAACAGATTTATTTAAAAGAATTGGAAGAGGAATCGTTTATCCTGTTTAACAAAGATTTCGTATTGAATGACCGGATTGTATCTGCCTGTAAGGAAGCGGGTTTTCTGCCTCAAGTCGTTTCGGAGAGTTCCCAGTGGGATTTTATAGGGAAAATGATCGCCGCGAACCTTGGAATTTCGATTCTTCCAAATAGCGTCGCTCACTTATTAAAAGAAGATGTCAGAATCATAAAAGTTGTCCAGCCTGTTCTTGAATGGGACTTAGCGATTATATGGCCGAAGGATCGTTATTTAGCTTACGCCACGAAAGAATGGCTGAAGTTTACTCAGGATCGTATAGCTACACAGGCCGGGAAAGAACAGCCCCTTAATGAATAAGCGGGCTGCTTTTTTATGCCTGGATTGAATCGATGAAAACATTTACATAGATAATGTCTATCTAAATCATGATGAATAACTATTTCACTTTCTTAGAAAAGGCTCTTACACTGTATTTATACTCCTTTTTGTAGAGGCATGTCTTTACGAATAAGCGCTTATGAAGAATTTTTTACAGAGAGGAACGATAAAGCAATGGATGCCAAAAAACCAAAAGAAAGTTTAATTATCAGCACCGATCAAGTGCTTGTGAATGATTTAAATAACTATAATACGCTGTTCGGCGGCGTTTTAATGAAGAAATTAGATAATAGTGCCACGTTATCAGCGAGGCGTCATGCCCGTGTGAAAGAATGTGTAACGGCTTCAACAGACTCGATTGATTTCCTGAACCCGGTTCATCAGTCGGATTCAGTTTGCGTAGAGTCCTTTGTCTCGTACACGGGTAACCGTTCTATGGAGATTTTCTGTAAAGTAATCGCAGAAGATATGATTACGGGGAGAAGAAGAATGGCGGCAACAGCGTTTCTAACATTCGTGGCGCTGGATGAGAATAAGCAGGCGGTGCCGGTTCCGGATGTGATTCCTCAGACTGAAGAGGAGAAGTTTCTCTATGAGTCCGGTGAAGAAAGGGCTCAGACCCGAAGAGTACGCCGTAAGCACAGCAAGCAATTGACGGATATTATCGGTCTTGAAAAGCCATGGGAGAAAGGAGAATATTTATATGGTGAAAACATTAGCCAGTTTGGGTGATCTGTATGCAGCTAAAGAAGATTTTGGGGAGTTAAGAAACCAGAATCCGGAGGTATATGAACAGCTTCTTCATGTAGTAAGTCTGACCCGCCAGCTTCAAATGAAATATGGCTATATGGGCAGTCTGCTCATGGATGAAGACATTACGGTATATGAACCTGAATATATGAAGGACTCGATCCTTACCCTTTACCAAAAAGAGGTTCAAAAGCTGACCGATCATCAGGACGTGGAAGTCGTGAGACAAACGTTAACGAAGCACCGTGAGATCGGCTATCCTAAATTATTCTTACTTATCTTAGGGGCAAAGCCGGAAATGTTGAAAGGCTCGACGATTTTTAAATAACAATTTTTTAAAAGAACAGGCGCACCGGGACATTAGCCCGGTGCGCCTGTTCTTTTAAACTATGTTAAATTGGAGTGTTGACCTTAAAGAAAAGCTCCCGTTTGTTGAAGACTCAGTTACGAGATAAATGGGGCCGTTACGTTAGATGGATAAGGGTTGGTGGAGAAATAACTCGCTTTCCTGTGGGGGAACTGACGAGCCTCCTCGGTCGCTTTCACTCCCTGTGGGGTCTCGCCTAGCCCCTTCTCCACACAATATCTCGAAATCGAGTCTTCAAGTACCGGCCCTATAGGTTAATAAATCTTTTCTGAAAAAAATCAATAACAGCGTTTAAAAGAGTTTTTTAAAGCTAGTGCAAAGCTTCTTTATTACTTTGGACGATTGTCCTGAAAACGTCCAATATTTATATATTCATTTACATACAAATATGATAAGGTATTTTAAAATGAACAAAATGGAAAGTTTAGGAGTGAGAAGGAGCTTATATGAGGGAAATTATTTTAATTATGGCTGAATTGGTGAATATCTGGCACGATGTTCTCTTGGACCTCACGCAGGTACTTGGATGGGATTTGTCTGACAAAGACCTTCACTTTTGGGTAATTGGTATTTTAGGACTGATTGCGCTATTATTTGTGGATTCTATTTTTCATGCCTTATCTAAGCTAAGTATCTCAGCGATTTCGTTTTTATTCACTTTTTCTATGATTCTTGTTTTCGTATTCGCTGTAGAAATCCAGCAGAAGATTACGGGAAGAGGAAATATGGAATTCGGAGATGCAGCAGCAAGTATATTTGGGTTTCTCGTGTTTTGCGCAGTTTACTTTGTGATTCGGATGCTTTGGAGATGGATTCAGCATTCCCGCCGTAATCAAACTACTTCGTAGAAAGCTAGTAACTCAAATGCGAGACTTACTCAATACCAGGTTCTTAGGTGAAAGAGTCTATTTGAAAAATGTAAACAGTGATTGTACTGTGACGTTCATGCTTATGTGGTTATTGTCATGAAAAAATTAAGAAAAACCGCCTCGACATCGAGGCGGTTTATTTTAATTAGAACCAAAATTAACAATCATATCATGCGTTTTTTGTACTTCCTGATCAGACATAATCATCAGGTACATCCCATTAATCGTTCTACCTTCGCCACTCATTTGGTAAGAGGAAGTGTTTTGGCGGGCGCTTCTATAGTTGGAAGCAAGCCTCCTCATATCATCAAATTGCATGTTGGTGTTTACGTTATCACCGAGTACATCCAGAATATCGCCAATTTTGTTAACGACGCCAATGCTTGCACCTTTATCGATAATTCCCTGAATGACCTGACGCTGACGTTCATTACGGCCGAGGTCTCCACTCGGATCATTTTTGCGCATTCTTACAAACGCTAGTGCTTCTTCACCGTTTAAATCAATCGTTCCTTCTTTAAAGCTGTGTCCGCCAGCACTGAAAGCACGATCGTTCTCGACGGTTACGCCGTTAACCGCATTGACCAGTTGAGAAAGGCCTTCCATATTCACCTTTATATAATAATCAAGATCGATATCTAAAAAGTTCTCAACGGTATCAACGGCCATATCACTTCCGCCATAGGCGTAGGCATGGTTAATCCGGGTGGTTCGCCCGTCTCCAGCAATCTCTACTCTCGTATCACGGGGGATACTGACCATCTGCATTTGATTGTTGTTAGGATCAAGTGTCATAACGATCATGGTATCGGATCTTCCGACATCGTTCTCACGTTCATCTACACCTAGAAGTAGTATATTAATAGGTTCTTTCTTATCCACTTTTTCTTTCGTTTCATCTGTATCAATGGTAGATACATCTTCATGAAGATCATCATTGATTGTCGTTCGGACATCATTAAAAAGTTTAAAAATGAAGATACCGCCTGCGATTAGAAAGACGGCCAATACGGCGAGAAGGATTTTCCACACTCTTCTCTTTTTTCGCTTCTTTTTATAGCGTTCACTCCGACCCATACGTCCACCTCTTTTTTTAAGGAGTTCTCTTCTATTATACTTTTTTTGCAGAATTCTGTAAAAATAGTAGACAACGTTTTAATGGAGTTAGAAAAACCAGTACAATAGAAGAAGGAGAGTTCTATTAAAAGGAGTGGAGTTAGCTATGGGGATTAATATAGGAATTGACTTAGGCGGTACCAACATTCGTGTCGCGATTATAAATAAAAATGGCATGGTTGAGGAGCTTTTGCAAGAACCGACAGAAGTAGAGAAGGGACACCTTCATACTATTAAAAAAATGGTCAACATGATCCACACCATTTCTGAAGGAAAGAAACGTATCGACGGAATTGGTATTGGAGCCCCGGGGCCACTCGACCCGAAGCGTGGAGTAATTTTAGGTCCACCGAATTTACCGGGCTGGGACGAAGTTTATCTGGTGGATGAAGTCAGCCAGCATTTCTCTGCAAGCGTTTATTTAACGAACGATGCAAATGCTGCTGCTCTGGCTGAGGCCACCTACGGCAGCGGAAAAGGCTATGAAAGCGTCTATTATGTAACGGTAAGTACCGGAGTAGGCGGCGGCCTGGTGGTCAATGGACAAGTATTTCAAGGAGCTCAAGGGTTCGCAGGTGAGATCGGAAATATGATTGTTCAGCGCGGCGGTTCTCAGTACAGTAATTTAAATAAAGGGGCACTTGAAGGGTACGCGAGCGGAACGGCGATTGGAAAACAGGCCAAGGAGCTTCATGACATAGAAGGAGGGGCGGAAGCCGTATTCGATCTTGTCAGAGAAGGAAATGAAGAAGCATGGCAGATTGTCAATGACGCGGTTGATTATTTAGCTGTAGGCATTGCAAATGTGACGCACGTCGTTAATCCTGATGTGTTTGTGATCGGCGGAGGCGTGATGAACGCCGGTGATCTGGTATGGACTCCACTTAGAGAAAAAGTGAAAGGATATGTCTATGAAGAGCTGGTTCCTTATATTAATCTCCAGCCGTCTTCCTTGAGCGGAGATGCCGGCGTAATAGGAGCTTCCCTGCTTACCCGGTAATATCCAGTAAAAGGGACCTCAGGTCATCCAGAATCTGGATGACTTGAGGTCCCTTTTTTTCCCTTTCAGGGATAATTGGTATAAAGCAAGCGTACAGTAAAATAGGTTAATCTTTTGGAGGAATGAAAACGTGAAGAAGATGTTATCTATGCTGTTCGTTGCTTTCTTTATGGCGGGGTGCGCTGATGCTTCAGGGAGAGCCATCGAGGAATTCAAACCCTCTAAGGATAATGAATGGCACATTGTCGTGTTTTATGAGAATGATCCCCCTGAAGAAGCCTATCAATCATCGCTAAATGGAATTAAAGTATTTCTGGCAAGAAAAAATATTGCAGCCAAGGTTAGTTATCAAAAAATAGAGGACCAAAAAAATTATCGAAAACTCTTACAGGTAGAGCCTCAACAAATCGTTGTCTTTGATTACAAAGGGATCCGGCTGAAAGCAAGAAGCCCGGAAGTGCTTGAAGGAATGGTGCTTCAGCTTAATTAGCAGATTCACCAAAAATCCCCACCTCAGGTCATCCAAATATTGGATGACCTGAGGTGGGGATTTTTTGGTTTTATCGTTACCTGACGAAGAATTCTTCTAGGACAAGGACGCAGGCTCCTATGGCGGAAGCGTGTTCGCCAAGCTTGGATAGAACGATAGATGTTTCTTTCGCTTTATCGGTTAATCCTCTGGACTGAATTGTTTCTTCTATTCCTTTCATCAGGAAATCTCCCGCATTCGAGACCCCGCCGCCCACAATGATCCGCTTAGGATTAATGGTGTGTATTAAGTTGGTTAATCCAATACCTAAGTATCGTCCTGTTTGATTCAATAGATCAATACTGAACTCATCACCTTCACACGCAGCTTGATAGACCACCTGACCGTCTACCTTCTCAAAATCTCCATCGACCAGCTCATGTATAATCGAAGGTTTTCCGGTTTTTAATTCTTTTCGAGCCCGGTCGGCAATAGCTGGTCCGGCAGCCAGGGTTTGCAGACAGCCGTAATTACCGCATGTGCATTTTGGTCCGGATAGATCAATGGTTACGTGGCCAATTTCACCAGCTATATTGTTTTCCCCGTGAAAAAGCCTTCCCTTAATCATCATTCCTGCACCGATTCCGTTCCCGACATTCACTCCTACCATGTTGTCCGCATCGTTTCCATTACCGAACCAGTATTCCCCTAGCGTCATGGTACGCGCATCATTTTCAACTTTTACAATCATATTGAAGTCTTTTTCCAGTTCTTCTTTTATAGGAATATTTCGCAGCTGAAAAGAGGGAGCGAAAAGGGAAACACCTTCTTCAGGATCGACAATTCCGTGCATGCCCACTCCTATTCCCAGGAACTTTCCTGGATCGTTCTTTCCGGAATAAAGAAGCTCCTGAATTCCTTGTTTCATAATGGATAAGATATCTTCATTCCCTGGATAGTTACCGATGGGAAGACTGGTTACATCTTTTAAATCTCCGAACAGGTTGGTTACCACGAATTTCATATGGAAAGTTCCCACATCTATACCAAGAGTATAAAATTGGTCAGCGTTAATTTCCAGAAGTGTAGGTTTACGTCCGCCCTTAGACATTCCTTGGGTCGTCTCTATAACAAACTGTGTATTAATCAGTTCCTTCACAATGTTACTGACTGTAGGGGGAGTAAGACGGGTTTGTTTAGCGATTTCCGCCCGGGATATGGGTCCTTCTTCACGTATCATATTTAAAATGATGGATCTATTCATTGATTTCATTAATTGGAAACTGCCTCGTGTGTACTTTGTAGTCATTTCATCTCCTCCAACAATTCTTTCTTCCCCTATCATATCATAAATCTTACTAATTTAATTTATTTAACTAAGTGAAAAGATCATAAGCTTATGCATGGTAAAGTATCTCATTCCACCCATAAACTATTTTGGTAATTTTGAAAAAACTCTTTTCATTTTACGTTTATTATGCTAACTTATAACTAGTTAATTAATTTATTTTAGTAAGTTTTGAAAACGCTATCAAAAAAGGGGGAGCAAGATAATTATGAAAAGCTGGTGGAAAATGTTTCTGGTAGTAGGCCTTGTTGCTGGGGTTCTGGCTGCCTGTTCAGGCAATAGTGGAAATGGTGGAGATGAATCTTCAGGTGATGAGGGTGGAGAACCATCTGGTGAAATAACGGTTTGGGGCTGGAACGTAGCAGCTGAATCGATGGAACTTGCGGTTGATGGATTTAAAGAGCAATATCCTGATGTTGAAGTGAAGGTAGAGGATATTGGACGATTGGATGTTTATGAAAAGCTGACGGTAGGACTAGCTTCAGGAGGTAATGGGTTACCCGACGTAGTTATGGTAGAGTCAGATCGCCTGGCTAACTATTATGACCAATTCCCTGATGCACTTACTAACCTTTCAGAACTTGGTTATGATGACCATAAGGATAAGTTCGGCGAGTATAAGCAATCTGTTACTCAAAATGCGGATGGAGAATTCTTTGCTGCCCCATGGGATGTTGGACCGACAGGGGTTTTCTATCGTACAGATATCTTTGAAGAAGCAGGAGTAAATCCTGAAGATATTAAAACATGGGATGATTACATCGAAGCAGGAAAAACAATTAAAGAGAAAACAGGTACGCAGATGGTACCGATCGATATTGCAAAAGATGATGCCTTATATCGTATGATGCTGAACCAGCAGGGCGCTTATTATTATGATGAAGAAGGAAATATTGACGTAACATCAGAAGAGTCTAAAAAAGCATTTGAAGTGATTCAGCAACTTGAAAATGAAGAGCTTGTGTTGAACAATGATGGCTGGAATGGCGTAGTATCTGCAACGGTTAATGGGGAAGTAGCAACTGTTCCATTCGGTGTATGGTATTCAGGTACTATCAAAGACCAGGCCCCTGATCAAGATGG
Organism: Halobacillus alkaliphilus; assembly: GCF_900113125.1. Classification (GTDB taxonomy): domain Bacteria; phylum Bacillota; class Bacilli; order Bacillales; family Halobacillaceae; genus Halobacillus; species Halobacillus alkaliphilus. The sequence goes on along the minus strand of NZ_FOOG01000041.1, from coordinate 25,376 downwards.
TCAATGGGGAGTCTTCCAACTGCCAGCTTTTGAAGAGGGCGGCAACCGTGCAGCTAACTTAGGCGGATCGGATCTTGTCATTCCATCTTCTACAGATAATCAAGGTGCAGCTTATGCTTTCGTAGAATATTTCACGACAGAAGTAGATCCTCAAATGAAAGCTCTTAAAGAAAAAGGGATCTTCCCGTCCTTGAACTCTGCCTATGAAGAAGAGTTCTTCAGCCAGGAGTCTGAATACTTCTCTAATCAACAGATCTATAAACTGTTCTCTGAAGAAGTGGCTGATATTCCTGTAGCTAACTATACTGCTGACTACGCTCGTGCATTTGATACAATGTCTGATACTCAAGCTTCTATCCTGCTTGATGGTACGAAAATTGAAGACGCTTTACAAAATGCGGCTGAAAAGCTGAAAAGTGAGACAGGTCGTGAAGTGACCGAGTAAACCTAATGATCTTCCTGCTTGTATGCGTATAGTAACAAATGGTCGGTCAGTCTCCTTCATATAAGGAGATTGACCGACTTTTTAGATTTTTGGGAATTAAAGCAGACTTATAAAAAACGTTGTGTTATCATTAAGTAAATTAAATTAATTAATAAAGTCATCCAGTTTTGAAAGCGCTTATATATAAGCGCGGGTACTTAAATTAAGGAGGTAGAATTCATTTGAGTCAAACCAATGCTGAACCAGCAAAATCCAATCAACCTAAGAAGCGTAAGCGCTGGATTACGCCCAAGAATGTCCCTTATTTATTCATTCTGCCGGCTGTCACCTTTTTTCTAATCTTCACGGTTTATCCTGTTATTTCTTCATTACTATTAAGTTTCCAAAAACGTGAAGGTTCCGGCTATGTATTTGCGGGTCTTGAAAACTATATACGGTTGTTTCAGGACGGACTCTTCTATAAAGCGCTTGGCAATACGTTCTTAATTCTACTAATACAAGTGCCGATTCAGTTATTTCTTGCCGTGATCATCGCTGTAGCATTAAATTCCCAACTGGTAAAAATGAAGAGCTTTTTCCGGATTGCCTTTTTCATGCCAGCCATTACAGCGCTCGTGGCTTCATCGATTATTTTCATGATTATGCTAGATGAAAACTATGGTCTGATTAACTATCTGCTTTCCTTTGTGGGCGTGGAGCCTATTGCCTGGCTGTCTGACCCATTTTGGGCGAAAGTAGCTCTTATGGTTGCGATTACCTGGCGGTGGACGGGCTATAACATGGTTATCTTCCTGGCAGGTCTTCAGAATATCCCTGGGTCCCTTTATGAAGCTGCGGAAATGGATGGAGCAAGTAAGCTGAAGCAGTTCTTTTATATAACGATCCCTCAGCTTAAACCTATCTTCTTATTTACTTTCGTACTTTCTACCATCGGTACACTGCAATTATTTGATGAACCATACATCCTTACCGAAGGCGGACCGAATAACTCCACTTTAACCATTACTTTGTACTTATATCAGAATGGTTTCAGATATTTTGACTTTGGTTATGCCTCCGCTATTGCATATGTACTCGTACTAATCATTGGTGTTCTATCCTGGGCACAAATGAAATGGGCAGGTGAAGATAAATAATGAAAAACGTCAGTCCTTTAAAAAAGACTCTATTATACTTCTTTCTATTTGTAGGGGTTATTGTTTCCGTTTTTCCATTCTATTGGATGTTTGTAGGGGCAACCAATCCATCAGGTGAAATCTTCAAAGTGCCGCCTAACTTCTTTCCAGGCACTCATGGGTGGGAAAACTTTAAGAATCTAAATGAAAATGTCGGCATTATTAGAGTAATGGGTAACTCTTTGCTGATCACACTCACTTTCACCGCTTTAGCTGCGATTATTTGTACAGCAGCCGGTTACGCTTTTGCCAAGTTTCAGTTTAAAGGAAGAAATCAGATCTTCTTTATGCTGTTAGTGGCGATTATGATTCCGTACCATGTTACGTTAATTCCTTTGTTTGAAATTTTCTCAAACGTCGGCTGGCTGAATACGTTCCAGGCTGTGATTCTGCCTCAGGCCGCTTATCCATTCGCTATTTTCCTAATGCGTCAAAATATGCAGGCCATCCCTGATTCATTACTGGAAGCTGCCCGAGTGGACGGAGCCGGAGAATTCCATATCTTTTTCCGGATTGTACTCCCGGTTATGAGACCAGCACTCGCTGCCGTCGGTATTTTCTTATTCATGTTCCAGTGGAACAACTTTATTTGGCCGCTTGTTGTGCTGCAGTCACAGGATATGTACACTTTGCCGGTAGCCTTATCCAGTCTGGTAGGAATGTCTCGTATAGACTACGGACAGGTTATGATGGGGACGACGCTCTCCACCTTGCCAATTATGATTTTCTTCTTACTACTGCAAAAACAGTTCATCTCCGGTATTCTTGGTGGATCTGTTAAGGAATAAAGAATGAATAGACAGGTGGTGTCGTTGTGTCGATTTATATTAATGAAGAAAGACAGCAATTTCATCTTACAAACGGTAAAATCAGTTACATTTTCCACGTAATGAAAAATGGGCAGTTAGGGCATCTGTATTATGGGCAGGCGTTGACGGACCGAGAGGACTTCACACACTTTCAAACCTATGAAAATACGGTTCCGTACACCACTCATACGTTCACGGATGATACTGATTTTTCATTGGAAACAGTGAAACAGGAATTTCCCCTTTACGGAAAAGGAGACTTCAGGGAACCTGCTCTTCAAATCGAGGACGAGCATCAAATCCAGGTATCTGATTTTTCCTTTCATGGGTATGAAATAGGAAAAGGGAAGCCGAAGCTGCAAGGTCTTCCCGCTTCCTTTGCCCTGGAAACGGAAGCAGATACACTGACGATCCGATTAATGGATAAGGTAACCGGAGCAGAGATTCATCTGTTCTATACCATATTTAAGAACCTGCCGATTTTAACCCGAAGTCACATGATTAAAAATGGTCAAGAATCGACAATAGAAATAAAGCGTCTGATGTCACTCACCCTGGACCTTCCGGATGCCGATTACGAGTTGATGCATCTGTCCGGAGCCTGGGCACGTGAACGTCATGTTAAAAAGCGAAAGCTGGAGCAGGGAATTCAATCGATCGCAAGTAACAGAGGAGCAAGTTCACACCTGCATAATCCGTATCTTATGTTGAAAAGACCAGCAGCCACAGAACATCAGGGAGAAGCGATCGGGCTCCAGTTTATTTACAGCGGAAATTTTCTTGCTCAGGCAGAGGTAGATCCTTTTAATCAAACCCGCTTATCCATGGGAATCCATCCGGGGTCATTTCAATGGACACTTGAAAAAGGGCAAAGCTTCCAAAGTCCTGAAGTGGTTCTGTCATTTTCAGATGAAGGATTAAATGGCATGAGCCAGGCGTTGCATAATTGGCAGCGGAGCCATCTAATCTCTCCTGGATGGATGAAGAAAGAGCGTCCGATTCTCATTAATAATTGGGAAGCTACTTATTTTGATTTTAATGAAGAAAAGCTGGATGCTTTTACGACGGAAGCTGCAAAATTAGGCATAGAACTGTTTGTTCTGGATGACGGATGGTTCGGAAAACGGGACGATGATACGAGTTCTTTAGGGGACTGGTTTGTCGATACAAGGAAATTGCCGAATGGAATAGGTGCGCTTTCACGTACGGTGAAACAGAAAGGTCTGCAGTTTGGATTATGGTTTGAACCTGAAATGATCAGTCCTAAGAGTGAATTGATGAAAGAGCGTTTGGATTGGGTGATTGGTTCACCTGGTCGTCCGCAGACTTTGGGGAGGAATCAGATGGTTCTTGATTTCTCCAATCCTGAGGTCGTCGATTATTTATACGATAGAATGAGCAGTTTAATTGAAGAAGCAGATCTGGATTATATTAAGTGGGACATGAACCGTAACATTACAGAGCCTTTCTCTCAGCACATCCGGAATCAGGGAGAATTTTATCATCGCTACATCCTTGGAGTTTACGACTTATATGAGCGTCTAACCACCCGGTATCCGAATGTATTGTTTGAATCCTGTGCAGGTGGAGGCGGCCGGTTTGATCTTGGAATGATGTACTACGCTCCGCAGGCGTGGGCAAGTGACGATACCGATGCTGCTGAACGGTTGAAAATTCAGTATGGCACTTCGCTTGGGTATTCTCTCGCCACGATCGGTTCTCACGTTTCAGCTGTTCCAAACCATCAGACGCTTCGGGAAACGCCGCTCAAGTTCAGAGGAGATGTCGCGTATTTCGGTACGTTTGGTTACGAATTAGACCCCTCTCAGCTGAGTGAAGAGGAAAAGTCTGAAGTGAAGCAGCAGATTGAATTTTTTAAAAAGGTCAGGAAATTGATCGCACAGGGCACGTTCTACCGGCTGAAAAGCCCATTTGAAGGAGAAGAAACAGCCTGGATGGCGTGCAGTGCAAATGGAAAGCAGGCGATCATTGGGTGGTACAAAGAGAATTACCGCCCCAATCCCGGCCATAACCAAACCTTGAAACTTAAAGGATTGCAGCCTGAGAAGCAATATGAAATTGAAGGGTTTACTCGTTTGTTCTACGGAGACGAATTGATGAATCGGGGCCTGCCGCTGGGCAAGGAATTTAATGGCGCCAATCCTCATCAGGCAGAACGCGGAGGAGACTACCAGTCCCGGATCTTCTTGCTGAAGGAGAACTAGGGCAGCCTTCGCTTCTACATACCAATTTAGTAATGAGGTGATCGATATGAAGGAATTAAAGCAAGCATTTCAGGAACGATTAGAAAAGGATGAACCGGTAGATTTATTTTTTGCACCGGGACGAGTAAATCTAATTGGGGAACACACCGATTATAATGGAGGGCATGTCTTCCCGTGTGCTTTAAGTGTAGGAACTTATGCAGCCGCACAAAAAAGAAAGGATACAACAGTAAGATTGTATTCCATGAACTTTCCTGACTTAGGAGTTATTGAAACAGATATAGAATACCTGAATTATAGGGATGAAGATGACTGGGCCAACTATCCGAAAGGTGTAATCGAGACTTTTCGAGCTGCCGGTTATGAGATTTCTTCCGGCATGGACATTGCTTTTTACGGGAATATTCCAAATGGAGCAGGCTTGTCTTCGTCTGCATCTATTGAGCTGGTGACGTCGGTTGTTTTAAAAGAACTATTTCAACTATCCGTTGATCCGGTGGAAATGGTCAAGCTTTCTCAACAGGCAGAGAATGAGTTTGTCGGGGTTAACTGCGGCATCATGGATCAGTTTGCCATCGGAATGGGTAAGAAAGATCATGCTATTTTATTAAACTGTGATTCTCTGGAGTATCAACATACCCCTATCGATTTGACGGATCATGCTTTAATCATAGCGAATACAAATAAACGCCGGGGATTGGCTGACTCCAAATATAATGAGCGGAGAGAACAGTGTGAAGAAGCGCTGAAGGATCTGCAGCAGGAACTATCGATTCATAGCTTAGGTGATTTAACCAAAGCAGAATTCGAAGACCATAAACATCTTATCGAAGACTCTTTAGCCCAGAAGCGGGCAAAGCATGCCGTTTACGAAAATCGCCGCACGATGGAAGCGGTGGAGAAGCTGAACGCTGGAGATATTGAAGGGTTTGGACAGTTGATGAACGAATCGCACGTCTCCTTACGTGATGATTACGAAGTAACTGGTAAAGAGCTGGATGCGCTCGTGGAAGCAGCCTGGCAGGAAGGCGCAGTCGGTTCAAGAATGACCGGCGCTGGATTTGGCGGCTGTACCATTAGTATTGTGGATCGAACCCAAGTCGAAGCTTTTATGGAAAACGTCGGCCGTAAATACTCCGAGCAGACAGGACTTGAAGCCGACTTTTATAAAGTGGAAATTGGTGATGGGGCCAAGAAAATTGAAGGAGGTTTTTAAATGACAGTACTCGTTTGTGGAGGCGCCGGTTATATTGGGAGTCACGCCGTCGCCCAATTATTGGATCGTAATGAAGAAGTAGTGGTCGTGGATAATTTGCAAAAGGGTCATCAGGCGTCCATTTTCGAAGATGCCCGTTTTTATAACGGTGATTTAAGGGATGCGGCTTTTCTAAAGCAGGTGTTTACGGAAAATGAAATCGATTCCGTGATTCATTTTGCAGCGGACTCTCTAGTGGGAGAAAGCGTGGAGGATCCCTTGAAGTATTATGACAATAATGTTTCCGGTGCGATCAGCTTGCTCAAAGCGATGGCGGAGCATGAGGTGAAAAGGATCGTATTCTCATCCACAGCAGCGGTTTACGGCGAGCCGGATCAGGTGCCGATTCAGGAGAATGACCGTACCACACCGACCAATCCTTATGGGGAAACGAAACTGGCTATTGAAAAGATGCTTCACTGGGCTGAAAAGGCTCATGGAATCAAACATGTGGTTCTCCGCTACTTTAATGTTGCGGGCGCAGATCCAGAGGGAAGAGTCGGTGAAGATCACCGTCCGGAAACGCACCTCATTCCGATCGTACTTCAGGTGGCTCAGGGCAAGCGGGATAAAATCATGATATTCGGCGATGATTATCCGACCGAAGACGGCACGTGTATCCGTGATTATATTCATGTTACGGACCTGGTAGACGCTCACCTTTTGGCAATAGAGAAGTTGAAACAAGATGAAACGAGTGCCGTGTACAATCTCGGAAATGGACAAGGATTCAGTGTGAAAGAAGTCATTGATACGGCACGACGAGTGACTCAGTGTGAGATTCCGGCTGAAGTTGCTCCAAGACGTGCAGGTGATCCGGCTCAGCTCGTGGCTTCTTCTGAAAAGGCTATGAAGGAGCTCAGCTGGAAACCTGCTCATGCGGAGCTTGATACGATGATTCAAACGGCCTGGAACTGGTTTCAGAAGCATCCGGAAGGTTATGAAAAATAAACAAAAGGGATGGTGAGCAGAGTGGCGATTTATCGCGACATCGAACAGCTTATTCAATATGGTCTCAACAAAAACATGGTTTCCGTCTGGGACGTTGATTACGTTCGGAATGCCTTGTTTCATTTATTTGAGCTGGACGGGAAGACACCTGAACCTGTTCAGCCAGAGGAGGTCCCGGAAACGCCGGTACAGGTCCTTGACCGGATGCTGGATTATGCGGTCGAGCAAGGGCTGATGGAGGATAATACGACGACGGAGAGGGATTTATTTGATCCAAAAATTATGGATCAGCTGATGCCGAAGCCTTCGGAAGTCATTCGAAACTTTTACCAAACGTTTGAAGCCAAGGGGCCGATTGCAGCCACGGATTATTTTTACCAATTATCAAAGGATAGCCACTACATCCGTACGAATCGGATTGAAAAAAATAAGCACTGGTACAGTGAAACGGAATATGGAGATCTTGAGATTACCATTAACCTCTCCAAACCCGAAAAGGATCCCAAAGCAATCGCAGCAGCACGGGCGAATAAGGGAGATGGACCTAATTATCCGAAATGCCTGCTGTGTAAAGAAAATGTCGGTTATGCGGGGCGTCTCGACCATCCTGCGCGTGATAACCACCGTGTGATTCCGATGGATCTTGAAGGGGAGCACTGGTTCCTGCAGTACTCTCCATACGTTTATTACAATGAGCACGCGATTGTCTTTTCCCGGGAGCATCGTCCGATGAGTATTACAAAAGAGAGCTTTGACCGGCTGCTTGATTTCACTGATCAGCTTCCTCATTATTTCATCGGTTCGAATGCGGATCTTCCGATTGTCGGAGGCTCGATTCTAAGCCACGATCACTTCCAGGGCGGCCATCATGAATTCCCTATGGCTCAGGCTCCGATTGAACAGGAATTTACCATTCAAGGGTTCAAGGATATTAAAGCAGGGATTGTCCGCTGGCCGATGTCGGTCATCCGCCTCCGTTCTGAGGATCGCTCACGGTTGTCTGCAGTTGCGGATCAAGTTCTTAAGTCATGGCGCGGATATACGGATGAAGAGGCAGACGTGTATGCAGAAACCGACGGGGAGCCTCATAACACGATCACGCCGATTGCGCGTTACCGGGACGGAGCGTTTGAAATGGATCTGGTGCTACGGAACAACCGGACCAGTGACGAGCATCCGATGGGAATTTTTCACCCGCACGAAAATGTCCATCATATTAAGAAGGAGAATATAGGCTTAATCGAAGTGATGGGTCTTGCCGTTTTACCCGGCCGTTTGATCGAAGAATTGGAGCAGCTGGCCGAGTATATGAAGACGGACGAGCTGGACGGGAAGGCACTCCAGGATGAACGGACAGCTAAACACGTGAGATGGGCGAAACAAATGAACATGGCAGAGAACGAGGACATTGAGGAGCGATTGAGACAGGAAGTCGGCAAGCGCTTTTCGACGGTGCTTGAACATGCTGGTGTCTTTAAACGGACGCAAGCTGGGCATGAGGCATTCACCCGGTTTATTAAACAAATTATGTAGAAGGGAGAGTGGAACATGGTTGACCTGCCGGTGATAGAGACGATTCACTTTAAAGGACTTGAAGCTGTTGCACTTGAAAATGAGCAGATCCGCTGTGTCATTCTTCCTTCTTATGGTGGGAAAATGGTCAGCTTTTTTGATAAGGAAGCAGCCTATGAATGGCTGTTTCAGACGTCGGCTTCAGAATTAACGGTACCTCCGTATGGAGCCGATTTTTCCCAATATGATTCGAGTGGGTTTGATGAAATGTTTCCAGGAATCGATCAAGGCCCTCATCCTATAGACTGGGAAGAGATTCCTGATCATGGAGAGGTATGGGCACTGCCATGGAACTGGGAAAAGACAGAGGAAGGGATTACGCTCAATGTGGAAAGTCCCAAATTTCCTTATACAATAAAAAAGATAATCGCTTTAAAAGGCTCTAGCATCGAGATCGAATATGAAGCCTGGAATAAAAGTGATGAACCTTTTCCTTTTATCTGGACGCCTCATGCTTTATGGAATTTAAATGATTCAACGAAATTGGAAGTTCCACAGGGGTTAAATGAAGTTATGAATGTTGAAAAAGGGACCCAGCATTTAGGAGAGTGGGGAACGACTCATTCGTATCCGGAAACACAGTCGCTGAAAACAGGAGAAACGCTTGATTTATCTGAACTTGAGCCGAAAGAGCATGGTACGGTAGAGAAATTTTATTTTACGGATCGTCTAAATGAGGGATGGTGTTCCATCATCCAGGAAGACATCAGCCGTAAACTTACGTATCGTTTTCCCGAAGACAAAGTCCCTTATCTCGGGATCTGGAAAACCCGGGGAGGCTATCGCGGTGAATATAATGTAGGCGTTGAACCGTGTACAGGCGTTTATGATGACGTTTATCTCGCTGAGAAAATCGGCAAGGTTTCACGGATTCCTGCGAGTGGCTCTTACACGTGGTCGCTAACATTTTCAATTGGAGGGGTATAAATGACGTACTTAGGTGTAGATTACTACCCGGAACATTGGCCAAAAGAAATGATTGATGAAGATCTTCGAGGCATAAAAGACCTCGGAGCGAACATCGTAAGGATCGGCGAATTTGCATGGCATTTAATGGAGCCGGAAGAAGGGCAGTTTGATTTTTCTTATTTCGATCATGTAATTGAAAAAGTGAAAGAGCAGGGACTGAACGTGATGTTCGGCACGCCAACGGCTACTTTTCCAGCCTGGCTTGCTCATAAAGAACCTTCTATTTTATCAGAAGATGAGAATGGACAGACCCGCGTGTTCGGAGGGCGCCGTCAATATTGCTTTAACTCCGATGTTTACCGGGAATATGCCGGAAGGATTACGCGTAAGCTGGTCGAGCACTACAGCAGCGAAGAAGCGATTATATCCTGGCAGATCGATAATGAATTTGGTCATGAAAACAGTGATATGTGCTACTGTGACCAGTGTCACCGTAAGTTCCAACAGTACCTGGCCGAAAAATATTCATCTGTTGCGGCTTTGAATGAGGAATGGGGTACGATTTTCTGGGGGCAGACGTACAATGACTTCTCAGAAATCCCTGCGCCGAAGCCGACTGTGACGACTCACAATCCGAGTCTGAAATTGGAATGGGCCCGTTTTCGTTCGTTTTCTGTGAACAGTTTTACTCATGAAATGACGGAGATCGTCAGGAAAGCAAAAGGCAGGCATCAAGATGTAACCACGAACGTTTCTGGTGGATTTTTCGATAAATGGTTTGACCATGCGGAAAATGTGAAGCCGATGGACTATGTCTCTTATGACAACTATCCGGTCTGGGGTGGATTGGAAAAACCGGTCCCGCCGGAAGCGATTGCGATGACACATGACTTTAACCGCGGTCTCAAGGATCAGAACTACTGGATTGTAGAAGAGTTGATGGGTGCGCAGGGTCATGATGTTATTGGTTATCTCCCGAGGCCGAATCAGGCAAAGATGTGGTCTTATCAGGCGTTTGCTCATGGCTGTAACAACCTGCTGTATTTCCGCTGGCGCGGTATGACTAAAGGCGCGGAGCAGTTCTGCTACGGGGTAGTGGATCATGATAATGTGTACGGGCGGAAATATAAAGAAGTCCAGTCGTTATTTACAGATATTCAGCAGTATGAGCGCGTACTGGAATCTCGAATTGAATCTAAAGCAGCGGTTTTATACGATTATGATAATATCTGGTCGTGGCGCTCGCAGATTCAAAGTAAAGATTTCGACTTTAATGAAGAGTTGTTGCGGATGTACCGCCCGTTTTATAAGCGGAATATTCCGATTGATGTAATTCCTGCCGATCGGGATTTATCGCAGTATAAGATAGTCGTGGTACCTGTGATGCAAATGATGGACGAATCGCTGGCGGAGCGTCTGCGTTCGTTTGCGGCTGACGGAGGCACCGTCCTATTCTCTTTCCGGACCGGGTTGAAGGGAAAAGACAACAATCTTAGGCTTGGTGAAGTGCTCCCAGGATTGGTGCGCGACCTTACTGGTGTACGTGTGGAAGAAATCGAATCGCTGACGAAAGAGCATGCCATTGAGCTAAAAGGTGAAGGTGATTTTGCTCAGACGAGTGGCACAGTTTCTGTGTGGAGGGATCTGCTTGTGGCTGAAACAGCGGAGGTTCTCTACCATTATGAGGATCAATTCTATGAAAACTATGCCGCAGTAACGAAGAATGAAGTCGGTAAAGGAAGCGTCTATTATATCGGCGGCGGATTAAACGAAGCTCCTCTTGATCAGATGGCAGAGCAGATTCTTGAAGAACTGCAGATTGAGTATATCGATTCTCCTGAAGATGTAGAGGTATATCGACGGAAAGTGGATGGTACTAGCTATCTATTCGTTATGAACCACAGTCCCTATGTGAAAAGCTTCGATGGTATGCAGCTGCAACCTTACGCAAGCGAAATAATAAAAAGGTAAAGAAAAGGGAATAAGTTCCACCTCAGGTCATCCAGATTCTGGATGACCTGAGGTGGAACAAAATGTAAGAAAAGCACCGGCGCTCTGTTGCGCTGGTGCTTTTCTATAGAGATGATTATGGAATTAATGTGGCATCGAACGCAGCGGTTACCGCCTGAAATTCGGAAGAACTGCTGCCGTATAGATCTACGGCTACGGTTTCGACCGCGTTACGTAAATCTTCAAATGTAGAATCGGCTGTTAATAAATCTACGTTAGCATAATAGAAGAGATCAAATACTTTCTCTTCTCCAATACCTTGTACGCTTACGCCATTATGACTTCCACCTGCTGCAAGAAGGTAAGCAGCTTTATTAATGATGCTGGAATTGAAATGGACACCGCCATTGTCATAAGAAAGGTTCTGGTAATCACTGTAGTCATCCGGGTACACGAGAGTAGATGAGAATTGAATGGATGAAGGATCGGACATGCTGCGGAAGACTTCTCCGGATTGCTCTCCGATCGTCCAGTTAAAGGATCCATTGTTTACATTCTTTTCAATAGCTACCCCAAATATATCCGAAATCGATTCGTTTAATGCTCCTGATTCACCGCTGTACACGAGGTCTGACTCACTGGAAGTAATCGCATGAGTAAACTCGTGTCCCGCCACATCATAAGCCCCTGCTAACGGATCACCGTAAATGAGCATGGCGCCGTCGTTAACACTTGCAGCATTGAACCAGTTTTCCGGATCATTGGTAGAACTTGAATCCCACGCGTGGACGACCGATTTCACCTGTTGACCGTTATTATCAAAACTATTACGGTTATATTCATTTAAGTAGTACTCATAAACAGAGGTTGCTAAGTAGTGAGCACTGACTCCCTCATCGTCAGAAAACGCAGTAGATGTACTGGATAATAGTTCACCCGGATAAAGTCGGTATTCACGATTTAAATCAGCGTACTGTGCATCATAAGTCAGGATCCCCTGGCCTCTTGTATAATCAGCTAATTCATAAGTGCCATCAGACATTTCGCTTGCCGTGAACGTACGGGAGTTTCCATTTTTATCAACACCGGTTCCTGTAATTGGACCAACTACTGTAGCACTGGAACCTGATTTGCCCCCGCCGTTTCCATTCCCGCCGTTGCCGCCTTTTGCATACTGAATGGCGTCATCAGAAAGAGCTTTGTCCATTTCTTTCACAGCATGTAAAAGGGTGTCGCCTTTTTTCGTATCAAGAATGACAAACCCTTCGGCAAAAGTAGGGGCTGCTACAGAGAAATCTACTTTCCACCCAAAGGAAGCTTTATCTTTCTCATTTACATAGACGACCTTTTCCACCGTTGTATCTGAAAGCAGCTCAACATCAGAACCATATGTATCCGATACATAACTTGCGGCTTCTTTCTTAGAGATTTTCTGTTTTTCTTTTAAGCCTTTTTTACCGTTTAAATTTTTGGCTACATCTCCGAGCGCATTTTTGATAACCCCTTGATCCAGCTGGCTGACCAGCACTTTTCCGAAGACATCGTACCCTTTATATGTCTGCTGAAGCTTCACTAAATCCTGCCCATTATAATCTTTCGCTTCTTCTACTACACGATAGTCTACGTAACTTTCATTATTTTTCTGAGAGTTTGACAGTTTACTGTTAATCTGTCCTTTTACGGCTGCTTTAACAATCTCGGATGCTTTAGATTCAGAAGGAGCTGTCAGGTTGCCCATGGATTGTTTACTTTCCTGGACCTTGGCCTGAACGTTTGCAGTTGCTTCAACATTCACCGCTCCTAAACCTGAACTTGCCAGCAGCCCTACGGATAGGGCCATTGCGGAAAAAACTTTTCTATTCTTCTTCATAAGAAACCTCCAGATTGAATATTTTGAATATTTAACATTTTCTATCATATCAGAAAGGTATACCCAGGTCTTTGGGTAAATGGACACTTTTGGAAGGGATATCCAATTTTTCTATAAAATAATCTGAATGTCATGCATCTTAATTCCTGTATGCTCTATCACACTGTGATCTACCTTTATAGAAAGCCATGAGGTGCGCCGGGATTATATCAATTTATGGAAAATTCCTTTATACTTTTTACTAGAAATAATTATCTGAAAATGACATGTTTTCATAGAAAGGAGAAGGTTTTGTGGAAAGATGGATCCAGCTGCTCAAGCAGGTTATCCCTTCTAAACAAGTTTTGACAGACCTGTCAGACCGCTATAGTTATAGTTTTGATGCTTCTTTTGGAGAACACCTTCCAGAAGCTGTCGTCCAGGCGAAAAGCAATGAAGAAGTCATGGAAGTACTTAAGATAGCCAATGAATATCGCATACCAGTTTATCCCCGGGGGCAGGGGACGTGCCTAAGCGGAGGTCCGCTTCCTGTACACGGAGGCATGGTACTGGATATGTCCCAATGGCCCGAACGAATTGAAATGAGTCCTGAAGATTTAACAGTAACGGTATCCCCGAGTGTACTAACCGGAAATATTAATAAAGAAGCAGAAAAGCACGGGCTTATGTATGCGCCTGATCCGAGCAGTGCCCATGTGGCTACCATCGGCGGGAACCTGGCAGAAAACTCCGGAGGTCCGCGCGGGTTGAAGTATGGAGTAACGAAGGATCATGTCATTGGTTTAAAAGTAATTACACCGGAAGGAGAGCTGATTCGAACGGGCGGCAATACGATTAAAAATGTAACCGGTTACGATCTGACGAAGCTGATTGTCGGTTCTGAAGGCACGCTTGGAGTGATTACAGAAGCGACCCTGAAGCTGCTGCCTAAACCTCCTGCAGTCCAAACGTTAATGGTCTCTTTTGACGAAGTGAGAAAAGCAGCGGAGGCCATTTCAAGAACCTTAACATCGGGGATTCTACCCTCCAAAATGGAGTTCATGGATCAAGCTTGCATAGAAGCGGTGGAAAACTTCCAGCCGGCCGGCCTGCCTGTGGACGCGGCAGCCATTGTCATTATTGAACTTGATGGCCACCCGGAAACATTGAAAATTGAGCGCCGATTAATAGAAGAAATCATGGAGAACATCGGAGCCCGGGAAACAGTCGTACCCGAGACTAGCGAAGAAGCTGAAAAAATCTGGCATGCCAGAAAACAAGTTTCACCGGCGATTGCTAAAATTAAACCGACGAAAGTGTCAGAGGATGCCACCGTGCCCCGGAGTAAAATTCCAGACTTAATTGACCGCCTGCAGGTGATCAAAGAAAAATACGACGTAGAAGTCGTTGTATTTGGCCATGCAGGTGATGGTAATCTGCACCCCAACATCCTGTGCGATAAGAGGGATCAGGAGGAAATGAAAAGAGCGGAGCTTGCGGTGGAAGAATTGTTTGAGGCGGCTATCGAGCTTGGCGGCACACTTTCCGGCGAACATGGAATCGGCACGATGAAAGCCCCGTTTATGGAAATGGAAGTAGGCGAAATCGGAATCGATATGATGAAGCGCATGAAAGATGCATGGGATCCCAATGGAATTATGAACCCGGGCAAAATTTTCGCAGAAAAAGGGCAGAAGCTGGTGCTTCGCAATGAGTAGTGATCTGCAAACGCTAAGCAGGAAGCTGAATTACGACAAAACGTTCGACTGTGTGCAGTGCGGCTACTGCTTACCGGCATGTCCGACGTATGAAACAATGGAAAGAGAAACTCACTCCCCGCGTGGCCGTATCAATCTTGTGAAAATGGTGGCGGAAGGGAAGGCGAGTGTAGAGGATTTGCAGGAGCCGATTGAGAAATGCCTCGGCTGTATGGCCTGTACCACCGTTTGTCCGACCAATGTTCAGTACGGTGAAATTCTGGAAGGGGCGATGGGAGTCATTGATGAATACGAGGCGAAATCCACCTCCCAACGAGTGACGGAAGATTTCTTATACGATTCCTTTTTCCCGTCCTCGAAGTGGATGAATACCCTCGGTCACGCCACGTGGCTGTATCAGAAGTCCGGACTGCAAAAAGTGGCACAGACTTTTCAGTTAACGAAAATCGCTCCGCTGCATCTGGACCAATTTGAGAAAGTTTTACCTGACCTGCCTTCACCGAAGCGGCGTAAGGAACAGCGCGCCAAGCGGTATATTCGCAAACGTCCGGCCACAGCAAAGGTTGCTTTCTTCCCTGGCTGCATAATGGATAGTGTGTTTTATGAATCGAATCAGAAAACGATTGAGCTGCTGCTGCGAAGCGGGGCGGAAGTCGTGTTGCCGGAAGCGCAGACCTGCTGTGGTGCGCTGCACGCTCACTCAGGAAAAATTGATACGTCCATCGAACTTGCGAAGCAAAATATAGAAGCTTTTGAAGAGGAGACGTTTGATTTCATCGTCAATAATGCGGGCGGCTGCGGAGCGAGACTGATCGAATACCATCATCTTTTTGAAAAAGGCACACGGTGGCATGAACGTGCTTTAGAATTTGTAGCTAAAGTCAAAGATATTTCAGAGGTGCTGACCGGGTTGGATGAGCTGGTGTTCAATCAGCCTGTGAACCGGACGATTACGTATCAGCCTTCCTGTCATATGACGAATGTTCAGGGAGTCACGGAAGCTCCGCTTCAGCTGATTCGCAGCATACCAGGAATTGAGCTGAAAGAACTCGAGCGTCCGAATTTCTGCTGCGGCTCAGCAGGTATATATAACATTGTGAACTACGAAGATTCCATGGATATTCTCGATGTGAAAATGAAAGATGTATGCGGAGTGGACCCGGATGGAATTGTAACGTCCAATCCAGGCTGTCTGCTGCAGATGAAACTTGGTGTGGAACGCGAAGGCAAGAGTGATCAGATTGAGTCGATTCATTTAGTCGATTTATTAATGGAAGCCGATCCCGAACCAGCGTGGGAATGACATAACCCAATAGGGAAATGCAAGATGCAAAAAATTACCACCTCAGGTCATCCAGATTATGGATGACCTGAGGTGGATTTTTTTGTTAAAAGCGTTTGGATGTGAATTTAAAGGTGTATTTTTCGCTTCTAAAATACAAACGTGTGTATTCAAAAATCGTGTCATCCTCAAGCAGCGCCCATAAGTTCATAGAAAGTATGCAGGAATTGTCCTTCATTTGCAGTGTTTTTTTAAGCTCATTTTTAGGGGTGAAGGGCAGGATTTCTCCCTGACGCTCCTTAATGGTGTATCCTTTCTTTTCTACGTATTCATATTTTGAATGGGTCATAACCTCAACGGACAAGTCTGGGAATAAAGAGACCGGCATATATGTTTCTTCAAGAATCATGGGCTCCCCATCCCCGCTACGCAACCTTCGTATGAAAAATACTTTTTCTCCATCTTTTAATTGTAAGGTATCTTTAATAGTTTCCACAGGTGTTTGCATGTGAAAATCCAGCACCTGATTGCTGGGGTTCTGGCCCAAGCTTTCCATTTCCTCTGTAAAGCTTTGCAAGCGATAAATGTCATGCTCAATCTTAGACTGCTTAACGTACGTGCCGCTTCCTCGTACTTTATAAAGAATCTCCTCATTAACCAGCGTTTGAACGGCCTGCCGAATGGTTACACGGCTGACGCCATAAAAATCCGCCAACTTTTGTTCAGAGGGGATGGCATCCCCCTTATCAAGATGATCGCTTAAGATTTGATTTTTTATTTTGTTTGCTACTTGTTTATATAAAGGAGTATGGCTGTCCACTAAAAGTCACCTTTCCGTATCCATAGTCGTATTACACGTTAATACCAATATAAAGCAAATCCTTTCGCATTGCACCCATTTCATTAAACCTTCTCTACCTATACTAATGTAATACCAATTTATCTTGATTTTATTCTATACTTGTATTATATTAGTATTAATAAAACGAGAGAGGAGCTATCTTATGAAAAAACAGCGCCTTGTTATAGCTGGAAGTGGGAGCACTTACACTATGGGCATGATGATGAGCTTAATTGAAGAAAAAGATCGGTTCCCTTTAAAGGAAATTGTTTTTTACGACACAGATGCCGAACGCCAGGAAAGAAATGCGAAAGCAACCGAGATTCTAATGCAAGAGCGTTATCCGGAGCTTGAATCCTTTTCTTATACCACAGACAAGGAAGAAGCATTTAAAGAGGCCGACTTTGTATTCGTTCAAATTCGTACAGGTGGTCTTTCGATGCGTGAAAAGGACGAGCAGATTCCTTTAAAGCATGGAGTTGTCGGTCAGGAGACATGTGGACCAGGAGGGATGGCGTACGGACTTCGCTCCATTAAGGATATGATACAACTTGTTAACGATATCCGGACGTATGCGCCTAATGCCTGGATTTTAAATTATACGAACCCTGCAGCCATTGTAGCGGTAGCTTTAAAGAAGGAGTTCCCTCATGATTCGCGCTTATTGAATATATGTGACATGCCGATTGCGATTATGATTAGTTACGCTAAGATCCTAGAACTTGATGTGTGGAATTTAGTGCCCGAGTATTTCGGACTGAATCACTTTGGCTGGTTCACCAAAATCTATGACAAACAGGGGAATGACCATACCGAGCGACTGAAGTCTTTGATTATAGAAAAAGGGTTCACACCTGAGGATAAGGAGATCGCAAACGATGTCTCTTGGCAGCAAACATTTGCGCAAGCTAGACAAATGTTAATGGATTTTCCAGAATTTCTGCCCAATACCTATTTGCAGTACTACTTATACCCCGAGCAGATGACTGCCAAAGAAGATCCGAACCGAACGAGAGCAAGACAGGTGATTGAGGGGCGTCAGAAGCGAGTGCATAACATATGCGATCAAATCATTGAGCAGGGTACAGCCGAAGCTGCCGATCTTCACGTTGATATTCATGGAGTTTTCATGGTCAAAGCAGCTGCCTCACTTGCCTATAACCTAAATGACCGTTTCATTGTCATTACCGAAAATAATGGAATCATCTCCAATCTGCCGGACGATGCCATGGTGGAAGTGCCTTCATCATTAACAGCTAATGGGCCGAAGCCTTTTGCAATAGGGGAAATTCCTACTTTTTATAAAGGACTCATTGAAGGCCAATATGCTTATGAAAAACTTGTAACCGAAGCTTATTTTGAAGGAAGCTACCAGAAATTAATCCAAGCCTTAACGTTGAACCGTACGGTTATTAGCCCGGACAAAGCAAAAGCTATCGTAGACGATTTAATAGAAGTGAATCGACCGTACTGGCCCAATCTAACCTAACCGACCGAAGGAGGACTATGAATGAAGAAGTTGATTATTAACGCGGATGATTTCGGTTATTCCAGAGGCGTGAATTATGGAATCATAGACAGTTATCAAAAAGGGATCCTTACCTCAGCTACATTTATGACGAATATGCCCGGTGCCAGCCAAGCAGCAGAGTTGGCTAAACAAAATCCGGGGCTGGGCGTGGGCGTCCACCTGGTTCTTACCTGTGACCGCCCTTTGCTCGACAGCCATAAAACACTGGTTGACGTAAACGGTGATTTCCGAAAGTTAAACTTTTATGAAGGCGGTTTCACGATTGATTATGATGAAGTGTACAGCGAGTGGAAAGTACAGATTGAGCGATTTTTGTCATACGGGTTAGAACCCACTCATCTGGATAGTCACCATCACATCAACTCATTCGGTTCAATTCCGGAAGTTTTTTTGAAGCTGGCTCGAGAATACAGCCTCCCAGTGCGCAACAATATGGAAATTCCGAATGATGTTGCGACTACGGATTCCTTTTCCTATTTAATTGAGACCTCATTAAAAGATGAACAGAGCTTAAATGAATTATTCGAGAAGAACGAAACGGTAGAGGTAATGAGTCATCCCGCTTATTTAGATAAAAAATTAATGGCTACTTCTTCGTTCACTTATCCGAGAATAGATGAAGTGGAATTCTTGACCCACCCTTCTACGGTACAACGGATTCATGACCGCTCGGATATCAAGCTAGCCACATTTAAAGAACTATAAAATCTGAAAAAAGGAGAGCTGATCATGAAGAATTTTCTTCAAAAGTTAGGAAAGTCTCTTTTAATTCCGATCGTTGCCCTGCCGATTGCTGGTTTACTATTCCGATTAACGGCGGAAGATTTACTTGATATTCCTTTATTTCAGGCAGCCGGGGTCATTCTAACTCAGATGGATGCTTTGATTGCGATAGGTATTGCCATGGGGTTAGCAAAAACGAAAGACAAAGGAATTCCTGCGCTGACTGGCTTCCTTGCGATTATTGTTCTTAAACGAGGACTAGAGATTATGGACCCTGATATCAACATGAGTGTTTTTGGAGGGGTCATGGCCGGGCTGATTGCAGCTTATATCTACAATAAATTTAAAGACACGAAGCTTCCGAGCATGTTTGCTTTTTTCAGTGGTGAAAAATTTCCGATTACCATGATTATCTTCACGATGATTCCGGTAGCCGGGGTAATGTCTGTCATATGGCCGTATGCTCAAAAGGGAATTGATGCCTTTAGTCAGACATTGATGGGGCTTGGTGCACTAGGTGTATTCATCTTTGGATTTTTAAACCGTTTCTTACTTCCGTTTGGTCTGCATCATGTGATTAATACGTATGCCTATTTTGGACTCGGAGAATATGAAGATCCTTCTGGTGAAGTTGTGAATGGGGAAATCACACGATTCTTAAGTGGGGACCCGACAGCCGGGTACTTTATTGGTGGATTCTTTATTACCATGATGTTTGGTATTCCAGCGATTGCTCTTGCCATAACGAAAGCGGCCAAGAGAAGAAAACAGGAAACGAAAACGCTTATGTCCTCAGGGGCAGCTACATCCTTTGTAACAGGAATTACGGAACCGATCGAGTTTACGTTCCTGTTCACGTCTCCACTTCTCTATTTCATCCACTCGGTTTATACCGGTTTAGCCGGTGCTGTTCTCTACATGCTCTCGATCCGGCATGGGTTCTCATGGGGAGCCGGCGTGATTGATTATGTAGTCAACTTAAACTTGTCCGATAAGGGCTTATTGATTATTCCTGTAGGTCTTGTCTTCTTCGCACTCTACTACTTTACCTTCTACACCATTATTGTGAAGAAAGACATTCCGGTGATCGGTCGTGAAGAAGAAGCTGATTTTGAAGAAGAGGCTTCTGAAGAAGAAAAAGAATTGAAGCTTTCTCACTCGAATCATGAGTATATGGCGAAGAAAATCCTTCAGAATATTGGCGGGAAAGAAAATGTAATTACAAATGATCATTGTATGACGAGACTCCGACTTGAGCTGAAGGACGTAGAGAAAGTGAATGAAGAAAAAATTAAACAGACCGGTGCCCACGGAGTTGTTAAGATAGATAATACCAATGTTCAGATTATTATTGGATCTGAGGCGACAACGGTTAAAAAGGAATTAGATAAATTTTTAGAGTAGCACAAGGGCCCTGGTTTGGGAGAACCGGGGCTCCCATTTCCAAAAAGGAGGAGAACCTATTGGAGATTATCGTAACAAAAGATTATCGTGAACTGAGTCGTACGGTATGTGAGATCCTGGAAAAACAAGTCATTGGAAAACCGGATTCAGTTTTAGGACTTGCAACAGGAGGGACACCTTTAGGTACCTATGAGGAGATGGTGAAAGGGTACGAGCATAGGGGAGTAGACTATAGTTGTGTGACTGCATTCAATTTAGACGAATACGTAGGTTTAGGAAGGAATCATTCTCAAAGCTATCACTCTTACATGAACGACCATTTATTCCACTTCCTTAATATTCCGAAAGAACGTGTGCACATCCCAAATGGAATGGCGGAGGATTTAGAGCAAGAGTGCGCGACCTACGAAGATAAATTAAATGAGATAGGGCCTCCTGATCTTCAAATATTAGGAATCGGAGCGAACGGACATATTGGATTTAATGAACCAGGGACTTCATTTGCGAGTACAACGCATGTGGTCGATCTTGCTCCCACTACCAGAAAGGCGAATGCACGGTTTTTTACTTCTTTAGATAAAGTGCCAGAGCAAGCGATTACTATGGGTATTCGTACGATAATGAAGAGTCGCCACATTGTGCTTTTAGCTTCTGGATCTCATAAATTAAAAGCGGTCAAAACCTTAATAGATAGCGAACCGAATGAACAGTTTCCTGCGTCAATTCTAAAAAACCACCCTCACGTTACGTTAGTAACAGACAAAAGCGCAAAACCCTACGAATAAATGACATTACAAAAAATTACCACCTCAGGTCATCCAGATTCTGGATGACCTGAGGTGGTATTTATCTCCTAATTTTTATATGTTATTCGCAGCTGTCATCTGTGCAGGCTGCTCCGTTTTGACCAGAGAATGTTTCAAACGCTGGAGCCTGCTTCTCTTCTGAATAAGCTTTCTCCAATGCCTGTGTGAATATTTCTTTCGGCTGGGCGCCGGATACGGCGTATTTGCGGTTGATCACAAAGAAAGGCACGCCTTGTACTCCGACTTGATGAGCTTCTGTTTCTTCCGTGCGAACGAGTTCCATATAGTCTGTGCTTTCGAGTACTTGACGTACTTCACTTTGGTCGAGTCCTGCTTCCTGAGCCAGTTCGATCAAGGTTTCATGATCACCAATATCTTTCGAATCGGTGAACACGGCACGGAAGAGGATCTCTGCTGTCTCTTGATCCAATCCTTTTGTTTCAGCGAATTTAGCGACCCGGTGCGCATCCATCGTGTTCGTTGGAACCATGGTGTCGAAACGGAAATCAAGGCCAACCATGGATGCCTGCTCCTCCATGTTTTTTGTCATTTCTTTCGCTTCCTCCAAGGATCGGCCATACTTAGCCGCCAGTTTTTCATGCATGGACTGTTTAGAGCTGCGCTCCGCGTTAGGATCAAGTTCAAAGCTTTTATAAACCACTTCTGCTTTTTCTTCATTTGGGAAGTTCTCTAATGCCTGTTCCAATCGGCGTTTACCAATATAACAAAACGGACAGACAAAGTCTGACCAAATTTCAATTTTCAAAACTGTTTCACCTCTTCTATAGAATACATCTTTATTGTACGGCTCTATAAGCGTGAAATCCATTATTCTGATTGAATGTTGACGTACATAGAGTGAATGAGGGAGGTGATTCTAATCGGAAAAACATTGATAAAAATCTCAACGGTTTATTTTGTGATCGGTACCTTGATCGGTTACTATATGTCCATCGTGCACAATTATGATTTAACACCTGTTCATGTTCATATCAACTTATTAGGGTGGACAGCTTTAACGCTCGCTGGTATTTTATATCATTTATTTCCAAAGCTTGCTGCTGCAAAGTTAGGCAAAATTCACTTCTGGCTTCATAATATCGGCTTGCCGCTCATGATGGCTGGACTTTTTCTAATGATTGCTTTTCAGCTGGAGTCACTGACAACCGTTATTGCAGGTGGCGCAACGCTTACAACAGCGGGGGTTTTGATTTTTGCACTAAATGTCTGGATGCATCTTAATGAAGAGGACGCTGCTTAAATCAGCGTCCTCTTTTCTTTATGACTAGACTCCTCTGATCCATTGTAGTTTTCAGATAATTGTGATAACATAATCCAACAGTTTAACCCTGTAAATGAAGAAAGGAGTCGAAGGCCATGAATACAGACACAGCAATTTTACAAGAGGAACTGCTGCAATTTTTGAGAGAGGATCAAGTAAGTACCAATGAGACGATTCTCACCAACCATAGTAAAGATGAGTCCTATCATGAAGGAAGTCTGCCTGATCTGGTGGTCTTTCCAGAAAGCGCGGAGGAGATCAGCAAAATAATAAAAGTAGCTGATGCGTCCGGCACGCCAGTTATTCCATTTGGATTGGGATCCAGTCTGGAAGGGCATGTAATCGCTTACGATAAAGGGATCACGATTGATTTTTCCTCTATGAACAAGGTTACAGAAGTACGGGATAAGGATTTCTTAGTAAAAGTGCAGCCTGGAGTAACCAGATCTCAGTTAAACAAGGCATTGAAAAAGCATGGTTTATTTTTCTCAGTAGACCCAGGAGCTGACGCTACGCTCGGGGGGATGGCCGCTACCAATGCGAGTGGGACAACTTCCGTGAAATATGGCGTAATGAAAGACCAGGTTCAGGATCTGGAAGTTGTTTTACCAAATGGGGAAATTATTCACACGGGCAGCCTCGCGAGAAAATCATCTTCTGGATACGATCTGACCAGTCTCTATGTGGGCTCTGAGGGCACGCTCGGCTGCATAACAGAGTTAACATTAAGAGTTTATGGTATTCCTGAACATGTCATGGCGGCGAGAGCTTCCTTCCCAACCATTGATCACGCGGTAGAGGCTGTGATTTCGATGCTGCAGGCTGGCGTTCCGGTTGCCCGTGTAGAGCTACTGGACGAGTCCTCTATTCGAAGAGTGAATCAATTTAATGGGACGGATTACATAGAAAAAGCGACGCTGTTTCTTGAATTTCACGGCAATGAAGCAGGACTTCAGGAAGATGTCGCTTTTATGGAAGAAATCGTCAAGAATCATGATTGTGAAGTGATCCATTTTGAAAAAGATAATGCGGCCCGTATGAAGCTGTGGGAGGCTCGTCACAATTTAGCTTATGCTTACATTCATGGCAGTCCCGGTAAAAAAATGATGGTAACAGACGTCTGCGTACCGATCTCGGAACTTGCCGGGGCGATTCGCCATGGCAGAGAAAAAATTGCTGAGCTAAACCTTGAGTCTGGGATTCTTGGCCACGTCGGGGACGGCAATTATCATGCGCTCCTTATGATCGATATGGAAAATGAAGAGGAGCTTAAGAAGGCTGAGAAATTCAATGAAGAAATTGTAGAATATGCGCTGGCTCGTGGAGGCACGTGCACAGGAGAGCATGGGGTAGGCAAAGGGAAAATGAAGTATCAGAAGCGGGAGCATGGAAAAGCCTTGCCGGTGATGGAGGCCATTAAAGCATCCATTGACCCTAAAGGGATCATGAATCCAGGTAAGCTCGTTCAAAGTGAAAGGAGGAACAATCAATGAAGGTGATCGAATCCATCAGTCGAATCGCTGGAAAATATTTCGCTCTATGGGTCATAGCAGCAGCTCTCATAGCTTTCTTTTTACCAGATGCATTTCTCGGGCTAGGCGCCTATATTACTATTCTGCTCGGAGTTGTCATGTTTGGGATGGGGCTTACTCTTAAGCCCGTAGACTTTAAACTGGTTGTCAAAAAACCGCTTCCTGTTGTGGCAGGGGTAGCGGCTCAATATCTACTTATGCCGCTGATTGCCTTTGGTATTGCTTATCTGCTTAATTTGCCAGCAGAACTTGCGGCTGGTCTGGTCCTGCTTGGGTCCGTTCCCGGAGGCACAGCTTCCAATGTGATGGTTTATCTTGCTAAAGGTAATCTGGCGCTGTCTGTAGCGATGACCTCCTTTTCTACTTTGCTGGCCCCGATTCTCACGCCGGTTATTTTACTAATGCTTGCGGGACAGTGGCTTCCAGTAGATCCCGTTTCTATGTTTCTGTCGATTGTCCAGGTCATTATTGTACCGATCACGCTTGGGGTTCTTATCAGGAAGCTGTTTCCGCAAACGGTGGATAAAAGTGCCACGGCGATCCCGCTCATTTCAGTCCTTGCGATTATTATTATCGTCTGCGCTGTTGTGGCTGCGAATGTGGAAAGCATTACAAGCTCCGGCCTGCAGATCTTTACGGCTGTAGCTCTTCACAACCTGCTCGGTCTTATGCTTGGTTATGGAGCTGCGATGCTGATGAAACTGGATGAAAGTAAACGCCGCGCGATTTCCATTGAGGTAGGGATGCAGAACTCAGGTCTAGGGGTAGCACTTGCGACGGCACACTTCGGACCTCTCGCCGCCTTGCCGAATGTGGTTGCCGCGGTATGGCATAATATCTCAGGCCCCATTCTGGCTACTTTCTGGTCGAAGAAGCCGGTGAAGGAAGAGGAAGAGTTGGAGGCTGAGAAAGAAGAAGTGGAGAGCAGATTTCAGAGCACAGGAAATTGAATATCTTTTTTATATAACCCTCTGCCAAACTTCCGTGTTGATATTAAGGTAAAGCTCCCATTACTGGAAGACTTGATTTCGAGACATTTGTGAGAATTAGGTCCTCCGGGGGACGATTTCGCTTTCCGGCCCTGCACGACGCAGGGTCGTTCGACGTTGCCACACGA
>NZ_FOOG01000035.1 GCF_900113125.1 Halobacillus alkaliphilus | reverse complement strand
TTATTTCCCCACCAGCCCTTATCCATCTAACGTAACGGACCCAATTTATCTCGAAACTGAGTCTTCAAGTAACGGGAGCTTATCTTTAGTACTGCACGGTTTTATAATAGTGAGACGGGATACTTTTCGAGTAAGGACCTTAGAGCCTGGGCCTCGTTACCCTCCCTGCCTGTTACTGAATCTGCTGTAATCAATGAATTGAGAACGGCTTCTTCAGTAGCTTCGCTTACGGCACGAAAGGCTTCATCTATGTCCGTTTCATGAATCGTCTGAAAAGAAAGGAGAGGTGTGTCTGCTTTATAGGGAATTTTAGCAGCGGTCGAGAAACCAATAACGACATCTCCGCTTCCAGTTGTAATCAGGGATCCTGTACGGGATAGGCCGGTGACCGAACGTTTAATAATACGATTTAATTGCCTGTCAGAAACAGGGAGGTCTGTAGCCACAACCACCATCACAGACCCCTTGTCGGCCTCATAGGAAGCTTTGACATGTTGGCTTAACTGCTCACCTACAGGCCTGCCATTCACCAGCAAATCCCCCATACGTCCAAAGTTAGTGAGAACGAGGACCCCGATCGTATAAGTTCCGTGACGGAGTTCAACCAGGCGGGAAGAAGAACCCACGCCTCCTTTTAACGAATAACAAACCATCCCTCTTCCGGCTCCCACACTTCCTTCTGGAAATTCAGAGGAGGCATCTTCCAGCGCCTGGACCACATGCTTCTTTTCTATGGATAGGTTTCTAATATCATTTAAGATCATATCATTGCATTCTCCCACCACAGGATTCACACTTCCCGTCGATCGTCCAATTTCGGGGTTCCGTTCGAGCATGTATTCAATCAATGCCTCAGAGGCCGTCCCGATCCCTAAAGTATTAGTCAGAAGAATCGGAGTTTCCAGGGTTCCTAATTCATTCATTTGCACCGTTCCGATCGTTTTTCCGAACCCATTGATAATGTGGTTTGATGCTATTAATTTTTCTTTAAAAATATTCCCTTCATGCGGAAGGATGGCTGTAACTCCTGTTTGAGTACTTCCTTCACTTAACGTGCAATGCCCTACCCGGACTCCCTCTACATCCGTGATAGCATTACGTCTTCCCGTACTTAGTGTACCTATATCAATTCCAAAATCTCTTATTCTCAGCTGGCTCATTTTAACGTCTCCTTTCTCTTTTTACTGCTTTCGAAAAAACTTCGTGAAACTCCTTTATTTTTAAAGTGTATATTCATCCGGTGGAAGGTGTATATATACAAAATTCTTCTTCAAAAAAACTATATAAAGGCTGATGATCGTAAAAAAATTAAGAAAATTTTTCAAAAAAACACAGTTTTATGATTGCGCTTACACTATCTAAATGAATGTGTTTACGCGTATTTTGAATTGTTTCATTTCTGTGAAAATATACGCAAATACTGTCACGAAAGCGTGAATCATCTAATTTTTCATGATATACTTGTAAGAAACTAAAAAGACAGAATTTTTTAATTTCTACTTTTGACCTACAAGAATAAGTCCGCTAGGGGGAATGAATATGCAAAAAAACGGCTACCCTGTACCGCAGGGTCTTTATCATCCTGAGAATGAACATGAAGCTTGTGGCATAGGAATGATTGCGAATATTGATGGAACGAAAAGTCACAGCATTGTTGAAAATGCGATCACTATACTTTGTAACCTGGAACACCGGGGAGGACAATCCGCTGATATCAGTACTGGTGATGGAGCGGGAATTCTAACCCAGATTCCTCATTACTTCTTTAAAAAACAGTGTGAGAAAGAAGATATAGAACTACCGGAACCGGGAGAGTATGGAATTGGGATGTTCTTCCTTCCAGAAGATCACGATACTCGAATGGAATGCAAACGAATTTTCGAAAGAATTGTGGAAGAGGAAGGACAAACCTTCTTAGGCTGGCGTACCGTACCAATCAATGATTCATTTGTTGGGGACGATGCTAAGAAGACGAAACCATTCATCCGCCAGGGGTTTGTTGCGCCTTCAGAAAATATCAAGACGCAAATGGACCTGGAGCGCCGCTTGTACATTATTAGAAAGCGCGCGGAAATTGAGATAGCTGGTAAAGAAGGCTATGACGATTTCTATATGAGCAGTCTGTCTTCCAGTACGATTGTTTATAAAGGGATGCTGATTCCAGAACAGCTGGATTCCTTCTATATAGATTTGAACCACCCCGACTTTAAAACGGCTCTGGCTTTAGTCCATTCCCGTTTCAGTACAAATACATTCCCGAGTTGGAAACGTTCACACCCGAACCGCTTTACCATTCATAACGGGGAATTTAATACATTAAGAGGTAACGTTAACTGGATGAGAGCACGTCAGGAGCTTTGCAGTTCTGAGTATTTCAGTGAAGAGGATCTCCAGAAGATTCTGCCGATCATTGACTCCGAGGGCAGTGACTCTTCGATGTTTGATAATGCTTTTGAATTTCTTTATTTATCGGGACGCTCCCTTGCTCATACAGCCATGATGATGGTTCCTGAGCCTTGGGCAAATGACAATACCATCCATGAAGATAAAAAGAGTTTTTATGAATACCATAGTACGTTAATGGAGCCGTGGGACGGGCCAGCAGCACTTGCTTACACCAATGGAAAGCAGATTGGTGCTTGTCTGGACCGTAATGGTTTACGGCCTGCAAGATACTACGTCACAAAAGACGGAATGATTGTGCTGGGTTCAGAGGTAGGAGCCCTGGACATCTTTGCGGACGATATTTTGTATAAAGATCGTCTCCACCCAGGGAAGATGCTTCTCGTGGACTTAGAAGAAGGTAAGATTATTCCGGATGAAGAAATCAAACTCCAAACGGCCAGAGAACATCCTTATCAGGAGTGGATTGATAATCATAAGTATGACCTGGAGGATTTGCCGGAACCAACGGTAGAGCACCGTCCTGTCAACCCATTGATCGATCAGCAGCTCGCTTTTGGATACACAACAGAAGAATTAAATAAAATTATCGTTCCTTTAGTATCCAGTCAGAAGGATCCTGTCGGTTCGATGGGGTATGACTCACCGCTTGCTGTTTTATCCAAAAAACCACAGCTTTTATATAGCTACTTTAAACAGTTGTTTGCCCAGGTGACCAACCCGCCGATCGATGCCATTCGTGAAAAATTAATTACCATGGTAGAAACAACGATTGGAGCTGAAGGGAATTTAGTAGATCCGAAACCGGACAGCTGTCGTCAAATCAGGCTGGAAACTCCCGTACTAACGAACCGTCAACTGGAACAGCTGCGTCAGCAGTCGTTAGAAGGGTTTGAGGCCCGCACTCTATCTATTTTATTTGAAGCAAAAGAAAATAAGATGGAGCAGGCACTTGATCGTTTGTTTGAAGAGGCTGATCAAGCCGTAGAAGAAGGAACGACTCTCCTCATCCTTTCTGACAGAGGTGTAAATGAAAATGAAGCCGCAATACCAGCTCTGTTAGCTGTTTCCGGTCTTCACCATCACTTAATCCGTCAAGGCACAAGGACGAAAGTCAGTCTGTTGATAGAATCCGGGGAACCTAGAGAAGTTCACCACCATGCCGCTTTATTAGGCTATGGAGCTGAAGGGATCAACCCTTATTTAGCCTACGAGACGATCCGCGACCTTGTAGACCGCGGTGATATACAGGTAGACTCCTATGAAGCTGCGGTACAAACATACGTTAAATCCGCAACAGACGGAATCATTAAAGTCCTTTCGAAAATGGGCATCTCCACGATTCAAAGTTACCGTGGTGCTCAAATTTTCGAAGCTGTCGGGATCCAGAAAGATGTAGTCGATAAATACTTCACGCGTACAGCCTCCCGTCTTGGTGGAATTGGCTTAGATATTATTGAAAAAGAAGTATTAATGAGACATGAGAAAGCTTATACAGAAAACCGTGGAGGCAACCGTCAGTTAGAAGCGGGAGATGAATTCCAGTACCGTGAAAACGGAGAGGATCATCAATATAATCCGCAAACAATTGCTACCCTTCAACACGCATGCCGAAGCAATGATTATGATCTTTTCAAGCAATATTCCCAAATGCTGACAGATGAGAATAATAATCTACAGTCGCTGCGCGGCTTGTTGTCCTTTAAGAATCGTCCTTCGGTGCCAATTGAAGAAGTTGAATCTGTGGAAGACATCTGCAGGCGCTTCAAAACAGGTGCCATGTCTTATGGTTCGATCAGCCAGGAAGCACATGAGGCACTAGCGATCGCTATGAACCGTGTCGGCGGAAGCAGTAACACGGGAGAGGGCGGAGAGGATCCGGACCGTTTTACTCCTGATGATAACGGTGATACCCGCCGGAGCTCCATTAAGCAGGTAGCTTCCGGACGTTTCGGAGTAACGAGTCATTATTTAGTCAACGCGGATGAAATTCAAATTAAAATTGCTCAAGGTGCAAAACCCGGAGAAGGCGGACACCTTCCTGGTACAAAAGTATATCCGTGGATTGCAGAAGTACGCGGATCTACCCCTGGAGTTGAGTTGATCTCTCCTCCGCCGCACCATGACATATATTCAATCGAAGACCTTGCAGAATTGATCTACAACTTGAAGAACGCGAACCCTAAAGCACGCGTAAGTGTAAAACTAGTATCAGCCGTCGGCGTCGGTACGATCGCAGCCGGTGTTGCTAAAGGACGAGCAGATCTAGTCTTAATCAGCGGATATGACGGGGGTACGGGAGCGGCTCCAAGAACAAGTATTAAGCATACCGGTCTGCCTTGGGAAATCGGTCTTGCTGAAACGCACCAGACCCTTGTACTCGACCGTCTTCGTGACCGAATTGTCGTGGAAACGGACGGGAAAATGATGACAGGGCGCGATGTAGTCGTTGCGACCTTGCTTGGAGCTGAAGAATATGGCTTCTCTACAGCCCCGCTTGTCGTATTAGGCTGCGTCATGATGCGTGTATGCCATCTGAACACTTGTCCAGTAGGAGTAGCGACACAGGATCCTGAGCTCCGGAAGAAATTCACGGGTGAAGCGGATCACCTGGAAAACTTCATGCGTTTTATTGCACAGGAAGCAAGAGAATTAATGGCGGAGCTTGGTTTCCGTACGATTAATGAAATGATTGGACGTACCGATGTACTGCAGGCGAACGAAGCGATTGACCATTGGAAAGCCAAAGGCGTCGACTTATCGGCCCTTCTTTATCAGCCTGTTGTACCTGATAATTATGGACGCTATGCGATTAGAAAACAGGACCACGGTCTTGAGAAAACACTCGACGTGGAAGAACTGATTCCACTTTGTAAAAAAGCGATTGAAACAGGAGAGCCTGTGGAAGGAACAGGTTCCATTCGAAATATACACCGGGTTACCGGAACCATATTGGGAAGTGAAATCACCCGCAAATATGGAGCAGAAGGTCTTCCGGAAGACACAATCCGTCTGACCTTTAAAGGATCAGCGGGCCAGAGTTTCGGTGCTTTTATCCCGAAAGGAATGACACTGAGACTCGTCGGGGACGCCAATGATTACGTCGGAAAAGGATTGTCCGGAGGTAAAATCATTGTACATCCATCTCCTAGGTCCACTTTCGTACCAGAAGAAAATACGATTATCGGGAACGTCTCATTCTATGGAGCTTCTGGTGGAGAAGCCTACATTAATGGACTTGCAGGTGAGCGTTTCTGCGTACGTAATAGTGGAGCAGAAGTGGTCGTTGAAGGAGTAGGAGACCACGCATGTGAGTACATGACAGGTGGAAAAGTGGTCGTTCTTGGGGGGACGGGCCGCAACTTCGCCGCCGGAATGTCTGGAGGAGTCGCTTACGTGCTGGATGAAACCGAAGAAGCTTTTGAGACAAAGTGCAACCATGAACTTGTACAGACTCAAAAGCTGACAGACTCTAAGGAAATTCAAGAACTTTATGAAATGATAGAGAAGCATGTGGCTTATACCAATAGCACAAATGCCCAGCGCATTTTGAATAATTGGGATGCCTTCGTTTCTAAATTTGTACGTGTCATACCGACGGCTTATCTTGCTATGCAGGAACGTATCCAGAGCCTGAGGGCAGAAGGCATGGAGAAATTTGATGCAGAAATGACTGCATTTGAAGAAAGTAATAAGCCAGTAGAAACAGTAAAATAACAACAGAGGGGGAGATCTGATGGGAAAGTCTACTGGATTCATGGAATATGAGCGTCAGTCGATACCTGAGCGTGATCCGGCAACGAGAACGAAAGATTGGGAAGATTACACTTTACCTATGTCAGACGAGGAAGCACAAAAACAAGGGGCGCGCTGCATGGACTGCGGCGTACCTACTTGTCATTCAGGGATGGAAGTCAAAGGCATGACCACCGGTTGTCCCGTGTACCATCTAATTCCTGAATGGAACGATCTCGTCTACAGAGGTCAGTGGAAGGAAGCTTTAAAGAAAGAACATGAAATGAACAACTTTCCTGAATTCACAGGATTCGCCTGCCCAGCTCCATGTGAAGGAGCCTGTGTGCTAGGTATAAATGAACCGCCTGTAGCTATTCGTTCCGTCGAGCGTTCCATTATTGAGAAAGGGTTTGCTGAAGGCTGGGTTGTTCCTGAACCTCCGGAAAAGCGAACCGGAAGAAGCGTTGCTGTTGTAGGCTCCGGACCTGCAGGCTTGGCCGCAGCTGCCCAGCTTAACAAAGCTGGACACTGGGTTACCGTATTTGAACGTAGTGACCGCGTAGGCGGATTACTAACGTACGGTATTCCGGAAATGAAGCTTCCTTATGAAATTGTGGAGCGAAGAGTGAATATCCTGAAACAGGAAGGGATTCGTTTTCAAACGAACACCGAAGTAGGAAGAGACTACCCGGTTTCCCGTCTTAATGAAGAGTATGATTCCGTGATCCTTTGTGGAGGAGCAACTACTCCTAGGAACCTGGAAGTCGAAGGCCGCGGTTTAAAAGGTATCCATTATGCTATGGACTTCCTTTATGCGAATACAAAGAGTTTGCTGGATTCAAACCACGAAGATAAAAATTACATTAGTGCGAAAGATAAAAATGTGATCGTTATTGGTGGTGGCGATACAGGGACAGACTGTATCTCTACTTCCGTCAGACATGAATGCAAGACACTGACCCAATTTGATATTTACGATAAAAAAGGGTCAGAACGTGATAACGAAGTGAACCCATGGCCTCAATACCCGATTGTTCATACGGTAGGTTATGGACAAAAGGAAGCGGAAGCCAAATTTGGTGACGACCCGCGTGCTTATGCCGTAATGACAAAGAAATTCGTCGGCGATGAGAATAATAGAATTAAAGAGGTTCACACCATTGATGTGGCTCTGTCCTTTGACGATGACGGCAATAAAGTAAGGACAGAAATACCTGGTACAGAAAAAGTCTGGCCAGCCGATCTTGTTTTGCTTGCTATTGGATTCAGTGGTCCAGAACAGGACTTAATTGAGAAGCTTGGAATTGAAACTACTGTTAGAACTAACGTAGCTGCCCAGTATGGTAAGTACACGACCAACGTGGAAGGTGTATTTGCCGCCGGTGATATGCGTCGCGGACAGAGTCTGATCGTTTGGGCCATTAATGAAGGACGCGAGGTTGCGCGTGAGTGCGATCGATTTATGATGGGCTCCACACAGCTGCCATAACTTTAGAATAATCAGAGATGTCTCTATAACATAGAGGCATCTCTTTTTTTTAGAAGGATCTAATAAATCAACTTATTTCTTTTACAGATAAGCTCCCATTACTTGAAGACTCAGTTTCGAGATAAATGGGTCCGTTAATAAAATGGGGATGAGGATTGGTGGGGAAATAACTCGTCTTGTTCCATCACTCAGACACTCGAGACATAAGCCGTTCATCAACGGACGGAAAAACCACCCTCCTTTTGATGCTCGGCTTATGCTGTTCGTGTCTTTCGGGGTGATTCCACATTTGAACACTTTCCTATGGCCCTACACGACGTAGGGTCGATCGACGTTGCCACAGGACGTGGCGATCTTAGTCGATCCTCCTTTTACCACGAGCTTCCTCGCTCGTTTTCACTCCCTGCGGGATCTCACCTAGTCCCTTCTCCCATGGGAGTCTCATCATTTCCCCACCAACCCAACACGATTATGAAAAACGGACCCTTCTAGAAGAGAAAAGTTCTCCTTCTTAATCTGTGTTAAATACTTTAATACAGGCTATTGCGATAGTTACATCTTGAAAATAGCTGCACAATCACATGGTCTCTTTACTTCTCACTCAGGTGATGTTTTAAGTGGTTTCGACCTTCCTCATACCCAATACCTCGAAATCGAGTCTTCCACAATCCGGCCCGATACTGGAATAACCCTTTTATAATAACGCTACCATTGTGTGTGCTAATTCTATTGAAGAAAATATCTCGGTTTGAAAGTTTTAACAGATGGATGATGGGGTACTAGTTATGTGGAGTTTATAAAGAGTGTTTTTTTATAATCATTTTAAGGAGGAACCTTAATGAGTGATAAGAAAAAAGTAGATAAGCAAAGTAAAGACGAGCAGTTGGAGCACTATCGCAGAGACGATTCAGGAAAAAGTCTTACAACCAATCAAGGACTGAAAATGTCAGAGGATGAGTTTTCTCTGAAAGCTGGAGAACGCGGCCCGACATTAATGGAAGATTTCCACTTCCGCGAAAAGATGACCCATTTTGACCACGAACGTATTCCGGAGCGTGTGGTGCACGCAAGAGGATTTGCGGCTCATGGCGAATTTGAACTCTATAAATCTCTTGAAAAATATACAAAAGCAGATTTTCTGACAGATACTTCTAAAAAGACACCCGTATTCACTAGATTTTCAACAGTAGCGGGTAACCGCGGTTCTTCCGAAACCGTACGTGATGCTCGCGGCTTCGCGACTAAATTCTATACCGAAGAAGGAAACTACGATCTAGTGGGTAACAATATCCCTGTATTTTTCATTCAGGACGCCATTAAATTCCCTGATCTAGTTCACGCATTAAAACCTGAACCTCATAATGAAATGCCTCAGGCAGCATCGGCTCATGATACATTCTGGGATTTCATAGCGAACAATCAGGAATCCGCTCATATGGTAATGTGGGCCATGTCTGACCGCGCTATTCCTAGAAGTTTCCGTATGATGGAAGGGTTCGGAGTACATACATTCCGTTTGGTAAACGCGGAAGGTAAGTCTCATTTCGTGAAATTCCACTGGAAACCGGTACTGGGGACTCACTCTTTAGTATGGGATGAAGCTCAAAAGATTTCCGGTAAGGACGCAGACTTCCACCGTGGTGACCTTTACAGCTCCATAGAAAATGGAGATTATCCGGAATATGAACTAGGACTACAGGTCATTCCAGAAGAAGACGAGGATAAATTCGAATTTGATGTTCTGGATCCGACGAAGCTTTGGCCAGAAGAAGATGTACCGGTAGAAATCGTCGGTAAATTAACATTAAACCGTAATGTCGATAATGTTTTTGCTGAGACGGAGCAAGTGGCATTCCATCCTGGTCATGTCGTACCAGGCATTGATTTCACCAATGATCCATTGCTTCAAGGTCGTTTATTCTCCTACACGGATACTCAATTAATCCGTCTCGGAGGTCCAAACTTCCACGAGCTTCCAATTAACCGTCCAGTCTGCCCATTCTTTAACAACCAAAGAGATGGATATGGCCGTCAGACGATTAATAAGGGTCAGGTCAGCTATCATAAAAACTCCCTTGCCCAGAATACACCGGAGCCTGCAGCTCCAGAAGAAGGCGGTTATGAGCACTATCAGGAGAAGGTAGAAGGGCGCAAAATACGCGCGCGAAGTGTAAGCTTTAAAGACCACTTCTCTCAAGCTACGTTATTTTGGAACAGTATGAGCGAACCAGAGAAAGGTCATTTAATTCAAGCCTTCAGTTTCGAACTGGGTAAACTTGAAAGTGATTCAGTTAGAAAGCAAGTGATTGAAATGTTCTCAAACGTCAGTCTTGAGCTGGTTCAAGGAGTTGCCAAAAACATCGGCATCACTCCACCAGAACATGGCGGATCCGATGTAACTAAATCTTCTCCAGCGCTAAGCCAGCAAAATACTGTATTCAAACCGGATACTCGTGTAGTTGGTGTCATTGTTGCCGACAATTTTGCCGGCAGTGAGGTGACGAATGTCCTGGAAGGATTGACTGATAAAGGTATTTCTCCTGTGGTTATCAGTACCCATCAAGGCACTCTGAAGGGCGCAGATGGTACAGAACTTACCG
The DNA here is from genome assembly GCF_900113125.1 of Halobacillus alkaliphilus. GTDB lineage: Bacteria > Bacillota > Bacilli > Bacillales > Halobacillaceae > Halobacillus > Halobacillus alkaliphilus. Next base: position 30,276 of record NZ_FOOG01000035.1, on the reverse strand, counting down.
TTGATCACACATTTACAACGGTTGATCCTGTGCTGGTTGATGCGATTTACGTGGCAGGAGGCGGCGAGCAGGATAAGGCATTCAGGAAGAAAGCCTCTTATTATCTAAATGAAGCCTTTACGCACTTCAAGCCGCTTGGTGCTACGCATGAAGGGATCCAACTATTGAAAGATAATGAATTGTTGGAGGAAGCAGGCGTAGTAGCAGAAGAAAACGGAATTGAATTCGTAAGCAAATTTACGGAAGCTGTAGCGGCTCACCGTCACTGGGATCGCCAGGTGATATAAGAACGAGATGTAAAAGACTGACCCCGCTGGGTCAGTCTTTTTTTACTATAATAAAAATAAGCAGAATGTATTGTTTGAACTTGTCCGAAATAAGGAATAGTAATATACATAATCCTAAAGTGAAGAGGTGTTCCTATGTTACGTACGATTCTAATGATTATTGGGCTTATTGTGGTTATTAGCTTTATCATTTCATTGCTATAATTTAATTATTAATTCATCAAACTCACCTTTCTTAAGGTGAGTTTTTCGTTATACTAATATGTATAATCTTAAGGAGGGTTTCTATCGTGAAAGAACAGGTGGAATTACATAAGGATTCGTTTATAGAAGAACTAAAAGATTTCTTAAAGATCCCGAGCATATCTTCCTTACCTGACCGTAAAGAAGATGTAAATAGGGGAGCCGATTGGGTAGCTGAATCTCTAGGGAAGGCCGGTATGGAAAATATAGAGGTCATTCAAACAAAAGGTCATCCTATTGTATATGGTGACTGGCTCCATGCGGAGAACAAGCCTACGGTCCTTATTTACGGTCATTACGATGTCCAGCCTGAAGACCCTCTTGAACTGTGGGAAACTCCTCCGTTTGAGCCAGTGGTCCGTGATGGGAAAATTTATGCCCGCGGAGCGACGGATGATAAGGGGCAGTTATTTCTTCATATTAAAGCGATTGAGCTTCTCATGAAAGAAAACGGCACGCTGCCGGTTAATGTGAAATTTTGTATCGAAGGAGAAGAGGAGGTTGCGAGCCCGAACCTTTCTCCTTTTATTAGGAGTCAAGAAGAAAAGCTGGCTGCAGATGCTGTCGTCATCAGTGATACAACTTTTATCGAAAAAGGACAGCCGGCCATCTGCACTTCGCTTCGCGGAGCTCTTGCTATGGAAGTAACAGTGAAAACAGCAAACACTGACTTACATTCCGGCTCCTACGGGGGAGCTGTACCCAACTCGATTCATGCACTTGTTTCTCTTATGGACAGCCTTCATGATGAAACAGGAAAAATCGCTGTAGAAGGTTTCTATGAGGGAGTTCCTGAAGTTACAGAGGAGTTAAGAGAAGAAGTGGCGCAAGTTCCGTTTAATAGTGAAAAAGTAAAAAGAGAACTTGGACTGGAAGCCTTTTTTGGTGAAGAAGGTTTTACTTTCCAGGAGCGTGTGGGAATACGTCCGACGCTTGAGATCAACGGGATTACAGGCGGTTTTCAGGGAGAAGGGTTAAAAACCATTGTACCTAATCAGGCCAGTGCTAAAATCAGCTGCCGCTTAGTGGGCGAGCAGAACCCGCAGGCTGTGTTTGAATCTATTCAGCGACACCTTGAGAATCACAAGCCTGCCGGGGTCCGAATAGAAACAGAGCAATTGATTCAGGCAGATCCGGTATCGCTTGATTCTCAAGATGCCTATATTCAAGTAGCAGCGGATGCTTATGAGCAAGTGTATGGCGTTCGCCCGCTTTTCCCTAAAGAGGGAGGATCGATTCCCATTGTTGAAGTGTTCGCCAGTGTCTTAAAAGCACCTGTTGTGTTAATGGGTTTTGGTCTTCCTTCGGAAAATCTTCATGCTCCAAACGAACATTTTCACTTGGAGAACTTTACAAAAGGGATCGAAACCGCAGCTAATTATTACATTAGATTAGGAAATAAATAACCATCAGCACCCGGGTTTTACAGAATCCGGGTGTTTTATTTTCTTTTAGCTTTTTGAATGATGGATGAGATGAAAGCTCCCTTACTTTTTGTGTAGGCCGGCCGATCATTTGAGTAGCGATTGGCGAGTCTGAGTTTTAGAGAATTATACTCTTCCACTGCTTTAGAATGCTGACGCAGGTAATTACGAAATAGGAGTTTTTCTTCCCATTCCTTCTCTCCAAATTCACATAGATGTAAGTGAAAAGTCTGCGCCTCCTTCTCCTTCTTGAAAAAACGACGGTCTACAAGTTCCGGCTTAGGTACGTACATATATCCAATGGTTGATAAATGCGGTATGTACGAATCGTAAGAGGCCAGAGATCTAACTCCTGCCATAATGTCAATAATAGGCTTAGCTTGTAACCCGGGGATGGCCGTGCTGCCTATGTGTTCAATTCCAAGAACATTTTCACCCAAAATTTCTGCGATTAACCTTTGTTCCCGTTCGAATAATACGGGCCATTCTGGATGGTAGGAACTTAATGAGACCGTTGGTTTTTCTGTGGATGTTTGGTTCGCACAAGGGAAACAGCAAAGGGTCTGGTCATTGTTCACCACTCCTTCCAAAAATCCACCTGAACAATAAATTAACGTTCCACAGTTGCGGCACTTGCCTACTGGCTCTCTCATCAGGATCTCTCCTTTAATAGTAAAGTATCATTTTTCAGGGATGGAAACGCCTGCATAATACGGTGGTACATCCAGTATAGCAGAGAGGTATATTTAATAGAGGAAATTAGAGGAAGGATTAAAATACGCTAGGAAAAAGATGTATGTCTAAGAATTTGTGAATATAGGTTTACAAGACCTTGATTTCTGGTATTATATACAAGGATTTGATGATAAATCCTGATAAATACTATTTGAAAGGGGATATTAGCTTATGCTTACATCTCTTTATATGCTGTCACTTACTGTCCTTCTTACGTTTCTAGTGTTATATGCCGTAGATAAAGTGGCGAACCGCTTTAAGAACATCCAAAAAGATCCGGCTCAAGCTGAAGAAGTCCCGTCAGAAATTGATTTCAGTCACTCCTATAAATAAATGCTTACGTCCAAGCGGCCTCCCCAGGGAAAGGCCGCTTTTTACATGAGGGAGAAATTCTAGATGTCTTACAAATATTACCGGACCAGGTCATACATATATTTCCAAATATTACTCCCGGTAAACAGTGGATCTTCTTCCATACTTAGGGGCTGCTCGTTTTGTTAGCCTCGATAATATGGTAGAATAGATATGTTTAGATATTCGGCGAATAGCTTTGCTCAACTATGAATGAGTTTAATGAAATAAATGTTATGTCACGTTTGAAAAAAGGGGATTATTCATGGATAATAAAGCGGTTGTTTTAGGTGCGAATTATTATATAGGATTAAGTACAATCCGCTGCTTAGGCATTAACAATGTGCACGTAGCGGCTGTCGATTATTCGTGGGAAGGGGCTTATGGACTTGAGTCCAAGTACGTCTCTGAAGCGTTAATCGCTCCTCATTATAAAAAAGATCCAGAAGGACTTCTTTCCTTTTTGATTGATTACTCCAAACAGCAAAGCAAGATGCCTGTTCTTATTCCTACAGCTGATCCTTACGTAGAGTTTGTAGACGAGCATTTAATGGAATTACGGGAACATTTCCTTATTCCCCAAAAAGAACAGGGGCTATATACTAAAATAATGGACAAAGGTACGTTGCATACGCTGGCATCCGAGCACGGGGTAGCGGTGCCTGAAACGGTTCATATTGATGAAGAGAACTTTTTACAAAAAGTAGAGGAAAAAATCCAGTTTCCGTGTCTCGTTAAACCGGTGGATTCTCCTGCTTTTGTGACCAAGTTCAGAAGGAAGCTGTTCAAAGTCTTTACAGAAGAAGAGCTTCTTGAAAAAGTCAATATGGCTAAAGAAGAAAATATTGAAGTGATTGTACAGCGAATTATTCCTGGTTTCGATGATCATATGTACACCTTCGACGCCTACTTGAATCAAGACTCAGAGGTTACACATTGGGTCACTTGCCAGAAACTGCGTCAATTCCCTGTGAACTACGGGGCCTCGGTTTATACCCAGCAGAAATATGTCCCGGAGCTATATGACCTCGGGAAGAAATTCCTTGAAGGCATCCAATATAAAGGATTTGCAGAAATTGAATTTAAAAAAGATGAACAAACCGGACAATATTATCTAATTGAAATTAATGTCCGAATTACGAATTTAAACAGCCTGTTATATAAAACGGGAATCAACATCCCTTATATTACTTACAGAGAGCTAACCGGTAACCCAGTTGAGCCAAAAGCTGTTGAGAAAGACATGAATCTCGTCTTCTGGTATGCTTACGAAGATTTACTGGCTGTACGTGAATACGTTAAAACGGGACAGCTTTCCATTCAAAAGGTACTGGCATCTTATTTCCGTCCAAAGGCCCACGCGATATGGGATGCAAAAGATCCAAAACCCGCTTTTGCATTCGGAAAGAAAATGGCGGGTCTAGTGGCTGGAAAAGTACGGAAAACAAGCTGATTCAGTAAGGTTGTGAAAACACAACAAAGCTTGCCCATATACAAAAAATATAGGATCGCAATAATCGGATAAGGTTAAAACATTGCAGGGAAGGTAGATTAGAATGGCTAAACTATATGAATTGCTGAAATCCATTCAAGTTTTAGATGCTTGGAATGAACAAGAGCTGGATATTCATGGACTGGCTTATAACTCCAGAAAAGTGAAGCAGGGAGACATTTTTGTATGTATTAAAGGGTTTAAAACGGATGGGCATGCGTATATATTAGAAGCTATATCTAATGGAGCGGCTGCCATTGTGGTGGAAGATTATCAAGAAGGATGGGATGACATTCCTCAGTTTCGAGTAGAGGATAGCCGTAAAGCGCTTGCCGCACTAAGCGACGCTTTTTATAATCATCCCTCCCAATCGATGAAAACGATCGGCATCACCGCGACCAATGGGAAGACCTCTACATCCTTTATGACCGATGCGATCCTGGAAGAGCATGGAGTCAAGACAGGTCTCATAGGAACAGTGGTCGTTAAATTCGGCGACTATTCCGAGCCGACGAAACTGACGACACCGGAATCGCTGGATCTTCATCACTATTTTGCTCAAATGAGAGAGCAGAATGTCTCTCATGTAACGATGGAAGTTTCTTCTTCTGCCCTCGATTTAAAACGAGTGGGAAGCGTGGATTTCGATATTGTAACGCTGAATAATATCAGTCGCGAGCATATCGATCTTCACGGCTCATTTGAAGAGTACTTTAACGCTAAAGCCAGTCTTATCAGGGAAGCTGGCGCTGATAAATGGGCCATCCTGAACCTGGATGATCCTTATTCAGCTTCTCTGGTGGATGAAACAAAAGCGCAATTGCTCACTTTTAGTGTGGAAACAGGGGATGGAGATCTTATTTGTAAAAACCTTGACCTGTCCACCGGCCGTGCGAAATTTACAGTTGAAGTCAGAAAGCCGATATATGTAGGAGAGGCACCAATTGAGCCTCAGGAATTTGATATTGAACTATCCACACCTGGTTACCATTCCGTGTATAACTCAATGGTGGCTATTGCAGCAGGATTACTGAGTGAGGTACCGATTCCAACGATTCAAAAAGGGCTGAAATCCTTTGGAGGCGTGGAACGCCGTTTTGAAATGGTATTTGAGGATGACTTTAAAATTCTTGATGACCATTTTGCGAACTACGGCAATATTAACGTTACCTTAAGTACATTGCAGCAGATGGAGTATAATCAATTGAAGCTCATATATGCGATTCGCGGGAGCCGTGGGGTAACGGTAAACCGTGAGAATGCAAAAGCGATTGTTGAATGGGCTCCAAAGCTCGGAATTAAAGAAGTCATTGCGACCCTCAGCGAGTCCCATGTCACAGAAAAAGACCAGGTCACTGATGAGGAGCTGCGGGTATTCCAGGAAATGATGAAAGATGCAGGTATCCACGTGCATTTATATAAAGAATTGGACGACGCTGTTCGCCACGCTTTATCAGAAGTAGGAACAGACGATGTTGTACTTTTAGCTGGATGCCAAGGCATGGACCCAGGAGCAAAAATCGCGCTTGAGCAACTAAACAAAGCGAGACCAGAAATGGATGAAGAAGAATTATTCAAGCCGCTGAAAAACAGAGTGGCAGGAATCATGTAGTCATCATAGGAAGGTTCGGGTCTTACGCAAGGAGGCATTTCATGAACGATAAACTAATCGGTATACTCGGAGGCATGGGGCCAGAGGCTACTGCCGAATGCTATCTAAAAATCATCCGGGCAACTAGCGCCAGAAAGGATCAGGAGCATTTCCGCGTCATCATTGACAGCAATGCAAAGATCCCTGACCGCACAGAAGCTATATCCGGAAGGGGCGAGAATCCGGTACCCGAAATGATCCACGCCGCAAAAAACTTAGAAAAGCTGGACGTTGAGGTAGCCTGTATTCCGTGTATGACCGCCCACTATTTCATAGAAGACGTACAAAAAGAGGTTTCGTATCCATTACTGAATGCCTTTTTAGAGTTGAAAAGGTTTATCCGCAACTTCTATCCGGATATTTCTAAAATCGGCATTCTTGCTACCACGGGTACGTTAGAAACCGGCCTTTTTGAAAAATATCTCGATCATCTGGATATTGTATATCCAACGCCCATGACGCAAAATGAAAAAGTCATGAAGTCCATTTATGGTGAGAATGGAATAAAGAGCGGGAATACGGATGGAAAGCCTCTCCAGCTTCTAAAAGAAGCTTCTCAGGAACTGCTGGATAACGGCGCTCAATTAATCATATCGGGATGTACAGAGATCGGACTGGTACTGAAACCTTATCACCTTCCTGTACCGCTCGTGGATCCGATGGAAGTAGTGGCTAATGTCGTTGTAAAAGAATCCGTATATCAAAAATCTTAAGACTGTGAATGGTGGAAAACTCGTTTTTAAAGACCAATAAATAAAGGAGCGAAGCCCATGGCAGCCCATGACTTTGAAAAGTTTTTGTCAGAATCCTTTAGTGAAGGTGTTTATTTTAGAGAGTTACGGCTATCTCAGAAAGAAATTGATGCCGTAAGGACGATGTACCCGGCAGCTCTCATCAAACAAACGAGTGAAGTAAATGACGTTCAAAGTAAAGCCTGGTATGAAATCAATCTTTTGCCGGTAGAAGGCCAAACAGAAAATGTGGAAGCCATTCGACATGAAAATACTCGCTTGAAACGTGAACTTGAAGTATTAAAGCAATTAAAAAATTAATGATGAATTTCATACAGTTACGAAAGACAATTCCAAAGGGGTTGTCTTTTTTGTTATGGTTTGAACCCCTCATGTATATACACATGTCATTCGACAAAATGTTGGATAACCGCCCATAAATACCCTGGTTTTGTCACGTTTATGTAAAAGCATGAAACACAAATGTAATAATAAATTGTCTTTTTTTATCGAACTTGTTTGTTATAATTAGTAAGGTAAAAGAAGCCGGAAACGTAAAGATTACATATTTCAGACATCGAAGATTGACATCATGAGTTTAAAGCAGGAAGTGATATAAATTGTTTGATAAGCATCATCGCAATCGTTTATCTTTCGGTGTCCTGGAACCTATCCGATTTAAAAAAAGAGAGAAGATCGGCAATTCGGAAGTAAGAGGTGGCATCAAAGATGAAACTTAAGACATTTGGACGACATGGTAAAGAGGGCGTAAAGAACATTACGAGAAACCGCTGGATGTCCTTAGCTTCTATATCAGCTGTAACGGTTACTCTGCTGCTGGTAGGAGTCTTCGCTGCATTACTCCTTAATTTGAACCATATAGGCTCTCAAATCGAAGAAAACGTAGAAGTTCGTGTCTTTATGGACTTAACACTGGAAGAGCCGGGTCAAAATGAACTGAAAGATAAACTGCAAAACATCCCCGAAGTGGACACCGTGACCTTTCAATCCAAGGAAGAAGGACTCGAGAAGTTAATCGACAGTCTGGGAGAAGAGGGAGAAGTATTTGAATCCCTTAAAGATGAGAACCCGTTAAATGACGTGTACATCGTCAAAACCCAAAATCCTGAAGATACCATTCAAGTGGCCCAGTCTATTAAATCATTTGAAAACGTTGAGAAGGTGGAATATGCCAAAGAAACCGTTCAACGGCTTTTTAATGTGATGGATTTAGCTCGTAATATAGGGCTTGCCATAATTGCCGGGCTGTTGTTCACAGCTATGTTCCTCATTGCGAACACCATCCGTATTACCATTGTGGCCCGTAAAAAAGAAATCGGAATTATGAAAATGGTAGGGGCAACCAACTGGTTTATCCGCTGGCCATTTCTCGTAGAGGGCATCTTAATTGGTATGTTAGGAGCAGCTATTCCAATCGCTGTCGTAGTCTTTGGATACAGATACCTGTTCCAGGAAGTTACGACTCGATATCCGACATTATTTGTTGAATTACTTCCTGTCTACCCGTTTGTATGGAAAGTATCTATCCTGCTCATTTTAATGGGCGTCATTATCGGACTATGGGGAAGCTTTACATCTATTAGAAAATATCTAAAAGTTTAATATAAAAATATACATGTGTTTTGGGGAGGAAAAGGGATTGAAGTTTAAGTTTACAGTTGCACTCCTGATCGCCACGCTTGTACTTGCCGGCTTATCATCCGGAACAAGTTCAGTTTTCGCAGAATTGTATGAAGAACAAATCGAAAAAAGTAAAGAGCAAGTAGAAGAAAATGAGGACCAGCTAGAAGAAAACAAAAACAGCCAATCAGCCAATGAATCTGAGAAACAGGAAAAACAGGAACAAATTGACGAACTTAAAGAAGACCAGGAACAATTGAACCAGGAAATTGAGCGCCTGGACAAAGAAATGATGGAGACGACTGAGAAAATAGATAAAAAAGAAGAAGAAGTAGAGCAAACCAGAGAGAACATCGAACAGTTGAAAGAAGATATTACTGAACTGGAAAAGCGAATCGCTGAAAGGGACGAGCTTCTAAAAGATCGTGTGAAGTCCATGTACCAGAATGGAGGAGCCATTGATTACTTAGACGTACTTATGGGAGCAGAAAGCTTCGGTAACTTCCTCGAAAGAATCATGAGCTTAAATACCATTGCCGAACAAGACAGAGAAATACTTGAACAGCATAAAGCTGATAAAGAAGCTGTAGAAAGCAAAAAAGCAGAGGTGGAAGAAGAATTAACCTCTCTTGAAGAAAAACTTTCTGAACTGGAATCACTAAAGAGTGACTTGGACAGCCAGAAGGAAGATAAAAATGAACTGATGAAGTCGCTTGAAATGGAAGAAGAAGAACTTCATAATCACGTCATGGATTTAGAAGAAGAGAATGAAACATTAGCTGCACAGGAAGAAGCAATCAAGAAAGAAATCGAACGTGCCGAGAAGGCAGCCGAAGAAGCTGAACAAAAAGCAGCGGAAGAAAAAGCGCGGAAAGAGGCAGCTAGAAAAGCAGCTCAGGATCGTGCCGATAAAAAAGCAGCTGAAGAAGCAGAGGAAGCTGAACGAAAAGCCGAAGAAGAAGAGCAGAAAGCAGAAGAGGAAGCTGAAAAAGAAGCAGAAGAAGATAAAAAAGCAACTTCCAGCTCTTCGGGCAGCAGTGCCAAGTTCGCCTGGCCTGCATCTGCTGGAACCACATCCGAATACGGCATGAGGTTCCATCCAATTCATAACGAAAACCGTCTACACTCCGGTATCGATCTAGCTAAGAGCGGAACCGTACCGATAAGGGCAGCAGCCGATGGAACGGTCATACGTGCCGGTTATTCATCCAGTTACGGAAATAATGTATTTATCACTCACCGGATCGATGGCAAGACGTACACGACTGTATATGCCCACATGAGATCCACTCCGGCTGTTTCAGCAGGAGAGTCTGTATCCCAAGGCGATTTCCTGGGTAATATGGGAAGTACGGGGAACTCAACTGGACAGCATCTACACTTTGAGATTCATATCGGTTCGTGGAATCCTAGTCGGTCCAATTCAGTGGATCCACGCCGTTTCCTGCCATAAATTCTATAATACTACTAAAAAGGGATTGCACATTGAGTGCAATCCTTTTTTTTACAGCTATGCGACTGAATGAATCCATTGTGGGTTAGATCTAAAATCTATCTGCTTATATTTCTCGGAGTGGAGTTCCATTCATGGTCTGGTCATACATACTAACGACTTCGGATTTTGATTTCTTATTGTGAATAGGAAGGGCAGAGAATGACGTTAAATCTTCCTGGCATATGGGGCACATCCAAGTGCCCTCGCTGCTGCTGAATGAGGGGCGGTGGCACCGTGGGCATTGTTTTTTGTACATAGTGTTCCCTCCCTGTTAAATGCAACTACGGTATATTCTTTCTTAGTATTATAAGAAACTCTTGTTACTTAGTATAAGCGGAATTTATGAGTTCTTATTTGATATAGATTAATAAAACTTCTTAACTTCATGAATATACTATAATATTTAGCTCTTATTCCTTAATACTCCTTACCCGATTAAAGTACAAATACAACCGATTAATGAATATAATTATTCCTTGGTTTTAAGTTCATAAAAGGCTGGCAAACGAAACCTTACTAGCTTACCATTCTCCTGGAAGTCTCTTCATTATATTTGCTCAACCTGCGCCATTTAAAGACTGACGAGCGTTACCTCCGCGCTCAGAGAGAATTTCACATGGATACTTCGATACATATGGTTTATAAATCATTAAACAATCCGTATGTATGGTCTGTAACTTGTGGTTACTCGCTAATAATATATGACGATATAGGTCGCCCTAAAGTAATTGAATTTTCCAGCGTTAACTTATCGTTTTTTTACGAGTTGTCATCTTTTGCATTTTCCTCGAGGAATGCGATCCTTTCACTCTTTGTTCTTATTTAGTAGTTTTTCGTTCTTTACTACGAATTTGATAACGTGAGTATATAATATATGGTTATAAAATGGAAACTTTCAAAATTGACAATCTTTCTTAATTAAGAACACTTTATCAGTTAATACCCTCGATAAGCTACAGAATGCTTACTTTTTTAAAAAATCATCTCTAAAATCATCCCTTATATAGATGAAAATGTGATAAAGATAGCAAATTGAGGAGAGTTTAATTGGTCATAAATTAAAACTATGAGTCTTCCAACAAAAAGGGATTTACAAAGATAGAAAGCCAGTACCTAAGGTCTAGTTTAAGACACTAAATGTTCTTTATTACGAAAAAATCTTGCTTATTTTACAAAAAAACCCTTGTATTTCATGATAAAATCATGTATTGTGCTTTATAAAGAACAATATCTAAGCAATTATTTCCGCAAATGTAAATTAAGAAAGGGGGAGGCACTTTGAGGAATTGTCGTTCAATAAAGACAGTGCTTCTTGGAATGGGTATCTTAGTTCTGATTCAATTCTCATTCTTTCCATCGCCTGTTTTGGCTAAGGAGACATCCGGAAAGCACCCTGAGGTATTAGTCGTGTACACGACGGGAACCAACGAGCTAACTGAACAGCAGAGGAAGCTGGATCTTTTAATCAGTCATTTTACGAAGGAGGTACGGTTTACATCTGCAGAGGAATTAGCTAGAGAGGATCTCAATGACATCACGCACCTTTTCTATTTTGGGGAAGAGCAAAGAACATTGCCCAAAAATACTGTTCGCCTGATTGATGATTTTACCGGCGTAAAAATGGTCCTTGGATATAACGAAACTCAGTTTCCGCATAGCTATAGTTTCGTTAAAAAGAACGGTAATACAACTATTGAGAACTTAACGTTAAAAAAGACTAAAGAAACGATTACTCTGTCAGAGCCCCATCAAATATTTAAAATCAGTAAGGACTCTGATGCGCGAACGCTCATCTCAGCTGAAGAAAGCGGCAGCGAACATCCACTGCTTATTAAGAGCTATTCCAATTATTATTATGCAGACAGTGAAATTTCATTAGAGGATGCCATCCTAATGGGGGAAGTACTGCACCAAGTATTCGAAACGAACCATAGAGAGAGTCACCCGGCTGTTATCCGTCTGGAAGATGTGAATCCTAGACTGGATCCTGAAATGCTTCGCCAGTGTGCGGAGGTGTTAATAGAAAGAAACATCCCATTTATGGTCGCCGTGACACCTGTTTACAAAAACCCCGAAACTGGAGAAGAGTACCATTTAACCGATGCACCTGATCTTCTAAATGTCCTTAAGGATATTGAGGTGCAGGGGGGAGCGATCGTTCTTCATGGGTACAGCGATCAATCTGGTTCTGGAATAACAGGAGATGGGTTTGAATTTAGTAAAATGGAATATTCTGAACTGGAAACACGGATAGAGAAAGGTAAAGAAGAACTGGTGAAGCTCGGGCTTACACCTCTCGCTTTAGAAACTCCTCATTACACGATATCTCAAGAAGGATATGAAGCAGCAGCCAGCCACTTCACGAACTACCTGGGTCAGTTACAGCTCACAGATGATAACTGGAAAGTCATGATGGAGGCTCCGTATCTTACCTCTCCAACGTTTCTAAAAGGGATGGAATTGATTCCAGAGACGCTGCGATATGTGCAGGAAGGGGAAGTTCATTCGATAGAACGCATGGGTGAAAGAGCTGGGAACTTAATGATTTTAAGAGACAGCGTATTGAGTGCTTTCTACCATCCTTATCTCGGTCCGGAGGGTCTAGAAGAAGTAATAGAGGAAATGATGAGTTATCCAGCTCTGGAGTGGGTGGATCTTAAGACAGACGCCTCTCTTACTAGAGATGTGGCTGTTGATGACATAACTTCTGATGAAGAAGACTTACTACTGAACGCCAAAGTTAAACAAAATTCTTTCCTATCCTTAAATTTACGTTGGAATCCTATCATTATTGGTGCAGGAGTCACCATTATGGTCATCCTGCTGTCCTATGCTTTGTCTTTGAAAATCAGAAAAGAAAATGAATAGAAGCTATTTTTTTAACCGTTCGTTCTTTATATAGAACGTTAGTTTGTTAGAAAGTAAGAACCTTTAGGAGGAAATGGAATGAATAAACATTATCCTGTAGTGATCCTAATGACAGCCTTAATCGTCGTTGTTTTCATTCTAACAACCCACCCAGTTATGGCAGCTAAAAGCAGTGATCCGAACGTTCTTATCGTTTATCCTTCCGAGCAGAAGGAGATAAATGAGCAGCAGCGGATCCTGGACATGCTCATTAGTCATTTCACGACAGATATTGACTTTAAACAGCCGGATGAAATTGCAGAAAATGATTTAAAAACCTACTCTCATGTTTTTTACCAGGGAACGGAGAAGGAAGATTTACCGAAGGGGTTTCAAAAGGCTTTAAATGACTATGAAGGTACTCTCGTAGCGCAAGGGCACAACCTGAACCAGCTGGGAGATCGTCTGTCCTTCGCTGCTCCTATGAAAGAAGAAGCTTATACGAAATTGAACATGAAAGATGAACCGGAGAAAAAAGTGAAGACGTCCATACACACCGTATTTAACGTAAAACTCGACGAGGAAGCCGAGGTGATTGTAGAAGCACAATCTGGAGAGCGCATTCTTCCGATTGTAAGTCATTTTGAAAAAGCTTATTACGTAGGAACGCCCATCATTGATTCCCCTTTTTCTACGTTTCTTGGAGAAACCCTTCATGAAGTGTTCCAGTCAAATCATGTCTCTGCACATGAGGGCTATATACGGCTTGAGGATGTCCATCCCCTGGTGGATCCCGATAACCTCCGTGGGATTGCTGAAGTGCTGAAAGAAAAGGAGATTCCTTATATGATTGCGGTCATCCCTGTTTATATTAACCCTGAGAACGGCGAGCGTGTTCATTTATCGGATTATCCAAAAGTACTGGAAGCTTTAAAGTATATGCAGGCTAATGGCGGGTCGGTGGTTTTGCATGGCTACACCCATCAATATAGGGACTCTGAAACAGGAGAAGGCTTCGAATTTTGGGATGTGAAGAACAATACACCGGTTTATAAAGATGCGGACGATGACACCCCTTTGAAGAAACGTGGCGATTTTAAGAATCAGAAAGAATATGAAAGTTACAGGAAGGGATTAATAGAATTTGAGCAGTCTTATGTATCCGGTAAACTTACGAGTGGAATTAATGAATTAACGAGCTTTGGCCTTCATCCGCTGGCCTTTGAAGCGCCCCATTATACGATGTCGCAGAATGGATATCAAACGGCATCTAAGCACTTTTCCACTTACGTAGGGCAGTTACAGCTAAGTGATGATAACTGGCAGGTTATGGCGAGTGCCCCTTATATTACGAAGCCATCCTTTTTACATGGGATGAAACTTCTTCCAGAGACGTTAGGTTACGTTGAGCCGGATGCTCCTGATGCTGTGGATGCCATCATGGATCGTGCTGAAGAACAGATGATTGTAAGAGATGGAATGCTGTCGCTATTCTACCACCCGTATCTGGGAGTGGAGAGATTTAAAGAGTTACTTAGTCGACTTGAAACTCTCCCTGACGTGCAGTGGATTGACCTGAAAGAGGGAGAACACAGTGTTACTTCCGATAAAGTGGACATCCAGGCAGCCGCCGGGAGAGTAGAAGTCGATGGCAGCCAGTTTAGCCTAGTGACGAATTCGAAAACTTCGCTTAATTACTTTATTCATCAGACGATCGAGAAGATTTCATGGGGACTGGTCGGAACAGGATCCTTAGGCGTACTTTTTTTCTTCAGCTCTACGATTATTTCCCGCAGACGGTTTTCAAAAATAGAACGGAGGGATCATGTTGGCTGATTTTCTATTGTACCTATCCTTGTTCTTAATTTGGTTCATGTTGTTTTACCATATGTTCTTAATGCAGGGAGGATATTTGCACGCTCAGTCTTACCGGAAAACAGCTGAGAAGTATCTGAGTCAGATGAAGGAGTACCCTACCGTCAGTATTCTCATTCCAGCACATAACGAAGAAGTGGTGATTGAGAATACCTTGAAAAGCATGGTGCGTCTGAATTACCCGAAGGATAAACTCGAAGTTATCGTGATCAATGATAATTCCAGCGATGATACGGGGAATATTGTAGAAGGATTTGCGAATATGTATCCCTATATCAAAGTAATTCATACGAAACCGCCGCTTGGAGGCAAGGGGAAGTCAGGTGCCTTGAATACAGGTTTAAAACATTCTACCGGAGAATTTATCGTTGTCTATGATGCGGACAACACACCTGAGCCTGATGCTGTTACACAGCTTGCTTCTGGGCTGATGAATGATCAGAAAGCGGGAGCAGTTGTAGGGAAGTTCCGTGTAACAAATGGCAGCAAAAATTTGTTAACCCGTTTGATCAACATCGAAACCATCACCTTCCAGTGGCTGGCTCAGGCAGGAAGATGGTTCTGGTTCAAACTTTCAACTATTCCCGGGACAAATTTTGCTATCCGCCGCTCCATCCTTGAGAAGCTTGGAGGCTGGGATGAAAAAGCTCTTTCAGAAGATACAGAGTTAAGCTTTAGAGTTTACAATCTGGGATACCACATCCGGTTTTTCCCCTCAGCCGTCACGTGGGAGCAGGAACCTGAAATGATTAAGGTCTGGTGGAAGCAGCGGACACGCTGGGCCAGGGGTAACGAATATGTTATTTTTAAGTACCTTCTTAACTTTAAAGATTTGAACAATAAAAAAGTAGGTCTCGATCTCATCTACTTTCTGTTTACTTACCTTTTGTTCTTTGGGGGAGTAATGATCTCTCATAGTATATTTATTTTAAATATATTTTTTGACTTGAACCTCTCCATGGGAGCCGTATCTTATGTTCTGCTGGTTCTTGGTTTCTTATTATTTGTGACGGAGGTCGCCCTCGCGCTTAGTTTTGAAAAAGATCAATTAACTTTGAAGAACGCAGTGATCATTCTATTTATGTACTTCACATACTCCCAGCTGTGGTTGCTCCTTGTGGTTTATGCTACTTATTTAGAAGCCAAACGAGTATTATTAAAACAGGAAGTTACCTGGTATAAGACTCAGCGCTTTAAAGAAAAAGAAACAAGCGAGAACCGGTCTGCATAGCCTAACATTAGAAAAAGGTGAGGTAGGAGAGTGAAAAAAACCATCATGATATCCCTGTTGATTATAGTCGTTATCAATATCGCCTTTTTCACAAGATTATGGGGGGCAGAAGCCGTTTCTAAAGATACAGAAAGTTTTATAAAAAATTTTATGACGAATGAAAATGAGACGCTGGCTACTTATATAAAGAACGCAGAACATCTTGATTCTGATGAAGTGAGAGGAAGAGAAGCTTTATCAGAATCACTGGGGCTGTGGATGCTGTACTCAGTTGAAAAAGGAGATCACTCTATATTCAAAGAAGCCTATCGTGTATTAGAATCCAATTTTCTAACTGATGATGGATTCATATTTTGGAAACTTGCTGAAAATGGAGAAGCGGAAGTGGATACGGATGCTCTCGTGGATAACCTTCGAATTACGGAAGCATTATTCAAAGCTGAAGAGCAGTGGAATGAAAAAAAATATGGGGAAACAGCGAGCCGAATAGGGGAATATATGAAGGACTATTTTGGAACAGCCCATATATGGACGGACTTTTATGATCGTCGCCACCATCAGACATCCGATATTCTAACGTACTCCTATATCGATGTGGAAGCCTTAACGCTGCTCAAAGATCATCAGCTGATCCCTCTCAGCACCTTTCAGGGGATGACGTCCTTGCTGACTAAAGCTGAACTGCAGAAGGGATTCTATCCTAAGTCCATCCACGCTGATTCAAATAAGGTATCTTACAACAATGAAGTTAATATGATTGATCAAGTGCTAGTGGCTTTAAATCAGGCAAAACTGGGGAACTCCTCTTCTGAATTTACAGCTTTTGTTACTGAAGAAATGGACGCAAAAGGAAAACTTTATGGTCGTTACTCGCTTCAAACAAAAGAACCCACGGTCGATTACGAATCTCCAGCTCTGTATGGTTTTCTTATTCTTTACGCTATGGAGTTAGATGATAAGAAATTAGCTCTGCAGGCGTACAATAGAATGACCGATTTCAGGGAAACAAGGTTCAAATTTAAAGGTGGATATGCGGTGAGTAATGGGGATACCCATATATTTGATAATCTTGTGCCGCTATTAGCTGAAGAAACGTTAAAGAAAGCAGGATGGCTGCCCTAACAGCTTCCTGCTTTCTTTAATTCTTGTCTAATAATAGTTGACTGTATATTCAGATACTTACAAAAAGTGATATAATAATGGAAAGCTTTACCTATCATTATGAGTTAACAGTCTATCACTTTGCTCTTGCATGACTCAAAATAGGGGAGGAAGTTGAATGAGTGAAATGAAGTTAATTCCATACCGTACCGAACAGATCCTCCAGGAAGCGGAAGAGTTCCCAAATGGCGTGAAGATGATTGAGGCACAAAGTTTGTGGGACAGAACCAGCCAGGGAAAAGGGAGTGTCGTTGCTGTCATCGACACAGGCTGTCAAATGGATCATCCAGATCTTGAGAACCGTATTGTTGGAGGCTATAACTTTACAGATGACTATGAAGGCGATGAAACGAACTATGACGATAATAATGGCCACGGTACTCATGTAGCAGGGACAATTGCAGCCATAGATAACGAACAGGGTGTAATAGGTGTGGCTCCGCAGGCGGATTTGTTAATTCTTAAAGTACTCTCTGGAGAGGGGAGTGGGCAGTACGATTGGATAATCAGTGCTATTGAGTACGCTATTAACTGGGAAGGACCCCAGGGAGAGCGTGTGAGAGTTATTTCTATGTCTCTTGGAGGCCCGGAAGATGCCGAAGAAATGCATCAGGTTGTTCAAAAAGCTGTGAATCAGGGTATTTCTGTCGTATGTGCTGCAGGAAATGAAGGCGATGGGCGTGAGAATACTTATGAATACGCCTATCCAGGCTGCTATAATGAAGTTATCCAAGTCGGAGCTATCGACGAGCAGAGGACAATCGCAGACTTTACGAACACCAACGATGAAATCGACCTGGTAGCCCCCGGGGTAAAAATTCTCTCTACCTATACAGAAGGAAAATATGCTCGTCTTTCGGGTACCTCCATGGCTACACCTCATGTTGCTGGTGGTTTAGCCCTCATTATTCCTCTTGTGGAAGCTCAATTCCAAAGATCTATGTCTGAACCGGAAATATTCTCGCAGTTAATTAAACGAACTCTCCCTCTCGGTTACTCTAAATCAGCCGAAGGTAATGGTTTATTAATGCTCTCTCTTACAGATAAATTAGAAGAACTTTTCTCCACCTACACTACCGCTATGAAATAAAACATCTTTTTTCTTTTTAAAAAATACCTGTCTGGAACCATTTTTCCGGACAGGTATTTTTTATTTTTCACCTTTTAGTTTTTAACTTCCTGGGTTAGTCCGTGATTTTGTTTATAAACGAAAAACTAAGCCCGTGATTTTGTGTAAAATTGTGTATTATTTTGGTGCATTTATTTATGTACACATAAATGTATTCATGTACACAAATTGTAAGGCAATTGAACACGTAAATGCGTACATGTTTACAAATGCGTATACAAGCCGTTATATCAACGTGTGGACGTTATTGTAAACATGTACACAATTTAAGTAAACATGTGTGCGTAAAAGTAAACAAGTACACGCAGTTGAATACTCCGAAAGGCACATTGACTATTCCGGCAGAGTCTAATAGATTAATAGAAGGGCAAGGTAAATTATAGTAATTAAAAGGAGAGCTGATTAATGACAAACTCAAGAATTGCAGCTGTTGATGTTGGTAACGATGCAGTTAAAGCAAACTTTGGAAAACTAGATTCATCCCTATATATTCCTAACGTGGTTGCTAGAGACTTAGAAGATCGTCCTGTTATCGGTATAGAGGACTTGGATGAAAAAGATCCACTCGATAATCTACATATTCGAGTGCATTCTCCAGCCTTAAGAGAGAATAATGCTATCTATCGTGTGGGTAATCTGGCTACAAAGACCACTAACTCTACGGAACTCGATCCAGGCAGCTATAAATCTGAGGAAGATCAGACACTTATTATGCTTTTTGCATCGCTTGCTTTGGATGCAGTTAGAGAGAAGAATGCACAATCGGCGAAGAATAATGTGGTAGAAGCCAATTACACATTGGGAACAGGACTGCCGCTTCGTGAAGTGAAAGAAGGCAAAGACGTAGGGTACCGTTCTTCCCTGCTTGGATCTGTTCACCAGATCGAATTCCTTGTCACACCAAAATATCAAGGAATGAAAGTAAATCTTAAGTTTGATGAGGTTAAAGTTTATCCGGAAGGGTTTGCTGCCTACGTTAACTTAGTGATGGATAATGATTTGAATATCATTAACAAAGAATTGATTGACAAACAAATTTTAATTCAGGATATCGGTGGTCTTTCTACAGATATAGCTGTAATTAAAAACCGTAACGTTGACGATGATAAGGCTCAGGGATTCAATTTAGGTGTAGCTGAATCATTAGAAATGATTCGTGAAGAGATTCTTAGAAAGCATGGAGTTGAATTGGACAGCCGCCGCGATGTCGTGGATATCATTACAAGAAAAAATGATCGTCACCATATCATGGTTAAAGGAAGCCGTACTAACGTACACGATATTACGGATCGTATTCTTCTTGAACTTGCTAAGAAACAGTACCGTTTCTTAAGGAATGTATGGCAGAGAAACTCCCAATCAGAGATCTGTTACTTTGTGGGCGGAGGTTCTGCGGTCTTAAAAGATTACATTAAGTCATTAAATAACAAACTTGATGGTTTCAATATTGAATTCTTTGAAGATGAAGAAGAGAGCATTTGGATGATGGCGAATGCCTACTACAAATTGATCTCTGATTTCAACCGTAAAAACGAGAAGAAGAATCACGGCAAAAATCAAGAACAAGGTAAAAAAGTAGAACAAAAAACCGGCTCATCCAAATAAGGTGATGTTATGAGTCAATCAAAGAAAAAGATAGAGAGGGGACAATCGATTACATTCCGGATCCCCTCGGATACTCCTGATCACTTATTGAGACAATTAACTCAACTGAAGGAGACAGAGAGGCGAAATTTTTCAAGCAAGATTGCCCAATTCGTCCTAGATGGAGTGAATGAGACTTACACTAAGAATAAGGAAACAGTTACCATTCCACTGCCTAAGGCTTTAAATAAAGAGCAGAGAAACTGGATTAAGCACGAACACTCTGAGGCTCTTATAGGAAGTATACTGTATCAGCTAATGATGGATCCTGTGCGTGCAACCACTCTATTAGCTTCGCTTAATAGTAATGCATTCGACATAGACGAAGCTCTTTATTTACAAGAAGAAGCAGCGGCAACTGAATTTTCATCGGGCAATGATGCTCAAGGTCATGCTGAGGAAGAATCAAATACTGAGTCTGAAACAGAATGGAAGAGTATCGATGATGAACTTGATGGTCTGAATCTTGATACTTTACAAGGTGAGATCCACTCCCAGGATGAGGAAACAACAGAAGATGAAGACGATGATGATCTGCTGGGAGACTTTCTCTCCCGAATGAATGATTAGCCCTTACCCCCTGTCACACTGTGGCAGGGGGTGTTTTAATAAAAATTGAAACCATCTCGTTTTTCCTTCTTACGCCTCTTCTAAGCTGTTCAATCGCATGGAGGATAAGAACTATTACTTGAATCGATAAACAATTCCATCGGCCCTTTAAATGCTGCTAAAGATATTAAATAGGCTTTGAACTGGCAAAAGCAGCAAATGTTTTCTCGTCTTCGATCAAACCGCATGCTCCACATTGGATTTTTTTGTCTGGGCCCTGGTAAGCGGCATGAAAAGGATCCAGATTCTCAGACGTGTATTCACTAATCACTTCACCTGACTCCGGATTTATTCTCACGGATGTTGCTTTTTGTTCAATGATGTTGAACCTGGATCGATTGGTTTTACAGTTGGGACATAAGTATGGCTGCATCATTAACACCTCCATTCATAGGATGCGCGGTCTGTGGGAATATATGTAAGGGTCAGAATCATAAAGAAATTGTAAAAATATTTAGAAATTAGTTAGGAAGTGCTGAAGTCTGGGAATTGACCTGTATAAAAGCTTTCAAAAGGTGGGCGTTAGGTTATGAGTGGAGCTTTCACAAGGCAGATCGACAAAATGGGCAGGCTAGTGATCCCCAAGGAAATCAGAGACCAGTTGGAATTATCGAATCAAAACCTTATGCTGGAACCTTTGAGTCATAAAAAAGGATTAAAGCTTTCAGTAACGGATGAAGAAGGAGACTCCGTTAAGACATTAGACAGCTATGGCCGCTTGCTTATTCCTGCTGACTACAGAAACGAGCTTGACTGGAATCAGGGGAAAAAGATTGATGTTACGTTCGATCATGATTACGCTGTGTTGCAAGATCAGGTTCAGGTTTGTGAAATTTGCGGATCAACAGATTCGCTGGTGTCTGTTAAAAAGAAACTAGTCTGCGAGGATTGTCTGGGAGCTGGAAATGAGCAAGTAGTAGACCGCTGGAGGGAGTACCTTCAGGGATTAGTTGACTCCTACCTGGAGTACTGCAGGCTTTCGCTTGAGCAGGAAGACGAGGAAAGTGTGCACCAGGCTCGTGTCCACGGGCGTAAAATTCGTGCCATCCTGGAGTTTATTCATGTCACCACCCATCCATTAGTGGATTGTTTAAATGACGCCCATAAACGTTTAGGGAAAGTGAGAGAACGCGATGTGTTTATTACAGAGTTTGAAGATCGTGCGGAACAATCTTCAAAAGAGCAGCATGAAGAAGTGTACCGTCAGCTCAGCGACCAGGTAGCCAAGAAAAGACTAAAGCATCAGAAGAAGCTTAAAAATAAGCTGCCTGAAATCATCGATGGAGCCTTTGTGGAGCAATGGGAGTACTTTAAAGATAAGGAGCTGCGATATTTTGTCCTGCCCCTTCAAGTAAATGAGAGAACCCGGGAGTTCGAAAACAGTTTTGTTGAATCTATAGAGAAGTATTTAGAAGTGTCTTCACAACAGGAGCGTACGGATGAAGAAACTCTGAATACCTTACATTCTGTCCGAATAATCTCCAAAAAGATCAGGTACATTCATAATGCACTTCACACCATTTATGACTCTGACTACAAGGAAGAAGCGAAATACTTTAAATCGTTTCAGAGACAGCTGGGTGAAATAAATGATCTAAAAGACTGGATCGAACTATTTAACAAATACAGGGACGATATTGACAGTAAGAAAAAGCATATTAAAGCCATTAATCAAGCGTTGCTGGATGAATTGTCCAGCCTGATAGAAGAATTGAATCTTCAAGAAAGCATTCAATACTCAAGACAGTAATGTCATACCTTCCCTCTTTGTAAAGCCGCTAAATAATTAATGAATCCTGCATTCTATTCTGTGCAGGATTTTTTAATAGATTCTATTAAAGTCTCTTCTTGAAAAGCAAATCTTTAACCTGAAGAGTTGCATACTGTAAGACTCGATTTCGACCTTCCTCATAACCACTATCTCGAAATCTAGTTTCAACAAACGGGAGCTTTACCTTAAAATCAACACGGAAACTTAACAGAGCCTTAAAATAAGGGAATGCCCTAATAGGAACATAATAAAGGAGCGTGTAATATAGAGGGTATGTAGAATAAAGAAGGGAGAGTTAAAGTGATGAATGATACCACTCGTTCCCCATTATATGTAGTCTCTCACATGTACGAATCGCTGCTTTATGAAATGTCCTATGATTTACATGAGCGATACGCTCATTTGTTAACGAGTGCGTTACATCGTATTGATTCGAAGGATGATTCTTGTAAAGAAGCTCATGTCCTTATTTCACATTTGATTGAAGAAATGAGAAGCCGTTCAAATGAAATCTATCCTTTATCTTTTCATGAATATGGACTGGCGGTGGCCTTTAAAAAATATATAAAAGAAGTGGAAAGACGCTATGGTATAAGGGTTGAATTCCCCACCTCCTACAAACTCACGGAGGTTTTTTCTACCAAGGATGTACTGGCGTTTCGCGCGCTTCAGCTTACCATACGAATGATTATAGAGTACGCCGATACAGACGAAGTATTCATTGAAGTCGACGGGAAAGAGATTGTTTTCCGCTATCATTCTTTTTTGGATGAATTCCCGCCTGAACAAGAGGATTTACTTGAAGTTATCAAGAGAGATACCACGATGGAAATGCAGTGGCAACGCAATAAAGACGTGGTGGAATGGCGCTGGTTTAAAGGCTGAATAAAGAGGAGTAGATAACATGATTTCGATTGTCATTGTTGACGATCATGCCGTCGTACGCTCAGGGCTTATGATGCTGTTAGACGCTGTCGATGATTTTAGTGTAATTGGAGAAGCTTCAGAAGGAAACGAAGCTTACCAGCAAGTAGAGGAGAAGAATCCAAGTGTTGTTTTGATGGATCTTTCTATGCCGCATGGAAAAGATGGATTATCAGCTACTTCCGAAATAAAAAAACAATTCCCTGAGACCCAGATTCTAATTCTGACGATGCATGATGATGAAGAATACTTGTTCCGTGCCATTGAATTAGGTGCATCCGGGTGTATTTTGAAAAATGCTCCACATGAGGAATTAGTAAAAGCCATCAGGCAAGTGGCTGGGAGAGATGCCTATTTGTATCCATCCGCAACGAAACGATTGATGGAGGATTATATGAGCAAGCTGAAAAACGGTGCTAAGACAGACTCTTACCGCTTACTAAGTGATCGAGAGAGAGAAGTACTGGCTTTGGTCGCTAAAGGGTTTGCGAATAAAGACATTGCCGCTCAACTTGTGATTTCGGTGAAAACCGTCGAAGCTCATAAGGCACGGGTGATGGAAAAGCTGCAGCTTAAAACGCGTCCTGAATTAGTGGAATATGCGTGGAAGAAAGGTCTGCTAGGTTATTCATTGTAGCAAAGGAGAGAGAAAAAGTGGTCACCCCATTAGAAGAAATATGCAACGAACTGGAAGAGGAAGTTGATGCCTGTGTCATTGCAATTGCAAAGTTTGATTATCATTCAAAGCAGATACAGTGGAAGTATGTGAGTCACCCTTTGAATGATAAATATAAACGCATGGTTATTTCCTATGGTTCGGGTGTGGCGGGAACCGTCATGCAGACAGGAAGAACTTTTCTCTGCCGTTCGAGGAAGGACCTTCCTTTAGTTTTGTCGAAATACCCCATAGTGTTAGCAGAAAAGCTTCAATCCTTTGCTGCTATCCCTCTTCAAACGGGGCATTTATTTGACGCGGTACTGCTGATAGGTTATCGAAATGAGCATGATTTACCGTCAGAACAGCAATGGCGTCCTTATGCAGCTCGCATAAGTGATTATTTGAAGCAAGGAGGTTTATCATGACAAACCACAGTCCCTTCCCTCCCGCTCTAATCTCCTCTAAGGAAGAAGGATTTCTCGTTTTACGAGAAAACGGAATGGTAGAAAGTTTCAATGAAAAAGCGAAACTTCTTTTCCAGATTTCTTCGGCTGAGGTATGTGTGGAAGATCTGTTTCTTCATTTTTCTGTAGAAGAGCTTATTCATTGTGAAAAGGGAGTATTGCTGCAGTATTACGCAAAGCCTATGACTGGGAATCCTTTTCCTGTGTTTTTAGTCGTTCACTATTGGATGGGTGGAAACAGTCCGAATTATTTTATAACCATCCATAACCTGAGTGAGAGAAGCCTGCTTGATAGTGAATCCTACGAACCATTGAAAGAACTCGTGGATATTAAATATGCGCTTGACGAGTCTTCGATTGTTGCTGTTACAGATCAACGAGGAAGAATTCGTTACGTAAATAAGAAGTTTTGTGAGGTTTCTAAATATGAAGTGGAAGAATTGATTGGAAACGATCATAGGCTTCTGAATTCAGGACATCATTCTAAAGAGTTTTTTAAAAATCTGTGGCGTACGATAGGTGCCGGGCATGTGTGGAAGGGAGAAATTAAGAATAAGGCTAAAGATGGAAGCTTCTATTGGGTTGATACGACCATTGTGCCTTTTTTAAATGATAAAGGAAAACCATACCAATATTTGGCCATCCGTAATGAGATTACGGAGAGGAAAAGGGTTCAGCAGGAGCTTCAACACATGATGACGCGTCTGATCCACGTACAAGAAGAAGAAAGAAAGCAGGTTTCAAGAGAGCTTCATGATGGAATTGGGCAAGAGCTGTACAGCTTGCTTATTAGCATGCATCGTGTCCAGCAGGAAGTGGACCATTCCCTTTTAGACCAGATGACAGATGAAATACGAGATTTAATTCAAAACGTGCGGGACATGTCATGGGAGCTCCGCCCGTCTGCATTGGATGAGCTGGGGTTGATGCCTGCTGTTCGTTCTTTTTTAAATCGTCTTAACCATTCGTATGGATTGAAGGTACATTTTACCTCCTCCGTTTCCTGTCGTTTATCGCCTCAAATCGAAACGACGATTTACCGCATCATTCAGGAAGCACTGACCAATATACGAAAATATGCCTGCGTAGATGAAGCCTCTATCGTGTTGAAAGAAGCGGACGGTGGGATTTTCGCTTCTATTACTGATCAAGGTAAAGGCTTTATGAACAACCGTGCACAAAAAGGAGTAGGGCTTTTCAGCATGGAGGAAAGGGCACGCGCGGCAGGAGGAGAACTTGAAATAACTTCCGAACGTAATAAGGGTACGAGAATTGAATTATATATACCACTTGAAACCTGATGAAAAGGTTTCTTTTTTTTGAATTGGGGGATTTCACCACCACAAATGGGGGGATTCCCCGATTCTATTATGTCCCTCTACACTAATACAATAGAAATAGATCAAATACATAAAAGGAGGTCTGGCCCATGAAAAAAAGTGGCCCATCTCAACCAAACTTGAAAGGAACTTTAATCAGTGTAATGGCCGTTGGAGTCGTCATTGTCGTGATGTGGGTTTGTATTTATTTATTATATATCGTTCGTATGTAGGGGGGAGTAAGGATGCATTTACACAAGTATGAAAAAATATGGCTGGGATTTGGAGTTATTGCTCTTATCATTTTTCTATCCGTTGTAGGAGTAAGTGCTTTTGCACAGGGACATGCACCATCCAGCGGACATATGACCATTGATCCGGAGAAAGTACGTGAAACGGCTCCGTTTGATCAGCCAGGACTTCATAAAAAAGAGGATGGAACGTATGAAGTCGCTATGATCGCACTTACATTTGGTTATGAACCAAGCAAGCTCCAAGTGCCTGCAGGGAAAGAAATTACATTCACGTTAACGAGTGAAGATGTCGTTCATAGTTTCTCTATAATTGGAACGAACGTAAATATGATGGCCGTTCCAGGTCAGATTAACCATCGCACACACACATTTAAAGAACCAGGATCTTATCTGGTGATTTGTAACGAGTATTGTGGCTCAGGCCACCATTTTATGAGTACAGAAATTGAGGTGGTGGAACAATGAAAACCGGAGAAATTGCAGCTGAAGATCGAAAAGTAGCGTTATTCAATTTAGGATTTGCTTACTCAGCATTTCTTATAGGAACGCTGTGCGGGCTCCTGCAGGTGTTTATTAGGAATGATGCTCTTAAACTGCCAGAATGGCTGGATTACTATCAGATTCTCACTGCTCACGGACTGTTACTGGCTATTGTGTTTACAACTTTCTTTATTTTTGCCTTTTTTCAGGCGGGAATGAGCCGAACTCTCGGAGCATTTGGCCCGAAGGTGAGGTTGTGGAACTGGGTTGGATTCGCTGTGACCGCCTTAGGAACCATTCTGGTCGTGGTCATGGTAGTAGCGGGCCAGGCATCCGTATTGTATACATTTTATGCTCCACTTCAAGCTCACGGATTGTTTTATGTTGGTCTTGCCTTATTTGTAATTGGCACATGGATTCAGGGATTCAGTCTGGTCGGGCATTATGCCGTCTGGAGACGGAATCATAAAGGGGAACTCAGTCCGCTGTTTGCTTTCATGGCGATTGCAACCATTATCCTCTGGGTCATTGCCTGTCTTGGAGTTGTAGCCACTGTTCTATTTCAATTCATTCCATGGGCTTTTGGCTGGACGAGCGGGATTAATGTCGAGTTAAGTCGTTCCTTATTCTGGTATTTCGGTCATCCTCTTGTGTACTTCTGGCTGCTCCCGGCTTATATGGCATGGTATGTCATTGTGCCAAAGATTATTGGAGGAAAAGTATTCAGTGATTCTCTGGCCCGTTTATCTTTTGTACTGTTTATATTATTTTCTATTCCGGTAGGGTTTCACCATCAGTTAACGGAACCTGGTATTTCTAGTTTCTGGAAATTTTTGCAGACGGTTTTGACATTTATGGTTATTATCCCATCTTTAATTACAGCCTTCTCCATGTTTGCTACGTTTGAAATAAGAGGGAGGGAGCTTGGCGGCAGAGGTCTTTTTGGGTGGATTCGTAAGCTTCCGTGGAGAGATGTTCGTTTTACATCCATCTTCATAGCTATGGCCTTCTTCATCCCAGGTGGGGCCGGGGGTATTATCAATGCGAGTTTTCAAATGAATGAGGTTATTCATAATACGCTTTGGGTCGTTGGACATTTTCACATCACAGTAGGCACCCCGGTAGCGATGACATTTTTCGGTTTAACCTTCTGGCTTATTCCTAATTTAACGGGCCGGCGGTTTACGAAGTCCCTGCAGAAATTGGCCTTCTTGCAAATTGCTACCTGGTCTATTGGCATGCTGCTCATGAGTACAGCTCAGCACTTGCTGGGACTACTTGGGGCACCAAGGCGTACAGCTTACACCGGGTATGCCCACGATGATGCACTCGCCTGGTTTGATGGCTTATTAACCAATCATGTGACGATGGCTGTCGGAGGATCTATCTTGTTCTTGTCCGCTGTTTTGCTCGTTTTCATTGTGATCCAACTTTGGTGGCTTGCTCCAAAAGCAGATGAACAAACCTACGAGGCGTTTCCAATTGCTGAAAGCGATTCTAGTATGACACCGCGTTTCTTGGAAAATTGGAAAATATGGATCGGCATTGCATTTCTATTAATTGCTCTTGCTTATACGATACCGTTAGCTGAGATTATTCAGCACGCCCCTCCAGGTTCAGGGCGATTCCAAACGTGGTAAGAGAGGAGAGAGAATATATGACCTTTTCATTCGCTTTTACAATCGCATCCATTATCCTCACGCTCGTTTTGAGCAGTATTATTGTAGACCTGCAGACGGAGGAAGATTGAATATAGAAAGAAGCGGAAAGCTCCTGGCTTTCCGCCTCTTTCATTCCATAAATTTCAATTCAGGCATCCATTGAGTTAAGTGTTCCTTCTGAACTTCATACTCTTCTTTTAAGCTTGGAACTTCATCCATAGGGACCACTTCATATTCATGCTCTCCTGCGGATGTAACGTAAGTCACTTTAAACCTTGGTTTTACGACCTTTACTTGGTTATTGTCGTCTTTGTCCATTTTTAAGTTAAAGGTGAGAATACCTCCGACTCGTTTAGGAAATGATTCCTGGCCTGAGAAAAAATTTCCCAGGGAATAAGCGGCCAGCATTTTATTGCCTTCCTTACCTTCTACCCAGTCTAATGGCTGAAGGACATGAGGGTGGTGACCGATCACAGCAGTGACTCCTCGATCCGCGGCGAATTGGACGAGATCTTTTTGAGACTGGTTGGGATAGGGCTCGTACTGATTTCCAAAATGCAGACTTAAAATGATGGCATCTGCCTGTTGTTTCGCTTTTTCTATGTCCTGGGCCATTTTATCAAATTGGATTCGATTCACTACATAACTTTTCCCCTCCGGCGCTTTTACACCATTGGTTCCGTACGTGTAGCTTAATATAGCTACACTAATTCCTTCTTTCGTGTCGTACACAAGGATTTCTTCGCTGTCTTCTTTACTTTGATAAGCTCCTGTGTATTTCATATCAATTTTTTCCCAGTGCTCGATCGCATTATTAATTCCTCTTGTTCCTTTGTCCAACGTGTGGTTATTCGCAAGGGTTACCACATCTACTCCAAGTTCTTTTAGATTATTACCTATTTCTACAGGGGAGTTAAAAGCAGGGTATCCGGAAAGTCCTAATTCTTTTCCGCCGATCATCGTTTCCTGGTTAGCAATGGTAATGGTGGATGAATCCAGGTAAGGTTCCGTCTGTTCCATCATGGGCATGAAGTTATAACCTTCAGAGGTTTCAGCCGCTTCATAGACACGGTCATGAATCAGCACATCTCCAATAGCCGTTATACTGATCTCTTTGGAAAAATCAATTGAACTCTTATCTTGAGGATCAACCGTTGAAGTGGGCTGCTTATTAACGGTCTTCATTTCTTCATCATTATTTAAAAGCCCGCACCCAGCTGTTAGAAATAAGATAGACAAACCTAACACTCTTAGAAATAAGCCCAAGTAAAAGTCACCTCCGTAAAAATTCATTTAGGTTTATTGTACCTCTAATTAGAGGGTTTCTCCATTCCATGCAGCTGAAAAAAATGATTTTGTTTGTCGATTTATCGGGTATGAAGATAAATAGAAGTTCACGGAAGGAGGATCGGAATGAGTAATCTACCTAATGAAAAAGCCGACGTACAAAAGCATAGTAAAGATCAATACGTGGATATAGAAATGGGGAAACACGATTTATTCTTCAAAAAAAGCTATGAAGTACTCTACACGGTTAATGATTTTTTACTGGGACTCTGGTTTCTGATCGGAAGTGTTTGTTTTTATTTTGAAGCTACTAAAACATGGGGAGTGAGTTTATTTGTACTTGGAAGTCTGCAAATGCTCATCCGACCAACTATTCGTTTAGCACATCGTATTCATTTGAAAAATATTTATCGGAAAGAATATGAGAACAAGCAGAAGGAATCACTTTCTTCTCATTAAGCATGATGTTAATTAAATTGAGCTCTGTTAAACGCTGTTGTTGATTTTTTCAAAAAAAGGTTTATTAAGCTAACGGGCCGGATACTTGAAGACTCAATTTCGAGATAATCTGGGTCCGTTGCCAAAAATTTGATAAGGGTCGCTGCGGAAACAACTCGCTTTCCTGCGGGGGAACTGGCAAGCCTCCTCGCTCGTTTCACTCCCTGTGGGGTCTCGCCTAGCTCCTTCTCCCGCGGGAGTCTCGTCGTTTCCTTCGCCACCCTATGATGGAGGGATAGTGAACGGACCCTTCTATAGGAGATAGAAGGGTGCTGGATCCGTCTCAAATGCTTCTATAGCGGGACTTTCCCACACGTAATTGCTTATTGTTATAAGTTTATCTCCAACATAAATCGGGGCGTTTTAAACATGATATTGAGCTCCATATATCGCAAGGTCCGAAGGGGGACGATG
>NZ_FOOG01000089.1 GCF_900113125.1 Halobacillus alkaliphilus | reverse complement strand
CAAGCTAAGCTCTACAATTTCGTAACTCCCTTATAAACGTTACTCTTTTAGATGAAATTTCTAAAGGAGGATAATTTTATGGATCTTAATAAACACCTTCGGTCTATGGCTCAAGCTATTACAGAAACTTTAGGGGATCATTCTCTACGACAAACAGCTAAAGAAACGGGATTTTTGAAACGGTCCAGTAAACTTAAACCAGAAGCATTCTTAAGTTTATGCACCCTCTTAAAAGATTCCGTAGGGAAAAACACCTTACCTAACTTATGTAGCCAAATCTCCTACGAATTCCATACTTTTATCTCTAAACAAGCTTTACATGAACGTTTTAATGGTAAAGCGGTTTCCTTTCTAAAACAAGTATATAAGCAATTAGCCGACAAGCAGGAAATAACTTCGTCGGTTTTGGAACATCATTCATTATTCTCACGCCTTAGAATTATGGATGCCACATCTTTTCGTCTGCCCAGCTCTTATTCAGATTATCCAGGAGTACAAGGGCATGGAGTTAAAGTACAACTAGAATATGAATGGCTCAGGGGCAAGTTACTCTACCATAAGATTCAAGCAGAAGCTAAAAGTGATAAAGATGCCGCACGTGATCAGATGGAGTCATTGAAACCAGGGGATCTACTGTTACGGGATTTAGGTTATTATTCGGCAAGATTAATAAAGGAAATGGAGAATAAAGGGGCATTTTTCATTAGCAGAGTGCCGAGCCAAACCAAGTTTTGGACCGGGAGTTCGAAAGAAGGTTGGACACAAATTAAGCCTGAGGAAGATCTGAAACATAAGGTTTCGGGAGAAACCATTGATTATGGATTTATAAAAGTGGGAGGAGACTCACGAAGTTCCTATGTGGCTCGCATTGTAGCTCAGAAGCTTACGCTTCAACAACAAAAGCAACGGGAAAGAGCGTTACATTTAAAAAGGCAGAAAGGTCACCAGACCCTTTCTGCCAATCAAAGAACTCAAATTCAAATTCTTGTGACCAATGTAACACAGGAAGATTTGGCCGCTCAAGACCTTTACCCTTTGTATTCCATTAGGTGGCAGGTAGAGATCTTATTTAAAGCTTGGAAATCACTATTTGAAATGGATGATGTGCGAAAAATAAATCAGGATCGATTGGAATGTCATTTATATGGAACGTTAATTGAGATTCTTCTCTCTTCGATGGTGACTTTCCAATGTCGTCACTATTTATATTGGAAACACCGAATAGAAGCAAGTGAATATAAGTGCATGGATATTGTGAAACAGGCTTTGCCATATCTAGTGTCTCCAATACAATCTGATTCGAAGAGTGTCGTAGAAATATTAGAAGCCATCTTCGAAAACGCTAGGCGACATGGCAGGAAAGACCACAAAGAAAAACATGAAAGTCCGTTCGATGTTTTAGGATTAACTTATAAATAAAAGATCCCCTTGTTTTTATTGCGGACTCCTTTAGGAGTCCATATAACCTTAATTGGAAATATGTGTAATT
>NZ_FOOG01000032.1 GCF_900113125.1 Halobacillus alkaliphilus | reverse complement strand
CTCGAGAGGCTAGGCACCGAAACTAGCCTGAAGCTGGCGGAGATAAAGGAAACACGAAGAGCGGAGCGATTCGATGTTGACTTATCGTACAGAAGTGAGGGAAGTCTCACTAGCCGCTAGGTGCTGGAGCTGGATAGCACTCATCGTCGTTTATGTCCTGATTTACGCTTATGACTTATGAGCGTGTAAGAGCGGGAGAAGGGATTAGGTGAGATTCCGCAGGGAGTGAAACGAGCGAGGAAGCTGATGGTAAAAGGAGGATCGACTAAGATCGCCACGTCCTGTGGCAACGTCGATCGACCCTACGTCGTGTAGGGCCATAGGAAAGTGTATAAATGTGGAATCACCCCGAAAGACACGACCAGCATAAGCCGACCATCAAAAGGGTTGCGGTTTTTCAATCCGTTGATGAGCGGCTTATGTCTCGAGTGTCTGGGTGATGGAACAAGACGAGTTATTTCCCCACCAGCCCTCTTCCACATAGAGTAGCGGACCCAATTTATCTCGAAACTGAGTCTTCAACTAACCGGCCCTTGAGCTGAATAAGTTAACAAATTCGCAGTTACTTAACGGAGCTATTAAAAGAAGGGGAACATGATGACTTTATAGAAATTTAAACAGACGCTGATTAGGAGGCGATTGTATGGAAAAAACAGTATTAATAACGGGGGCTTCAAGCGGTTTTGGTTTTCAAACCGCCGTAAAGTGCGCTGCCCGAGGATTTCACGTGATAGCCACAATGAGAAATATGGATAAAGCCAAGGCATTTTTTTCAGAGGATATAGATGAAGAGATCACTCGGCGTATTGAAGTCTGGCCACTAGATGTGACTGATTCTTTTTCATTATTTGAATTCGAGAATCGAGTGCAGGAGACTGAACGGATAGATATATTAGTCAACAATGCTGGATATGCTTTGGGTGGATTTGTTGAACAAGTTCCTATCGAAGCGTATCGACGTCAATTTGAAACGAATCTCTTTGGTGTCATTCGTGTAACCCAAGCCATCCTGCCAATTATGAGACGGCAGAGAAGCGGAAAGATCATGAATGTCAGCAGTGTGAGTGGTTTGATCGGCTTTCCAGGGTTATCCGCCTATGTTGCATCCAAACACGCACTCGAAGGATTTTCAGAGAGTCTGCGGCTTGAGATGAAACCATTTGGCATCGATGTGGCTCTAATTGAGCCTGGGTCTTATCAAACGAATATTTGGTCATCGGGAATGGAACTGCCTGAGGAGGTCCACAATCCTGATTCTCCTTACGCCGATTATATGAAAGATCTTTGGAAGGCAATGCAGCAGGGAAAACGGAGCGATCCTGACGATGTTTCCCAGCTAATGGCGAAGCTTTCTGATAAAGACAGCTTATCTCGACTGCGATACCCCATCGGCCCCGGTGTCAGGTTCAATATTATCCTGAAAAGAGTGCTGCCCTGGGCATGGCTTGAAAAGCTGATTCTAAGGCAAATACGTTCCTCTTAGTTTCGTAATCCAAAATCTGGGTAACAGTACAGAAGGAAATGAAAGGGGAGATCGGTCATGGCAGAACAGCCCATCGTATTAAAAGGAGCAGAGGAAATCCGTTTTGAAGGCAATGAAGTAGGTATCCTTATCTCGCATGGATTTACCGGAACTACTCAAAGCATGAGGCCGCTTGCGGAAGCTTATGCAAAGGAAGGATACACCGTATTCGGCCCACGATTAAAAGGTCACGGAACGACACCTGAAGATATGGAAACCACGACCTATGAGGACTGGATTCAGTCGGTAGAAGATGGCTATCATTGGCTCAAAAATCGCTGTGACATGATTTTTGTGGTCGGTTTATCAATGGGAGGTACATTAGCCCTTCATATCGCAGAAAAATTTCCAGACATTAAAGGCGTCATTCCCATTAATGCGGCAATTAAAATTCCAGCCATGGAAGGAACGGTCGCTATGGAAGAGCGCTTTATAGATGCCATTGGTTCTGATATTAAAAATCCGGAAGTGGAAGAACTGGCTTATGAGAGAACGCCTGTAAGTTCAGTGAATCAGCTGCTTACTTTAATGAATCAGGTGCAAGAGAAATTGTCAGGTGTGCATTGTCCGATTCTGATTTTTGTATCGGATGAAGATCATGTGGTTCCGCCTCATAATTCAGAGATGATCTTTGATTCGGTTTTTTCAGAACATAAAGAAATTGTCCATTTAGAAAACAGCTACCATGTGGCTACGCTCGATCATGACCAGGACTTAATTATAGAGAGAAGTCTGGAATTCTTTGAAATGTATGCAAAGACCATGGGGTAACTTTCTGAGACTTTCAGCGGGAATAAGAGAGAATAGTTGAAGATTAAACAGAAAACTACTATAATATGGAATATATCAAGAAAAGTAACGGTATAAAGCCTTCAAGGGGAGCCTTCCGGCTGAGAGTGAACGATGTTCAGACCCTTCGAACCTGTCAGTTAATACTGACGCAGGGATGGCGGCTTTTTTGATGGTGCAATGCAGTCGGGACTCCTCCATCAGGAAGCTTCCCTTTGGCATTGCTTTTTTTGTGTCTTTAAAAGGAGAGGATACAATGAAAAATAGAAGAGTATTATTTATGGTAGAGGTGGCGATTTTCTCAGCACTTGCCATTTTGCTGGATATCATACCGTTTCTATCCTTTAAGCTATGGGCTCAGGGCGGATCGATATCATTCGCCATGGTTCCGGTATTTATAATGGCCTTCCGCTGGGGCGTGAGAGGTGGAGTGCTGACCGGACTATTACTGGGATTCTATCAAATTCTGACTGGAGCCATCATTATCACCCCGGTTCAAACCCTTATCGACTATATTCTGGCTTTTGCCGTCATCGGTCTTGCAGGAGTGGTAGCTAAACCGCTCTGGAATTCGATCAAAGAAAATCATAAAAAGTCGTTGATTATGTGGATAGTATTCGGCTGTCTCATCGGCAGCTCTCTTAGATTTATAGGGCACTTCATTGCCGGTATTGTATTTTATGGAAAGTTTGCACCAGAAGGTCAGCCGGTGTGGCTATATTCACTTCTCTATAACGGAGGTTATATGCTGCCTGCATTTATTCTGAGTGCTCTTGTGGTCAGTTTACTTTTTGTAAAGCGTCCAAAACTAATTGTAAGATAAATAAAACCCTGACTAGAGTCCCTCTTTCTAGTCAGGGTTTTTTAGGTGTATCAACCTATTATTTACCAGGTTTGAGCCAAAAGGATGAGGGCTAAACAGTAAAGTATTTAAAAAGGGGGGATAAACGTGAAAAAACTAAAGAAATTACATAAAAGTAAGGTCTTTTGGATTATATTGGCATTCATTATTATTATTTCGATTACAATCGGTTATCACACCTCTTGGAAGGCACTTCCTGAAGGGGTTTCTTATGAGGGCGACGTTCATTCAATGGATGACATTGAATTTTTTTACGATTTGACTTACGAAAATGAAGCGGGGGAAACGGTACACGACCGGCAGATCTTCCAGGAGATAAACAACACCATTGCAGAGGCTGATGACTTTATTGTCGCAGATATGTTTTTATTTAATGGTTATACGGATGGGAAGCAGGAGTTCCCTGCGATTTCAGAGAATCTGGTAAACGCGATTGTCCGTCAGAAAGAAGAAGTTCCTGATCTTAAAGTTGTGTTTATTACTGATCAAATTAACACGATTTACGGATCCTATGAATCTGAGACCATTCGCCGTCTGAAAGATGCAGGGGTCGACGTTGTATTAACAAACCTGAATCAGCTGCGGGATTCCAATCCAGTTTACTCCAGTATCTGGCGTCTGTTTTTTTCCTGGACAGGCACAGGTGGAGAAGGATGGATCGGTAATCCTCTGGCCAAAGAAGCTCCGGATGTAACCCTGCGATCCTATTTGAAATTGCTGAATATTAAAGCTAACCACAGAAAGCTTCTTGTTACAGAGGATGCTGCCATGGTATCGACGGCTAATCCTCATGATGCCAGCGGCTATCACGAAAACGCAGCGTTCAAAATGGAAGGGCCAATTATTAAAGATATCTTAGAGGCAGAGGAAGCGGTAGTCAATTATTCTGGAGAAGCGGATTTCCCGGAGTATGAAAATCGCTCCTGGGAGAAGCAGGAGGGTAATTTAAGTACTCAGTTTGTAACCGAAGGAAAAATCTATCGCTCGATACAAAAAGAATTGAAAAAAGCGGGAAATGGCGATGAAGTGTGGCTCGGCATGTACTACTTGTCGGATCGCAACATTATTGACCTTCTGGATAAGGCAGCGGATCGCGGAGCAACCGTCAATATTGTAATGGATCCGAATAAAAAATCCTTCGGGCATGAGAAACCCGGACTGCCTAACTTGCCAGTAGCAGCAGAAATGCAGCGGCTTGGAAATAACAACATTAACTTAAGGTGGTATGATGTAAACATTGAACAGTATCATACAAAAATGCTGTATATTAATAAAGGAAGCAATAGTGTAATCATCGGAGGTTCTGCGAATTACACCCGGCGTAACCTGTCGAATTTAAACCTGGAAGCAGATGTAGTTATAAAAGGGAAATCAGATGAGGACGTATTTCAAGAGGTAGACCAATATTTCGAACGGATTTGGAATAATGACAGCGGACATTACACAGCGGACTATGAGGAAAACAAAGGGAATTTAACTCTTGTTCGCTACATTACGTATCATCTCCAAAAATGGACTTGGTTTACTACCTATTAAAAAGAGCTCACTGACAGCGTCAGTGAGCTATAATTTTGATTTAGTCTAAAATGCCTGAAGTTTTCTCCTGATCGGTCAGGATGAGAAGAACTTTTCCTTCATCCATATCCTCTTCGTATTCTTCAGCTTCAGACTCTGAGAATCCCATTTCCTGTAGCTTCGTACGCAGCTCGTCACCTTGTTTGCTGAAAATGTTACTGATGATATTGGTGAAATCCTGTTCGGAAAACCCGATCGTGTTTGCATCCACATTGTTAGCGATGCGATTGGTGCGGTCATCATCATGGGAAAGAATGTATATATCGGTTGGGTGGATGCCATTATCCTGTAATGATTTAACGTCTGTCATCAACTTTTCATCGTTACTATATTCACGAATCATCGGTTTCATTCGTATCATCTCCTTTTTCAATAATGATGTACAGTAGAAATAATACCCGTTTACTTATTGTAAAAACATAACAATGTTCTCTTTTCTTTAAGAAGGATTTATCAGGATAGGAGTCGAAAAAGTACGGAATGGAGGGAAAAATTATGAATAAAAATAAATCTAATATCATAGCCACGTTTTCTATCGCAGGATACGATCCGAAAACTGGAGAGTTAGGAGTGGCCGTACAGTCGAAATTTCTAGGGGTAGGTTCGGTAGTTCCCTGGGCCAAAGCGGGCGTGGGAGCAATTGCGACCCAGGCTTTTGCTAACCCTTCCTACGGACCGAATGGGCTTGCCCTTCTTGAAGAAGGCTATACAGCGAGTGAAGTGATTGAGAAACTGACGGCGGAAGATGAATTTTCAGAAGATCGTCAGGTAGGGGTAGTAGATGCGAAAGGAAACACCGCAACTTTCACAGGTAAGCAGTGTTATGAGTGGGCAGGTGGCATAACAGGAGAACATTATGCGGCACAGGGAAATATTCTGGTAAACAAAGAGACGGTAACCCATATGGGGCGTGCTTTTGAGCAAGCTTCGGGTTCTCTTGCTGACCGTTTGCTTGAAGGATTAAAGGCTGCACAGGAAGCTGGAGGAGACAGCCGCGGGAAGCAGTCGGCTGCCCTATATGTTGTCAAAGATAAAGGCGGATACGGCGGATTGAGTGACGTTTTTGTAGACCTTCGGGTGGATGACCATCCTGAGCCTATCCAGGAACTTGTTCGCATTTATCAACTGCAGCAGCTTTATTTTGGAGAAACGCTTGAGGAGCATAGGTTACCCGTTGAAGGGGAAGTAAAAGCGGATATTATCGCTCAACTTCACCGGTTAAACTACACGGAAAGCATTGATTTGCCAGACTCTGAATTGTACGATGCACTAACGGCTTATCTGCATACGGAAAATTTTGAGGGGAGAGAACAGGAGAGAGGCTGGATTGATCAGAAAGTCCTCGCGTTCATGAAAAACCAGAAATAGTGAAAACTCTTTTTAAAAAAGATCAGATTCATTATCCCTCAAAATTCTTTCAGATAAACTCATGATGCTGGAATGCTCAGTTTCTAGACATCCTCAGGAAAACGACTCGCTTCCATGGCTGAGCTCTTAACGTTCTGCGGGGTCTCATCGATCATGTTTATAGAGTTTCACCGTTTTCTCAAACCCAATATGGTAAGAAGATGCATTTCTATTCAAATAATTGGTTAATTATGTTAAATTATGAGTAATGAAAGTCGTTCTTAAAAGGTGGTTTTTCAGTATGGGTTTAGTTATAGCACTCTTGATGATTGCAGCACCAGCCTTGTTTCTAGTCAGCTGGGGGAAGTCAGGATATGACTGGGGTACATTTGAAGAAGACCGAAAAGAAAAGTGACGCATTACGGCCATTTTCCGTTATAGAGAAGCTTAAGACCCAATGAATGATTATTGGGTACTTTTTTTTCCGTTTAACTCATATTAAAAAGTGTTTATCTATAGATATGATAAAACACCTCTTTAGAGGGTGCATTACTTTTAAGTTATCATCCTAATTCGGAGTTGATTTAGTTGGAAAACAACGTAGCGGATTATGTTTTTGAGATGTATTTTTTTATAATTGCAGCAGCCCTTATCGTTCCTGTGATAGGTATCCCGATAATTTTGAGAAATCTATTAGGTGCAGATAAGAAGAAGTGGAATTCCTATAACCATATCAATAATTTCCGTAAAAAAGGGGATTTGATGCTTCGTGCTTTATTTATAATCCTCCTCCTAGCATCGATGCCGTGGTCTATAAATAATCCCTTGGTTATCTCGGGATTGATGACTGGATTTATAATAGTCCAACTTAGCTTCCGGACTTTCGCAGAATGGAAGTTCTGCTCTAACAGGCAGAATTATAAAGTATCTCTAGTGGAAATCGCGCTACTTTTTGTAACCATTTTAGGCGTAATACTCTTATTTAGCTAGATGAAATTCTGTAAATAAAGAAAAAGAGGGTCCTAAATGAAAGACGTTAATGATAAAGTTTATGGAAGCATACTGGTCTCAGCGGGAATGATTATTGGAATCACCCTGGGACTATCCTATTTTGGCCTTTTTGAAGGTCTTCGAATGCTGCGAACTCTGATTGTCGTAGTGATGATTGTGCTTATAATCTTCATTCTGGTTCGGTGGAAAGAACAATTAGATGAAAAATATAAATAGCACCCAGCTATATAGTGTCAGCTTAGATATAACTAAGCTGATTTTTTATTGGTCTTAAAGAAAGTAATTTACATTGACTTTACTCATTAATTTCATTACTATCTAATTAGATATATAACTAATTAGATAGAAAAGGAGTCTTATTATGCAGTTAGATAAAATGGTAGCTTTTCATAAAGCCGTTGGAGACCCGACCCGGTTACGTATTATTGCTCTGCTAAGACAGGGACCGCTTCATGGGCAAGCCATTGCAGGGAAACTTGGACTTCGGCCGCCGACAATTACCCATCACTTAAAGAAATTAAAGGATACGGGAATGATTTATTCCCGCCGCGATAAAAACACGATTTATTTTTATCTGGATGAAAAGAAACTTACATTTATGGCAGAGGCCGTGACGCGAATAGGAGATGAAAAAGTGAAGACTGATAAAGAGTGGCAGGTAACAGAGAAAGAAGAGCGTCAGATTCTTCAAAACTTTATCACTGTAGATGGAAAACTCAAGCAGATGCCCAGCCAGTTGAAGAAGCGAGTCATTATTCTGGCTTATTATGTGAAAGCATTCCAACCGGGAAAAACTTATGAGGAGAAAGAAGTGAACGAATACATTCAAACGTTCTTTGAGGATTATGCTACGGTGCGAAGAGAATGGATTATGCATCACTTCATGTACAGAGAAAACAATCGTTATGAACTTAATCCTCAAGAAATGTGGCCCGTCGTCGTCTAAGATGACGCTGGTCTCTTTTTTTCCCTAACTAATTAGATGAATATCTAATTAGAAATTTTGGAGGGTCTAAGGATGTTAGCAAACCGTTCGTACCGTTATTTATTTTATTCAGGCATCATTAGTGGAGTAGGGGACAGGTTCAGTCAGGTCGCCGTGTTGACGCTTATTCTACAGATTACCGGCTCAGGGCTCGCGGTAGGTACCGCACTCGGCCTGAGAATTCTTCCTTACCTTATCCTTTCACCGCTTGGTGGAAAAGCCGCCGACCGAATCGATCCCCGAAACCTTATGATAGCAGCTGACCTGCTTCGGATTCCTTTCGCACTCAGCTTTACTTTAATTGAATCGGATAAGGATATGTGGATTGCATTCACAGGAATTTTGGTCCTCTCTTCTGGGGAGGCTTTTTATCAGCCAATTAGGAAAAGCACAATTGGAAAAATAACCGAACCTTCACAATTAACGGTAGTTAATGGATTGGAACAATTCAGAGTCGGAATTGTGCTTATTTTAGGGTCCGTATCCGGGGGTGCCGCCGCTTATTTATGGGGAACGGATATGGCGTTTGTGTTTAACGCCGTGTCATTTGCTGCCGCCGCTTTTTTTATTAGAAATCTGGAAGTAAAGAAAAATTCTGTTCAAGAGAATTCCGAACCTCGAGGCATACAGATGGAAGCCAAGGACTGGTTAAGTACAGGTATTCTTTTAGCCGTCTTCATTCAGTGGACAGGCGCAGGTATGGATGGAATTTTCAACGTGCTGATCAGCGTGTATGCCGTTGAAATTTTTTCGAGCGGGGAACTTGGGGTAGGGCTTCTTTATGGTGCACTTGGAACAGGAATGATGACGAGTTTCTTCTTAATGAAGCACGTGAAGCATCATCTGTTGCTTTTTTCCATACTCGCGCTTGTCGTGGAAGGGATTCTGCAGGGGGCAGCGAGCCAGGCGGGGACGTTATCTCAACTTATGCTGTATTTTTTTGTGATATCTCTCATCGGCGCAATGTCGGGAGCTTTCCTGGATACACTCGTTATGCAAAGGATTCCTTCCGTCCGGCAGGGAAGTGTGTTTGGGTTTATTGAGTCAGGTTCGAATGTAATCCTTGGGATGATGATGTTAGGTGGCGGGTTAGCAGTGGACGTTTTTCCTATCAGAAAGATAGGGGCTACAGGAGGGATGCTTGGTGCAGCTGGAGGACTTGTTATTCTTATGTACTGGCTATTCAGGCATAAATATTTGAAAAAATAGTAATAAGTTGGAACAATAGGGTATAGATACCAGTGTTAAACTGGAAAGCTTTAATTGCAAAGGTTTAAAACTTTCCAAAAGAGGAAAATGAGTTGTAATTACTGGGAAGTGGGAGGAACTATGGATAAAGGTACAAAAAAATGGAATATGGTACGCGTAGATGGTACTGCCTCCTATGATACAACGGACATTGTAGCCGAAGAGTTTCCTCTCACCATTATGATTAATGGTCAGGAGTTCGCCACAATGGTCTGTACTCCGGATCACCTGGAAGAATTGGTGATTGGGTTTCTAGCAACCGAGGGAGCGATCTACACAGTAAAAGAAATTAAGCAGCTATCTATAGATGAAGAGCGTGGTTTTGCTTATGTAGAAACTTCTCGTCCCATTCCAGTGGGAGAAAACGAACAGAAGCGCTGGATTGGTTCCTGCTGCGGGAAAAGCCGGGCGTTTTATTTTCAAAATGATGCCAAAACGGCCCGAACCGTGATGAACCATTTTTCTTTATCTCCGGAAAGCTGTATGCAGCTGATGGAATCGTTTCATGAAAACGCCCACACCTTTCAGCGTACGGGTGGTGTCCACCAGGCGGCCATAGCTTCAGATGGAGAAATAGAAATCCAGTTTTCAGATATAGGAAGACATAATGCTTTAGACAAACTCTATGGCCACGTAATTAAAAACGGAGGCCGCAAAAAAAATCACGTCATCATTTTCAGCGGCCGTATTTCTTCAGAGGTACTCTTAAAGGTATCCAAAATGGGAATCGGGTGCCTGCTGTCTAAGTCGGCTCCTACGGATTTAGCCCTGCAGCTGGCTGAAGATCTAAACATAACCGCTGTCGGATTTATCCGCGGTGGGAGGATGAATGTTTATACTCATCCGGAGCGTATTGAGTTAAAAGAAAATGACGAAATCGTCACATCGAACAGGGAGGAATTCAATTGATCGACAGAGATCATACCGTCGTGACCATTAATGGCACTGAATATTTAGCAGATCCGGGACAGAATTTATTAGACTTAATTAACACAACAAACGAGGATGTACCTCAAATATGCTACAACGAATCACTAGGACCGATTCAGACATGTGATACTTGTATGGTTCAGGTGAATGGTGAAATTCAGCGAGCCTGTGGAATGAAAGTGGAAGCGGGAATGCGGGTTCAGACCAAGCTGCCTCATGTACATAAAGCTCAGAAAGAGGCGCTTGACCGTGTTCTTGAAAAGCATGAACTTTATTGCACCGTATGTGATTATAATAATGGAGATTGCGAGATTCATAATACGATGGCGGACTTTGGGCTCGATCACCAGTCTCGTCCGTTCCAGCCTACATCTTACAACCGTGATGACTCCGGATCTTTTTACAGATATGATCCGGACCAGTGTATCCTTTGCGGACGCTGTGTAGAAGTTTGTCAGGACGTTCAGGTAAACGAAACGCTTACCATTGACTGGGAACGCCAGGAGCCAAGGGTTATCTGGGACAACGATGTGCCGATTGACCAGTCTTCCTGCGTAAACTGCGGCCAGTGCTCTACCGTCTGCCCGTGTAATGCCATGATGGAAGTAGGAATGGAAAAAGAAGCCGGTTTCATAACCGATCAAAAGCCAGGAATTTTGAAATCGATGATTGATTTAACGAAAAAAGTAGAAACAGGTTACGGTCCGTTATTTGCCGTATCTGACTCAGAAGCCGCCATGCGTGAAGAGCGGATCGAGAAAACGAAAACCGTTTGTACCTACTGCGGAGTTGGCTGTTCTTTTGATGTATGGACAAAAGACCGCGAAATTCTGAAGGTAGAACCTCACCCTGAGTCTCCGGCAAATGGAATTTCCACCTGTGTGAAAGGGAAATTTGGCTGGGATTATGTGAACTCAGATGATCGTCTGCAAAAACCGCTGATCCGCCGCGGAGATACCTTTGAAGAAGTAGAGTGGGAAGAAGCAATTGCATATGCGGTTCGCCGTATGAATGAAATTAAAGCTGAAAAGGGAGCCGATCACCTAGGATTCATCTCTTCTTCTAAAGCAACAAACGAAGAGTCTTATTTGATGCAGAAGATTTCCCGTCAGGTCATTGGTACCAATAATGTGGATAACTGCTCCCGTTACTGCCAGGCACCGGCAACCAAAGGGCTGTTCCGTACCGTTGGCTATGGAGGAGATTCAGGATCGATTGATGATCTTGCGAAATCTGAACTGGTAATGACCATTGGTTCAAATACGGCTGAATCCCACCCTGTACTGGCATCCCGTATCAAGCGTTCCCAAAAGCTGTTTGGACAAAAACTTTTTGTGTTTGACCTGCGAAAACACGAAATGGCTAAACGCGCGGATCGTTTCTTCAGTCCTAAATCCGGTACCGATCTTGTATGGATTTCAGCTGTAACTAGATACATTCTGGATCAGGGTTGGGAAGATAAAAACTTCTTGAACGACTGGGTAAATGGATTTGAGGATTACAGAGAAAGCCTGGAACCGTTCACTTTAGAATACGCAGCCAATATGACCGGGTTCTCAGAAGAGGATTTAAAAGACCTTGCGAAAGAGATTGTGGAAGCCAAAACGGTCTCCATCTGCTGGGCAATGGGTGTAACGCAGCATATGCTCGGAAGTGATACCAGCACAGCTATTTCCAATCTGCTTCTGATCACAGGAAATTATGGCAAACCAGGTACGGGAGCTTATCCACTCCGCGGTCATAATAATGTACAGGGCTGCAGTGATTTTGGAAGCCAGCCTGATCAATTCCCAGGTTACGAAAGCGTAACGGATGAAGAGGTAAGAAAGCGTTACGAAGAGGCATGGGGCGTAGATCTACCTAAAGAAATAGGTATGGATAATCACGAAATGATAGAAGCGATTCACGATGGAAATCTGTCCATGATGTATGTAATTGGCGAGGATACAGGAATCGTGGATGCTAACATTAACTATGTAACCGCAGCTTTTGAAAAACTTGATTTCTTTATCGTGCAGGATCTGTTCCTTACAAGAACAGCGGAATACGCAGACGTGGTACTTCCTGCGGCTCCAAGTTTGGAGAAGGAAGGAACCTTTACGAACACTGAAAGAAGGATTCAACGCTTGTATAAATCCTTTGAACCGCTTCAAGGGACAAAACCTGATTGGGAAATCTTACAGGATGTAGCCAAAGAAGCAGGATTTGATTGGAAATATGAAAGTCCTTCAGAAATCATGGACGAAGCGGCAAGCCTAGCACCATTATTTGCGGGTGTCACTTATGATCGTCTGGAAGGCTATAATTCTCTTCAATGGCCGGTAGCGGAAGATGGAACGGACGAACCTTTACTATTTGTCGATCGTTTTCCATTTGAAGACGGAAAAGCTCGTCTCTATCCATTAGATTTTGAATTAATGTACGATACGACAGAAGAATATGAC
This sequence comes from Halobacillus alkaliphilus, assembly GCF_900113125.1. GTDB lineage: Bacteria > Bacillota > Bacilli > Bacillales > Halobacillaceae > Halobacillus > Halobacillus alkaliphilus. Next base: position 35,425 of record NZ_FOOG01000032.1, on the reverse strand, counting down.
CTACACGTAAACAATGGACGTTTACTCGAGCATTTCCACGAAGGGAATATGACGTACCGCTCCGCAGGTATATCCAGGAAGACGCCGGATTCCTTCGTTGAAGTTTCAGAGGAGCTGGCAAAAGAACGGGGTATCAAAGAAGGAGCCCGGGTTAAGCTCATCTCTGAATCAGGGGAAGCAACTGGAACCGTTACCGTTACAGACCGCGTTAAAGGAAAAGAACTGTTCGTACCGATGAACGGAACCGGAAAGTCTGCTGTAAACTTCCTCACGGATAACCGGGTTGATAAAGATACGGATACACCAGCCTATAAAGAGATTGCGGTCAAAATGAAAGTTCTGACAAAAGAAGGTAAATCACCAATTCCTGTTAACAATCACAGACGCGGAAATCCGGTCCCTCAAATGGGTGTCAAAGTTGAGGAGAAATGGAAGCGTGACGATTACGAATTTCCTGGAAGTCAGGTGAAGCGATAATGGCGAAACCAATTACTAGTATTAAAAAGTATGAAGCCAGCCGTGAGGAACAAATTGAGAAAGATTTTGAGGAAGTAAAGACGGCTATAGCCGATAATAAAACGGCAATTCTAAAGGGAATTGATCTTTTAAAGGCTCTTGAGGAAAGTGAGACACTCGATGCTGCTACGGCTTTTACCTACAAACGAAAAGAAATACTCGCCAACATTGTAGAGGAAATCAACCGTGATATGTATACGGGTATCCTGGAGAATATTCCGGAAATTGTCTATCTTCTAGGCGATCTGGACCTGAAGACAGTAAGGGACGTGACCTCTAAGCTTAACCAGGGTATGGAAGAGATGAACGCTGCTGCTTCCTCCAAGGAAAAAACATCCGTCCTGGATTTAGCTAAAGCTCTAAAAGACCCAGAAATCAATCGCAGCATTACCATGCTTATGAATTTCTTAAAAGGTATGGGACGTAACTAGAATAAAGAACGAATCTAACAGCCCTCTCCTTAATACATCCAGGAGAGGGCTGTTTTGTTTTGATATTGGATTCAAATGAACGAGCGAATACCATAGATCCTACTAGTGAGTTGAGGTGCTTATCGTTTCTAATAGTGAATGTAACGATTGGCAGGCTGTCCTTCTCTTTCTTTGTTTCTTCGACTAGTATAAAGGTATTTTTCTCGGCAAACCAAATATCTTCGATTGTGATAAGTCCTCTAAAAAGAGTGGATACTTCCTCATCCACATAGTTCGTAATTCCAATAGTCAAGATAAAATTGTGGCTTAAATACTTAAGGATATCACCCATTTTTTTTGTGCGTTGTCTAACCATCTTGTATCACTTAATATTTAATGACTTGGTACTGTTAATATGGAGAATGAAAGGAATGGAGTCTTTAATTGATGAAGAGGTAACATGTCCTATGAACTAGAGAATATAAACATTTTCATAGAATAATAGACCTTCTATAGTTAACCACTACAAGTCTATCTATACTTTCAGAGTAGTGTAAGGGAATTTCAAAAGTGGGCACCCCTTTCTAAATGGTAAGGAGGAAAAAGTTTTGGAAGAAAAAAAGAAAACAGAGCTTTTCTACTTGAGTAGTGCTTATGGCGTCGTTTTAATGTTGCTGCTTGCATCAATAAAATTTTTATTAGTAGATGACCATATAGGAAATTTTTTAATCGTGGTTAGTATTCTTTGCATGGGAAGCATCATAAGGTATTTCGAGAAAACTCTTCTCCTGGAATCGAAAGAAAGGCGCATCATAAAAGCTGTTTTCATTGGATTCATTATCGTAATAGGTTTAGGTGGTTTTCTTATCCTTTTCTAACTATTGAAGGAGTTGTATCTAGGATCCATTTAAATAAAGCGGCAGAGTGTTGAAGGTAAAACGAAAGGAACCGTGTCCACCGAGGGCACAACTCACTCTCTGTCATCCTTAAAAAATTTGGAAGACTAAACTCTCTTATTATGATCAGGTAAGTTACTATAGGACTAGCATCATGACAAAAACATCCATTTTACAGTTCATAAAGGTACCCGGTTAGAAAGAAGCTATTTCCGCATGTGAACGGAAGAAATAAGAAGCCGAAATAAATGGTAAGATAGTAATCAAGCTTGCTAGGAAAGGAGATTGTTTATGCAGTTAAAACCAATCTATAGAATCAGAACGTTTGTCGTACCAGAAGATCTGGAGAAAGTCATTGAAGGAGTATTAAAGATTGATGACTTGAAGTATGGGAATTATAAAAATGTGGTCTGGCATTCAAATGATGGAGTAGAACAGTTTGTTCCTTCTGAAACCTCTGTACCGACAGAAGGGAACATAGGAGAAACGACAAAAGTAACTTCAGTCCGAGTGGAATTTTCCATCCCCAGAGATGAAAAGCTGCTAACCAACATCATTGAGCATGGTATTTACCCTAACCATCCCTGGGATGAGCCTGTTGTCCAAGTCACCGAAGAGTTAGAAGCGAGAAAGCATGATTAATTTTTCTTTGGACCTTCTAGGATAGGTGGTTAATAAAAATAAGATTTATATGTAAGATCTTGTTTCATGTAAAAGTCCCAGATGGATACTACCTGGGACTTTTACATATTTGTTAAATTTCAAAGAAAAACCAAATAATCATAATTAACTGAATGACGATTTTGGCTACGGTGCCACTCAAAAATCCAAATAGGGAGCCAATTGCCGCTTTCCAAGCTTCTTCATTTGATCTCTTTTGAATCAATTCGGTTCCGATAACGAGAATGAAAGGCAGGACGATAATTCCAAACGGGGGGATAATAAATGAACCGACGATTACCCCAACAGCGGCCATGCGTTCCCCCCACTTACTTCCTCCATATCGCTTTACAAAATAGCTGTTAGCAATTATGTCCGAAACAATGAGCAAGACGGTTAATAATATGACTCCTACCCAGAAAAACCATGACAATTCTTCGCCATTAAGAAAGAAAAAATAAGCCAGGAACCCGATCCATAAAACCAGTGGTCCGGGAATGATTGGAAAAATAATGCTTGCGAAGCTGGCTATAAAACATACGATAATAATTGCCCATATGAGAATCTCCATGAATTGCCCTCCTTTTATTTACATTCATTCATACGATTGAGCATGACAATGGTTCCCTTACCATCATAGAAAAACCGAGCTTGGCAGGCAAGCTCGGTTTTTATGGAATTTATTTAAGCCCTAATTCCTGACGGTCAGGTGGAGCCATAAATTCAGGTCCTACTGGATCTTTAATATGCTTGCTGAGAATTTCGTCAATATCCTGCATCGTTTCCTGATCAATACTGAAGTTTTCCACTTCCTTAACAGGATCCAGCTGATCCGGACGGCGGCCGCCCATTAAAGCGACTCCGGAACCTGGCTGATCAAGCACCCAGCGAAGAGCGAGGTGCAGGACTCGTTTACCGTAACGGTTCTGGGCAAGCTGATCCAATTCCTGAACTGCGTTTAAGTACTGCTTGAATCTTGGCTGCTGAAACTTAGGATCTTCATTTCTCAAATCATCGCCTTCAAACTCCCGGTCAGAGGACATTTTACCTGAAAGAAGACCGCGGCAGAGAGATCCGTAAGAAATTGTGGTCATGTTGTGTTCCTGCACGTAAGGAAGAATATCCTTTTCAATATCTCTTTCAAATAAGTTATACGGTGGCTGCAGCGTATGAATCGGTGCTGCTTCCCTGAATATATCCATTTGTTCTGGTGAAAAGTTACTAACACCGATCGCCTTAATCTTTCCTTGCTTATGAAGGTAGTGCAGAGCTTCTGCTGTTTCGTGAATCGGAGTAATCGGATCAGGCCAGTGAACCTGATAAATATCAATATAGTCTGTCTGCAAGCGCTGTAAGGAATCTTCTACTTCTTTATGAATTCGCTCTTTGCTGCCATTTCTAAAGACAGAGTCATCGTTCCAGTCCATGCCTACTTTAGTGGCCAGAATGATATCCTCTCGATCACCGTCATATTGCTGAACGGCTTTTCCTACTATTTCCTCGGAGCGTCCAAAACCATATACTGGAGCGGTATCAATAAGATTAATTCCTTGATCAAGCGCTGTATGGATGGTATCTATGGATTGTTTTTCATCCGTTCCACCCCACATCCAGCCGCCGATCGCCCATGTTCCTAAGCCGAGACGGCTTGCATTAATGGAAGTACCTTGAATATTTGTTTTTTCCACTTCCGTTCACCTCCAAAATTATAGCATCTCATGCTCTGAAGTATGTACCCGGTACTAACTCTGTCTAATCATCCTGGAGCCTGTCCGGGCTTCTAATTGTATTCATTTATTTATTCAATTGAGATATAATGGCAGGGGGGAGTGATTACATGGAGACGGCCAAACGTACATATATAGAACCAAATCCGAAAAAAAGATGGAAAAAAATCGTCTTTATCCTGGGGATGATTTTCATTGCAATCGTCATAGGTATAGTTATTTTTGTAAGCGTTTACACTAATCGCAGCTTACCTGAGGTAAATGGAGAAATTCAGTTGGAATCTCTGAGCAGTACAGTAGAAGTGGTTCGTGATGAGCAGGGAATACCTCATATCACAGCAGATTCCACTCGTGATTTATTTATAGCTCAAGGTTATGTCCAGGCTCAGGACCGGTTATTTCAAATGGAAATGGCCAGGAGACAGGCTTCAGGAACGTTAAGTGAAGTGGTCGGGGAAGCCACCATCGATCAGGATAAATACTTTAGAACGCTTGGGTTAAGAAGAGCAGCGGAAGCGTCACTCTCTGCTTATTCAGATGAAGCCGTCGAAAGCCTAGAGGCTTTTGCTGAAGGTGTAAATGCATATATGAAAGAAGCGGAAGAGGGGAACCGGCTGCCTCCTGAATTTACGTTAATGGGATTTTCTCCAGATCCGTGGAAACCGGTAGATTCGTTAACGATAGGAAAATACATGGCCTTTGATTTAGGCGGGCACTGGGAACGTCAGGCTTTTAATTATTATTTAACCAATGAGTTTTCAGAAGAACAGGCTATGGAATTGTTTCCTGCTTATCCCGCAGAAGCTCCGAAAATCCTGGAAGAAACTGAAAAAGTGGATGTAGCGGCAAGTTTTAAAAATATCGTCATTCCGCATGAGTTCAACGGCAGTAATAACTGGGTCTTGAGCGGAGATATGACCGAATCAGGGGCTCCCATACTTGCGGATGATCCTCACCTTGGTCTGGCTACTCCGTCGATTTGGTATCAAATGCAATTAAATGCACCCGATTATAATGTGTCCGGAGTAATTTTTGCAGGAATTCCAGGCATTATTTTAGGACATAACAACCAGATTGCCTGGGGGGTAACTAATGTCGGTCCTGATGTTCAGCAGCTATACTTAGAGAAAAGAAATCCCGAGAATCGCAGTCAATTTCTATTTGAAGACGAATGGGAGCAGGCAGATGTGATCAAAGAGCCGATTCGTGTAAAAGATCAGGAAACGCTTGACTATGAAGTTGTGGAAACGAGACATGGACCGGTAATTAGTGAGTTCGCCGAACAAAGCGGTGACGATGTCGTTTTATCTCTCAGATGGACGGCTCTGGACCCTACCACTGAACTGGAAGCCATACTGGAAATCAATCGAGCGAAAAACTGGAACGAGTTCGAAAAAGGACTGGAAAAATTCCTGGCGCCGGCTCAGAATTTCGTATTTGCTTCTGAGGATGGCACAATTGCTTATAAAGCAAATGGCAGGATACCTATTTACAACAATGCCGACGACGCTTTACTGCCTATGAGAGGCTGGGAAGAGGAAGATCTTTGGCAGGGATATATTCCGTTTGACGAGCTGCCTAAAACCGTAAATCCTGACAAAGGATTTATAGCTACCGCTAATAATAAGATTGCTGATGACAACTATCCATATCATATCAGTCATAACTGGGCTCAGCCTTATCGCTATAAGCGTATCGTCGAGATGCTTGAAGAAAAGAAACCATTAACCTCTGAGAAAGTTATGGATATGCAAATGGATGTGAGGAATTTACAGGCCCAGGAGTTTGTCCCTTATTTATTTGAGGTTACGAAAAAGGGAGCACTTTCTGAGTCCGAAACAGAAGCACTTAAACTCATGCAGGAATGGAACTATGAGGACCAGAAGGATCTTGCCCAGCCACTTATTTTTCATTCATGGATGGCAAATATTCAGAAAGAGTTATACAACGAGGCAATTCCGGAAGAAATGATTGATTTATTTCACGGAGCTGGCCAGACCACAGATGAAATACTGCGTAAAGTGCAAGAAGGTGGATCTTCGATTTGGATGGATAAAAACGGAGGTGTTTCCGGGGTGGTTACAGCTGCCTTTCAAAAGACAATCACAGAATTAACTGAGGAACACGGGGAAGCTCTAGAAGAGTGGACGTGGGGAGCAGGCCATGCTGTTGAATTTACTCATCCTTTGTCGAACATTCAAATGTTGGAGCGGTTCTTTAACCCTGGCGAACCTCTCCCGGTGAGCGGCAGCAGGGTCACGGTGAGAGCAGCTGGATATAATAGTAAAGGACTGGTTAATCACGGGGCTTCATGGCGGTTTGTGATGGACCTTGAGAATATGAAAGAAGCCTATCAGCTGGTAGGACCAGGACAATCGGGCCACTTTAGAAGTGAATGGTACCACGATCAACTGAAAGACTGGGTAGATGGAGAGTACCATCTTATTAAGACAGAGGGTTATGAAGGACGGGAGTTGTCTTTAACCCCTTAGCGACAGGCCAGTGGGGTGGTTCAAACGGTGGATCACCCGAATCAAAAGATCGTTGTACTCATAAAAAAGCTCTTCTCTTGGTGAAGAGAAGAGCTAAACATGGTTATTGCTTATTTTTCTTCTAGAGCTCCAACCATTAATTCAGCGGCACGTTCGCTGGACATTGGGTTTTGCCCGGTAATTAAATTACCATCTCGTACGGCGTGAGAAGTCCAGTCTTCTCCTTTAGAGAAATGAGCTCCAAGCTCACGGAGTTTTGTTTCAAGCATGAAAGGCATAAAAAGATCGAGCTCCATGCCAATTTCTTCCGAATCTGTAAACGCAGCGACAGCTTTACCCTGAACGATTGGGGTCTGATCTTTATAAGTGGCATTGACCAGTCCGCTTGGACCGTGGCATACCGAACCGATAATGTTGCCCTGTTCTGCGTGCTGCTGCAATACATATTGAAGGGTCTCATTATCAGGGAAATCGAACATTGTTCCATGTCCTCCCGGTAGAAAGATTCCTTCAAATCCCTCTGCGTCTTCCTTAGAGAGTTTAGCGGTATCTTTAAGTTCTTCTTGAGCCTGTTGCCATTCCGTGACTTCTTCTTCAGGGATGCTGTTTGGATCAAGGGGAACTTCTCCGCCCTGAATACTGGTTACTTTCACCTCATAGCCTTGGTCCTTGAAGGCATTGTAAGGAACGGCGTATTCTTCCAGCCATAGACCAGTTTCGTAATCATCGGTAATTTTTCTATGATTGGTTACTACCATTAATACTTGCTTCTTGCTCATGATGGTCAGCCTCCTATTCTGCATTGTGTTGATTATTTTGTACTACGCATATTGTTATATCACCCCCACAGAAAAAAACGAAATAGTTTGCTCACGTAATCTAAGTTCAAATAGGTGTGAGAGGAAGAAGACTCGTGATAAAGTTAGTGAACATGGAAGGAGGAGATTTATTTGGGAAAAATAGCGATCACCGCCTTATTTAAACCAAAGGACGGTCATAAAGACGCGCTGCTTGATGAACTTGAAAAGGTGAAAGAGGCCTCCAGGAAAGAAGAAGGGTGTATTCAATATGACCTTCATCAATCCGTCGAATCAAATACTATTTTCCTATACGAGGTATGGAAAGACAGCGTTGCTGTCCAGAACCATATTCAGACAGTCCATTACAAAACCTATCGGGAAAACACAGAGGATCTTTTAGATTCAAGAGAAGTGAACAAATGGAATTTTATTTAGACTGCCTGACCGCAGCAAAATTATAAAACGTATGTTTATTCTTTTTTGAAGCAGGGTAACCTTTAAATGTAACCCAGTTTCTAGAGAAAGGATGAGTACAAAATGGCACGTAATTCACAGTATCAACCAATCGGTGGAAGTGGGTTTAAACTTTCAGATGCTCAGGAAGTAGCCTATGCAAAAGAATTTAAACAGGCAGACATTGCTGGAGGTTATCGTAAACCTCGAGTAGAGCAGGCTAAACAAGAAAACCCTAAATTAAAACAATAAAATTATAAAAAAATTATTGGTTTAAAAAAGCCCAGGTGTTCAAAGGGAGAGATCCCTACAGCCTGGGCTTTTCTACGCTCTTTTCCACCCCGCTTATTGAAAACGCTTCCTTGGTCAATCCCTTGAAAATCAGAAGTCTGAACACTTGATAAAAAAAGTCAGAACTCTTATAGTAATAAAAACAGCGCGTACATTATCGCTCTAAAGCATAAACTTGAAAAAGTTTACATTAGGAAAAGCAAATGTACTTGTTTGAAATTTTTAAAAGAGTGGTTATGTAGTTGGAATCGATCCCATATGGATGCTGAAATTTCAGAATATTAGGATAAAAGAAATGGTTGCCAGGTAACTTGAATTCCTGCTACATGCAAAAAGCAAGAACACGAGAACAATATTCACTCCATAGAAAAACCTGGAGTAATAATATGGACTACTCAAACGGTTAATCCATCGGAGGATGGGTTCGTTTGAGATTTATTGGGAGGAGTACAATCATGACAACTAAAACAGAACTAAGCTTAAAAACATTAATTCATGGGGAATGGAATGTAAGCGAATCTGGAAAAAGCGTTGAGATTTCGTCCCCTCACAATGGAGAAACGATTGGGCAGGTGCCGTCGCTTTCTCAAGAAGAGCTTGATGCGTCCATCAAAAAAACCGCAGACGCTCAATCCGCCTGGGCGGAGAAGTCGATTCAGGAACGCGGAGAAATCCTGAAAAAATGGGCAGAAATTCTTGAAGAGCGTAAGGAAGAAATTGGCGAATCCATCATGCTCGAAGTGGCTAAGAAACGTAGCTCAGCTGTTTCGGAAGTGTCGCGTACCGCTGAATACATCCGCTATACCGTAGAAGAGGCCTTCCGATTAGACGGCAGTGTAAAACGCGGGGATGGTTTTAAGGGAGGCAACCCTAATAAGATTGGTCTTGCAGAGAAAACGCCTCGAGGTACGATTCTGGCAATTGGCCCTTTCAACTATCCTGTTAACCTTTCCGCGTCTAAAATTGCTCCGGCCTTAATGCAGGGAAATAGTGTCATCTTTAAGCCTGCTACTCAGGGAGCCATCAGCGGAATTAAATTAATCGAGGCGCTGATTGATGCTGGACTGCCAAGTGATTTAGTTACAGTAGCCACTGGAAGAGGTTCTGTTATTGGGGATTTCCTTGTCCAGCATCCAGAAGTCGACATGATTACCTTTACAGGCGGTACAGCTACCGGCCGTCACATTGCCGACCTGTCTTCCATGATACCATTAGTACTTGAACTAGGCGGTAAAGACCCTGCCATCGTTCTTGAAGATGCAGATCTGGACAAAGCCGCGAAGGAAATCGTAGCAGGAGCCTACAGCTATTCTGGCCAGCGCTGCACAGCGATCAAACGTGTCCTTGTGCAGAACGAAAAAGCAGATGAGCTGGTCCAAAAGATTACCGATCAAGTAGAAGGTATTTCCGTAGGTATGCCGGAAGATGATGCCACTGTTACACCTCTAATTAATGATAAAAGCGCTGATTATGTACAAAGCCTCATCGATGACGCTAAAGAAAAAGGCGCCACCGTCGTTACAGGGGACAAGCGTGAGGGGAATCTGCTGTATCCGACCCTTCTCGATCACGTAACCCCTGATATGAAGATCGCATGGGAAGAACCATTTGGTCCTGTGCTGCCGATTATCCGCGTCTCTGACAGTGAAGAAGCTATTCGCCTGGCAAACGAATCCGACTATGGACTGCAGGCTAGTGTCTTCTCTACAGACATGGATAAAGCAATTGGGATTGCTCAGAAACTTGAGGTAGGAACCGTTCAGCTCAATGCTAAAACAGAACGTGGCCCAGACCATTTCCCATTCTTAGGTGTTAAGGGCTCCGGTCTTGGCGTGCAGGGTATTCGTGAAAGCCTTGAATCCGTTGTACGTGATAAAGTAACTGTTATTAATATGTAAGTTGATTTGTAAAGTGCCGAGAATGTCTCGGCACTTTTTTTTATTAGGAGACGGACATCTCCCTAAGAAAAATTTACTGATAAACGATAATAATAATGTAGATAAAATGTTTAGACTATAAGGATAGAGGAAACGTATAGATGAACTCACCGAATTCCTTAAACTCTGGGAATTGAAAGCACCATTCTCCTGTGAAAACCATAAGCTTAGTTTCGTGGCTTTTAGATCCACTTACCGTTATTTATTACACCCCGCTTGTAGGAGGAGGATTCTCCCAATTAACTATAATACCCCTTAAGAGAAATTTATGGCTGGAATTGCGAGTGCGGTTCAAAGGGGTTCATAGTAAATAAAGGAAAAATGTGACACAATATTATAGAGAAATATATCAGGGAGGGCCACTATGCACGAATTCCATGACGCTTTTATTCAAATATTAATTTTACTTGCTATTTCTGTCACTGTAATCGGAATCGCAAAGTTACTGAAGGAACCTTATTCTATTGCCCTTGTCCTGGTCGGGCTGGTCTTAGGTTTAACGGAGTTTCCGATCATTGAAGAAGCCGAATTTTACATAACTCAATCGGATGTTTTCCAGGCGACGGTCATTTCTTTATTTTTACCTATATTATTAGGTGACGCCACATTGAAGCTGCCGTTCCATCATCTGTATCAGCAAAAGAAACCGGTGATCGGACTTGCCTTTATTGGCACGTTTATTTCCTGGCTGGTGATTGGTGGAGGGGCTTACTTTCTGCTTGATCTGCCTCTAGCTGTGGCTTTTACCTTTGCTGCATTAATGAGTGCGACCGACCCAATTAGTGTATTATCGATTTTTAAGTCATTAGGTGTTCCTGAGAAGTTATCCACTGTGATGGAAGGCGAATCGTTGTTTAATGACGGGATAGCGGTCGTGTTATTTAAGATTGCAAGTATTTACCTGCTCACCTATATCGAAATGGGGTGGGCCGGTTTAGGAAGCGGTGTGCTGCTGTTTCTGCAATTTGCGTTAGGCGGAGCATTAATCGGTTTAATTATTGGTTATATATTCTCCCAAATCATTCGCATATTCGATGATTACCCACTTGAAATTGCCTTCAGCGCTCTGTTGTTTTTCGGAAGTTATTTCATTGCCGAGCATTTTCACACATCCGGAGTTATTGCGGTAGTAGTGGCTGGATTTATGTTCGGAGATTATGGTGCAAAAATCGGCATGTCCAAGGAGACCAAAACAAATATCAACACCTTCTGGGACGTGATCACGCTGCTTGCCAACTCACTGATTTTCTTAATGGTGGGCATTGAAATCCGAAATATTGATTTTACAGGGCAGTGGATGCTGATTATTTCAGCGATTCTCATTGTGCTCGCAGGAAGAACGATTGCCTTGTATATTAGTACAGGATGGATTAAAGATCTTAAGGCCAAAGAAAGAATCCTGCTAAATTGGGGAGGGTTGCGTGGAAGCTTGTCCATTGCCCTGGCCCTGAGTCTGCCGCAGGATTTTGATGGAAGAGAAGAAGTACTTTTATTTACATTCTCGGTGGTCTTGTTTTCCTTAATCGTTCAGGGGTTGACCCTGAAGCCGTTGATTCAAAGATTAGGTATTACAAAAGCATAGCTTCAACAAAGCTCATCAGTCGTCCAAGGACTGGTGAGCTTTTTAATAAAAGACTCTGTTAAAGTTTTTTGGTGACTCCTCATCTAATGCATATTACGCAATAGGACCGGATACTGTAAGACTCAGTTTCGAGATATTGGTTTGTAGTTAAGGTCCTGCGGGTGATGGAACAAGACGAGTTATTCCCCACCAGCCCTCTTCCACATAGAGTAATGGATCCAATTTATCTCGAAACTGAATCTTAAAGTAATGGAAGCTTTACCTTAAAAGCTTCCTACCTATGATGGCGTGCTGTCTAAGTTGAAATGAAAAAGGCCAGCACCATGAAGATAGGTGCTGGCCTTCATTTAAAAAATTATAAAGAGGAGAGATAATCTCTTAGTTTTTCAACAGATGCCGATAAATCGTCATGTACTACATAATCAAATAACCGGTCCTTAACAGTTGGCTCCCTATTAATTAAGGCTGCTTCCATTCCAACTTCCTGCTTCGCATAATGAGGCAGAAGATTGAAAGGGGTGACCATGAGAGACGTTCCCATCACAAGAAGGAAGTCTGCCGTCTGGATAGCCTGTTCTGCCTCGTCATGAGCTGTAATCATATCTCCGAATAATAAAACATCCGGTTTCAGGACAGCGCCGCAGTTCTGACAGCTGGGTGTTTCCATACGCATCACATAATCAAGAGAGTATGATTCTCCGCATTCCGGACAGCTTGCCTGGTTCAAGGTCCCGTGATATTCGATAACATGGCTGCTCTCGGCCGCGAGGTGCAGGCCATCGACGTTTTGGGTAATGACCGTTACCTTCTGCTTATCTGATTCGAGTTCCTTAATAAACTGGTGGACGGGATTTGGTGCATAGTCCTTAAGCAATTTCATTTGAAAAATTGTTTTGTATTTGTTCCAGAAATCTACTGGATCGTGATAGAAATAATCGCTCGACATATAATACTCTCGGCTTTCATCCTCCGACCACAGTCCTTCACTGGAACGGAAGTCAGGGATGCCGCTTGCTGTAGACACCCCGGCCCCCGTAAGAATTACGATAGAATCTGCTTTTTTAAGCTTGGAAGCCAGGTCTTTCAACATGTTGATCACGCTCCATTTTACTATATAACTATTATCGTTTATTGAAACCTTTCTTCTGTACAAGATCGGTGACGTCCATCCTCATAGGTGTTGTAAAGCGACGGAGCATTTGGTCCGTCCAGGAATCAATGCGGTTATTGCTGGATCTGGATTGATAATATTCCTTAATATGCGCATCAAATGATTCAACAGCCTGAGTTGATTCTTTATATTCATTTTCAAAATATATACCCTTTTGCGGCAGGCGTGGTTTACGTTCTGGCTGGTGATCCGGTACGCCCGTCACCATACCAAAAAGGGGAATGACATGCTTCGGCAGGGAAAGTAGTTCATCCACCTGGCTTAAATTATTACGAATACTGCCAATATAGCAGATTCCAAGATCCATCGATTCTGCAGCGATGGCTGCATTTTGAGCAGCTAATGCAGCGTCTACAGAAGACACTAGAAAATGCTCACTGTTTTCAAGATTGGCAAGCATTTGTTCATATTCCTCATCAGAAGCCATCATGACGGGCCTGTGCAGATCTGCGCAGTAAATAAAAAGGTGTCCATTATTTTTAACATATTTCTGCCCCGTAATTTCAGCAAGCTTTTCTTTTTTTTCCGGGTCTGTTACTCCGATAATGCTGTAAGCCATCATATAACTGGAAGTTGAGGCTTGCTGGGCAGCTGAAAGCATCGTATCTAATTGTTCGTCTGTTAATGGAATGTCTTTAAATTTCCGGATCGAACGATGGTTTAATATCGTTTCAATAGTCTGGTTCATATTTATGCCTCCTGAAAGTAATTGTAAGTTGGGTTTGCATAAATATAAGGTAACAGATTCTATCAGGTTTGAATAATGATTGAATTGTTGTTTAAACGATGCTAATGATTCATCTTTTAATAAAGTTCTATTAAACTTTGTTGTTGGTTCTTTATAAAAAAACTTATTACGCTATTGGGCCGGCTACTTGAAGACTCAGTTTCGAGATGTTGGTTTACCGTGAAGGTCCTGCGGGGGATGACTCGCTTTCCGTGGCCCTGCAGAAGGCAACGTCGATCGCCCCTAGGTCGTATAGGGACATAGGAAAGTGTTCAAATGTGGAATCACCCCGAAAGACATGACCAGCATAAGCCGAGCATCAAAAGGATGGCGGTTTTTCAATCCGTTGATGAGCGGCTTATGTCTCGAGTGTCTGGGTGATGGAACAAGACGAGTTATTTCCCCACCAACCCTTATCCATCTAACGTAAAGGACCCATTTATATCGAAACTGAGTCTTCAAGTATTGGGAGCTTATCTTTAAAATCAACTTGGTGATTTTTCAGAGGCTTAAATAATAATGCGCATTTATTAAAAACCTGTCCGGAAAACAAAAAAAGATGATGTATCTTTAAGATACTCATCTTTTATTCTTTGGCAGGCTGCGTTCTTCTAAGGTTAACCATACCCATATAAAATTGTGTAATACCAAGACCGAGTACAATAGGTCCGACTGCTGCAGGCATTAATGGACTTATAATGGTTTGCATCATCCCGGTTGCAATCATCAGACTGAACTTCTGATGTTTAAATCCATAGTAAGATCCAATAAGCGTCAGCAGCAGAATGATTGTTAAGCTTGGAAGGATCCAAGAATAAGTCTGGAGCATTTCTGAATTCATGTTATCACCTCCTGTAAATCGTTAGATAATTTCTAATTTTACTAATCGTAACACCCTCTAAATATTGGATCAACAGGGAATAATGTCTAGTATTGGTGGATCCTAGTTTTTTAAAATGAAGTGATTAATTCCCTGATCCATTAACCTTCAAACGTACTAGTTCTCTATCCTATGAGAAAAATCATTCAATGTGTGATCGTGGATAACAATTAGATGAAATTCCAGGTGAAATTCGTTATCTTTAAGATAAGCATTTTTTTGACACTAGTGCCGAAAATTTTAGTGGGAGTGATAGTCGTGAATGGGAAGATTGAAGTCGAACATTTATCTAAGACCTTCAAGAAAGGGAATGTCCAGGCGGTGAAAGATGTTTCTTTTACTGTGGAAGACGGAGAATTTTTCGCATTTCTGGGCCCGAACGGAGCTGGCAAATCAACAACGGTACAAATTTTGACCACTTTAATTAACGCAACAGGCGGTAAGGCAACAGTAGCCGGGCACGATGTGATTCGAGAGCCGGAGAAAGTTCGAAGATATATAGGTGTAGCTCTCCAGGAAACAGGAGTTGACCCAGATCTTACCGGTCGAGAACTGATTGAACTTCAAGCGAGCATCTTTGGTTTTTCAAAGGTTGATGCTAAGACAAGAGCGGAAGAGCTGCTGAACATTGTACAGCTTACGGATTCGGCAGAACGCAGAATCGGCAACTACTCGGGAGGAATGAGAAGAAGACTTGATTTAGCTCTTACGCTCGTGAACGAGCCTAAGATTTTATTTTTAGATGAGCCCACCACAGGTCTCGATCCATCCAATCGAATGGCCATTTGGAAAGAGCTGCGCCGTTTAAACGAAGAGAATGGAACTACGATTTTTCTGACGACACAATATTTAGAGGAAGCGGATTCCCTTGCCCATCGAATCAGTATTATTAATGATGGTGAGATTGTAGCCACTGGAACTCCAAGAGAGCTTAAAGCTCAGATAGGCAATGATCTAATCGCTTTAACTTTTTCAACAAAGGAAGAGGAAGAAAAAGCAGAAAGAATCCTGAAGGAGCATATGAATTCAGGCGACGTGATCTTGCAAAACCGTAAGTTGACCGTTTATGTGGAAGATGGCACGAAGCAATTATTAGAACTCGTCAGGCTGTTAGACCAAGAGAATATTGAAGTGGCTACTGTTAATTTATCTTCACCTACCCTAGATGACATATTCTTGAAGATTACAAGTGAACAGGTTGAAAAGGAGGGGGAAGTTCATGGGGAATAGCGTATGGAAAGATACATGGCTGATCACCCTCCGAAGTGTTAAGACGACGCTTAGAAACCCTTTTTCATTTATTCCAAACTTAATGATCTCCGCTTTCTTTCTATTAGTATATGAAGGAGGATTAAGCGGCATATCCCAGTTACCCATGTTTGAGGGAGCTAACTATCTTGCCTTTATCCTTCCCGTTTCCATTGTTTCCGCTGCAATTGGAGGAGCCGGGGGAGCCGGGCAGGGAATCGTGAAAGACATTGAGAACGGATTTTTCTCTAGACTTTTGCTTACCCCTGCTTCGAGACTTGCTATTGTCCTCGGTCCTATTATTGCGGGAATGCTTCAGTTATTTATCCAAACCTTATTGATCATCGGGATTGCATTTCTGCTGGGATTGGAAGTCGAAACGGGCTTTGGAGGTATTCTGTTTGTATTGTTAATCGCAATTGGTTGGGGGCTTGCATTCGCGGGCTATTCTGCAGGAGTTGCACTTCGTACGAAGAATGCACAGGCCGCTCAGGCAGGGACGTTTATCTTTTTCCCGCTTATTTTCTTAAGCACGACCTTTGTCCCTTACGAATTAATTGAAGCACAGTGGCTGAAAGTAGCTGCGACCATCAACCCTACCACATATATCTTTGAAAGTATGCGGACGGTCTTAATTGATGGGTGGATTTTCTGGGATTTGATGCAGGGCGTTATTGCCATCGTGATCGCCTGCACCATTACGATTACCTTCGCGGCGATATCAGCTAAGAAAGCTGTGTCACGTGGTTAAATAAAGGATAGTGGATTTAATCTCCCGGGTTATCCTAATTTGATACTTATATGGAATTTTGACAAGAAAGAGCATACTCTTTTAGCGAGGCTTGCTCTTTACTTGTTCCTTCTGGTCATTGTATGGATAGAACGCATTTTTTACATATTTGCGGGATTTATGAAAAGTCTTTAGTTGATTTTTATTAGAAAAGCTCTGTTAAAGTTTATCGTTGATTTTTCATAAGAGACTTATTACGCAATAGGGCCGAATAGTTGAAGACTCAGTTTCGAGATATTGTGTGGAGAAAGGGGCTCCAGGGAACTGCTCGCTTTCCGCGGCCCTGCACGACGCAGGGTCGTTCGACGTTGCCACAGGACGTGGCGATCTTAGTCGAACATCCCATGTGGTGAGCTTCCTCAGGCTTCGCCTTCCGGGATCTCACCGATCATGTTCATCCCGCAGGAGTCTTCGCCGTTCCCTTCCGCCCCTTTGCGATCATGGAGAGCTCGAAATTCTCTGCATCAACGCCTTCGAATGAACCAGTCTCATCTATGATCCAAACTGGTTTTTACGTGTGTTTACGTGTAGGAACCCTGTACTATAAGCATTTGAGGCAGATGCAGCATGGTTCCTTTTTGCTATAGCAGGGTCCGTTCGCAGCATTATAGTTGGGTTGGTGGGGAAATGGCGAGACTTCCATGGGAGAAGGGACTAGGTGAGATCCCGCAGGGATTGAAACGAGCGAGGAAGCTCACCTTTCCCCCATAGGAAAGCGAGTTATTTCCCCACCAGCCCTTATCCATCTAACGTAACGGACCCAATTTATCTCGAAACTGAGCCTTCAACAAACGGGAGCTTTACCTTAAAATCAACACTGACGTTTAATAAAGCCATTAGAAAAAATAAATTGTGTATAAACTCTCTCATATTGATTATTGGAGAGTTTATTGAATATCCTAAAAAATTGTTTGATAAAGAGTATTTGGGTGAAAAAGATATACTATATTCTCGAGAAGAGGAGACTAATAATGGAAAAAATAAAATGGGGAATTATCGGATGCGGGGATGTTACTGAAGTAAAAAGCGGACCTGCGTTTGATTTAGCAGAAAACAGTTCATTGGAAGCGGTGATGAGGCGGAACGGAGATTTAGCGAAAGACTACGCTGAACGGCATGGGGTTCCGAAGTGGTATGATCAAGCTGACGATTTAATCAACGACCCTGATGTGGATGCGGTTTATATCGCTACGCCTCCAGCCTCTCATAAAGAGTACACCCTGAAGGCAGCTGCAGCCGGCAAGCCAGTCTATGTTGAAAAACCAATGGCTTTAAATGTAGAGGAATGCAAGGAAATGGTAGAAGCTTGTAATCAACAGCAAGTCCCTTTGTATGTAGCCTTTTACAGAAGATCACTCCCTCGATTTTTAAAAGTAAAAGAACTTCTCGACCATAATGAAATTGGGGACATTCGTTTTGTTTCCATCCAGCAGACCCAAAAACTAGTGGAAAGAGATGAGAACAATAACCTACCCTGGAGGGTTCTGCCTGAAGTAAGCGGTGGAGGGCTGTTTTATGATGTAGCCTCTCATACATTGGATTTGGTTGATTATTTACTCGGTCCTATTAAAGAGGCAAAAGGGATCGCGTCCAACCAGGCTAAAGCTTATCCGGCGGAGGATATTGTAAGTGGCACTTTCTTTTTTGAGAGCGGCGTAATCGGAAATGGTGTCTGGAATTTTTCATCTTACAAAAATGAAGATGTAAATCGAATCGTCGGCTCCAAAGGAGAGATTATTTTTTCTTCCTTTGATGAAAAACCGGTTACACTTATTAAAGAATCAGGTACTAAACAGTTTATTATTGAACGGCCCAAACATATTCAACAGCATCTCATTCAGGAAATTGTAGATGAACTTACAGGTAAAGGGAGCTCCCCAAGTACAGGTGAGACCGCTTTACGTACTAATCGGGTGATGGATGAACTGGTAAAAGGTTACTATCAGGAATAAACAAGCTTGCTAATAGGAGGAATTAAATGCCACAACCCATTCGAATTGGAATTATTGGAGCGGGGGGAATTGCCAGAAGTGCTCATATTCCGAGTTACCAGAGCTATGGTCAGGACGTTCAAGTTATAGCTGTGTCTAACCATAATAAAGATAAGGCCGTAGAATGTGCAGAAGAGTTTTCGATCCCTTATGCATATGAAAATGAACAACAGATGCTTGAAGAACAGAATCTTGATGCTGTCAGTATTTGTACCCCGAATAAATTCCATGCCTCTCAAGCGATTGCAGCTCTGCAGGCCGGATGCCATGTACTTTGTGAAAAACCGCCAGCAATGACAGTGGAGGAAGCAGAGAAAATGATGTTAGAAGCAGAAAGAGCTGGAAAAATTTTAACCTATGGTTTTCATTTTCGTTTTCAACCTGAGGTGGAAACGTTAAAAAAATACATTGATGGTCATGAATTAGGTGAGATTTATGCAGCTCAAACACACTATAACCGCAGAAGGGGAATCCCGGGCTGGGGCGTGTTCACGAATAAAGAGCTTCAGGGCGGAGGAACACTTATCGACAATGGTGTTCATATGCTTGATACAGCCTTATATCTAATGGGATATCCAAAGCCTAAAACTGTCTTAGGGGCTACTTATCAAAAGATTGGTCAGCGTCAGGGTGTAGGTTTAATGGGTGAATGGGATTATGAAAACTTTTCGGTAGAAGATATGGCAAGGGGAATGATTACGTTTGAAAACGGTTCTTCTCTTATGTTTGAATCTACTTTTGCCGCAAACCAAGAAGAGCTGAGCAGCAAAAAAGTATCCGTTATAGGAGACGAAGGCGGAGCGGATCTTTTTCCATTAAAAATATTTCAGGAAAAATACGACACCCTGGTGGATACAACCCCTGCTTATGTAGAAAAACGAGATGCAAACGAATACCTCATTCATGATTTTGTAGAATGTATGATTCATGATAAACAGCCATTAAGTACTCCATCAGAAGGTGTGCGGATTCAGCAAATTATCCAGGCTCTTTATGAGTCAGCCAAAACGGGAGAGGCTGTAAATATAAACTGAATTTAATGAAGGTTACGTTCAACTTTTTAGTTTATTTTTAAGATTTATTCTTTCACAAACGGGCCGGATGGTGGATGACTCGTTTTTCGAGATTGGGTGGAGAAAGGGGCTCCAGGGAACGACTCGCTTTCCGTGGCCCTGCACGACGCAGGGTCGTTCGACGTTGCCACAGGACGTGGCGATCTTAATCGAACATACCTAAACTATAATTTAAAAGCATTAATTGGAAAAGAATTATACTTATAAGAGTATGGTTCTTTTTTTTAGTTGTAAAAATGAGGGCACTTCAAATAAACAGAATAAGCGATTGAATTTTACATCTAGCAAAAGAATTTCTACATGAAATCCTATCCTCTACTCAAACTAGAGGTGGGAGGTTTCATTTATGAAATTAGCGAACATGTTTATTTTCTTATTGCTTATTTCCCCCTTTAGTCAAAATGAGGAACTGGTAATTACGCATCAAGGGGAAGATATACTTACCATACATCCGGCAGACATTCTAATGGATGCTACACTTCAGCCTTTTATAGACCATGCAAAAGTGTACGAAATTATGGTTCGGGTAGAGAAGCTCGTTAAAGAAGAACCAGTGAACGCTAAAATAGGGGAGTCTGGAGAAATCGTAGCTGAAAAAACAGGTTATCAACTCGATAAACAAGCTTTTTCTAAGAACATGTATCATTCCTTGTACAGTCAGAATGGACATGAAATTGAAGTCCCAATGAACACCGTTCACCCGAAAGTAGACAGTGAGGTCCTTGCCAGCCTTCGTGCTCAAAAAATCGGTCATTATGATACGTATTTCAATTCCAATAACAAAGAAAGAACCCACAATATTCGACTGGCTGCTGAGAGTATCGACAGTACTGTAGTCTTTCCGGGGGAAACATTTTCTTTTAATGAAGTGGTTGGAAAGCGAACGAAGGAAAAGGGATACTTACCTGCCCCTGTTATTGTAAGAGGTGAAGTTTCGGAAGGGATTGGGGGAGGGATCTGTCAGGTTTCTTCAACGATTTTTAATGCCGTAGACAATGCAGGGGTGCAGATAGAACAGCGTTATTCCCATAGTAAACGGGTGCCTTATGTACCTGAAGGCCGGGATGCAACGGTCAGCTGGTACGGCCCGGACTTCACCTTTAAAAACATATATAATCAGCCATTACTGCTCCGCGCAAACGTGTATGGAGGGCAGATGAGCGTTTCGGTTTATTCTTCAGATGTAATTAATTTCGAATCGAGAGAGATCCCTGGTGCTTCAAAGAAACTGCCAGAGGAAACCGAATTAAAACAAAGGAAAGTGGAATAGATCTCATTCCATTGCAAAAAAAATGCCGTTAAGTATGGTGAAAATTTTCCGGATAAGGATGTGAAAATATGAATTGGCAAATAGCAGAACTAACGGAACAACAAAAAAGAAGCATCATGGAGCTTGAGAGTGAGTTAGGCTATGTACTGATCGCCTATGATAATGGGAAACATGGTTTTTCCACTTCAAATGATAAAGTGGAATACTACTCCATACTGCATGGGACAGTAGAAGATTAAAGTACGGCACTTTTAAAGTGATTCTGCTTTTACAAAAAAAGTTATCAGTAACAATTGCTTTTTCTGCTATACTATAAAGTAATTACACGTTAGGAGTTGATGTTTTATGGCAAACACAATGAAGAATTTTAATTATGTATCCATCACATTATACAGTGGAGGACCCATCAACTTCTGACGTCCTCCGCGCTCAGGAGGAATTTAATGAAACGGAACGAAAGAAAAGATTTTCATGAGCATTTTAGTAAGCAGATGAACGAACAGGAACAAGCTGGACGTGTGGTTCGATCCACTCATGGTATCTACAGCATCACAACAGAATCCAAAGTCTATACGGGTAAGTTATCCGGACGTTTTCATAATGAAATAACGGAGAATAGAAACTATCCTGCGGTAGGAGACTGGGTTATCTTTCAACCTTATGACAATGATTCTAAGGCTTTACTTCATCGAGTTCTGCAGAGAAGAACGCTTCTATCGAGGAAAAAAGCAGGCGCGGGAAACGAAGAGCAGATTATTGCTGCTAATATTGATGCTGTATTTATCGTTACGGCTCTGACAAAAGAATTTAACGTCAGGAGACTTGAGCGATACGTCCAGCAGGTATATGAGAGTGGTGCACGACCGGTAATTGTTTGCACAAAACGTGATCTGTGCGACACGGTCTCTGAAAAGCTGTGGCAGGTAGAACGTGTTGCTCCCGGGGTTCCGGTGTATGCGGTGGACAGCTTGGCTGGAGAAGGAATAGATTCGCTGCTTAAAGAAGTTAACGAAGGAGAGACCATATCCTTAATAGGTTCTTCTGGAGTAGGCAAATCCACCTTAATTAATCGACTGCTTCATAAAGAGGTGCAGGCAACGGAAAATGTTCGTGAGAGCGATGAACGCGGACGTCATACAACTACGCACAGGGAGTTGTTTGAACTGCCGGAAGGGGCCTTTATTATTGATACCCCCGGTATGCGAGAGTTACAGCTTTGGGGTGATCAGGAAACAACAGCGGGTACCTTTTCCGACATTGAAAACTGGAGCCAGCAATGTAAATTCAGGGATTGCCAGCATGAGCAAGAACCTGGATGTGCGGTTCAGCAAGCTATTGTAGAGGGAGAGCTTGAGATCGAGCGGCTGAACAGCTTTAATAAATTGAATCGTGAATTACACCGTTTAGAGTTGAAAGATCAATACGGCACTCATCGAACGAATCGGATGCTTCATGGTCCTAATAAAGGAAAGATTTACCCTTCATAAAAAATACCCCCATCTTAAGATGGGGGTATTACTTTTTATTTGTTCATATACTTGTCGACTTCCCACTGGCTGACTTGAAGAGAATAGTCAGTCCATTCTTCTTCTTTATCATCGATATAAGCCTGCGCTGTGTGCTCGCCTAGAGCATCCAGAAGAACTTCATCCTTCTTAAGAGCTTCAATTGCCTCTTTTAAGTTTGTAGGAAGGGTTGGTACACTGTCGTCATCAACTTCGTACAAGTTACGGCTTTCTGCTTCTCCTGCATCCAGTTCATTGCGGATACCTTCAAGTCCAGCTTGAATAAGAACAGCCAGCGTCAAGTAAGGGTTCGCTGTTGGGTCTGGATTACGCACTTCAAAACGAGTTCCTTTCCCACGCGTAGTCGGTACGCGCATCATACAGCTTCGGTTGGAGTGAGACCAAGCTACGCTTACGGGAGCTTCGTAGCCAGGAACTAGACGCTTATACGAGTTAACGTTAGGATTGGTGATGGCAGCAATTCCACTTGCGTGATGAAGAATTCCAGCAATGAACTGTTTCATGGTCTTAGAAACGCCATCTTCAGCATCTTCATCGAAGAACGCACTATCGCCGTCTTGGAATAAGGAAAGGTGGCAGTGCATACCGGAACCATTCTCGCCAGTGATCGGCTTAGGCATGAATGTTGCGTGATAGTCATGGTTCGTTGCAATATCTTTTACCACGTTTTTGAATGTCTGGATATTATCAGCCGTTTTCAGCATATTGTCAAAACGGAAGTTAATTTCGTGCTGACCCATGGCAACTTCGTGGTGAGAAGCTTCCATTTCAAAACCATATTTTTTAAGTGTGCGTACGATATCACGACGCACTTTATCACCTTTATCTTTAGGAGAAGAGTCGAAATAACCAGCGCGGTCGTTGAACTTTCTAACTGGATATCCGTCTTCATTAAGTTTAAATAGGAAGAACTCAGGTTCTGGACCTACGTTAACGGTATAGCCCATGTCTTCAGCTTTTTGCATAGCGCGTTTCAAAATGTAACGAGGGTCTCCTTCGAAAGGTGTACCATCCGGCTTATAGATATCGCAAATAAAGCGAGCGCTTTGGTCTTCGTCTACCAGGGAAGGCAGAACTAAGAACGTATCTAAGTCTGGCACAAGGTACATATCACTTTCTTGGATGTCAGAGAAACCTGAAATGGAAGAACTGTCAAACATAGCTTCTTCATTTAATACCATATCTAGTTCATCGATAGGGAGTTCTACGTTTTTAGTTTCCCCAAGCATATCTGTAAATTCTAGTACGATGAATTCTACTTTGTGTGCTTGTACTTCCTGCTTAATCGTTTCTTTCGTGTAAGTCATACATTACCCTCTCTTTAATTTATTATGAGGAGTTTCGATCCAATGAAATTGGAATAGAACCTCACTTAATTTGTGTATGTAAGGAATTCTAACACAAAGTGTTATTAGTTCTCAAACATCTTTTTTACTTTTACCCCTTTGACTTTCTCTTTAAACCTTCTCAATTCAGGCATGCCATAGGATTTACGGATTTAAAAAATTTTTAGAAATATTTGAATCTCTCCCTCGTATGCTTACTAGTAGAGGTGATGAATGGTGAAGCGTACCTTTTGGGTAATACTTGGACAGGCAGCAATTATATTTATTTATCTATGGATAGCTTCTTATCTGTTCCAAATTTTACAAGTGAA
The DNA here is from genome assembly GCF_900113125.1 of Halobacillus alkaliphilus. Classification (GTDB taxonomy): domain Bacteria; phylum Bacillota; class Bacilli; order Bacillales; family Halobacillaceae; genus Halobacillus; species Halobacillus alkaliphilus. Next base: position 11,328 of record NZ_FOOG01000032.1, on the reverse strand, counting down.
AGCTAATGAAATGGAACGTTTTTATTCTTATCTATTATTTAGCCAAACCGCATATATCCCGGTTGGTTTTCTAATGGGCTCAGGACAAATGATAAGAGAATGGAAGAAAGAAGGCAGATTTAGAGTAAACCCGTTATTGATCGCATTATTAGTAGTGCCAGCGCTTTATATACTTTTTGTACCCTATTTTCTCCCTTTTCCATCTATAACACCTGCAATTATCTTAACAAATCCTTCAGCAGGAACTGTGATCCAGATTATGGCAGGCTACGCTTTAGTCAGAAGCATTCAAAAAAAGAAGTGAATGGAGAAGGTCCCTTCATTTTCCGTAAGTGCGGTGGTTGATTCTTCGTTTATTACAGCGATAAGATGGACGCACGTCTATTTTTGTCTTATAATCGTCACTGTAAAAGACGTACATAACTACGCACAAGGAGAAAGGAAGATGACAATGAACAAAACATTAATTTTTGGCCATAAAAATCCTGACACGGATACGATTAGCTCAGCGATTGCTTATGCCGCACTAAAAAATTCACTAGGCTTTAATACAGAGCCGGTTCGTTTAGGAGAGATCGGCGGGGAGACTCAATACGCTCTCGACTATTTTGATGTAAAAGCACCAAGGCTGGTTGAGAAAGTATCCGACGAAGTGGAACAAGTTATATTGGTTGACCATAACGAGCGTCAGCAGAGTGTAGAGGATCTGGCAGAAGTTAAAATTCTTGAGGTTATTGATCACCACCGTATTGCTAACTTCGAAACGGAAGGGCCACTTTACTATCGTGCTGAACCCGTGGGTTGCACGGCTACAATTTTAAACAAACTTTATAAAGAAAATAATAAAGAAATCTCTAAACCAATGGCCGGGCTGATGCTATCTGCCATTATCTCTGATTCTTTATTGTTTAAATCTCCGACATGTACCGAAGAGGATCGTCAAGCAGCTGAAGAACTGGCTGTTATTGCAGGCGTGAATGCAGAAGAGTACGGACTTGAAATGTTGAAAGCCGGCGCAGATATCAGCGGTCTTTCTGCTGAAGAAGTAATTTCCCTTGATGCAAAAGAATTCTCAATGGGAGATAAAAATGTCGAAATCGCTCAAGTAAATACCGTGGATACAGATGATGTTCTTGCCCGCAAAGCAGAACTTGAGCAGTCTATGGAAAAAGCTGTAGCCGATAAAGGATCAGACTTGTTCTTATTGGTCGTAACAGATATCCTTACGAATAATTCCACAGTGGTAGCAGTTGGAAATAAAGAAGCTGTTGCGCAGGCATTTAATGTGACATTAGATGGTAACCAGGCTGTACTTGAAGGGGTAGTTTCCCGTAAGAAACAAATCGTACCGCCATTGAACCAATATTTCGCGTAATAATATAAAAACGATCCTTGCGTAAAAAGGATCGTTCCGGGGCCGTCGAGTTAAACTCGGCGGTCTTTTTTTTATCTGATAAAAATTGCTGTTGATTCGCCATAAAAGATTTATTGAACTATCGGGCCGGATTGTGGGAGACTCAGTTTCGAGATATTGGTTTGTAGTTAAGGTCCTGGAGGATGATTCGCTTTCCGCGACCCTGCACGCCGCAACGTCGATCGACCCTACGTCGTTTAGGGCCATAGGAAAGTGTTGAAATGTGGAATAAGCCGACCATCAAAAGGATGACGGTTTTCCAATCCATTGATAACGGCTTGTGTCTCGAGTGTCTGGGTGATGGAACAAGACGAGTTATTTCTCCACCACCCCTTATCCATCTAACGTAACGGACCTAACTATCTCGAAACCAAGTCTTCCATAAACGTGAGCTTTTCTTTAATAATCAACGCGGTGATTTAGAGAGCCAAGGGAGGAGAAGGGGCTGATGGATTATTGGAAGTTTTGGTTAAACTCCTGTATTTCCCCGGTTACTGAACGGAATACATCTTCGTCTGCCACTGAAAAATCCTCAGCAGAAGTGATCTTTGTAATCTCACTAATAAGGTTACTTAGTTCCTTATCCACTTGTTCAACGTTTCTGTTCTCATTTTCTGTTTGGCCAACCGAGTGCTCCGTAATAATGAAGTCTAAGGTCCGAAGGGATTCAGTATATTCCCTGAACCATTGGCCGTTTAGAAGACTGCTTCTCTGAGCAGTGTTGAACAACCGGGTTTGGTCATGTAAATTCATCAATTGATCCGACAACAGAGAGCCAAGCTGGAAATTTTTCTGCTCTCCTGATTCTCGCGTATGATACAAATTAAATCTCTGCTTCACGTCTTCGAGCTTACGCGGCAGCTCTTTGACCGCGGAGGAAGACGCCTGAACAGCAAAAGAATCGATAGGCTGAGATTTTGAGGTATCGTACCACATATACGCTAAGATGATGGAGAGAAATAAAAGCGTTATCGACATTACCTTGTAAATCTTTAATTTAGTCACGATTTATCTCATTCCATTCTTCGCGAAGCACTCCCATGCGGATGGAATCGTAAAACTTACCTTCGTAAATGCGGCATTTTCTCATTCGACCTTCTAATGTTAAACCTAACTTCTCTCCCACCTTCATCATTCGTTCATTTTTGGACCAGGTGGTTAATCCTGCACGCGCAATAGGAAGTGACCGGAAAAGATGGTCTATCCATAACTTTAGGGCTTCAGTACCATACCCTCCATTCCAGTAGTCTGGGTTGTAAATACCGATGCCAACCTCAAGCCATAAAGAGGGTTTGTGCTCCCAATAATACGTCACTGTTCCAATTATTTGACCATTCACCTCAATCAGCAGCCTTGAATCCGGCTCCTCAGAACTTAAACGTTCTTTACGTGCGTTCTCGTGGCTGCGGTAGCTTTCCAACGTATGCGGTTCAAGAGGGTAGTAGGGGGCGTCCCATTTCTTCCACTCTTGTTCATTTGCATAAATTTTCTCCCAAAGCAGTGGGATGTCTTCATCTTGAATGGAACGCAGGGTCACTTTTTCCCCTTTTAAAAGGGTATTGAATTTAGATTTATTCATAGTATTTAAGCTCCTTAAGAGTACTTCAGTCTTATCCTATCATAATGGAAGAATCAGGTTGAGTGTTTTCTCTTATTCTCAGCAGGGTATGAGTAGAAGAAGTTACATAAGTAAGAGGTGAGTATATGATTCATGTCACGGCCTATTCGAATACAAAAGGACTTCAAAAGGATTTAACGTTGGAGCAGCTATCGGATTTGGACTGGAACTGGTACTGGGTGGATTTTGAAGCACCCACAGAAGATGAAGTTAAATTGCTGGATAGTTATTTTCATTTCCACCCTTTAGCTATTGAAGACTGTCTTCATGAGCTGCAGAGGCCCAAGTTAGATTATTATGATGACCACACCTTTTTCGTGCTTCATTCCGTAAATCACGAAGAGCTTGAAAGAGAGGAAATCGACATTTTCTTAGGTGAGTGTGCCATCGTTACGTTTCATAAGGAGCCTGCTCCTTCGCTCGACATTGCTGAACGTCTGCTTAAGCGCAGCAAAGATATGAGCAAAGTAGATGAGTATTTCATACTCTATCAAATCCTTGATAAAGTAGTGGACAACTACTTTCCGATCGTGTACGAGATTGAAGATCATATTAATGAAATTGAAACCAATACGAAGAACCTATCCATGGAAAAACTGCTGGATGAACTGTTCGACCGCAGAAGTGAACTGCTTACCTTGAGGCAGACTGTGCACCCAATGCGAGATTTATTATACCGGGTATTGAATACTCATCATTTAGAAGGAGTGCATGACCGCAGGGAATACTTTGCTGATATCCACGACCACTTAATAAAAGTAGCGGATATTATAGCATCGAACCGTGAAATGACACAGGATATCCGGGATAGTTATTTGTCTTTAAACTCTCATCAAACCAATCGGACGATGCAGATTCTGACGGTTATATCCGTTATCTTTATGCCGCTGACGTTTATTGTTGGGGTTTATGGAATGAATTTTCAACATATGCCTGAACTTGAAACTCAATATGGCTATCTGGTTGTCTGGATCATTATGATTGGTGTGGCCACAGGAATGTTCATGTGGTTCAAGAGTAAGGGCTGGTTCGATTAAAGAGTCTGAGATGGTTTACGACTGAAGGCTGAAAGAAAATCACCCGACGGACTGTTATAGAAAAGACGGAATTCGACTACACTTTAAATATCATCAATCAAAGGAGATGAATTTATCGTGTTTAATGAATTAGAAGTCTCTCTTGACGTACAGGAACGCCGGACGAAATAACCTAAAAAAGCTATCCCGTGTTAGCATGGGATAGCTTTTTAAAATTATTTGTTCTAGGAACGAATGAAGAACGTCCTTATTTTCCGTGGGTTTCTTGAAGTGGTTAATTCTAGTTGGATAGGGGGTTTTAATTAATTAGTACTCTTTGACCTGGCGGGTCATGATTTTAATACGTCGTGATCGACGTAGCGTGTTCCTTTAAGGGCACTGATTACATTAACCGCTACTCTTGCTCCGTCTCCAGCGGTAATAATGGTATGGACACTGACACCGGCAGCCGTTCCAGCAGCCCACACTTTAGGGTAGGACGTATGGCCGTGTTTATCCACTTGAATGATTTTAGCTACCCTTGGTTCAAGCCCATCCCGTGTTCCAAGACCGAAGGCTTCCGCTAATTTTACGGACATTCCCGTAGCAAAAATAATATGCTCAGCATCATAAGAGCCTTCAGTGGTTTCAATTTTGTACATAGCTCCATCTTCAATAATCCGCTGAACTTCCTCTTTCACGAGATTCGTGCCGAATTTAACGGCTTGTTCTTGACCGGTCTGAAGCAGAGAAGGACCTTCTATTTCTTTTACTCCGTAGTGATTTTCCACCCATGCTTTCGCTGTTATACTCTTGCCGCTGTCGAACATTACTGTTTTCACACCTGATTTCGCTGCAAATAAAGCAGCACTGGCACCCGCGGGTCCTGCTCCGATAATAGCTACATCATACATAGAAGACTCACTCCTTAGGAAAAGTAGGTACACTTTCATTATATCGAATTTTTCGAAAGGAAGAAATCAGGTGGGTAAAAAAGAGAATTATTTTGGAGGCAGGGGAGGGGACAAACGATAGAAGCTGTACTCAAAGAAACTTAATAAAATCTAAACTCAGTTAATTCATGTTTATCTTCCAGTAAAGCTCCCGTTTGTGTAAGACTCAGTTTCGAGATCGACTAGCTCCTTCACCCGCGGGAGTCTCCTCATTTCCCAACCAGCCCAGCGATTTATTGTGGACGAACCCTGCTATAGGAGAAAGGAGCCATGCTGCATCTGCCTCGAATGCTTATAGTACAGGGTTCCTACACTTAAACACACGTAAAAACCAGTGTGATCATAAATGATCTTTGTTCATTGGAAGGTGTTTATGCAGAGAATTTCGAGCTCTTCATAATCACAAAGGGGCGGAAGGGAACGGCGAAGACTGCTGCGGGAGGAACATGATCGGTGAGATCCCGGAAGGCGCAAGCCTGAGGAAGCTCACCACAAGGGATGTTCGACTAAGGTCACCACGTCCTGTGGCAACGTCGAACGACCCTGCGTCGTGCAGGGCCGCGGAAAGCGAGCCGTTCCCTGGAGCCCCTTTCTTTACAAAATATCTCGAAACTGAGTCCTCAACTATCCGGCCCTTTAGCGTTATAAGCCTTTTGTGAGAAATCAACCATGACAATTAACTAACTAAGCAATAAAAAAAGAACTCAATTCCTTTAGAGGATGAGTTCTTTTCAGCGGATTAAGATCCATATTCCATGTGCTGTAAGTATTTATCTCTATGGGGTTATACGAATATAGATATGTTGCTGTTTATGATAGAATCTGGGTACTTGGTTCGGCGGTTGGCCTCTGCGATGTTCTCCTGCCACGAGTCTTCAATCTCCTGAAAGGTTTCTTCTACTTCTTCACCGTCAATGATCATAACAAGAGGCTCTTCAATATCCATTAATAGAAAAAATGACATAAGCTTTGGCAAGTGTCCACCGTCAGCGATCAAATGGTTTTGATGTAAATAAATGTTCTGATTGCTTTTTGAAACTAATTTGTAAAGTTTCATAACCTGGTTGGTTTGTAAGGGTTGGTGCAGGTGCAATTGATATGATGATAATTCTTCCATCCTTGTCACCTCCATGTTTTCTGCTTGCTTAATCACTACCCGGGGGTCAAGGGACCTAAACCTGACTCCCCGTATTTTTGTTAATGTTTGTAAATCATTTTCCTTGTCATACCGCCGTCCACAGTCAAATTTTCTCCTGTAACAAAATCATTAGAACGATCAGTCAAATAGAAACAGGCTTTTGCTACATCTTCGACTTTTCCAACTCGATTAGACAGGTGCTGCTCATGATCGACTTCGCGGAGCTGTTCGTAGTTCTCTGTCTGAATCCAGCCCGGACTGATGGAATTTACACGAATGTTATAATGAGACAGAGAAGATGCTAAAGCGTGAGTGAGTGCTATAATGCCCCCTTTACTAGCTGCATAGGCCTCTGAGTCCGGCTCGGACATAAAAGCTCGCGTTGAAGCCATATTAACGATTCTTCCCTGTACACCTTCATTCTTCCACAGCTTTCCAGCTTGTTTGGAAAATAGGAAAATACTTCTGAGATTGGTCTGAATCACATCATCCCACTGGTCGACGTCCAGTTCAAAAAGCGGCTGGAATGAACTAACTCCAGCATTGTTAATTAAAATTGAGATCGTGCCAACGTGTTGTTTTATCTCATCAAACAACTCATTTATATTTTTTGGGTCACGTACGTCGCAGTAAAAAAAGAAACCGTTGCCGCCGTTCTCTCTAATTTCTCCTACCAGCTGCCTGCCATGTTCTTCATCTTTATCGCAGGCAATCACGGTGGCGCCTTGTTCAGCATAGGATAAAGCCAGACCTCGGCCTATCCCATTACTTGCACCCGTGATTAATACAATTTCATCATGAAAATTCATAGTAATCCCTCCTGCCTCACTTTACCTTAATGTCTTTATTCATAAACCTGTGTTGTGATATCTGTTGGAAAAGGCTTGTAGAGCAGGGGGGAACGTGGTATTATCTTAAAAAATTGGAGGTGATCGTATCAAACGCGTAACATTAGTCGACGTATTTAAGCACCGTATCACACAGAAATACTTACAGCGATCAGGCATCCATCACGCGGTCACCGTAGCAGGTTATGCATATGATATGGCGATTGAATCCAATGTAGATCCGGACCTTGCGACAAAATCAGCGTTACTTCACGATATGGGGCATTATGAGTGGTACCGGGATGGAAAGTGGGACTATGAAGAATATCGAAAACATGATATTCACGCCATTAAGGGAGCGGAGCGCGCTCATAAATTATTGATTCGCCTCGGGGAAGATCGACTGGTTGCAAAAGAGGTATCGCTTGCTGTACTTCTCCACACGGACAGCTATCTACCTTTTTCCCTCGAATCCCAACGGACAGATCTTCAAGAAGTAGTAAGGAAAGCCGATGAAAAAGACGAGCAGCCATCTGGGCTGCATCATTATAAGCAAATGGACAAGAGCGAAGCGATCCAATTATTACACAAGCTTGATTTGAAAGTTGAAGCAGCTTTAGAAGAGCAAGGAGAGCTTTCTGGATAAAAAGTATAACTTTTTTCCTAATTAGGCTTTACTTTTAAATCAGCCTTCTATATAATTCCATTGAAAGCAAAAATTTTCTGAAAGCGAGGTCGACACAAATGATGAACATTACAATCACTTTAAACCAGACAATCGAACATCGGCCTGCGCACATAGGAATTACTGAGTAAACTTTTTCATCATTTTATTCATATCAGCCGCAGGTTACGCATATTGTATTCCTGTGGCTTTTTTAATGAAAGCACGATATCGTTTGCTAAAAGCGAAGCCACAGGGGACCTGTGGTTTTTTATTATGCTATCAAAGGGTAATTTTACTCTTTTGATATAAATATACACTAATGTAGGAGGTGGAAGATATGACGATCCACTTGTTTATTTTTAAGATTCAAGTAAGTAGACGCCAGGAAGAGAAATACGCGCCACTGCCCGGATACCATCCGTCTGCAGAAGAGCAATGGCTTGACAGGAAATCATCATTTATCCATTACATGTAAATTAAAAAGGAGTGAAAAATTATGAGCAGCAAACTAAGGATGGAATTTATGGATTGGTTAAACGACGAGAAGGATACCGCTTAGTTTCGTAGTATTGGAGGGGTAAACATGCGGATCAACGTGCTTATTTTTACGATTTATATCCAAAAGCTGGACCAGGAAGCTAGAGAACGGTCATTCCAAAGGTCAAAAGCAATTGGAGAAAAAATCAATAAAACTAAATTAAAATACACTTCATTATAAGGTGCAACCCCCAGTCATTTTGGCTGGGGTATTGTATGTTTTAAGGGATTTAAGAAGCTAAACCTTTGAAAAAATCTGGCAAATCCGTTAAGGTCAGGGAAAGATACTCACCAGAAAATTTTTATATAGAAAGGCTTTGTTGACATGAGTTTACATAGAAAACCTCTGCCTGTGCCGGATGCAGTGAATTCGGTGATGAACTATAAAAAGAAGGCTGAGGGGGAAATTCTCCCGTTGGAGTTTTGTGATAACCGGACCTTAGCAGAAGATATAGTAGCTACACACCCGGTTCCTCCTTTTAATAAGTCTCCCTATGACGGTTTTGCGTTACGGTCCGAAGATACAAAAGGGCTATCAAAGGAAAAAAGCGGTCAGTTTCGAGTGACGGAAACGATAGGCGCCGGCCATCGTGCTAGTCGGCCAATAAAGGAAGGGGAAGCCGTTCGTATTATGACGGGCGCAGAAATCCCTGCAGATGCCGATTGCGTAGCTATGTTCGAAATTTGTCAAACCTATGAAGAGGACGGACATTCCTGGATGTCATTGAAACGCCCTATGGAAAGAAACCAGAATGTCATTCAAAAAGGATCGGAAACCAAAGAAAGTGACATATTGGTAGAGGCTGGGACGAAAGTGAATCCAGGTGTAAAAGCTCTGCTTGCCACCTTTGGCTATAGCGATGTTAATGTATATAAAAAGCCAGTTGTCGGTGTGTTTGCTACCGGCACTGAACTACTGGAGGTTGATGAGCCTCTGGAGCCTGGGAAGATAAGGAATTCCAATGCCTTTATGATTGTTTCCCAAGTGAAGCGTGCAGGTGGAGAAGCTCATTATTTTGGGAAGTTAGAAGATGACTTTGATATTTGTTACCAATCCGTATCTGAAGCTTTAGATAAGGTGGATGTATTAATTACGACGGGCGGCGTATCGGTTGGGGATTACGATTTAATGCCTGATATTTATGAGAAGTTAGAAGCGGATGTGCTATTTAATAAAGTAGCCATGAGACCAGGAAGTGTGACGACGGTAGCTTCTTACCAGGGAAAATTGTTGTTTGGATTGTCAGGGAACCCTTCCGCCTGCTATGTAGGGTTTGAATTGTTTACTTACCCCATCATTCTTTCCTATTTAGGTCGGTCAAAACCCTTTCATCAACGGATTCAAGCTACACTAGGAACAGATTTTAAAAAGCCCAATCCTTTTACTAGATTTGTGCGGGGATGCTTACGGTACCAGGAGGGGAGGGTGATCGTTGACCCAGTCGGTATGGACAAGTCCGCCGTTGTTTCTTCGCTTGCCCATACAAATGTACTCATTATGCTCCCAGGAGGCACCCGAGGCTACGAATGCGGAGACAGCGTGGAAGCCCTTTTACTGGAAGATCAGACAGGACAGCAGAGTTTCTGACATGAGATAGAAGGAGTGAAGGTATGACCGATTATGTATTAGACAAGCATGAACGACCAATGAAGGATTTACGAATCTCTGTGATTGATAAATGTAATTTTAGATGTACGTACTGTATGCCGGCAGAGATTTTCGGTGATGACTATAAATTTATGCCAAAGGACGAGCTTCTAAGTTTCGATGAAATCATCCGGCTTGTTCAAATCTTTTCGAAATTTGGAGTTGAGAAGATCCGTCTAACGGGAGGAGAGCCTCTGATGAGGAAGGATCTTCATGAACTGGTTGCAAGATTAAACGAAATAGATGGGATAAAGGATATTGCCGTAACAACTAATGCCGTATTCCTCGTTAAACAGGCTAAAAAGCTCAAAGAAGCAGGTCTTAATCGTGTAAACGTAAGTCTTGATGCCATTGAAGATGAAGTCTTTCAGCAGACGAATGGCAGAGGAATAAAAACCAGTCCTGTACTTAAAGGAATTGAAGCCGCCAGGGAAGCGGGCCTTGAAATTAAAATAAATATGGTTGTGAAAAAAGGGATGAACGAAAGCCAGATTCTTCCGATGGCCCGTTATTTCAAGGAAACTGGTGACACCCTGCGGTTCATTGAATTTATGGACGTAGGAAATCATAACGGCTGGAATATGGATTCTGTAATTTCTAAAAAAGAGATTATTGAAGAAATTAATCAGGAACTGCCTTTAGTGCCGCTTGACGCGAATTATTTTGGAGAAGTAGCTTCCAGGTATCGTTATGAAGGAAGCGAAGCAGAGATTGGAGTGATTTCATCTGTAACGGATGCTTTTTGCAGCAGCTGCACGCGAGTACGTCTTTCAGCAGATGGAAAGCTGTTCACCTGTCTCTTTGCTTCAGAAGGTCATGATATTCGTGAGTTATTGCGCGGCGGAGAGCCGGATGAGGCGATTGTATCCAATCTTATTAAGATCTGGACAAGAAGAGATGACCAATATTCGATCGACCGTGCCAAAGGAAAACCAACGAAGAAGAAAATCGAAATGTCGTATATCGGCGGCTGAAAAAAGCCGGGTACCCTCGCGCTGGGTACCCGGCTTTTTACTAGGATTTGCAAGACATTTTTATCATTCATCAGCAGAAGACTCCCTCTTCAAGCGCCGTGTCGAAGACCGGCGGTAAGGGGGGAGATGAATGCCGTTACCGTAAGGCGAATGCCTTTGAATATTCTCCCTTTCGTGATATTCTAAAGTAAGAACATACGTTCTTGGTTAGGGGGTGGAAAGGTTGAGGCATAAAGCGTATAACTTTCGTATCTATCCAAATAAAACCCAAGAATCGCTCATCGTTAAGACCATCGGTTGCGCTCGTTTTGTCTTCAATCATTTCCTCTCCGAATGGAGCAGTGCCTACAAGGAGACCGGAAAAGGTTTGAGTTACTCTACTTGTTCCAAACAACTACCCAAGCTTAAAAGAGAATTCCTTTGGTTAAAGGAAGTGGATAGCACGGCCATCCAAACTTCGGTCAAACATCTTTCTGACGCTTATGAACGGTTTTTCAAAAAGCAAAACCAACCTCCGCGGTTCAAATCAAAGAAGA
>NZ_FOOG01000071.1 GCF_900113125.1 Halobacillus alkaliphilus | reverse complement strand
TGTTTACGTGTAGGAACCCTGTACTATAAGCATTTGAGGCAGATGCAGCATGGTTCCTTTCTGCTATAGCAGGGTCCGTTCGCAGCATTATAGTTGGGGTGGTGGGGAAATGGCGAGACTCCCATGGGAGAAGGGACTAGGTGAGATCCCGCAGGGAGTGAAACGAGCGAGGAAGCTCACCGTTCCCCCATAGGAAAGTGTTCAAATGTGGAATCACCCCGAAAGACACGACCAGCATAAGCCGAGCATCAAAAGGAGGGTGGTTTTTCCGTCCGTTGATGAACGGCTTATGTCTCGAGTGTCTGGGTGATGGAACAAGACGAATTATTTCCCCACCAGCCCTTATCCATCTAACGTAACGGACCCAATTTATCTCGAAACTGAGTCTTCAATAAACGGGAGCTTATCTGTAAGAAGCCAGACACTGATTCAACTATTCCTATATCTTAAAAAGCCCTAACCTTTTATCAGATCAGGGCTCTCGTTTATTTTCCTTCACTCGGGGGAGCACCATGCATATAGCTTGGTGCAGGTTTTAAATCCTGCTTTCCACCATGCGCTTCCGGAGTTTGCACATATCCAAACTCTCCCTTACCATCAGGCGTTTTACCGCTTGTCCAACTTCCCTCTTTACTTTCTTCACCTTCAGAGAAATTGATTAAATCATAGGAGAAATCGGTCGCTTCCCACTCTCTAGGAACTGTCCCCGGCACCGTGACACCGTGTGTCTCTTCCAATTCTTTTAGCGCTGCAATCCACTGATTCTGGTGCATGGTGTCACGGGCAAGCAGGAAAGACAGCATCTCTTTCACACCGCGATCGTCTGTCATCTCGTATAAACGAGCGACCTGAAGACGCCCCTGAGACTCAGCATTTAAATTAGCTCGCATATCTGTAATTAAATTTCCACTTGCTACAATGTATCCGGCACTCCAGGGTACCCCTGTACTATTTTCCGGCATGGCTCCTAACCCCGAAACAATCGCATGGTGAGGGTTCATTCCTCCCATAATCGCTCCAATCACAGGATCTTCTGCTGCTTTTTCCTGTTGATTCACAGGGGCATCATCCAGCAGCCGGGCGATCATCGTTGAAATCATCTCTATGTGACCAAGTTCTTCTGTTCCCGTGTCCATAATTAAATCCTTGTACTTAGCGTCTCCTCTAGCATTCCATCCTTGAAATAAGTATTGCATGGCGACAGAGATTTCTCCAAATTGACCTCCCAGGATTTCCTGAAGTTTCTTGGCATACATCGGATCCGGTCTTTCAGGCTTGGAATGAAACTGAAGTTCTTTTTTGTGAGAAAACAAATCAACCTACCACCTTTCAATTTTTTACCTTAAAACTAAAACAAAAGGATCGTTAACACTCACCTACTTAATACCTCCTAAAATATGTAATCAAACCTATATCTGAAATTATATTATTTTAATATAAGAAATAACTGTTTAGCATTTTATATTTGTGGAATTAATTACAAAAACCACTCGAAAGGAAGTGAATCTGATGCCAGCAACTGAAAAATATTTTAAAAGAGATTATGAACAATCCCGAGAAACATTCCAAAAACACTTAACAACCATTAAAGAAAAATGGCCTCAGGCTGCCTTATCCACTGAAACCATCGGAGAGGATCCTGACAATACCATCGATGTTATTTATTCCGAAGCGCTTACCTCGAACGAACAAGTTGTTTTTTTCACCACCGGAGAGCATGGAATTGAGGGTTACGCCGGAGCAGCAGTAACTCACCTGTTTGTCGAGGAATACCTCAATCAAATTGATCCACAAACTACCGGCATCTGCCTCGTACACGCCATCAATCCCTGGGGAATGCGTAATTTCAGACGTGTAACCGAAAACAACGTGGATTTGAACCGTAATTATTTATTCGAACCAGATTCAGTTCCTGAGAATGTAAACGAGAATTACTCGGAAGAGAGTCATATTTTTCAGCCCAACGGTCCCGTTAAAGATGTGGCCAAAGAAAAAACGGAGCTATACGAACAATTGAGCAAAGGAATGATGAGAGAAGGATACAGTGGAATTAAAAAAGCAAAAGGCATGGGACAATTTGAATTCCCACGCGGCGTATATTACGGAGGATCCAAAGAAGAGGAATCCGCCAGCTTTTTAAAAGATTGGCAGAGAAAGCTCCTTTCTACTTATCCACGTGTGATCCATATGGATTGGCATACAGCTCTTGGACCAACCAACGAGGTTACAATGGTAGTCTCAGAACACGATGAACGGGAAGAAGAGCATATGAAAGAAGAGTATGGAATGCAAAATATCCAGAAGTTCACTCCTAAAAAGGTAAAAGGAGACTCTACCAACTATTTTCATAAATTAAAAAATGAAGAAAATCCAGATACGTATCTATTTTCGGCTTTATTTGAGTTTGGCACATTCGGCACAAGCCGAAAAGCAGAGCTGCGGGAATTTACAACCATCATCCTGGAAAACCAGCTTTACTGGGAAGGGGCTGAAAAAGAGGAAGATCGCCAATGGATTCTTGAGGAATTCAAGAATATGTTCTACCCCGATGAAGGAGAATGGCGCCAATCGGTGTTAAAAGAAGCCCGTCTCGCCATCGAGTCTATTCTTACACAAGAAGAGATTTTAGTTTCCTATCAAACTACCTAGGAAGGAGAAAAAAATATGGCGCATCAGCTCCCCGAAAGATCTTTTCCCTTATGGAGAGACCAGTCAATTGAATCCTTCCCCGCCCTAACTGAGAATACTGAAGCAGATGTGACGGTCATAGGATCTGGTATCACCGGAATTATGACCGCTTATCTTCTGGTTAAAAAGGGATACAGTGTAGTAGTCCTTGAAGCAGGAAAGATTGTGGAAGGTACGACCGGCTATACTACGGCGAAAATCAGTGCTCAGCACGGACTCATTTATGACCACCTTATTCAAACGTTCGGCAAAGAAAAAGCTAAACTCTACTATGAGGCAAATCAGCACGCCCTGCAGCTGATTGATCAAATTAGACAGGACCATCATATCGACTGCGATTTCGCTTACCAGGATGCTTACGTTTACAGCACCACTGCCGAATCAACACAGAACATTGAAAAAGAAGCCAAAGCCTATGAGCAGCTCGGGATTAATGGAGAACTCTCCGAACATACGGACCTCCCCTTTCCCGTAACAGCTTCTATAAAAATGAAAGACCAGGCCCATTTTAACCCGGTCAAATTTCTGCTCCCTCTTATATCCTACTTGAAAGAAAATGGTACATCTTTTTACGAAGATACACGGGCAGTAGATATTAAAGAAGGCAAAAGACCTGAAGTTATTACAAGAAACGGACAGCGTGTACGCTCTGACCATGTCGTAATGGCCTCCCACTTTCCCTTTAAAGATTTTAAAGGTTTATATTTTGCGAGACTCCATGTCGACCGATCCTATAGTCTTGCCGTTAAAATGACTGACCAATTACCGGATGGTATGTATTTAAACGCAGAGTCTCCAAAGCGCTCACTGCGCCATGCAATTGGGGATAACGGAGAACGCTATCTGCTTATTGGTGGTGAAGGGCATCCGAGCGGCCAGAGCAGAAATACAGAACAACATTATGAGAGACTGCGTGATTATGCCGAGACACATTTTGATGTAGAGAACGTGCCCTACCGCTGGTCTTCTCAGGATATGACCACCCTGGATATGGTTCCCTATATAGGACCGATTACAGAAAAACACTCCAACATTCATGTTGCGACCGGATTTGCTAAATGGGGAATGACGAACGGAACGGCGGCGGCAATGGTGATTACTGACCTAATCAGCCAAGACAGCAGTCCTTATGCAGAACTTTTTAACCCTTCTCGTTTTCATGCCCAGGAAGATGTAAAGAATTTCACGAAGGAAAATGCTGATGTCGCTAAAGAATTCGTAAAGGGTAAACTGTCCAAAGGCGACCGGACAATGGACGATCTTGCCCTGGATGAAGGGGCCCTCATTAATAAAGACGGAAAGAAAGCCGGCGCTTATAAAACAGCTGACGGGACTGTTAAAGTAGTCGATACCACATGCACCCATATGGGCTGCGACGTGGAATGGAACAATGGAGAACGCTCCTGGGACTGCCCTTGCCATGGTTCTCGATTTACGCCGGACGGAGAAGTTATCGAAGGACCTGCGACAAAACCACTAAAAAAATTAACCAAAGAATAACCCTCTATTAAACTAGTCGCTTTGTGGGGGGAAATATGTCTTATGACTCGCTTAAAATCCCTAAAAAAGAACTTCCGGCAGCGGAAGTTCTTTTTTATTACTGCTTTATTAACTTTAAAAATTGCTTTGTACGTTCTTCCTTAGGGTGTTCAAATAGAACAGATGGTTCGCCTCTTTCAACGATCATGCCATTATCCATAAATAGCACTTCATCGGCTACTTCTTTAGCAAAGCTCATTTCGTGAGTAACGACCACCATCGTACGACCTTCCGCCGCTAGTTTCTTCATGACCTGCAGAACCTCACCGACTAATTCCGGATCCAGTGCTGAAGTCGGTTCATCAAACAACATGACTTTAGGGTCAATCGCCATGGCTCTGGCAATCCCTACTCTTTGCTGCTGCCCTCCTGAAAGCTGATAAGGGTACACTTCCATTTTCTCATGGAGACCAACTTTGGTCAGAATATCCACTGCTTTTTCACGCGCTTTTGCCTTAGCCACTTTTTGAACGGTTATAGGTCCTTCCATCACATTTTCAACTGCCGTAAAGTGCGGAAATAAATTATAGGTCTGAAAAACCATGCCTGTTTGTCTCCTGAACTCCCTAATTTCTTTTTTGGAAACTTTTTCTGAAAATTTAAGGGTCTGCTGATCAATTGTGATGGAGCCTTCTTCCGGTTGTTCGAGAACATTCAAGCACCGGAGAAGTGTCGTTTTACCCGAACCTGAAGGCCCAATGATAACGACCACTTTCCCTTGTTCTACTTGTAAACTGATATCTTTTAAAACGACTAAGTCGCCAAATTGTTTTGATATATTGTTCATGTTAATCATGAGCATTCTCCTTACGTTTTCACATACCGGTTCATGCGTTTCTCAATTTTTCCTTGCAGAACCGATAATAGAAAGCATATGACCCAATAAATAGCACCCGCTTCTACGTACACCAGTAAAGGAGTATAAGTCGTGGCCACAATTTCCTGAGCTTTTCTGAACATTTCACTGACTAAAATCGTAGAAGCCAGTGATGTTTCTTTAACCAATCCAATAAAAGAATTGGATAAAGGAGGGATCGACACCCTTGTAGCTTGTGGAAGGATCACTCGTCTTAAAGATTGAAGATAAGACATTCCGATAGATGACGAAGCCTCCCACTGCCCCTTTTCAATCGATAAAATTGAGGCCCGTATCGTCTCAGAAGCATACGCACCTGTATTTAATGAGAACGCAATAATCGCTCCCACAAAAGGTTCAAATTTCAAAGCTTCGACTCCTAAATTACCTAATCCGTAGAAGACAATGAACAACTGGACAAGTAGAGGAGTTCCCCGAATAATTGATACGTACACTCTGGCTATTCCCGACAGCACTTTGATACCGGAAATTCTAAATAAAGCCGTTGTTATCGCCAATATCAGCCCAATCGCAAAAGAAATGAGCGTAAGGGGAATCGTATAAGAAAGAACTCCTTTCAACAAAGGAAGAAAGGAGTCTTGTAATATAGTCATGTCCTCTGAACTGAGAAAGCTACTGAGTAGAAACATCTTCATTGAACCATTCGTTAGAAATTTCTTCTAGCGTACCGTCCTCTTTCATTTCTTTAAGTGCTCCGTTTACTGCCTCAACAAGTTCAGGGTTATCCTGACGGAACATCATAGCCGTTTCTGAGGCATTATCCTCTTTAGCAACAATCTCCACCTTCGACTGATCGCCTTTTTGCTTCAAATAATCCAAAACGGAAAGACGGTCATTCACGGTAGCATCGACACGGCCATTGTTCAATAATTCCATAGCAGGATTGAACCCTTCAACACTTTGAATCTCAGCCCCATATTCCTTCGCGATATCTGCATAGTTACTTGTCAAAGATTGAGCGGACACGGCGCCCTCCAAGTCTTCAAAACTTTGCATATTGTTGTTATCTTTTCTTGCTACCAGAACGGCTGATGTATATGTGTAAGGTACAGAAAAGCTGTACTTCTCTTCTCGATCCGGTTTAATCCCTACCTGATTCGCAATCATATCAAAACGATTGCTGTTCAAGCCGGCAAACATTGAATCCCATTTGGTTTCCTTGAATTCAATTTCAAGATCTAAACGTTTCGCAATTTCCTTTGCTACTTCTACATCATATCCTGTCAGTTCATCGTTTTCGTTATGGAACGTGTACGGGGCATAAGTCCCTTCGGTTCCTACAGTCAGGACCCCTTTTTCTTGAATTTGTTCATATAAACTTTGGTCGCTACTTTGGTCGCTGCTTTGGTCACTGCTTTGGTCACTGCCAGATGAAGACTCCTGCTCCTCTCCACTTGAGCCGCAGGCAGAAAGTATAATAATAAATAATGCCGTAATGGTTAACCAGGTTAATTTTTTCATTTTATTTGCTTCCTCCTTTATAATACCAACTATTTTAATCGGTTTAATATACTATTAGAGAATACATGTCGTTTCAGTAAAGGTCAACAATAATGTTTGATCTCTCTTAATTTCTTCCAGTACGGCTGTTTTATGCCTATAAAAAAAGGACACCTCCTTACTACGGAGAGTGTCCTTTTTGCATTCCTATTTTTCTATTATACGATCTTCTTGATTAACCTTCCAATGGCGCGTGGGATAAAGAGAAGGATATCAACAATTGTATGAATTAGTGAACGAATCAGTTTCATCGTCATACCTCCTTGTGTACATACGTAAATGTTCCACTTAAAAGCCTGACGCAAACTGAGTCCTTTTCCGTCTTTTTTTAGTTTTACTGTCCTTAAAAACCATAAAAGAACAAATGCTCCCTGTCTACCGCCCTATATTATGGAAACAATAAAGTTCTACCAGGATAGATCAAACTCGTATTCGAAATATTGTTAACCTCCGCTAAACGCTGAACGGTAGTCCCATTTCTTCTCGCTATACTGTAAAGGGTGTCTCCGGCTTTAACAGTATAACTTGTCATATCCTGAGGAATTACCAGATTTTGACCTATTCGTATATAAGATGAATTTGAAATTTGATTTGCCTCGATAAGATCATTCAGGGATACGTTATACCTTTTAGCAATGCTGTAAAGTGTGTCCCCGGCTTTCACTGTATAGCTGTCTCCCTGGACAGGAGGAGGATCCGGAGTATCCCCCGGGATGACAAGGCGTTGACCAACGCGAATCACATTAGCATTTGAGAGATTATTCTCTTTTACTATTTGATTAACCGTTACCCCATATTTTCCAGCGAGGCTATAAAGAGTATCCCCAGCTTTCACTGTATGAATGGTTCCTGAAGCAGAGGGCATATTTAAAATTTCAGAAACCGTTACAAATTGATAGCCTTTGGCTTTTAATGAACGGATGATGTCCGGTAGTGCACCCGGAGTCCCGGATGCTCCTGCTCCCGTGTGCATCAGCACAATGGAACCCGGAACGATGTTATCTATCACTCGATTATAAACCTCTGTTTCTGATAGACCTTTCCAATCCAGTGTATCAATATTCCAGTGAATGGTGTGGGTATAGCCCGCATTTCCTACGGCTGTAAGAACAGAAGAATTCACTGAACCAAAAGGTGCCCGGAACAATGGTTTAGTCGATAAGCCTGTCGCACTTTTCACCGCTGCTTCTGTCCGGTCTAATTCACTTTTTATTTCAGCGCTCGATAACTTAGTAAAATCTGCATGGGAATAGGAGTGATTAGCTAATTCGTGACCGGCAGCTTTAATGTCTTTAATAGAATTTGGATGATCTTTTGTTCCGGAGCCTGTTAAAAAGAAGGTGGAGTGGATATTTTCATTGGAGAGCGTTTGCAGGATCTTAGTAATGTTTGTCCCATCTGAGCCATCATCAAACGTTAAAGCTACTTGTTTTCCAGAGGTATTTCCTTTGGTAACAAACTCTGAAGTAGACGCTTCTACAGGATTAGAAAAGGAAAGGAAACTGCCCATAATCAAAAGGAAAATCGCACTGAATTTCAGAAACTTTTCTACCATTGCATTCACCTCTCTGAGATTTTTTAAAATCCTAAACCTGAAGATGATGAGTAGAAACAAACTGAATATTTTGTCTAATTAAGTCTATTATACTACATAAAGCACGAAAGAACGCTAAATATATTAAATTTAAATTCAGTTAAGATCCGTTTATTTACAATTGTACAGGGAACACTTTTTATACGATCCAATAAAATCCATTATTTGAATGATAAACACAAAGGTTTACGCATCGAAGTTTACGTCTAAAAAATCTATAACACTAGATAAGAGTAAGGAGGTTCACACCATGGCTAAAACCATTCAGCCTGAAGAAGTTGAAAGCAAACGAAAGGAAAAACACATTCAAGTTCTTGATGTGCGAACAAATGAAGAAGTTGCAGAAGGTAAAATCCCTGAAGCTCTTCATATTCCAGTGGATGAAATAGAAGAACGAGTTGGAGAGCTTGATCCTAACAAAGAATATATTACGGTATGCCGCTCCGGCAGACGGAGCGATATGGCTGCCGACATTATGAATGACAAAGGCTTAAATGCCCATAACATGGAAGGTGGCATGAAAGCCTGGACCGGAGATGTACGGTAATATCAAAACCCCGCTCTTTTAATAAAGTGCGGGGTTTTTACTTCTCATGCTAACGCCTGTTTTCAGAAGATATGTATCAGAGCATATTGGACTAGTTGTCTGGATATACTTAACCGTTAGAGTACATTAAAGGGGGAAACGTATGTCAGCATCTCGTATTTTGAAATGGGTAACAGGCGGACTGGAAGCTATCCTAGCTATACCTTTTCTTGGTGCCACTATTATCATCAGCCTTTTCTGGACACCTTTAGCATTAATGTTAATTTTGCACATTATCACTCTAGTATTAACAAAAAAAGATAATGGTGCCGCAACGGGAAGCATCCTGGGAATTATCACCTCTTGTGTCGGCTGGATCCCTTTTGTAGGAATTACCATGCATATCCTGTCTGCCATTTTCCTTATGCTGGACGCAGCAAAACCTGACCCAAAACCTGAAGAAGAAGTAGCCTGATCTTACAGAAGACTGCTTTTATATTTCTTTTCTCCAGATTCCAGCAGAACCAAGAAATAAAAAAAGACTTCCCATATGGGAAGTCTTTTTAGTTAACGTTTTATCTTTGAACGTTAGCTGCTTGTGGTCCGCGGTTTCCTTCAACGATTTCGAAAGAAACTGTTTCGTTTTCTTCTAGTGTTTTGAAACCTTCGCCTTGAATAGCAGAGAAATGAACGAATACATCGTCTTGACCTTCTACTTCAATAAAACCGAAACCTTTTTCTGCGTTGAACCATTTAACATTACCTTGTAACATAATTGTTGCCTCCTGCGTGGAATTTCTCCACATTGTATTACTATTATTGCTCTGCATATTCACTCTAGACGAAAGTGACTTACTAGGTTACTTTTTCTTTCATTCATAAACGAACAAGAATAATTAATTTCTATTATAGCACCTGTAATACACCCCCGTCAACCTTG
>NZ_FOOG01000044.1 GCF_900113125.1 Halobacillus alkaliphilus | reverse complement strand
AATCAGGACATAAACAACGATGAGTGCTATCCAGCTCCAGCACCTAGCGGCTAGTGAGACTTCCCTCACTTCTGTACGATAAGTCAACATCGAATCTCTCCGCTCTTCGTGTTTCCTTTATCTCCGCCAGCTCAGTCCAGTCCATACGCCGCTGACCAAGGTGCTTCCGCTTTTAACCAGGGAGTCTCGCCATTTCCCCACCAGCCCTGCTACAGGAGCAAAACGGACCCTTCTACACGAGAGAATGAACTCCTTCTCAATTAAGCATAAATGCTTGTATAACAGGACTTTTCATCGTTATAGAATGATCATAATCCCATGATTTTTTTCATAAAGCTGACGATGTCTTAAGTGATTTCGAGCTCCATATATCGCAAGGTCCGGAGGGGGACGATGTAGACTCCTGCGGGATGAACATGATCGGTGAGATCCCGCAGGGCTGTTAAGCCCGAGGAAGCTCAGCGCAGGGGATGTTCGACTAAGACCGCCACTTCGTGTGGCAACGTCGAACGACCCTGCGTCGTGCAGGGCCGGAAAGCGAAATCGTCCCCCGGAGGACCTAATTCTCACAAATGTCTCGAAATCAAGTCTTCAAGTAATGGGAGCTTTACTGTAATATCAACACGGAAGTTTCACAGAGCCAAAAGAATAATAAGGTAGTTTGTTTAAGGACTTAAAAAACTGGAAGGATAGAAATCCTTCCAGTTCTAGGAGAACAGAGTATCACAGGCCGAAGGTTGTCATGCCTCCATCGATAAACATATTCTGGCCTGTCGTGTAACTGGACCCTCTTGAAGCAAAATAGAGAACTGATGTCTTGAGTTCCTCTAACTGACCGAGTCGCTTCATAGGAGTCCTATTTTCAATCATAGTTCTAAATTCATCATTCTCCAATTTTTCTCGATTAAAATCTGTTTTAAAGAACCAGGGGCTAATCGCATTTACTGTGATGTTACTCCCCGCTAATTCACCAGCCAGTTGTTTGGTCAGATGAATTACGCCTGCTTTACTAGTTCCATAGACAGAACTGAAATACAAACTCACATCGCCGGCTACAGAGGCTGTATTAATAATCCGACCATACTCTTGTTCTTTCATATAAGGAACAACAGCCTGACTCATGAAGAATACTGATTTCAAATTCGTGTCCATCACATGATTCCAGTCATTTTCACTAAGTGTATGAACCGTTCCCTGCGAGGTGGTCCCTGCATTATTTACTAAGATATCAATCCGACCGTAATCCTTATGTATTTGCTCGGTTGTTATTTTAATCGCTTCATTATCCGTCACATCGCAGACCATTAAGTCTATACGAACATCAGTAATCTCTTCTATTTCCCGTACCGCTTTTTCTAATTTCTCTTTCGTTCTTCCGAGCAGCACAACATCGGCGCCACTTTCGGCCAGCGTTTCAGCCATTACCCGGCCAATGCCGCTTCCTCCACCTGTAACTACTGCTACTTTACCTTGATTTAAAAATAAATTAATGTAAATCACTCCTCTTTGGGGGATATTGTGGTATCTTTAATTGTTTTCCTTATTAAAATCATAAATAAACTATCTCGCTAAATAGGATTGTCCTTCAAATTAGTGAGACTCATACCATTCCAAAGCTTTCTTTTCTATCTCGCTCATAAAGTTTGCCTTACCTTCTATATATGAATCCAAATCATTAGGAAACTGCATGGCTAAACGGTGCTTTAAATTTCCATACTTTTCTCTCACTTCTGAATGGGAGCGTAGATAATTTCGAAATGCAAGGTGACGGGTAACGTTCTTGTCTCCCTGCTCAAATACATGCACATGATGCGTTCGCTGATCCCCTCCTTTTTGGAAAAATCTACGTCCTGTCATTCCGTACTCTCCCTTGGGCTCATAATTTATTGTTCTCATTTGCTGATTACACTGGTCAACCCGTTCTATATCTTTAACGATAAGCATTATGTCAATAACAGGCTTCGCTTTTAGACCTGCCACAGAAGTACTGCCGATGTGAAAAATATCGATTACTTCAGATTGATAAATCTGAAGTAATTTTTTTCTTTCTGCTTCATATCTGAAAGGCCACCTTTCATCATATAAGTTGACTTGCACTCTTCTCATAAAACCATCCCTTCATTCGTATGTTTATACATTATTGTTTCCAAAACATTGGTTACCGTCTAGCTTGATTATAAAGCATTAGCTTTTTTCTGTTTAAAAAATTCTCTGGAAGCTAATCGTTCTGCTTCCTTCTGAAATAGAATTGAACATTTTGAGAACGTTTACAAAAAAGGATTCTTAATGAGATTAGTTAGTATATAATCAAAGTAAGAAAGTGATTGCTCACCATTGCACAAGTCTATTTCACCCGCTCACATGTGATTTCTAATTAGAAAGGTGGTTAATTGAAATGAGGATTCTCGATGATAGGAAAATAGGAGACCCATGGTACTGTTTTCAAGGTGGTAAGTGGCAGGATGAAATTAATGTACGTGATTTTATAATGAAGAATTTTACTCTCTATGAGGGAAACGAGGAGTTTTTAACAGAGCCGACAGTAGAGACGTTACGTTTATGGGATCAAGTATTAGATTTATCTAAACAGGAAAGGGAAAATGGCGGCGTCTTAGATATGGACACTACAATCGTATCTTCTATTACCTCTCATGGACCAGGTTACTTAAATAAATCAGCAGAAAAAGTGACAGGTCTTCAGACAGACGCTCCTTTTAAACGTTCGTTACAACCTTATGGCGGAATTCGAATGGCTTCCGCAGCAGCAGAAGCTTATGGTTTTCAGTTGGATAAAGAAGTAGAAACCATTTTTACCAAGTATCGGAAAACACACAATCAAGGAGTTTTTGATGCCTACACCCCTGAAATGAAACTTGCAAGGAAAGCTGGAATCGTCACTGGTCTCCCCGATTCATATGGGCGTGGAAGAATTATAGGAGATTACCGCAGAGTGGCTCTTTATGGTGTTGACCATCTTATTTCCGCCAAAAAGCAAGATTTACTGCTGATGGAAAACACTATGACCGAAGAAATCATTCGAGATCGTGAAGAAACAAGTGAGCAGATTAGAGCGCTTCAAGAGTTAAAACAGCTGGGATCCTCCTATGGTTTTGATATATCCTGCCCTGCTGAGAATGCTCAAGAAGCGTTCCAATGGTTATATTTAGGATATCTTGCAGCGATTAAAGAACAGAACGGGGCT
Organism: Halobacillus alkaliphilus; assembly: GCF_900113125.1. Taxonomy (GTDB): domain Bacteria; phylum Bacillota; class Bacilli; order Bacillales; family Halobacillaceae; genus Halobacillus; species Halobacillus alkaliphilus. The sequence goes on along the minus strand of NZ_FOOG01000044.1, from coordinate 25,492 downwards.
GCTATGAGTCTGGGACGTGTTTCTACTTTCCTGGATATCTATATTGAAAGAGACTTAGAGAATGGTCTTTTAACTGAGCAAGCAGCTCAGGAACTCGTAGACCATTTTATAATGAAGCTCCGTCTAGTTAAGTTTTCGAGAACTCCTGAGTATAATGAGTTATTTAGTGGAGATCCGACCTGGGTAACCGAGTCTTTAGCAGGGGTTGCGCTTGATGGAAGGCCACTTGTTTCTAAAAATTCTTACCGATTTCTGCATACATTAACTAATTTAGGAGCGGCACCTGAACCAAATTTAACTGTCCTGTGGTCAGTAAAACTGCCAGAACACTTTAAAAAGTATTGTGCAAAAATGTCGATTCAGACGAGTTCCATTCAATATGAAAATGACGATGTAATGAGAGAACGGTACGGTGACGATTATGGCATTGCCTGTTGTGTTTCCCCGATGGCAATTGGCAAGCAAATGCAATTTTTCGGAGCCCGGGCAAACCTTGCTAAAGCCCTGCTTTATGCCATTAACGGCGGGATCGATGAACGGTTAAAAATTCAAGTTGCTCCACCTTACAAACCGATCACTACAGAGTACTTGGATTATGATGAAGTAATGGCAAGATTCAATAACATACTTGAATGGTTAGCAGGTCTTTATGTAAATACGTTGAATGTTATTCATTACATGCATGATAAATACAGCTACGAACGTATTGAAATGGCGCTTCATGACCGTAACGTTCACCGTACAATGGCTTGCGGTATAGCAGGTTTATCCGTAGTAGCTGATGCTTTAAGTGCTATTAAACACTCAAAAGTAAAAGTGATCCGTGATGAACAAGGAGTGGCAGTCGATTACGTTGTGGAAGGGAATTATCCCCAATATGGAAATAATGATGACCGTGTGGACCAAATTGCTGTAAATCTTACAAAGCAGTTTATGAACAAAATTAAAACTCACCACACGTATAGAAAAGCTGAACCGACTCAGTCCATCTTAACCATTACTTCCAATGTCGTGTACGGTAAACTGACCGGGAGTACACCAGATGGCCGCAAAGCTGGTGAACCCTTTGCTCCAGGAGCAAACCCTCTTCACGGCCGGGATTCTCACGGATCGCTTGCCTCATTAAGTTCAGTTGCAAAGCTTCCTTTTGACTATGCGCTCGATGGTATTTCTAATACATTTTCCATTGTCCCTCATGCTTTAGGAAAAGAAGTAAGCACACAATACTCCAATCTCGCGGGACTGCTTGACGGTTATGTAATAAAAGGTGGCCATCATTTAAACGTAAACGTCTTTAATAAGGAAACGCTTATGGATGCGATGGAACATCCTGAACTATATCCACAGCTTACCGTTCGCGTTTCCGGATATGCTGTCAACTTTATTAAACTAACTCGGGAGCAGCAGCAGGATGTTATCTCCCGTACTTTCCATAACAACTTATAAGAATAATAGGAATGAGCTCAAAAGGAGGAACTCAAATGACCCAATTCAACCATACAATGAAGGCAGCTGTTGTGCACGATTTTAAACAAAATTTAGAAATGCAGGATGTACCTGTACCCAAAGTCGAACATGGCCAAGTTCTGGTGAAAGTTAAAGCTAGCGGAGTATGTCATACAGACTTACACGCAGCCCATGGGGATTGGCCTGTAAAACCAAAGCTGCCTTTAATCCCCGGTCATGAAGGGGTCGGAGAAATTGTAGAGGCCGGGCCTGGTGTCACCCATGTGAAAGTTGGCGATCGGGTAGGAATCCCGTGGCTTTATTCCGCATGCGGCCATTGTGAATACTGCCTTTCAGGACGCGAAACACTTTGTAAAGATCAACAGAATGCAGGATACTCTGTAGACGGCAGTTATGCTGAGTACTGCCTCGCTCATGCAGATTACATTGTCAAAATTCCAGATAATTTGACTTACGTTGAAGCGGCTCCTCTATTCTGTGCAGGGGTAACCACTTACAAGGCTTTAAAAGTAGGAAATGCCAAACCTGGAGATTGGGTAGCCATTTATGGGATTGGCGGACTTGGACATGTAGCTGTTCAATACGCCAAGGCTATGGGATTTAACGTTATAGCTGTTGATACGTTTGATGAAAAATTGGAATTGGCACAACAACTAGGCGCAGACAAGACCATTAACCCACTAACTGAGGACTCTGCAGAGTTTATCCAACGGGAAACCGGAGGCGTGCAGGCTTCTATTTGTACGGCTGTTTCTAAACAAGCCTTCGGTGAAGCCTACAGGGCAGTTAAACGCGGTGGTAAATGCGTAGCGGTTGGACTGCCTCCGGAAACGATGGAAGTTCCAATATTCGATACGGTGTTAAATGGAGTCAGTATTGAAGGGTCCATTGTTGGAACCAGAAAGGATTTGCAAGAGACTTTACAGTTTGCTTCTGAAGGAAAAGTAAAAACCATCGTGGAGACAAAAAAATTAGAAGATATTAATGAAATATTCGCTGAACTTGAAGCTGGTAAAATCAACGGAAGAATCGTTTTAGTGAACAATTAATAATCCCGTTACCTTAAAGGAGGCGGACCATATGAGCGGACGTATTCATTCTATAGAAACTTGTGGAGCTGTTGATGGACCCGGCCTCCGTTACATTATTTTCACTCAAGGCTGTCTGCTTAGATGTCAGTACTGTCACAATCCTGATACCTGGAAGATAAGGAGTGGAAAAGAAATGACTGTCCAGGAAATCCTCCAGGATATTAAGGATTTCCTCCCCTTTTTCCAGGCTACCGGAGGAGGCGTGACAGTGAGCGGAGGAGAACCATTGCTTCAAATTGATTTTTTAGCCGAACTATTTAAAGAGTTGAAAAAGATTAATGTTCATACAGCTATTGATACTTCAGGAGGCTGCTTTAATCGTGCTCCCCATTTTCTTGAGAAACTGGATGAAGTACTGACCTATACGGACCTGGTGCTGCTTGACTTGAAACATATTCACCAAGAGCGACACAAAGATTTAACAGGCCTTTCCAACGCTCATATTCTAGATTTTGCCACCTATTTATCTGATAATCACATACCCGTTTGGATTCGCCACCTACTGGTCCCTACGATTAATGATCAAGAAGAATATTTACATGGCTTAGCTGATTTCATTCAAACACTATCCAACGTAGAAAAGGTTGAAGTTCTTCCTTATCACCTTATGGGAGTCTATAAATGGAAGAATTTAGGGTTGACTTATCAGCTGAACGGAATTGAACCTCCCTCTCAAGCGCAAGTACTCCGTGCTCGGCAGATTTTAAATCATATTTCTCACTAACCAACGAAGCAGGCTCCCGCCTGCCTGGATTCTGCTTCGTTTTCTTAAACTAATGTAAACGTTAACAAATACGACACAAATTACCTTTTCAAAACCGCTAAAGTAGTGTTATAATAAGAGTGTAAAGAAGATAAGAAATAATTTAAACGACTTAGGTGGCTCAACCATCGCGAGTTCGTTTCCAAGCGAACCTTGACTCAGACTGACAGTAAAGGGAACACTTTTCCTGTGTAAAGGATGCAATCAGCCCAAACTAAGGTCAGAGTCAGAAACTGCGCTCAATTATAGGTGGATTAAAGCCACTGCGTTTCACTCGTCAGACCATGACCCTTCAAGCAAGTTAGGAGACTTTTTTTGAAGAGGTAGTCAACCTGTTGAAACAACCTGTTACCATTTTTATAAAATGACTTAACCAAGATGAAGAAGGAAACGAATTCTCCTTAGAATCATTCTTCTGAGTATGAGCAAGTTAATTAAATGTGTAGGATCTAGGATGATTCTTACATGGTTGGGTCACCTAAGTTGTTTATTACTAAAGCCTGTTATCTAATAACGGATAACAGGCTTTTTTTTATATGAAAATATCTAATTCCTGTTTCCTTCATGAAGTCAGTATTAGACCAAAGCGCCTCGCAGACAGAAAAGAATTTTTGGACTAGCTGTACTTTGAATTTTCGGATGAGATCTGTCATAGTTTCAATTGATACGAATTTCGATTATATTATGAAATTATAGGGTAAATTTTATACAGTGGATCGAAATATGATTTGAAAGGGTTGTGATGAACAAAATGCTATACATATGGGATATCGAGGAGATCATTAAAACTACTTTAGAACAGCATCGCTTAGATATAAACTACGAATCTAACAATAGTCTCTCAGCACCAATGAGTTACAATGTTTCTACAAATACTATCCGCTTTCATTACCTTGAAGTAAATGGTTATATGAGTAAGGTTAAAGTAAAAGAGAGCGAAGAAAACCTTGTGAAAATTATGCTATATCACGAGATAGGCTACTACCTTACTTTTAAGAAACACAAACACGACCTGAGAACACTCATGTACGGTGGCGATGAAGAGATTGCAGAATTAAAATCCATCATAGAAACCAATGCCTGGGATTATGGAAGAACCCTTGTCCCTGAAGAACTTGTAGAGGCTTATGATCAAGTTCGAGAGTTGGATAAAATGCTTATTAAAGGTCTGTAATTAGTCATCCTTATAAATAAAAAAGGTTTTCACAAGTATATTTATACTCGTGAAAACCTTTTTTATTATGAAGATTTTTTCATTCTTTTGGCCGTACTCTTTATTTTTAAAAAGATGTGCTGGCAGCCGTTTTTCGTCCTTCTAAATAACATGGTTCTTTCATTTAATGTATATAAGGAGGACATGCCATGTTTTTACTATTGATCAGACAAATCATTCTAGGTTTATCAATTGCTGCTCCTATTGGACCGATAAATTTAGAAATTATCAGAAGGGGAATTTACCAGGGATTCTGGCCTTCCTTATTTGTAGGAGCAGGAGGAATGACAGCTGACCTCACACTAATGTTCATGATGTATAAGGGATTATCTGGATACTTGACTTTAAGTTCGGTTCAGATCTTGCTATTAATTCTAGGCGCTCTCGTCCTAACTTATACGGGGTTACAAAGCCTCTTTACCAAAAACGATAATATTACTGTTTCACCCAACCGGGAAGAAGATTTACGCATTGGACTCCTTCGCTCTTACCTCACCGGTCTATCCCTGGCAGCTTTTAATCCATTAAATATTCTGTTTTGGCTTGGGATCTATGGTTCCGCTTTAAGTGACACTTTTCAGGAAGATAATTTAATAAAAGCTTTCTATATAAGCAGTGCCATTTTTATTGGAGTAGGATTATGGAATTTAAATTTAGCTCTTACCGTTCATTTTAGCAAAGGTATTCTGAAACCACGAATACTGAGGGCGATCTCAGTATGTTCAAGTCTATTCTTACTGGGTTTAGGAATTTATTTTGCCTATAAAGTGATCCAATCTATCCTTTCCTTCATAACCTAAGTTAGTCTTATTATGCTTAGGCTTGCAAGACTTATGTTTTTTTAAGATTTTTATTTAATAGCTCGACAACCTACTCTCGAGCATTTACCTCTTGCTTATAAGAGTGTTTTCGTCGAAGCAGTGAGGAAGCCCAGAATAAAATGATAATAGCAGCAAGATCAAATACCCTGATTTCTCCATATTCAAGTAACGCATAGACGAATGAAATAATATAGAAAACTCCAAACAAAGCTGAAATATAAGATAACATTTTCTTCATAAAACTTCTCCCTTTTTAAGAAGGTTCTTCTAAGATCTTCGAGGTATTAGATGTTAAGTTAAATTTTCCGCTCCCGATAAAATCAGGGGATATCAAGTATTATTAAACATCAATTTATGGACTAATATTCATCACTAACATAAGAGCCACCGGAACTAGGTACAATAAAGATAATAAGAGAAGACATAATCCGTGCACAACTTTATTCCCTTTTTCTTTTTCCTTAAAAAATCCTTGAGCAGCCAAAACAATACCTGCGAGCGAAACAGGAATAACTAAAAAAATGATCCCGTAGGAAATCCACGATATTGAGTAAAAAAAGACTGCGGCTATACTAATGAAGAAAAATGTTATGAAACACAAACTAAATGAAGCCTTAGCAAGTCCAGACACGCCCATCGCCCTTATCGTTTCAGAAGCTTAAAGTAAAGCATTACTGAAATATAATAAACTACGGTTAATATGACAATCAGAATTACAGCTTCCACAATTTTTTCCGTTTTATATTTATTCGAGTATCCTAGAAAATAAAGTAGCCAAGAGACAATAGGAACTGCACCCAGCCAATACATAAACTTATGATTTTCCATCAAACCGACTCCTACTAATAATAATTTATTTTGTTTCTCTTTTCCTTTACGAATTGTTAGTTAAACCGTTTCATTTCTTCCTTACTTTTATAAAATTTTTAGGCTAAGCTACAATCCCTAATGTATTTCTGATATGGAACCCCTTCCTTAAAGAATAGTCTTTCCCTGGCAGCACAAGCTATCAAAAAGGAGGTTTTCCTGCTTAATGAACAAACAACGTGCTCAAGAAATAGCTGCATCCCCTGTAATGGCTCATGTTTCCTTTAATAATCAGCGGATATACATCCAACACGTCGATGAAAAAAATGCCACAGCGCGAATTTACCCGATTGACCAGCCAGAAAATGAGCTGGAAGTTTCGCTTAATGAATTACGCGAACTGATATAAAAAAAGAAAGCATCCTTCAGTATAATGAGGGGTGCTTTTTGGTTTATTAAAGAGGGGCCGTGCTTTCTCCTTCAACCAGATAAACTGGGAGTGAGATTCGGCGGTTTTCAACCGGCCATGAATTGCTTTTTATCTGTTCAAAAAGTAAATTCACCGCAGTTACTCCCTTCTCCCCTACATCCTGCTTAACTGTAGTAAGCTTCGGAAGCATGTAGTCAGTAAAATAAACTCCATCAAATCCAGTAATGGAAAGGTCTTTCGGTATCTCGTACCCTTTTTCATTCAGACGCTTGTACAGACCGAGAGCAGTAATATCGGAGAAGCATATGACCGCTGTGATTTCCGGGAAGTTCTCGATCACATCATCCGCAGCTTCATAGCCACCTTGGGCTGAAGTGTCAGTTTCAATTAGGAGTGAATCATCATAACAGTCGAAGGCTGATAATTCTTCTTTGCAACCTTCCCACCTAAAGTGGTTGACCGAATTATAGGTTAGCTTCCCTGACAGAATGGCTACCTTTCGATGTCCTAGTTGAAGAAGGTGCTTAGCAGCAGCGGCGCCTCCTTGTTTGTCATCAATACGCACCTGGTACAGACTTACATCCTCCAGATAACTGTCGATATAAACAGCGGGAATATTGGATTCCTCAGCTACTTTTACAAATGAGGAGTTCTCTTCAGCTCCAACAATAATCACACCATCCAGGTTTCTTTGATTAATAAACGCAGATAATTCTTCAGCTGAATCGATACCCTTCAGTACGATGGAAAATTCATAACCGCTCGCTTCTGCTTCAATTCCTGAGATCAATTCCCAGTAGAAAGGATTATCTTTAAGTTTTCGTTCAGGCTGAGTTACAGAAACTACCACACCGAATAAATATGATTTCTTCGTACGCAAATTTTTCGCGGCTAAATTACTTTGATATCGGTATTGCTGAATGACCGCGCGAACTCGTTCAGCCGTTTTTTCGGATACTCTTCCTTTTTCATTAATAACATTGGATACCGTGGCTATCGAAACATTGGCTTTCTCTGCAATGTACTTGATCGTTACTTCTTTTGGCAGCACGTTTGGGAACCTCCGCATGGAACTAATCATTTATTATGTTTTAAATAGTAGCATATCTTTGATTGGTTTCGTATGTATTTTCTCATTAGGAATCAAAAAACCCCCCTCTGGAAGTCACTGAGGGGGAATCAGATTAGTTTTTCACTTTAACCACTACGGTCGTCAAAGGTTCCAGCGTGATGCTGTCTTTATCCAATGTAAAACCAGACGGGTTTTTTACTTTTTTCGTACCTGCTTCGTCTCTATCCACCAGAACCTTTTCTTTTCTAAGATCTTCTTCAAGCGAAAGCGTACGCTTCTCGCTGTCCGCATTTATGAACACGTAGTAGGTGCCTGTATGATCTGTCGACACATTCCTGTAGCCGATCAGAAGGTCAGAGGATTCGATTTCATGTGCGTTGATTAAGCTTACATTTTCATTTACCAACTCCTCCGTGCCTAAACGGAAAGCATTAGTGGATTTTCTAAGCTCAATCAAACCTTTCGTGTATTCCATGGTTTCTTTATGAATTCCTTCTTCCTTAACTTTATCCCAGTCAAACATGTTGATCGCATCAGAAGAATCGTAGGAATCGTGAATAAAGTAAGGGTTATCGAAAGGTTCACCATTTTCGTCTACCATATAAGTAGACTTCTCTTCTGGCACACCTTCTCCCTTCCATTGCTTCGTTCTCCCGTATTCCTGACCAGCATGAAGGAAAGAAATGCCCTGACTTGTTAAAATCATAGAATTACCAATTCGGATCCTTTGCTGAATCTCTTCTTCGTGTTCTGCAGGATCTTTTTTAATGGATTGGGCAATCACATCATGCAGCGGTAAATTATCATGTGCAGCAATATATTGAACGATATCTCCCGGATCATCTTCAGAAACATTCCCAGGCTGGGCTTTAATATTGTTAAAAATCGTTGCAATATCTCTTGCGCCTCCGGTTATAAACCTGGGTTCACCTTCACTGCCAAATCCGGATTTTAACTCATTTCGTATTTCATCTGAAAAAACAGCCGCACTGTTCGTCTCGTTCATCCAGTCCTGATCAGCGGGCGTAACTTCATTCTCAGGACTTCCATCTCCTACAAACGTACGCCATCCTTCTCCAAGCATGAGGATATCTGGATTGATTTGTTTAGCTTCATCGTAAGCTTTTTGGATGCTTTCTGCATCCAGATCGCCCATTAAATCAAAGCGGAAACCATCTATCTTGAATTCATCAACCCAGTATTTTATGGAATCTACCATAAGTTTTCTGGACATTTTATGAGTTGTGCCGACTTTACCGCCGCCATAACCGATTTTAGCGTTCCCGTCTTCATCCATAAAATGATAATAGTCTGGAACCAGATCCTCAAGGATACTTACCTTGGCTGTATGGTTATAAACGACGTCCAATACCACACCCATTTTATGTTTATGAATTTCCTTTACCAATTCTTTAAATTCTGCAATGCGGGCTTCGGGGTCTGTAGGACGTTCAGAATACATTCCTGTCAGCGAGAAGTAGCTGTGGGGGTCATAGCCCCAGTTATAGTTATTGTCCTTTGAAGAATAATCCAGTTCACGCTCATCTGCTTCAAATTCATCGCCAAAATAATATTTCATGACGGGAAGAAGCTGTATGTGCGTTACACCTAATTCCTTCAAGTAGTCTAACTTTTCACCAAAAGCCTCAAACGTGCCAAATTGGCTATCCAGCTCAGTTTCAAGATCCGGGTCCGAGGTAATATCTCGTACATGCGCTTCCCAGATAATTGCATCTTCTCTTTTTTCAAATCCTTTAATTTTAGCATAATTAAGCTTGGGACCAATAGATGAAGGATCCACTATTGCCGCTTTACCTACTGTGTCTTCATCATCATCTCTAGAGGCCGCCATTGATTTGGCGTAAGGATCAAGTGCTGTCCTGGTCTCACCGAATGCTTTTACTTCGTACTGGTAGTAGTAACCAGTTAAATCGTGAACTCCAGTGTTCTGCTCATTTAAGGTTACTTCAAAGACCCCTTTTTCCCCTTTAGTCATAGGTACTGACTTTTGTACAACCTCATTCTGGTCCTGTTTATCGTAAAGAGTAACCGATACCTCTTCAGCTACAGGAGACCATACTTTGAGTTTAGTTGATCCATCTTTGAATAGGGTAGCTCCAAGATCGTTTCCGTCATAGGAAAACTTCTTATCAATCAATTGCCAGGAGGCCTTCGCTTCTGTTTCCTGATCCTTAAACTTTATCGTGTAGGCTTTCGTTACCTCCAGGACTTGCTTTATAGTTAAATGAGCCGTTTGACCTTCCACCTGAACCTCTTCGATCGTTAATGGCGTGCCGTCGGGCTGCTTGATTGAAAAATCACTTTTTGTCCATTCAGCTGGTACATTACTTAAGTTAACCTCTACTTTATGATCTTCTATAATTTCAGCATATGTCAGATCTGTAGAAATTTCCGGTTGTTCTACATACACATCGGCATCACCCTGAACAAGCCAGAATTCTCTTTCACCTGAGCTTGGAAAGCTTCTGTTTCCAGGTGTGTCCTTATTATCACCTTTATGTACGATAAAATTGAGTCCATTTTCGATATTTTCTACGGGGATGTCAGCATAAGCTCCCCAATCGGACTTGTTCTCAAAAAGTACGGGTTTACCCCAATCTACAACATAATTGATCGCAGGGTTCTGATCAACTTGATTCCACAAGTGCAGGCCCCAGCCTTTATATTCTTCATCCATACGTTTATAATGCACTCTAATTTGATCCTCAGGTATGATTGATTTGCTCATATCTTCTCCACCTGCAAAGGATGGTGTAGGAAAAAAACTCATAAATAGAAACATAAAGAAACAAATCCCTCCAACAATAAAACATTGCAATTTACTCAAATTTACCCCTCCTTAGATTTTAAAAACCTCAAAATTACAAATAAAATGATTAAACGTTTAATCAAAATCAATAAAAAAGGTGGAACCGCTAATTAAAACGCTTTCAACGAGTAATATAACATAATTTGGATAATTATCGAGTTATTATACTAATTATTAAAAAAACTGGCACAATTACCTAAACATATTTTCTCACACACTATGGATGTTTGTAATCTTGCACTTAGTAAGGAATAATAAAATATGATAATTCAATGAAACTTCTTCCGAACATAATGCATATAAAAGTCCTCTAATGTTAAATTTTATGTATATTTGCCAATGTATTTAGGAGGCATTATCGATGAATAAAGAAGATTTACAAACTAAAATTGAAGAAACGAGAAAATATATGTATGAAGCTTACAATCAAGGTGAGGATTACGATAAAATCCTTGTCATCTCTCAGCAGCTGGACGATTTACTAAACAGAATGGTAAAGCTCAAGAGTAATTATAAGTATGTTTTACTTCTCCTCCCTATCCTTATATAAAAGCTTAGGGTACATGTTTTGCATCCTTCAAATTTCGATGAACACATCATATTATCAATAAATTAAATCAGCTTTAACCCTAATAACTTCTAGGCTTAATTCGTTCAATATATTACATGAGCCTACTATCCAACCTTTCGGGCAAGTAACGCTCTGGTTTGTTCACATCTAATTATTAGCATATTCAAGAAACTGGATGTTTTCCTTTTAGTTGAGCAGTTTCAATGCACCCTTTGTCCTCTTGTGCTAAGGTTTAATGAGTTAAAATTTGCGGCGTCTATTCATACCATTTGAATAGATGCTTTTATTTTTTATCTCCCATCATAAAATTAGGTGTTGAGAACATGAAGAAACTGCTATTATTACTGGCTGGGTTTGCAGCCGGTTATCTATTTGACTTAATGAGTGTACCAGCGGGATGGCTGCTTGGAGCTATGCTCGTTGGTGCTTTTTATCGTCTGTTCATTAATGAGGTTAGCTATCCCAATTATTTGTTTAATCTTTCTCTTGCCGTTATTGGCATAAGCATCAGCTTAAGTATTCAAGTTTCGATGTTTCAAGAAGCTGCCAACTACTTGCTGCCACTAGCTGTAACACTGGTTACACTGCTTGCAGCAAGCTGGTTCTTAGGTAAGCTCCTTGCCAAGTATTCAAACCTTGATGAGAAAACAGCCTTGTTTTGCTGCTTACCAGCTGGAGCTTCCGTAATGATGGCTCTAAGTAGAGAATATAATGCGAATATGAGCATGGTGGCTGCTTTTCAAACGGTAAGGATTATGATGCTTGTCTCTACTATTCCTATTGTTGCTGGTTTTATGACGTCCTTTATATCTACTACAGATGCTCAAGGGACAAACTTAGCCACTGGAAATGAAAGCAGCATGTCTATGTGGACCGCGATTTTATTTTACTTACTGCTTACAGTTTTAACTCTATTACTGGCACGGAAATGGGCAATTCCTATTGCTCCTTTCTTATACTCCATTGTTTTAGGATTTTTGTTCGTTACATTAGTGCAGCCCTTACCCTCTATGCCAAATCTGATGGTTGGCGCTGGGATGGCTTTACTCGGGGTGATCATTGGTTCTCGCTTTGATAGGGAATCGCTGTTAGAAATTAAACAGATTGGCTGGATGAGCCTGGCTGTACTACTGGCCTTCTTCTTACTAACCTTTGTCGTCACCTTTGTATTTTATATTTTGACGCCGCTTGACTTTATAACCAGTTTAATAGCCATTGTACCCGCGGGCGCCCCACAGATGGCATCTGTCGCATCTTCGCTTAATTTAGACGCAAGTATTGTAGCTGCCATGCAGGTCATTCGATTGCTGGTCATCATTTTAATTATTCCAATGCTCGTCCCGTTTCTGGTGAAAAAAGAATCAGACCATCTATAAGAGTTGAATGTAAAAAAATGGGGGACCAGGTCCCCCATTTTTTTACATTCAAGAGTTATTAAGGGTCTGGTTTATTTCCTTTTCTGCGAGATACTCATTTGCAGCTTCTAACCGTTCATGTTCATCAACAGAATCACCTTCATAGCGTTCGTCTGAAAGAGGCTTATCTGACTTCAATCCCGCTTCCACTTCAACTTCATTTGGATAGGGCGATTCATTTATTTCAGGTTTGTTCACTCTTTTTTTCACATTAATCACCTCTTTAGGTAGTTTGAGATTTTTAGTGGTTTTTATTCTATTAAGGACTAAGTTTACATCCTTCTTTGAATGAAAAAAGCAACATGAAGGGAACTTTCCCTCTCATGTTGCTCATTTAGTTCTTTATTCTTTTGGATCTGGTTCATCTTCCGGAGTATTCTCCGACTTCTCTTCTTCCATAGTTGCAGAAGCTTCCTCAAACTGCTTGGATGCTTCAGAAGAAAAGTTCGTTACATTGCCTCTAGAAACATAACTTTCAAGCATAGCTTTCAAGTCCATTCCTGTAGTTTCCTTTAATGATTCCTGGATACCCAGCATCGTTGATGTAACACTGTTTGCTACTTTTGCTGATCCGCCATTAGAATTGGATCCTCCCATGTCAATTACCTTCATATCCTTAATTTGTGATAGAGGAGCTGACACTTTCTCAGCATATTCAGGTAATACATTAATCAGCATTTCCACAATTGCTGCTTCACCATAGTGTTCCATAGCTTTAGCCATCCGTTCTTTAGATTCTGCTTGCGCAATTCCTCGCTGACGGATAACTTCCGCTTCGGACTCCCCTTTTACTCTCTCCGTATCTGCTTCGGCCTCGGCTCGTTTGGTTACTTCATAAGCTTCCGCGTCGGCAATGGAACGGCGTCGTTTGTTTTCCTCTTCTTCCAGCTCAACGGCTCGTTGTTTCTCTATGTACTGAACCTTAAGTTCCTCTTCTTTAATCTGCTGAGCAAGCTTTTGACGTTCTAACTCACCCGCCTGGTTTGCGTTTTCTTTTGCCCGGTTGGTATCTTTTTGGAACTCTGCTTCCTTGATATCCTTTTCCTTAGTTGATTCGGCTACAGCAGTAAGTCTCCGGTTTTCTTCATCTTGAGCTTCCTGATCATTTTTTGCCTGATAGATACGAGTCTCTTTAGTTGCATCTGATTCAGCCATATTTGCTTTCTTTTGTACCTCGGCGATGTGCGGCCGGCCTAGAGCATCAATATATCCATTTTCCTTGTCAACGTCTTCTACGTCGTTAAGAGCGAACGAAGTAATTTCAAAGCCCATTCCTTTCAAATCAGCTTCCGCTATTTTCTTAACTTGCGTATTTACTTCTTTAAAATCATTATAAATTTTTTCGATCGGAAGAGAAGCAATAATAGAGCGAAGGTGCCCATTTAATACATCTTTCAGTTCCGACTCACGCTCATTTTGTTTCTTTCCTAAGAATTTTTCAGCGAAGTTAGCCATAATTTCAAGTTCGCTGCCAATACTGATTACAGCTGTACTTGCCACTCTCACTGGAATTCCTTCTTTGGTATAAGCTTTTTCTGAATTCACTTGTAATTGAAAAGAAGTTAAGTCAATTGGTGTGGCTGTTTGAAACATTCGTAAACGGTATCCACCACCACGGATAATTTTCACAGATCGTCCATTCTCGTCCTCAAACACATTTTTTTCGTGCTGCGGATCTCCAAGTTTCGGTCCTGTCACGATTAAAGCTTCGTTGGAGCTAGCCGTTTTGTAACGCAGGCGGAAAATAACAAAAGCGATAATTCCCCCTATAACCACAGTGACTCCTAATACAATTAGGATGATAGCGAGTAAAGTATTTTCCAGCAAATTTACAACCCCTTTTTCTGTTTATTTACTTATTTTTACTATACGCTCTGTTAGAGTCTAGTGTTGATTTTTCATTAAAAGACTTATTAAACAAAAGTGCCGGTTACTGTAAGACACAGTTTCGAAACAAACCGAGGTCCGTTACTTACTAGGTATAGGGCTGGTAGGCAAATGACTCGTCTTGTTCCATCACCCACACACTCGAGACATAAAGCCTTCAACTAATGGCAGCGTTACTTTAATATCAACACGGATTTTTAACAAAGCCTTACTACAAAAAATAAGTTCACCATTCCGTAACGAATTCATACCGGGTAAAGTTTCACAATTTAATATATTTATTTAAAATTTTTCTTTGAATTTCTCATCTTACATATTTCCTTTTAAAGTATTATTGCTCTTAACAATTGAGCCTCCAACTGCTATTCCTATTTCACAGATAAGGAATTCCTAAATAATCACCTCTGTTAGATATCCGCTTTATTATGGAGAAATTCTCGTAATTAAATTTAGTAAATCAATAGACAGTTCCCCCAATATAATCAAAAGAAAGGCTCTTAATCTATCTTGTTCTGAGACGTATAGTATATTGGTTGTTGAGAATTCTTCAGCAATTTGAATGTCTACACTAATATTTAGAAAAAATCTTTTCACGGCTAAATCCACATGTTAAAGGATAAATAATCATTTTCCATATATTAGTATTGAAATCAATAAAAATTAACTTATATTACTATAAGTTTTAATGGTATAATTCCCTTATTATGGGTGAGCGCTTCCATTACTTAATCCTAAGGAGAATTAGATGCAAAGAGAATTTAAATATATTGGCGAAAAGATCATTGATCACAAATACCAGTTGGCTAAAACATATAGTAATCATATACCTACTATTTCTCAGGCAAATTTGGAAAAACGAGGGATGGAAGAAAAAGAATATATGAGTATGCGAGAAGAGCTTGTGGAGTTTTCTGGTGAAATATTATTCAAAGATGAAGATGAGATATACGTAAAGGTACAGAGCTGGGCATGGAAGGTCTCCTCTCTTACAATTGAATACGGGATATCCTTAACTGATTCCCTGCGAATTATTTCTGCCTATCAACCTATTATTTGGGATTTCTTCCAAGAAGAGTTAGAACTAGAGAAAATATCTCCGAAAACCGTAATTGAGACTACGAAAAAAATAGATCGTCTGGTGGACTTAGTGGTCAGGGTATTTGGAGAAGTACACGAAAACCATAATCGTCAGCTGGCTGCTACCGCTTATAGTGCGATGGAAGAATTATCAGTGCCCGTAGTACCCATAGCGGAAGGACTTGTAGTCATACCCCTGGTTGGGGAAATCGATACGAATAGAGCGGAACTTATTAAAGAAATTACCTTAACCGAAACAAGTGGAACCAAGATAGAGCAGGTTATCTTTGATATATCAGGGGTCCCTATCTTAGATACAATGGTAAGTAATGAACTTTTTAACATTATTCATTCATTAAAACTACTCGGCATCGAGACAAGTATTACAGGGATCCGCCCTTCCATTGCACAGACCATCACATCATTAGGAATCGACTTTAGCAATATTCATACGTGTGCCACGCTTCAGCAAGCCCTGGCTAAATTTGGATTGAAACGAGTAAATACCCCTTAACAGCTCCCTGCTGCAAAAGGGGATTTTATCATTAAGTATTATATACTTGTATCATTTCTTCAGGAAAATCAATAAAAGGATTGCGATTTCCCTGTATGGAATAAATCGCCTGATTTCTATGCTGCTCATATATACCTGGTGGTTCTGCTTGATGCCATTGAAGGAGTAGCTCTTCATCCACTTTCTTTCTGTATCCGGGTTCAATTTCTTCAGGATATCTTAACAAGAAATACAGCATGGAACGAGCAACTACACCCTTTGCATATTCAGGCTCAAAATATTCATTCTCTGCTTTTCCACACTGGCGTTCAACACGGTTTACTGCTGCCTCTTGAATGGGGTAATTTGCAAAATCGTAATAAGGATAGTTGCTTCTGATTGAATTACATCGAGGGTCACATGTAAATAGATGATGAAGATCGCCTCGCATCGGTTCTTTTTTATCATACCAGGATTGGGGAACAGCGTGTTCACAGTTATATTTCAAAAGACTTGAGAATTCGCCCGGGATTTCATTTTCTTCAGAGGCCGCTTTATTTTTCAAATAAGTTTCGAAATCTTCCTGAATGACATCTTCAGGTTCTCTTGTTTCACCTGAGTAAATGCTTTTCAGCTTTCCATCCGGTCTTAAATCGACCCAGGGATATACATATTCGCTAGGATCATAGCGAACTTTTTTCTTGTGGCTGGATTGTACTAATTCACCTAATGCTTTTCGATTCGCTTCTTGAAAGTTGATGTTCCTATAGTAGGTTTTTATTGATTGCTCGGACTTACCTGGATCATAATACAATTTTTGATCTTTTAAGATATTCTCAACTGATGTTTTAGTTTGTAACAGACGCTTCTCCAGCTGCTTTACATCTGCACGGTCTGCTGGCTTACGCTTTTCAAATCCCTGATCCATTGAAATTCCTCCTTTTCTGAATAGCTTCATCCTTATTAATAAACTGCATCTTTTTCTCCCCTACCCCTTTCTCATAGTGAGTGGCATCACCTGCTTATATTTCTTTCATTATTAAAAAAGCACCACGTCAACAGCGCTGCAGCTACAGTTCCAAAATCATTAATAGTTAACATAATAATATTATGGTTAATAATAGTCTGACTTTCCAAGCTTAAAGCTCATCTTTAAGGGGCTCCATCTCCTCCAGAGCCCCCTCTTTCATAGTATCTTGCCGTTTTCTCATGTGCTTTGTCATATGCTTCTTCCTTTTTCGTTCTCCGTTGCTTGTTCAGTTCATCTCCATAGAACCGATTCGTGTTCCCGCCAAAGAAATCCCGAAGCATACCATACAGCAATGGCAATACGAGTAAAGAAATAATTATCATTAAAAACCAGAACCCGCTGATCATTATGAAAGTACACTCCTTTATATTTAAACTTTTCACAAATATTGTCTCATAATCTAATAAATGGTTAAATTAATACCCCTTACATTTGCTTATAGGTTAATTTTGCAGAAAAGCTTCCGATTTTGTTAGATCGGGTCTGTTCATCTTGCCCAGTAAAGGAATCGGGTGTTGAAGATAGTTCTCATTCTCCGGCTCTGTGTACCGGGACGAATAGTTTCGTGAACCATCCCGAAAATGGTTGTCTAATACAATTTGTTAACACTTTTGTGGAAAATCTGGAGCACCTACATTTAACTGATCCAAATAAAAAAGAAGCCCTGTTGGACTTCTTTTTTAAGAACGTTTACTTGTAAACAAAAGGAAAATAAAATAAGGAGCTCCTATTGTGGCTGTAAACACACCAGCCGGCACTTCTAAAGGTAAGAATACTGTTCGGCCGATTAAGTCTGCTCCCATAACTAGAATAGCGCCGATTAAAGCTGATATAGGAATTAGCGCTCCATAAGAGGACCCTACAAGACGTCTGGAAATGTGCGGAGCCATCAGACCTACAAAGCCAATGCCGCCAGCAAATGCTACAGCAATGCCCGTGAGTGCGGTAGCTAGTATTAGGAAGATCAGCCGGTCCCTATTCAAGTTAGCTCCAATACCGGCAGCCGTTTCGTCACCAAGCTCATGGGCGTTAATCCTTCTCGCTACCACCAACGAAAGGAACAATAACACCACAACGACGGGGATAATTACTTTCACCTCTTCCCAATTAGAACCATACACACTGCCTGTAAGCCATATGTTTGCCTGGGAAGCCCGGTAAATAGGACCTACAATCATAAGAGTAGTGATGATGGCTTGTGTAAGAGCTGATATGCCGACTCCAATGATGATTAACCTCACAGGGGAAATGCCATTCTTGTAAGCCAGAACATAAAGCATAACCCCTACAATAGCAGCACCTGCAAAAGAAGCAAGAGGCATCCAGCTTATACTCACGGTTAAAGCATTATCTTCGTTACTGAAAACGGCCAGAAATGCCACTACCCCAACGCCTGCGCCTCCCGTAAGACCGATAAAATCAGGCGAAGCCAGCGGATTTCGAATCATCCCCTGCAGAATTGCTCCACTTACAGCGAGTGCCATACCTACAAACATGGCATTCAGAATTCGTGGCATTCGAAAAGAATTAACAATCATCTGATTTGAGCTTTCTCCTTGGCCGGCAAAAACTTTTAATACGTCCACTGGATGAACAAAAAGTTCTCCCAATGAAGCTGAAAATAGGAAAACGATTAATAAAACTAATGTTAATAAACCTAAAATTGTTATCGTTTTAGAATCATATCTGTTTCTTGTATGTCGAATAGAAGTTTCTTTACTCATGAGCTTTCTCCCCCTTTACGCGCTATATAGAAGAAGAAAGGCGTTCCTATTACTGCTGTCATAACTCCTACTGGTACCTCTTCCGGCATGATTACGTACCGGGCACCAATATCAGCTAACAACAGTAATACAGCTCCCAGAATCCCTGAATAAGGTACGACCCATCGGTGATCCTGGCCTACCATCCACCTTGCGAAGTGCGGGACCACAATTCCTACAAAACCAATCGGGCCTGCGACCGCTACAGCACCGCCAGCCAATAGTATAATAATGAGACCTGTTACGGCTTTTATCCAAACCGTTCGCTGGCCTAAGCCCTGGGCCACATCTTCCCCCATAAGAAGAATGTTAATATGCCGGGCAATAAATAAGGCACCAAGCCAGGCAGCAGCTAAATAAGGAAGCACCGGAATTAAATGTTGAAGATCTCTGCCCTGGACAGATCCAGCCAGCCAGAACAAAACTTCATCAAGTGCTTTTTCATTTAATACAAGCATTCCTTGAGTGAAAGAAGAAAAAAGCGCTGCAATGGCAGCTCCTGCAAGTGTCAGCCGCATAGGCGTCAGCCCTTCTCTCCCTATTGAACCAATCGCATAAACGGTAATTGCAGCGAGTGCAGCTCCTGCAAATGATATCCACGTTAGCCCGCCTAAAGGTACAGCAGGTAAATAAGCGATAGCAAGGACCACTAAGAAAGAGGCTCCAGCATTAACCCCGAAAATTCCCGGTGAGGCTAAAGCATTTCTTGTTAAAGCCTGCATTAATACTCCAGCCATGGCCAAAGAAGCACCTACACAAGCTGCAATAATAGCTCTCGGAAATCTTACATCAGTAATAATGATGTGTTTATTGGATTGATCAAAATGAAAAAATGCCTCATAGACATCCGTAAAATTCACATCAGTGTATCCTAAAATAACACTGGCCAAGGTAGACAGGAGGAGTACCAGTACCCCTATGAAGATCCCTATTCCTTTCCAGGCTGTTGAATGTAGCACCATAAAACCTTATCCTTTCAAACTTATACTTCCTAAATCCTAGTAATAAGTCTATTTGTAGTACGTATGAGTGTCAACGAATTTGAGAATCATTTTCAATTTAATTACAAGAATATGACAAAACCTATTGACTTCTTCCTCGATTTTATATAATCTCTTATTGTAAATGATAATCATATTCAATTAGGGAGTTGCTATTATGTTAAAAAGGTACTTAGCACCATTAGCTCTATTGATGGTTCTTTCATTAGTTTTATCTGCTTGCGGAAATTCTTCATCTGAAGAAGATACCTCCCAGGATGGCGGAGATAATTCTGATGATTCTGGTTCTGAAAACTTTGAGCCATACACAATCGAACATGCTATGGGTGAAACGACAGTAGAGGAAAAGCCAGAGCGTGTCGTCATCCTTACTAATGAAGGTACAGAAGCACTTCTAGCTATGGGGGTTAAGCCTGTAGGAGCAGTTAAATCCTGGACAGGCGATCCATGGTACGACCATATCAGTGATCAAATGGAAGGCGTAGAAATTGTCGGGGACGAATCCAATGTAAATATCGAAAAAATCCTTGAACTGGAACCTGACTTGATCATTGGTAACAAAATGCGTCAGGAAGACATTTATGAAAAGTTAAATCAGATTGCTCCCACGATCTTCTCTGAAACACTGCGTGGTGAGTGGCAAAGTAATTTCATGACTTACGCTGAAGCACTAAATATGAAAGACCAAGGCCAACAGCTGATCGACGAATATGATCAGCGTCTAAAAGATTTTGCCGATCAAGCAGGAGATAAGCTAAATCAGGAAGTTTCTGTAATCCGTTTTATGCCTGATCATGTACGAATCTATCACAAAGATTCCTTCTCCGGGGTTATCCTGGAGCAAATCGGATTCGAGCGTCCTGAATCTCAGGATGTGAATGATTTTATGGAAAAAGCGACCAAAGAAAGAATTCCAGCTATGGATGGAGACGTCCTCTTCTATTTCACCTATGAAACAGGAGATGGAGCAGCAAGCAATCTCCAAGAAGAATGGTTAAACGATCCCCTCTTCCAAAATCTTGATGTTGTGAAATCCGGAGACGTTCATGAAGTAAGTGATGCGACTTGGAACACAGCAGGAGGATATATCGCTGCTAATGAGATGGTAGATGATTTGGAGAAATACTTCTTAGAAAACGAAGAGTAAACTGAAAAGGAATGGCTGGATTATCCGGCCATTCCTTTTTTATAAAGTGATTCTGCTATATCAGCTTGACCAACGGTGATGTGTTTTCGTTATACCTGCCTATATAAAGCATGTGAACAATAAAGTTTATAAAACGTAAGGTCGCCTCCCCTCTAGTTTGTGATGTGAGCGGGAACATTGTAAAATCCAAGATAGGGTAAAAGTTCAGCAGAAAGTAGGTTCGTTTATGAGTCGATTCATTAGTTTATTGATCGTCGCCGTAATAATAGCAGGATGTTCGAGTCAGGATACAAGTCAATCCAACCAGGAAAACGAGGCTTCATCCGTGAAAATAACCGAAAGGGAATTAGATGAGGTTGTGTTCATGTACAAGGGTCAGGACTATCAGGCCAAATACTACATTGAATGTCTGGCACAAACTGAGTGTGAAGATTTTCGTCAAAAGGAAATTAAAGTAACGGACAGTCTTGACCAGTTAAAAGAAGCCATTAAGCCAGGGTTAATCAATGCGGAAATAGGAGATAAAGTACAAATTAAGTTTCCGGAAAGCTTTCCGGAACCTGAATTTCTCTCTTATCAAAAAATTCAAAGCGGTACTGCTATTGAAGAAAAAGTAACCAATCAGTCCATTACTATTAAAGGTGAAAAGGGAAAGAATATGACTTACATCATTGATGCTTCCTGGGGAAATTCAACGGTAACTACTGCCTCGGTCAAATTTGTTTTTCTTGTACCTCCAAAAGCTCAGTAAAAAGCGGAAACTTCAGTTAATCTGAAATTTCCGCTTTTTGTTTACTTATTGCTAAGCGCTCCAAAGTTTTTCATATACTTTGGCTTGAACTTCTTCATGGCGACGAGCTGTAATCAGACTCAAACTTACATAAGCCATCAGGGATAAAATCACTGGCAGGACCACCGTATGCATACCAAAAGCGTTCGGCATAAACGAATGAAATAGAATATAACTCCCTACTCCTGTGATTATAGAAGCAAGGGCGCCACTCGCGTTCCCTTTTTGCCAATAAAGCCCCATAATTACTGGCCATATAAAAGCAGCCTCCAACCCTCCAAATGAGAAGAGATTCAGCCAGATTAACAGCTCTGGAGGATTAACAGCCATAGCGAAAACAAGTATCCCAATAACAGCCGTTACACCTATACTGAAGCGCTTAATTCTTTGATCATCTGCTTCCGGCTTTACATAGTTTAAATAAACATCTTTAACAACTGCAGAACTAACCAGCAGTAACAGAGAGTCAACCGTAGACATAATTGCTGCCATAGGCGCTGCCAGCACAATTCCTGCCAGCCAATTAGGCAGAACCTCCATCGCAATCTTAGGCATGACGGTATCCCCTACTTCTATACCCGGAAGTACGGAGCGGGCAAATACCCCCGTAAGATGCATACCAAGCATAATGAAACCTACTACAATGGTCCCTATAAGGAGAGCTTTATGCATGCCTCTGGAATTTTTATAAGACATCGCTCTTACAGCTACCTGAGGAAGCCCGACCACACCTACTCCAACTAGTATCCAGAATGAAGATACGTATAACGGAGTAAGAGATTGATCGGAACCAAATGGTGATATAAGAGCCGGGTTTTCCGCAGTTAAATCAGAAATAATATTCCCTATGCCACCACCGGCAATAATGGTTCCTATTAGAATTACCAGTGTACCCAGAAACATGACTACACCTTGAATTGTATCCGTAATCGCTACCGCACGAAAACCGCCAATAATGACATAAACCAATACTGATACGGCAAATATAAACAATGCGGTGGTATAGGATAGGCCAGTGAGTGATTCAATTAATCGGGCTCCACCAACCCATTGAGCAGCCATTGCCGAGAATAAAAAAATAATAATGCTTGCTGCTGATAAAATGACTACCCATTTACTTTGATATCTTTCTTTTAAGAAATCAATTAAAGTAACCGCTCTAATTTTCCTCGCCATGATGGCAAACTTTTTACCAAGAACAGAAAGTACAAAGTATCCGGTTGCAAGTTGAGACATTGAGAGTAAAACCCATCCAAGTCCCATCGTGTAAGCAACTCCAGGTCCTCCAACAAAACTGCTTGCACTCCCATATGTAGCTGTCATCGTCATGGCAAGAATGAATCCCCCCAGCTGTCTACTGCCAAGAAAATATTCCTGTAGGAAGTTCGAGGTAGATCTAATATGCTTTGAGGCGTAGAAGCCTACAAAGAAAATAATTACCAGAAATAATAAAAGTGGTATAATAACCTCCCCGTTCATTCCTCATCCTCCTCTTCAAACGACACTTCTTTGTACAGATACTTAACAGCCAATATCACTAATATAACGACTACAATAGTCGATGCAATGCAGCTATAGAAAAACCAAGCGGGCAGTCCCCATATATAACTATACTCTTCTACGGGTTTTGAACCCAGTCCGTAGGCAAACCCAAACCACAATGCAAAATTGATCATAACCAGCACAACCCCGATTAAGGCTTCTCGATTAGCTACACGATACCTTGCATCCTCCTCGAATCGTTTCGTTTTTCTCATAAATGTACTCCTTATTTAGTAGATTTCAGTAGAAAACTATTGTTTTTACCATAACACCAATATACGAATTTACAGAATCTAACCGCTTCATTTTATATGAGTTAAATGGGATGGTTCAAGAACATAAACTCGTAGTCTTTAGTAGAAACCTGTTTCACATGAATTGACTTAATTAGCTTAAAAGTCCCAAAGCCATTCCTTTGACAAACCTGTTTTTATTTTTTAATCTATAATTAAGTTAATTAGTATGTATAGCAACTATTTTTCTGGTGGCATACCATAGAGAGGGATAGACCATGAAATTATCTTTTGAAGATTATATCAGTATTAAAATCCACCGTACGGATTTAAAATTGACAAATTATATTAAATCAAGACTTGAACCATACAATCTTGCTCCTGAACAGAACCTCATTATGATGCTTCTCTGGGAAGAAGATGGACTAAATCAGAGGCAGATTGCCAGGAAGTTAAATAAAGATAAAACGAATATTGCCCGTATGGCTTCCAACCTGGAGAATAAAGGGTTTATTATTAGGAACTACTCGAGTAAAGACCGTCGTTCATTGGAGCTTTATCTAACGACCACCGGAAGCGAATTACGTGAAGTAATACTGCCAGTGACCGAAGAATTCAATAATATTGCCACTAAAAATCTAACGAGTAGAGAGAAAGACCAATTAGAACATCTTCTTAACAAGATAGACCAGAACTTCGATGAATTCTCCGAATAACATCATGTATGTAATTTTTTAAAACAACAGCAATAGCAAATCAATTAGAAAGGATGATAAAATTGGATGAAACACACTTTAAAAGAGATGTGAAAGATTCATGGTATGTGAAATATAACGAAATGGACTTCCCGGCTATACAAAAAGGATGGGTGCTACCTGTAGACCGCTGGGCAGAATTCGATCCGTTCATCCTGATGGCGGAGGACTGGTTTAAAAAAGGCACGTTTCCTGACCATCCGCATCGTGGTTTTCAAACGGTTACCTATGTAGTGGATGGCCGTCTTGAACATATCGACAATGGCGGCGGACGTGATATTCTTGAACCAGGTGACGTTCAGTACATGAATGCAGGCTGGGCTGCTCGTCATGCAGAAGATGGTGTGGAAGATGATATCGCGCACACCCTCCAGCTTTGGTTGAACCTTCCTAAAAATAAAAGAAACACGGATACGATCTATCAGAATGTCTACTCTGAAAAGGCCCCTGTTGTTTCGTTCGAGGGTGGTTCCATAAAGGTTTTCTCAGGAAGCATTGCAGGAGTTGAAGGTCCTTTGGAATCTATTGTTCCTTTTACATTAAGTGAGATTAATCTGGCTGAGGACGCCGAATTTTCTCATCATATACCTGAGAACCATAATGCATTCCTTTATGTGTTAGCCGGCAGTATATCCGCCGGGACAAGCAGCACCCAACTAAATAAACATGGCGTGGCAACACTTACCTATAACGACAAAGGAAACGAGCATCAATCTAGTGAACTAAAAATTAGATCTAACCAGCGTCAAACCAAAATCCTTGTCTATTCTGGTGCTCCAATAAGAGAGAACATTGTTCCTTATGGTCCATTCGTTATGAATAAGATGGATGAAATCAAGCAGGCTTATCTTGATTTCAATCAAGGAAAATTCGGCCCACCTGCTGAATAAAACGCCTTGATGGACTTATTAAGCTATAGGGCCGGGTAGTTGAAGACTCAGTTTCGAGATATTGGTTTGTAGTTAAGGTCCTGCGGTGGATGATTCGCTTTCCGCGGTCATGTGCTAAGCCTCCTCGAGCTAAAGCTCTCCGGGGTCTCACTGATCATGTTTATCCCGTAGGAGTCTTCATCATCCTCCTTCGGACCTAGCCAAATCAGATGCTCGAAACCACTTCAGACATCACATGCGTAATAAGAAATTAGACCATGTGATTGTGCAGCTATTTTCAGGATGTAACGACCCTCAATAGCCTATCGTAAAAGCATTTAATCCAGATTAAGGAGGAGAATCTTTCTCTTCTAGAAGGGTGCGTTTCACAAAAAATGGCTGGGTTGGTGGGGAAATGGCGAGAC
>NZ_FOOG01000072.1 GCF_900113125.1 Halobacillus alkaliphilus | reverse complement strand
AACCTTTAAAACTTAGGGTGGATTATAGGTGATCCTTGCTCAATGGAAGGCGATTATGAAGAGAATTTCGAGCGCTCCATGATCGCAAAGGGGCGGAAGGGAACGGCGAAGACTTCTGCGGGATGAACATGACAGGTGAGGCCCCTGGAAGGCGCCAGCCTGAGGAAACTCAACGCAAGGGATGTTCGACTAAGATCGCCACAACGTCGAACGACCCTGCGTCTTGCAGGGCCGCGGAAAGCGAGTCGTTCCCTGGAGCCCCTTTCCACACAATATCTCGAAACTGAGTCTTACAGTAACCGACCCTTTAGCGTAATAAGACTCTTATAAGAAATCAACAACAACCTTTAATATAGCTTATTTGTAAAATTGTAATTAAATAACGTATATTTGTCTTCCATAGAGGTCCTGGGTTTAGCTTTTGGTACTTTCTCCGGATACCCCATTTGAATGACTCCTATCAATTTATGTAAGTTAGGATTCAGTCCGACGCCTTTTATAAACTCATCATCGTGTAAATATGGACTAGTGGTCCACAATCCTCCGACCCCTTTATCCCAGGCCAACAACTGAACATTCTGGATAAAAGCGCAGACGGCTGCATAATCTTCTTCGTATTTGTGTGCATTTGCATCCTTTTCCATGAAAATCAAAGCGTGGTGAGGTATATTCTCTAGAAACTCATGAATTCCCTGCTTCATCCGTTGGGATTTTTCCTCGCTATATCCTTCAAAGAAGCCTTTTCTCTTATAGCTTTGCAAAACTAGATCAGCATATACTTGTTTACCTTCTTCCTGAAACATATAAATGTTCCATGGCTCTTTCATTCGGTGAGTCGGGGCCCATGAAGCGGATGTGAATATTTCTTTTAACAAAACTTCCGGGACTTCTTCTTGTTTAAAATCGTGAATGGACCGCCGATTCTTTATAGCTTCTACCAACTCCATGCAATCCCCCCTCTTCTTTAGAGACTATGAAATGTTATTCTTATAGGATTATTGAACATGAGGACTCTTAATATAAGACATTAAATAGACCCTTCCTTTAAGGTAACAAATTTGTAATTTGATATCCCATCAAGTATGCCCACTCTCTTAAAAAGAACGGTACTTTCGTGTTAAGTGTCTCATAAGCTGAATATTGTGTGGGTACACCAGTAACATCCATACCCTGACTTTCAGCCTCTCCCGCAGCTCTTTTAAGGTGAAATTGATCACTTACAAGCAGATAGGAATCAATTCCTTTACTAGACGCTACTTTCTTTGCGTTAATTAGATTTTCTTTCGTTACAAGCGAATGCTTTTCAATTAAAATCGCTTCTTTTGGTATTCCATTCTTCACTGCATATTCTTTGCCTACTTCAGCTTCTGAGGCTGCTGCTTCCTGACTTCCGCCCCCAGTAAATATAAGGTAATCCACTTTATCATCTTTATAAAGCTCGACAGCTTGCTTTAAACGCCCCTTAAATACAGGACTCGGCTCTCCGTTCCATTGCGCTGCTCCAAGTACTATGGCAGCATCTGCATCAGGTATATTCTTCTCTTCACCGTATGTCCATAAACTATATCCTGTGTAAAGAGCATACACAACTATAAGAATTGAAATTATTTTTAAAAATCGCCGCATCGTTTAAGGTCTCCTACTCTTTGATGTCTATCATCCACCCCATCATATCACAGAAAAAAGCCTCTCTGAATAATCAGAGAGGCTTAGAGTTAAATTTATTTATTCAAGTTGTAGAATGCTTTTCCACCTGCGTACTCAGCAGTTCCAAACAGCTGGTCTTCAATACGAAGCAGCTGATTATATTTCGCTACACGGTCAGTACGGGAAGGAGCACCTGTCTTGATTTGCCCTGCGTTTGTTGCAACAGCAATATCAGCGATTGTGGCATCTTCCGTCTCGCCAGAGCGGTGAGAAATAACAGCTGTATATCCTGCTCGCTTGGCCATTTCGATCGCTTGGAAAGTTTCTGTAAGTGTACCGATTTGGTTCACTTTAATAAGAATGGAATTACCTACACCCTGTTCAATAGCACGTCCAAGTTTTTCAGTGTTTGTTACGAACAAGTCGTCACCAACCAACTGCACTCGATCGCCAATTCGGTCTGTAAGAAGCTTGGTTCCTTCCCAGTCGTTTTCATCCAGGCCGTCTTCGATGGACACAATTGGGTATTTGTTTACAAGCTCTTCGTACCAATCAACCATTTCTTCAGAAGTACGTACAACACCTTCACCTTTGAGGTTGTATTTTCCATCTTCATAAATCTCAGAAGAAGCTACGTCCATGGCAAGCTTCACTTCTGCATCAGGCTTATATCCTGCTTCTTCAATAGCCTCAATAATCGTAGAAAGGGCTTCTTCATTGGATTTAAGACTAGGAGCGAATCCACCTTCATCACCAACACCTGTGTTGTACCCTTTATTCTTAAGCACTTTCTTAAGAGAGTGGAAGATCTCTGCGCCCATTCGAAGAGCTTCTTTAAACGTCGGAGCACCAACTGGCATGATCATAAATTCTTGAATATCTACGTTGTTATCCGCGTGCTCTCCACCATTTAGAATGTTCATCATTGGAGTTGGAAGAGTGTTAGCTGTGAAGCCTCCAAGATATTTGTATAATGGAAGACCTACCACGTCAGCTGCTGCGTGAGCTACAGCCATCGATACACCAAGAATAGCGTTAGCGCCTAGTTCCCCTTTATTTTCAGTACCATCAAGCTCGATCATCATTTGATCAATAATCACTTGTTGAGTAACGTCCATTCCAAGCAGGTTAGGAGCAATTTTCTCGTTCACGTTCTCAACAGCTTTTTCTACACCTTTTCCAAGATAGCGGTCTTTGTCACCATCGCGAAGTTCTACAGCTTCGTATTCACCGGTAGAAGCTCCACTTGGTACAAGCGCTGTACCGAATGCGCCGGATTCTGTATAAATTTCAACTTCAACCGTTGGATTACCGCGAGAGTCTAATACTTCACGTGCGTAAACGTCTGTAATAAATGGCATTTAAATTCTCTCCCTTATTTTTTAATTAATGACTGACCTGTCATTTCTTCAGGCTGTTCAATGTTTAATAATTCTAGAAGCGTCGGAGACAAATCTCCCAGCACTCCTTCTGTGCGAAGCTCAGCACCTTCTTTAGTAACAATTACAGGTACTGGATTAGTCGTGTGGGCAGTCATGGCGTGTCCATCCGGAGTCGTAACTTCATCTGAATTTCCATGGTCTGCTGTAATAATAGCGTGCCCGCCTTTTTCATGAATCTTATCGACAATTTTTCCTAAACACTCATCCACAGCTTCGATAGCCTTAATGGTCGGCTCAAGCATACCAGAGTGTCCAACCATATCAGGATTGGCGAAGTTCAGGATAATCGCATTGTGCTTATCAGCATCTAACTCACCTAAAAGAGCATCTGTAACTTCATAAGCACTCATTTCAGGCTGAAGATCATATGTCGCTACTTTTGGAGAATCAATGAGTATGCGTTCCTCACCATCAAATTCATTTTCGCGACCACCGCTCATAAAGAAGGTTACGTGCGGATATTTCTCTGTTTCAGCAATGCGCAGCTGTTTCTTATTGTTGTTAGCTAGTACTTCTCCAACTGTATTTTTAAGATCTTTTGGCGGAAAAGCGATCTTGCTATTTACTGCATCGCTGTATTGAGTCATTCCTACAAAGTAGGTATTCTTTGGAGCATCTCCGCCTCTTTCGTAACCATCAAAGTCATCATTAGCGAAGGTTTTAGATAGTTGAATTGCACGGTCAGGACGGAAGTTAAAGAATATAATGGAATCTTCATCGTTTACTGTCCCTTGAGCCTCACCGTTCTCATCTGTTAGTATTACTGGTTCGACAAATTCGTCATAGACTTCTTTCTGGTAGGAGTCTTCTACTGCCTGAAGTGGATCCTCATACTTATGACCTTTACCATAAGCAATCGCATCATATGCCAGCTTCACTCGTTCCCAGCGGTTATCACGGTCCATGGCGTAATAGCGCCCTGAAATCGTTGCCAGCTTACCGACACCGATTTCTTCTACTTTATCCAATGTTTGTTGAATATAGGTCTTGGCTGATTGCTGTCCCACATCACGTCCATCAAGGAAGGCGTGAATATAAACCTCTTCAAGTCCTTCATTCTTGGCTAAATTCAGTGTGGCAAACATATGGTCAATATGACTGTGAATCCCGCCATCTGATAATAACCCAAAAATATGAAGGGCTTTATTTTTTGCTTTAGCATTTCTTACTGCGTTTAGCAAAACTTCATTCTCGTAAAACTCACCCTCACGAATGGAAAGGTTTATACGAGTCAGACTTTGGTAAACGACACGTCCAGCCCCGATGTTCAGGTGGCCGACTTCTGAGTTCCCCATTTGTCCCTCTGGAAGACCCACAGCTTCCCCGCAGGCAGTTAGCTGAGCGTGAGGAAACTGGTTCCAATAGCGGTCGAAATTAGGTGTGTTCGCTTGTTTAACTGCATTGCCTTTTTCTTCATCCCGCAGGGCATACCCATCGAGAATAATTAAAGCTGCTAAATCATGATTACTCATGTTTACCTGCCTCCACAAGTTTTAAGAAAGAATCTGCTTCGAGGCTCGCTCCTCCTACTAATGCTCCGTCAATATCCGACTGGGAAAGCATCTCATCAACGTTGGCAGGCTTTACACTGCCGCCATATTGAATACGTACGGCATCAGCAGCATCTGCGTTTACATAGTTGCTGACCGTTTCACGAATGTGCGCACAGACTTCATTAGCTTGTTCTGCAGTAGCCGTACGACCTGTACCAATCGCCCAAATCGGCTCATACGCGATAATGACATCGGCACACTGCTCATTCGTAAGACCTTCAAGAGCTTTTTTAACTTGGGACTCTACATGATTCATAGTTTGATCTGCTTCACGCTGATCAAGCGTCTCACCTACACAGATAATTGGGGTGAGTCCATGTTTAAAGGCAGCGTGAACTTTCTTGTTAATATCCTCATCTGTTTCATTAAATACTTCACGACGCTCAGAGTGGCCAAGAACTACATACGTGACACCAAGTTCTTTAAGCATCACTGGGCTTACTTCCCCTGTAAAAGCGCCGCTTTCTTCAAAGTGCATATTTTGGGCACCAATTTTCAAGCTGGTTCCTTCTGTTTCTTCTACTAATTTCTGAAGAAACGGGAAAGGAGCACATACAACGGATTCTACCTTGTCAGAAGATGGTACCTCATTCTTTGCCGTTTGAATAAAATCTTCCGCTTCGCGGTGTGTTTTGTTCATTTTCCAATTTCCTGCAATCACTTGTTTACGCATGTCTTCATCACCTCTCCTTTTATTTATCGTTTAGCAGTGCAACTCCTGGAAGATCTTTTCCTTCCATAAACTCTAAGGAAGCACCGCCTCCGGTAGACACATGATCCATATCATCTGCATATCCGAATTTCTCTACAGCTGCTGCTGAATCTCCGCCTCCGATCACGGTATAACCTTCTGTTTCAGAGAGAGCATTCGCTACAGCTTTCGTTCCATTCGCAAACGTTTCAAGTTCAAATACACCCATCGGTCCATTCCAGATCACCAGTTTGGAATTTTTGATGACTTCAGCATACTTTTCTCTTGTTTTCGGACCAATGTCAAGAGCTTCCCAGTCAGCTGGGATGTTGTCAATCGATACTACTTCAGTGTTTGCTGAATCAGAAAAGTCATCGGCGACAACCACATCTTCAGGCATAAGGAAATCTACGCCTTTTTCTTCAGCTTTCTTCATATACTCTTTCGCTGTTTCGATCTTATCTTCCTCTAATAAAGATTTACCGATTTCGTAACCTTGAGCTTTTATAAAGGTATAAGCAAGTCCGCCACCGATAATTAAATGATCTACTTTATCAATCAAGTTATCGATTACACCAATTTTATCTTTAACTTTAGCACCGCCAATTATTGCTGTAAACGGGCGCTCTGGATCGGAAAGTGCTTGTCCCAGCACATTAATTTCTTTTTCCATTAGAAAACCAGCTACTGCCGGCAGATGTTCAGCTACACCAGCTGTAGATGAATGAGCTCGGTGAGCAGCTCCGAAGGCATCATTTACATAAAGGTCTGCCATGTCAGCGAATGCTTTTGATAATTCCGCATCATTTTTCTCTTCGCCAGGATGGAAGCGTACGTTTTCAATTAGAAGGACTTCCCCATTATCCATTTCAGAAATGGCTTTGTTTACTTCATCGCCGTAAACCTGGTCGGTTTTCGTTACGGTTTGTCCAAGCAGATCACTTAGACGTTTCGCAACTGGATCCAAACGAAGTTCTTTTACGACTTCACCTTTTGGGCGACCAAGGTGACTGGCAAGAATTACTTTAGCTCCATTACCAGACAAATGCTTAATGGTTGGAAGAGCCGCTTTAATCCTAGTGTCATCTGTAACTTCTTCCCCGCTCATCGGAACATTAAAGTCCACGCGGCAAAATACAGTTTTTCCGTTTACCTCTACATCACGAATGGTTTGCTTATTCATGAAATGACAACCTCCTTGGTTTATGGTCAGGGTAGATTAACCTGCCCCTATGTACGTTTCCACTTCAGTTTCCAGTGAAAACGCGAGAGCAGCACAATCTCTGAAAACATGGATAAAGGAGGAGGACATGAGACCTCCTCCTTTATCATTTCTTCAATCTATTCAGTATCAGTTTTTCTTACAAGCCTTGGTTTTTAAGATAAACAGCCAAGTCTACACAACGATTGGAATAACCGAATTCGTTGTCGTACCAAGAAACAACTTTAACCATATTGTTTTCAAGAGCAAGAGTAGACAATCCATCAATTACAGATGAATGTGTATTTCCATTATAGTCAGAAGAAACAAGAGGCTCATCGCTGTAACCCAGGATACCTTTAAGGTCGCCTTCAGCTTCTGCTTTAAGAGCTTCGTTTACTTCTTCAACTGTTACGTCTTTTTCAAGTTCTGCAACAAAGTCAACGATTGATACGTTAGCTGTTGGTACACGCATAGCCATACCACTTAGCTTACCATCAAGCTGTGGAAGAACTTTCGCTACCGCTTGAGCAGCACCTGTTGTTGTCGGGATAATATTTTGAGCTGCTGCACGAGCGCGACGGTAGTCTTTATGAGGCAGGTCAAGAATTTGCTGATCATTTGTGTAAGAGTGAACAGTTGTCATCATACCGCGTTTAAGACCGAATTTTTGATCTAGTACTTTCGCATATGGTGCCAGGCAGTTTGTTGTGCAAGAAGCATTAGAGATTACATGGTGGGAATCTTTATCGTATTGATCTTCGTTAACACCCATTACCACTGTAAGGTCTTCTTGTTTTGCTGGTGCAGAGATGATTACTTTCTTAGCGCCTGCATCCAAGTGTTTCTTAGCATCGTCACGCTGAGTGAAGCGGCCTGTTGATTCAATAACTACGTCAACACCAAGGTCGCCCCAGCCAAGCTGAGCAGGGTCTTTTTCAGAAAGAACTTTAACTTCTTTGCCGCCAACGATAAGGTTGTCCCCGTTGGTTGTAACTTCTTCATCAAGTGTACCATGAACCGTGTCATACTGAAGCAGGTGCGCTAGCATGTTAGCATCTGTCAGATCATTCACCGCTACTACTTCTACACTTTCATTTTTCAACGCAGCACGATAAACGTTACGTCCAATACGGCCAAAACCGTTAATACCAATTCTTACAGTCATGTAAAATTCCTCCTTGGATTCTATGCATAATATATTTAAAGGGAAATTCCCCTTATTAACTCTTTCGCCGCACCTTCATCGGTGATAAGGACATTACTCTGTCCCGGCTTAAAATAGGAAGCAATAGCCTGGGCTTTCGAACGCCCTCCTGCTACGGCTATCACATGCTCAGCATGCTTTAAATCTTCTAATTGAAGGCCCACCGTTCTCACTTTATGAACGATTTCACCCTTTTGGTTAAAGTAATAACCAAAGGCTTCTCCCACGGCTTCACGGCTTTTGATAAGGCGTAATTGTTCTGCCGAGGTTTTTCTTCTCTCAGCCATCATTACAGCATCCCCTACACCGTGGATAATAATTCCTGCTTTCCGGATAATCTCGAGTACTTCCTTTATAGAGGGTTCCTCGATAATGGTCTTATAAGAATCCTCGCTTAAAGGATCGGGGACATAAAGTAAGCGATAATCCCCTTTGGCTTTTTTAGCCATTTCAGCGCAAATGGTATTCGCCTGATTTTCCACTCTTTCCCCAAGACCGCCGCGTGCAGGTACGTAGAGACATTCATCAGCACCTCGAAACGGTGTCATCATTTCAGCTACTGCCGCCATAGTCGTTCCACCAGTAATGCCGATGGTTTGGCGGGGAATTAACTTGTCTTTTAAATAATTGACGCAAGCTTTCCCCATTTCGCTTTTCACCCAGTCGAGGTCATCACTATCACCAGGAACAACCACAGCATAGTCTAGGTTTAATTTATCCTTTAATTGCTTTTCTAAAACCTTTATCCCTGTAACTTCTTTAATGAATTCAGCCAATTGCTCCAGAATGTTTTGACCTTCATAGGTCAAGTGCATTCCGCGGGAGGTAATTTCTACAGAGCCTTGCTTGTTTAAGAAGTCCACTTCACTGCGAACAGTACGCTCCGCTAGCTCTACGTTTTCCGCTAGAGCGCGACGTCCAACAGGCTGCATGATCTGGATGTAATACAAAAGTTTATAGCGTTGCTGCATAACGTCAACCACTTCGGGAAAAAGTTTTTTTTGTAAGTCAATTAAATCTCGCATGGAAAAGCTCCTTATGTTAAAAACCATCAGTTGGGCCGGATTACGTCCCGGGTAGTCAAATTATGTCCCGCATGGAGCAAAAAACATCTCTTTCACTTGTAATATTAACAGTGAGAATGCGGAGGCGCAAGCAAAATTGAGTGAATTTTTAATGTAAGCGTTCTTCTATCGATGTATAGGTAATAGAACGATAGTCTAATTCATCTCCATTAACTTCAAGGACGGGGACTTCGTATAAATACTTACTCATCAGTTCTTCATTTTGCTCAATATCAATTTCCTCCACCTCTATTTGATATTCCCCAGAGAGCAGATCGACTAAACTCCTTACCTCTTCACAAAGCGGACACCTTTGCTTTGTATATAGGATTATTTCATTCACGCTTTTCCTCCTTTTTGTCTCTATATTTTACATGTTCTTCCCTTACTATACATAAATCGAGTAGGAGGAGGTGACTAACCTCCGTCCTCTCACACCACCGTACGTACGGTTCCGTATACGGCGGTTTCATAAAATTCAACGTGCATTCAATGATTTCAAACCCATACGTTGCCAATAATGGTCATTGAGTGTGCGATGGAGAATTGGGCTACTGGCTATACGCCAGTAGCCTTTTCTTGTATTTCCCCATTCGAAGGCTTTCGCCTTTGTCACTCCCAATGCTATTAAATTATTCACTTTTGTCTTAGGCAATTTCCATTCTTTCCATCGAATCATCCGGAGCCTTCTCCTCAACCATTCCATCATTCTTTTGAA
>NZ_FOOG01000029.1 GCF_900113125.1 Halobacillus alkaliphilus | reverse complement strand
GTGAAGTGAAAGGTCGCATCTTGAGTGCGACGGGGCTAGCCTAATCATTTGAACGAACCGTTAGGTTCGTGCTCTTAGGAATCCCCCAACTTCAAGGAGCGTCAGCGAATAAGTGGGGGTAGTTCAAATCGTCTTCTAATCTTTTATTATTAGACCTTTTGGTAAAACCTATTAAAAGGCTCTATATCCAAAAAGAAGTCCGGGCACTCCGCCCGGACTTCTTTTTTATTTTACAATTAATACGGGAATATCCGATTCTTTAGCTACTTTTTCACTCACGCTTCCGATCACCAATTTCTTAATCCCGCTGTGACCACGACTTCCAATTACTATTAAATCTGCTTCATGAGTGGAAGCAAAATTACATAATTGATTCACTGGATCGCCTTCCAGCCATTCATATTGAATAGGGAGCTGTTCACGTTCAAGTTTTCTTTTGACTTCTAGAAAAATAGGGTGGTTTCCTGCGTAAGCCCTTGGCTCACTTTGCACCACTTCTTTTTCACTAATACGCTCTTCAGAGCCCCCTACGTATGCGCCTCCTTCTTCAAGCGTCATGTCATTACGCATAGTCATGTTAAAACCTGTATTATTTTTGTATTTATCCTTTTCCTTCTCTACAAATACCACAGAGATTTGTGACTGCTGGGTTCTGCTTAATTCTACTGCATGAGTCAAAGCCTTCTCGCTTCCTTCTGAGCCATCAAATGCTACGACTACTTTTTTATACATTAAACTTCATCCTTTCCACTATTGAATAAGGAATATCCAGCATCATCCATGTCTTAGAGGACTTATTTAGTATATACCCGCTGTATCATGAATTAATTTTATATTTAGATAACAATTGCTTAACAGTTTATGTAAAACTTTAACCTCTAATGTTAATCAGCCCTAGTCTTTTATTTCCTTTCCCAAAGCTTTTCTCTTAAAATCTGAATAGTGAATAGCGTTTCTAAGGCAGTAATGCGGAAGTTGTAAGTAGAAAGCCCTTTAATCTTCTTATTCCAATTCTTATAATTATGCTTTGTTAAAGTTTATAATAGATTTTTCACAAGAAGCTTATTACGCTAAAGGACCGGATTGTTGTAGACTCGATTTCGAGATATCTTGGGTCCGTTACTTAATATAGAGGAGGGATGGCTGCGGAAACAACTCGCTTTCCTGCGGGGAAACTGGCAAGCCTCCTCGGTCGCTTCTGTGGGGTCTCGCCTAGCTCCTTCTCCCGCGGGAGTCTCGTTGTTTCCTTCGCCACCCCAGCCACGTGAGAAGAACGTACCCTACTATTGGAGAAGCTAGTGCCCTGCATTAGCCTTAAATGCTTCTATAGCAGGAATTCTCCCACGTGCACGCTCATTGTTATAGGTTTAACCCCACCGTAAACCAGGGCGTTCCGAACATGATTTCGAGTTCCCTATTTAGCAAGGTCCGGAGGGGGACGATGAAGACTTCTGCGGGATGAACATGATCGGTGAGATCCCGCAGGGCTGTTAAGCCCGAGGAAGCTCAGCACATATAGGAAGTTCGACTAAGACCGCCACATCCTGTGACAACGTCGAACGACCCTGCGTCGTGCAGGGCCGAAAAGCGAAATCGTCCCCCGCAGGACCAAATTCTCACAAAAGTCTCGAAATCAAGTCTTCAAGTAATGGGAGCTTTACTTTAGGATCAACACTGAGGTTTAATAGAGTCTTTAATTAAGCAAAAATTTGAACATTCAGTGGAAGGTTGTAAGTTGAAGCTGTATCCATTATGATAGAAATAGTGAACTTTTTTAAAGAGGAGCGTATTTATGAAACCATCTATTTATGGTTTAACGTTTGATCAACTGACGGACTGGGTCACAGAGCATGGTGAGAAAAAGTTCCGTTCCAAACAAATTTGGAATTGGCTTTATCAAAAGCGCATAACTGATTTTTCTCAGATGAAGAATGTGAACCAATCTTGTATTGATCTTCTACAGGAACATTTTACAATTGAAACGTTAACCGAGGAAATAAAACAAGAATCACAAGATGGAACGGTCAAATTTCTGTTCAAATTACATGATGGAAATATTATAGAAACTGTTCTTATGAGATTTAACTATGGGTTATCTGTATGCGTTACGACACAGGTAGGATGTAATATCGGGTGTTCCTTCTGTGCGAGTGGCGTACTGAAAAAAAACCGTGATTTATCAGCCGGTGAGATTGTCGAGCAGATTATGCAGGTGCAGCAGCACCTGGACAAACAGGAAAATGATGAACGTGTCAGCCACATTGTTGTAATGGGAATAGGTGAACCATTCGATAACTATGATAACTTGATCGACTTCCTTAAGGTTGTCAACGATCAAAAAGGTCTATCTATCGGCGCTCGTCACATTACTGTTTCTACAAGTGGAATTGCACCGAAAATGTACGAGTTTGCCGACGAAGGTATCCAGATCAACTTAGCGCTTTCCATTCATGCGCCAAACAACGATCTACGGACTCAGATTATGAAAATTAACCGGGCGTATCCCCTTGAGAAGCTAATGCCGGCCATTGACTACTACCTTGAAAAAACAAACCGGCGGATTACGTTTGAATACATTTTGCTTAAAGATGTTAATGATCATAAGAAAGAAGCTGAAGAACTCGCTGATCTTCTGCAAAATAAAAAGCATCTCTCTTACGTAAACTTGATTCCTTACAATCCTGTAGCGGATAACCCGTATGAACGTAGTGAAAAAGAATCCATTCTTACCTTTTATCAGACATTGATGGATCGCGGAATTAAATGCGGGGTCCGTACCGAACATGGCACAGATATAGATGCAGCATGCGGTCAGCTTAGAAGTAAACAAATTGAAAAAGAAAAAGCGCGCAAACAGAAAAAATTACAAACCAATTAAAAGCATGAGGCGTCGGCCTCATGCTTTTTTTAATCAGGGTTCGATGTTTCCTATCTTCTAAAAACAACACCCATTCCTCTATTTGTTTCTTTAGCTGCTCTATACTTACCTCAATCTACTTTCCACCTAAATGTACTTTCGCTCTCCATAATTACATTCGGATGTTTCTTCAATTCTTCTACTAATACAAAAAGTGCTTCGTCCTTCTTTTTAGCTTCGATCATACAGTCAATTTGATCGGTTGATCCGGTAGTTTGTTTGACAAAATCAAGAAATAATTCCACATCAACAAAATCTGCATGACTTTTAAACTCCTCATGGCTTTTTGGACTGGATATGTGCATTTTAACGGATAAGGGTGAACGGGACCATGTATGTAAAACACGTCCCCAGTGGGAATCCCACTGTTCGTTGTCATAATTGGCAAGATGATGATGGATATCAAAGACAAGGGGGATATTTAACTTCTCACAAACGTACAAACAATTTTCTAGTGTATAAGAGGTGTCGTCATTTTCAATCATAATCATTTTCTGAATCCCCTTCGGAACGAAGGCCCAGTTGTCTATAAAGCGTTCCAGCGATTTTTCTTTATCCTGGTACCTTCCTCCCAGGTGAATCACACATCGATGAGTTGGATCAAGACCCATTTGGTACAGTAAAAGGTAGTGGTACTTTAAAACCTTCATCGATGTTTTAAAAATTTCTTTATCGATTGAATTTATGACCACGAAATGGTCGGGATGGAAATCAAGTCTAATCCCCCATTTTGCAGCTAAAGTTCCAAGCTCGCTAAGATCCTCTTTAATGGCTGACAGGTAATCCCACTTTTCTAATGCTTCGTGAGTAGCAAGCGGTACCAGGCGCGAGCTTAACCTGAAGAATTCAATATCATGAGTTTTATTATGCTTTAGAAGCCTTATACAATTCTGTATATTGGATTGAGAAAGACGCTCAAGTTTTCTAATCGCCGCTTCGCGGTCTCTAACCGCTGAAAACCGTTTATACGTCATGGTTTGAGAAGGGGAAGCATTTTGAAGATTTACGCTCATGGCTACATAGCCCAGCCTGTATAATGTCATCTGCCATCACCCGGTTCTTTTTTAACTTAGTTTCTGCGAACCTGCATAGATTATGTAAGGTATGACCACCTGATTAAAAGAACGCTGAAAAACAGGATGCCCTTATTTACAGGTTCACACTACGTACAGCCACAAAGATAAACCTGCAAATACTTTGATAAATACAGCGGTGAAAGCCCCTTTCTCTTTCTTGCTAAATCCCATTTTCTTTTCTAAATCGTTTATTTGAACTACCCCCACTTACTCGCTGACACTCCTTGAAGTTGAGGGATTCCTAAGAGCACGAACCTAACGGTTCATTCAAATGATTAGGCTAGCCCCGTCGCACCGACGGTTGTAAGGGTTCTTTGAATCTCCTTCAATATATTGAAGCTCGCATTTAGGTCGCGGTCGTGGTGGCAGCCGCAATCTGGGCAATCCCACGTTCGAACAGCGAGATTCTTTACCTCACTGTTTTGGTATCCGCACTTGGAACACAGCTGTGAACTCGCAAAAACGTTCGATACGGTTACCAACTGCTTCCCGTACCACGTTGCTTTGTATTCGAGCATAGACGTGAACATCGACCAGCTCACATCACTAATCGATTTGGATAGTTTTCGGTTTTTGAGCATACTGGAAATTTGGAGATTTTCTACACCGATCACATCGTGGTTTTTGATGATTTCGGTAGAAATCTTATGCAGATAATCTTTGCGGGAGTTCGCTATCTTCTCGTGAAGTCTAGCTACTTTAATACGTTGCTTATGCCAATTCGAAGATCCCTTTTCCCTTCGGGAAAGGATACGTTGAGCTTTTGCTAGTTTCTTTTCGGTCTTACGTAGGTATCGTGGGTTTTCATAGGTGGTGCCATTCGAGAGAACAGCGAAGTCTTTCAATCCGAGATCAATGCCAACATAAGCGTTGGATTTTGGAAGTTCCTGAATATCTGTTTTAACAAGAATCGATACAGAATATTTTCCGGTCGGATTGCGGCGAAC
Source organism: Halobacillus alkaliphilus (assembly GCF_900113125.1). Taxonomy (GTDB): domain Bacteria; phylum Bacillota; class Bacilli; order Bacillales; family Halobacillaceae; genus Halobacillus; species Halobacillus alkaliphilus. The sequence goes on along the minus strand of NZ_FOOG01000029.1, from coordinate 47,203 downwards.
CGTCGCACTCAAGATGCGACCTTTCACTTCACGGCTCTTGGCAAATCTCACAAGCCCGAGTTTAGGAAGCTTGATTTTGCGATCCTGGATGGCAATATTTCCGTTTGTGCATTTTGTGGTGTAGGACTGGACTTTGTTCTTCTTTGATTTGAACCGTGGAGGTTGGTTTTGCTTTTTGAAAAACCGTTCATAAGCGTCAGAAAGATGTTTGACCGACGTTTGGATGGCCGTGCTATCCACTTCCTTTAACCAAAGGAATTCTCTTTTAAGCTTGGGTAGTTGTTTGGAACAAGTAGCGTAACTCAAACCTTTTCCGGTTTCCCTGTAGGCACGGCTCCATTTGGAGAGGAAATGGTTGAAGACAAAACGAGCGCAACCGATTGTCTTAGCGATGAGCGATTCTTGGGTTTTATTTGGATAGATACGAAAGTTATACGCTTTATGCTTCAACCTTTCCACCTCCTAATCAGGAACGTATGTTCTTACTTTAGGATATCACGGAAGGGAGAATATTCAAAGGCATTCGCCTTTCGGCGACGGCATTCATCTCCCCCTTGTCACCGGTCTTCGACACGGCGCTTGAAGAGGGAGTCTTCTGCCGAAGAATGATAAATATTCATTAATAAAAATCCAAAAAAAGTGAACGCAAACCCGGCTGAATCGTTTATTGCAGACATCATTCTCATAACTCCTAAGCCTACAAAGATCATCCCTAAATGCCCCAGTGCCATATAAAGATATTGGTTTTTCTTTTCAAAATTCATACTCCGCCTCCTTCTCCTGCAAATAAGAGGTGATTATCCGCAGTCATTTTTTAAGTTCTACTTTTCGGTTGCTTATGTTCAAAACTCTATATTGGCTAACCAATCCTTCTAAAAAATTCTTCATTAAATGCTGATATGTAACATTATCGTCACCTTTTCAGCCCTTTCCTTAATGAAGTGAATGCTATATTTCGATATACTTAACATGACTTGTTTTTTGAGGTGGTGAATCATAGTGGAGTTAAAAAAGGATTTTAATTATGTTCCATGGGTGATTGGTCTTTCTATAGCGATCAATCTCATTGTGTTGGCTTTATTATTTGTTCCTGAAATAGAAAGTGGGACTGGCTTTAACATTAAGCTGCTTCCCCTTTTGAATGCGATATTAAATTCATTTACTTTTGTCTTTTTATTGTCTGCGTTGTTTATGATCATTCGTAAAAATGTGGTGTGGCATAAGCGTTTTATTCTTGCAGCGTTTACAACTACAGCCCTGTTTCTTGTTTCTTACCTAACGTACCACTCCATGTCTTCCTCCACATCCTATGGAGGTGAAGGGGTTTTACAGTACATTTATTACTTTATCCTTATTTCTCACATTTTACTGGCTATTGTCATCGTGCCGCTGGCCTTGATCACTCTGTTCCGAGGTCTCGCTATGAAAATAGACAAGCATCGTAAAATCGCAAGGTGGACCATGCCTATTTGGCTGTACGTGAGTTTAACAGGAGTTATTGTGTACTTGATGATCTCTCCATACTATTAATCATAAATAAAAAGCCTTCGTTTGGAAATGCATTTCCAAACGAAGGCTTTTTTAAGATAGGGAGGCCTGAAAAAAGCTTTCCCCGAGGAAAAGCTTTTACTTAATATCTATATACCCACTGTCTGGATTTCTTTTTGGCGTTTTAATCGTCAAAATACCATTGTCAAAATGTGCAATTGTGTCTATCTCCGAAATGGTGAAAGGCAGAGTAACCGTCCGTTCCATTACCTGCCGGGTCTGCTGTCTTTGATATTGGTGATGTTGGTCATTCCTCATTTCGGTAACTTCTGTATGGTGGACAGTAATTCGTATATGGTTCCCTATAATTTCTATTTCAATCTGACTACGTTCCGCTTCAGGAAGCTGCGCTTGAATAATGACCTCGTTATTGATTTCCTGTAGTGTAACTGGAAAGGTATGCTCCTGTAAATAATCTCCCAGTTGTTTTATGGAATGACTAAAGTATGAATCCATTGATCGGATGATTTTATGGAAGGCATCATTCAATAGTTTTGGAAATTGCTCATCCTGCTTACTCATCAAACTCATCCCCCCTGCTTTCCTATCAATTTATGTTGAGGGGTGCAGAGTGTTCTGGGCAGCTTCACCAATTTAAGTGAAAGAATTATTAGTCAAACCTGATAAGGGGAGGCTGCCACTCAAACCAACGGCCGTGTCCATCGATCTGTCCAATGGTATGCCTCTGTTCCTTTTGATTGATAATAGCGTCTACATGGAGCTTCTGATCATCCATATTATTATAAATATGAAATACATTCCTTCGTTTGCCAATTTGCCGAATTTTATAAAGTAAGTCCTTTTTCATCGAATGAGATAGCTGGTTGGCTACATGGGTGTGAAAAATACATAGTGTTTCATTCTCAGGCACGGTCGCAACAAGGTCTTCCAGAAGTTCAACAGCGTTCCCTTCTACAAGCTGTGGAGGGTTTTTCACGTAATGTAAGGCAGCTCTCTCAAACAGAAGCCTTCTTTCATTATGCTCTGGCCAAATCAGGGCTTTTAACCAAAGGTACTCTTCTTCATTAGTTAAATCTGAAACATTCAGATCTACTCCGATCCGTTTACCAGCAGGTGGTGACGTTTTTAATAAAAAAGGAGCAGTAACTGTTCTTACTTCTGAAGACAAAAGAAGCGATGAGTTTCTGTTTCCATAAACCTCTTCTCCTTCATATACGTATGAATATTGATCCCATAACAGTTGTAACCCGGCACTTGTGCCAAGTTCGATCATAGCCAGTGGATTCTTGGTTAAACGATAAACTTCGCAAAAAACCGGGTAAAGATAGGTGCACCTCCGAACTTCATTTGTCTGTACCAATTTCGTCTGCAATAGTGATTCAATTTCCTTCGAGTACAGCCTGCAGAAATTTTTAAAACATGGAAAGGAGTTTTCAGGATCCTTAGGCTGATCCGTCATACTTCTATAAAAATGTTTAAGTTTATGCGGCCTGCCTTGAAGTAATAAATAATGTACAGCTCCAAAAAGTAAATTAGGTACCGGCTGTCCTTCCTTTGCTTTTTCAGAGAGTTTCAGAACTTCCTCATCTTCAGCAATATTCCTAGCTAGTACTTCATATAAACGGCTTACTCCTCTGCATTCTTCTTGAGCAAATGTACGGTAAATACTGACTAACTTGCTATTCAAAATCCTCATACCCCCTGTTAGTATGTAAAAGAAAAGCGCAATCCAGAGTTTGAATTGCGCTTTTCTTTTAATCATTTATCTGAATCAGTTGAGCGGGAAACATACGGATAAATGGGAGCCTGCAAATGAAACTCATAGGTTTTTCCATCCACAATTCCAACTACTTGATCACTATCATATAATTCTAATAGAAATTGAGCCATTTCCTTAGCCGTATGGTATTGCGGGACATTCCCTTCGTATTTCAGCTCATCATTATCAAATGAACGGTTTATAAATTCTGTCTCTGTAGCTGCCGGTGCGAGTACTTTCGCCTGCATAGCAGCTCCTTTACCAGATAACTCTTGTGCTAGTCCCTCCGTAAACGCACTCACAAAGTACTTTGTTGCACAATAGGTTACGGCGTCAGCCACAATGGCGTACCCTCCACCTGAGGAGACATTGATAAGCTGTGTTCCTGCTTTATCTTCATAATCCCGCACGAATAAGGAAGAGAGAATAGTTAGAGCTTCGTTGTTTAATCGAAGCATCTTCTCTATTTTAGAGAGGTCGTGTTCAGCTATAGGATCGAAATTACCAAACCCAGCATTATTGATCCATGTTTCTAATTCAAACTCCCTAAGGTCTTCGTATAATTGATAAACATTTTCTGATACTGATAAATCTGCTGGTTTCACAATAACATTTACATCAGGTTGATTTTTCTGGATCTCACTTTTTAATTCTTCCAGTTTTTCTTCTCTTCGAGCGACTGCGATTACATGTTTACCGCGCGCTGCAAAGGCATGAGCTGCTTCATAACCTATACCTGAGCTGGCTCCTGTAATAACGGTGTACTTCATATTAAATCCTCCTGCGTCTTTTATGATATATGATTCTCCCTTATCATAACCCTCACCGTTCACTATATGGCAAACGTTAGGACTTACATCCAAAAAACTATTATAACCGAGTTATTCAAACTATTGACTAATCAGAAAGGGTTTATTAACACAAGAACAGGACCATACAAAATTAGAAAGAAAATGCTATCATCCTATAAACTTACCTTTCGCTGTTAATCTCGAAATTTCCATGCTTCTATTAAAAATTTGACCTGTAATTGTCGTTGAACTCTTACTTAGTTTATCAACACTTATGTTAAATTCATACATTTATGTTTTCAGATTCCAATTATGTGGAAAATATTTGGACACAATTTGCAAAGAGGTGGTTAAATTCTATGAATAAGAACTTAAGTAAGGGCTGGATATTTTTCTTCGGCGCCTTAGGCGGTTTGCTGTATGGATATGACACAGGAGTGATTTCAGGTGCGCTTTTATTCATTAATGAGGATATTTCGCTATCCAACTTTCTGGAAGGAGTAGTAGTGAGTTCTCTGCTCGTTGGTGCTATTGTCGGCGCAGGAATGAGCGGTTATGTATCAGACCGCTTCGGGAGGAGACGTGTAGTATTTGTAATTGCGCTCATCTACTTAATAGGCTCTCTAGTTTTAGCTTTATCACCAAACGCAGCAATTCTAATTGCTGGGCGTGTCCTTCTTGGTTTAGCTGTCGGTGGTTCCACAGCCATTGTGCCCGTTTATTTATCTGAAATGGCCCCTACACACCAGCGCGGCTCACTTGCCTCCCTTAACCAATTGATGATTACAATTGGTATTGTGCTTGCTTACTTAGTCAATTACGCCTTCACTCCCATTGAAGGCTGGCGCTGGATGCTTGGGCTTGCTTCAGTACCCGCTATTATCTTAATGATTGGGGTACTGTTCATGCCTGAGAGCCCTAGATGGCTCATCAAACATAATCGTGAAAAAGAGGCCCGTAAAATCATGGCTCTTACTCGTCAGCAAAGTGAAATTGATGACGAGATTAAACAAATGAAAAAGATTGAAGAAGTCGAAGAGAGTACTTGGGATGTACTAAAATCAAAATGGGTTCGCCCTATGCTGCTCGTCGGAAGCGGAATTGCTGTCTTCCAGCAATTTATCGGTATCAATGCTGTCATTTATTATGCGCCTACTATTTTTACTAAAGCCGGACTGGGGAATGCAGCATCGATCTTAGGTACACTGGGAATTGGTATCGTTAACGTGCTTATGACGCTCGTGGCTATTGCAACGATCGACAAATTAGGCCGCAAGAAACTGCTGCTAATAGGAAATGTGGGAATGACCCTCAGCCTCGCCGTACTTGCGACTATACTATTCACAGCAGAACTGACCACAGCCATAGCGTGGATGACCGTGGTATTCTTAGGATTGTTTATCATGTTTTTCTCAGCCACCTGGGGACCAGTGGTGTGGGTAATGCTGCCTGAGTTATTCCCTCTTAAAGCGAGAGGAGCAGCCACAGGCTTTACAACTTTATTACTCTCCTTAGCCAATTTGATTGTCTCCCTTTTCTTCCCTGTTATGCTGGGAGCTTTGGGAACAGCATGGGTGTTTGTCATTTTTGCAGGCATCGGAGTACTTGCTTTCTTATTCGTCATGAAATTTGTACCTGAAACCAAAGGACGTAGTCTGGAGGATATCGAAAGAGATTTAAGAGGTGAAGCTTCTTAGATGATTCTTGTTTTTAAGAGCACTATTAAATGATAGTGCTCTTTTTATTTGGAGATTTGTTAATTTTAATTGATGCTCTTGATAAGGTATTTATTCAGATTATTGGATCGGTTGTTGAAAATAATCTTTTACGAAACAGTTACAATTATCCTGATTTATGTAAATAAGTTACAATAGATCTGTAGTCTCCCAGTATTCAACTTTTTTCAGATAGAGAGAGGAATGTATATATGTCAAATGGACCACAACTAATCGGGGAGTTAATTTTACAACATAAGTATTCGATTGCCCAGGAGATTCACGATGAACGTATGGCTCAAGTTCAGATGACCATTGCACAGCAGGCGGATTTTCAAAAAGTCGAACAGCATGTTATCGATACTCGAGTCAGCTTTATACAAATCTTTGGGGAATCATTAGCAAAACAATTGGATTCCCATAGATCCTCCAATAAAATTATAAAATGGGCGGAAGAGAATGGAAATTATTTTTTTTCATTAGGAGCAGACTTGGATGAATCCTTAAAAGATACGAGCTTCTATAGAGATTATTTATGGAAATTCATACGCGAACACTCGATCAAAAATCAATTCTCAGCTGACACGATTTTTAAGATACGCGCTGTCATAGATCCTTTATTGGATACAGCTGTCTATCATTTCGGTCATTCCTATGTGACTTCTTTGCAGCAGTCGCTCGAGAGTGCCCGAACCTCTTATCTTGCTTTATCCGTCCCTGTAGTCCCGCTTGGTCCAAGTACAGGCATTTTACCCTTGCTTGGTGCAATAGATACTGAAAGAGCTTATTACTTAATGGAAGAAACGCTAAGCCAGGCAGAAAAATTGCATTTAGATCACTTGGTTATAGACCTTTCCGGAGTTTCAACGATTGATACAATGGTTGCCAATCAACTGTTTAGAATAATCGAATCCCTGGATTTAATAGGCGTAGAAACGATTATAACCGGTATCCGCCCAGAAATATCACATACAATGGTGTCATTAGGTTTGAAAACAAAACATCTTAAAGTCAAAGGCAACCTCCAGCAAGCATTAAAGGAATTCAATTTTTAGCCAAAAAAAGAGGAGCCTTTACATGAGGTTCCTCTTTTTTCGCGCTATAAAATATCGCTTCTATCATTCTTATTCCACCGCAAAGATATAAGCGTAAATCGGTTGTCCGCCTTTGTGAATCTCTACTTCAAGATCTTCGAACGTTTCCTCCACGTAGGCTTCCAATTCAGCTATCTCTTTTTCATCCACTTCTTCACCGGAAATGATGGTGAGGATTTCGTCTTCATCTTCATCAATCATTTGGTTAAGGAGTGTCTTCGCTGTCGTGAATTTGTCTTTATCCGTGGCAGATATTTTGCCATCGGCTATGCCCATAAAGTGGCCTTTCTCAATCGATAGCCCTTCGATCTGAGTGTCCCTGACGGCATACGTAATCTGGCCAGTCTTTACTTCACCCATAAGACTGGTCATTTCATCTTTGTTCGTATCAAGATCCGCTTCCGGATTAAACCCTAGTAAAGCACTCATACCCTGAGGGATCGTTTTTGTAGCAATCACAGCTACTTCTTCTTCAGCCATATCTGCAGCCTGCTGGGCTGCCATAACAATATTTTTGTTATTTGGAAGAATAATAATATGCTTTGCGTGCGCCTGTTTGATGGCTTCAGAAATATCCTGGGTGCTCGGATTCATTGTCTGTCCACCTTGGATGACAATGCTTGCGCCAAGACTTTCAAACAACCGCTTAATTCCATCTCCCATGGAAACTGTCACTATACCATATTCAGCTTTTTCTTTAGGTTTTTGAACCTCTTTTTTATCGCCGACAATGGAGGTATGCTGTTCGCGCATGTTTTCGATCTTCATATTGATCAAGCTGCCGAACTGCTGACCGAGATTCATGGCTTCACCGGGGTACTCCACGTGAACGTGTACTTTAATTAAGTCTTCATCAGAGACTACAAGCAGCGAATCTCCAATTTCACTTAATGCCTGACGAAATTTTTCTTCATCAAATGGATTTTCTTCAAGCTTCTTTTCTTCGAATTTCACCATGAACTCTGTGCAATAGCCGAATTCAATGTCTTCTGTGTTCATGAAATCCTGTGCCAGTTTATGGTGTTCTGCACTAACCATCTCATCCATTGATACAGTTTGATCTAATTCAGGGAGTTCTTCTCCTCTTAAATTAGCAAGAAATCCTTCGTAAATAGTCAAAAGACCTTGCCCACCGCTATCAACTACACCGACTTCTTTTAATACAGGGAGCAGTTCCGGGGTTCCTTTTAATGATTCACGAGCTGCACTCACTACACCTTCAATAAAAGAAATGATCTCCTCATCTTCTTCAGCCAGGTTAGCAGCTGCTTCAGCTGATTCTCTGGCTACAGTAAGAATCGTACCTTCGACAGGCTTCATTACTGCTTTATAGGCTGTGGTTACTCCACCTTCAAAAGCCTCGGCTAAATCCTTAGTTGTTAATACTTCCTTATCTTCAATAGCTTTGGAGAAGCCTCGAAAGATTTGAGAAAGAATGACTCCTGAGTTGCCGCGAGCTCCCATTAAAAGTCCCTTAGCGAATGCTTTCGAAACTGCCCCAGCATGATTTTCATCCACGTTTTTTACTTCTTCTGCCCCAGAAGTCATAGATAAATTCATATTCGTCCCTGTGTCGCCATCCGGGACGGGAAATACATTTAACGCATCGATCATTTGGGAGTTCTTTTGTAAATTATGAGCTCCTTGTAAGATCATTTCGGCTAATGTTTTGCCGTCTATATTTTGTAACGTCACGCTTGCTTCCTCCTTTGACTACAACGAAACCTATTCACTTGTCACGCGAACACCTTGAATGTAGATATTCACAGAGTCCACGGATAAGCCTACCGTTTTATTTAATGTATATTTTACTTGTGATTGAACGTTATGAGCGACTTCGGAAATCTTAGTGCCATAGCTTACAATGATAAACATATCTATATGAAGGCGGTCATCGATTTGTCTGACCACTACCCCTCTGGAAAAGTTTTCTTTGCGAAGCATTTCCGATAATCCGTCTCGGATTTGATTCTTGGACGCCATGCCTACAATTCCGTAGCATTCCACGGCTGCCCCTCCTGCAATTGTAGAAATGACATCATTGCTGATCGTAATATGACCATACTGATTAGTGAGATCAACAGACATATGAATCCTCCTTTTAAACTCCTCAACTTCATGCCTATATTATAACACAAGGAAGGCATATGATTAGACGTTCACTTTTCAAAAATTGTATCTAAATATTCCTATTATACTTTGAAACAAATGAAAGTATCTGTCAAGAGAAAATTCTTGATATAATTCTTTTCACTATATTGCAAACATGAAGTGGGTATGATACATTAATTAAGTATCTGAAGATTTATGTATGTAACAGGAGGGATTATCATATGGCACGTAAAAGTGTAATATCCGGTAAAGGAACAACCACTGGAAATCACCGTTCACACGCAATGAACGCTAATAAACGTAAGTTTAAAGCTAACCTGCAAAAAGTACGTATTCTTGTAGATGGCAAGCCGAAGAAAGTTTATGTAACAGCACGTGAATTGAAGTCAGGTAAACTTACCCGCGTATAATTCAAGGCTTCCTATCAGCGTAAGAGATTCTTGCGCTCCGTGTCGAAGAGGTACTTCGACCAAAAAAAGCACCCTCCTGGGGTGCTTTTTTTGTTAATCTTTTTTAAAAGTAGTTATGACTGCGCGTACCAGGCCCCCGAGAAACCTTGGGAGTTTGATCGTATAAAACCTCAAAGAGCTCCCTCCTCCTATATCAAGCTAATGCGGAATGCTTGTTTCAGCCTCTATTAGTCAAGTCTTTACTTCTTATTACTAATAGTATGCCTGAACGAAATGAAAAAGTACCTGTATTATGAATCAGACAATTAGAGACACATAGGGTTGAACCATAAGGTAAATGGGCATTTTGCAGAGGATAATAAAAACCTTGAAGGGTAAGACCAGTTACTTCAAGAGTCATCGGTAAAAAGGATACATAAGGAAATTCACTATCCGCTTTAATCGTATGCTCACCTTCTGCTGCTAATTCCACTTGATTCTGATGGTCCCTTATTGTACAGCGTACTCCTTTCTTTAATAAAGGATAAAGCAGTTGCAAATTAGCCATTGAGTGATCGATTCTTCCACCCGTCACCCCGAATAATAGAATATGCTCTGGGTTCCAATTAAGTGCCTGGTTGATGGCCAGTTCAAGATCCGTTTCATCTTTTTCATTCGGGTATGGCTTAAACTGTACGGATATCTCTTTAATCTTTTCCAAAGAGGCCTGATCCACAGAGTCAAAATCTCCAATGGATACGTCCGGGCATATATCATGTTCGAGAAGAACTTCGGCCCCCTGATCCGCTCCAATCCATATTAGCTCCTGCTGATCAAATCGTTTTAATTCCGGAATATACGCTTTCGGTCCGCCTCCTACAATCGCTATAGACTTCGCCAAATTAGTTAACCTCCTTACTTAATGAATTGTTATAACCTCCGGGGTGCTTTTAAATTAAAACTCCCGTTAGTTGAAGACTTGATTTCGAGATAAATGGGGCCGTTACGTTTAAAGGGAGGAGGGTTGGTGGGGAAATAACTCGTCTTGTTCCATCACCCAGACACTCGAGACATAAGCCGCTCATCAACGGATTGAAAAACCGCAATCCTTTTGATGGTCGGCTTATGCTGATCGTGTCTTTCGGGGTGATGCCACATTTAAACACTTTCCTATGGCCCTACACGACGTAGGGTCGATCGACCCTGCGTCGTGCAGGGCCGCGGATAGCGAGTCGTTCCCTGGAGTCCCTATTTCTACCCAATATCTCGAATTCGAGTCTTCAACTAACCGGCCCTATAGCTTAATAAGCTCTTAATAAAATCAACAAAATGTTTAATATATCCTTCTACAGAAAAAGCCTAAAGGAACTGCCATCAGGCACTCCTCCAGGCGTATGCTACTGCTCAGTTTATTATTTTTCAGCTTTTACAGACTGACGGATGGCTTCGATGGCTTGGCCACGATCCTCTTCTTTAAAAATGGCACTGCCGGCTACAAGCACGTCGGCCCCGGATTCAATGCAAATTGGAGCTGTTTCCTCTTTTACCCCGCCGTCTATTTCGATCTCAAAGGAAAGGGACTGCTCTTCACGCCAATCAGCCACCTGCTGAATTTTTGGAACCACAGATTCAATAAACGATTGCCCGCCGAAGCCAGGATTTACCGTCATAAGTAGCACGAGGTCAACGTCCTGGAGCACAGGTTTAATCGTTTCAGCGGCTGTAGCTGGATTAATCACGACACCGGCCTTGACCCCAAAGCTCTTAATTAGCTGAAGAGTCCGGTGTAAATGCGGACACGCTTCCTGATGAACCGTAATAATATCCGCCCCAGCTTTTGCAAAAGCCTCAATATATTGATCAGGATTTTCAATCATTAAGTGGACATCAAGAGGCAGACTGGTCACAGGACGAATGGCATCCACGATAAGAGGACCAATCGTAATATTAGGTACAAAATGACCATCCATCACGTCCACGTGAATATAGTCAGCGCCGCCTTGTTCAACATCTTTAATTTCTTCTCCCAATTTAGAAAAATCGGAAGCCAGAATGGAAGGAGCAATCTTTGTCATCATTAATACCTCGGCTTTCTGTTTTGTATTTCTTCTAGAAATTGCAAGTAATGTTCATAACGCTGCTTGGAAATATTCCCTTCTTCTACCCCATGTTTTACTGCACATTTCGGCTCTTTATTGTGCAGACACCCACGAAACTTGCAGTCATCCTGTACTTGGACAAACTCGGGAAAACACTCGGGTAATTGTTCCAGCTGCAAATCACCAAACTCCAGTGAACTGAAGCCGGGTGTATCAGCTACAAGACCACCAGATATTTCATATAATTCCACATGTCTCGTAGTATGCTTCCCGCGTCCCAGGCTTTTAGAAATTTCATCTGTGTCGATTGAAAGCCTTGGATCAATCGTATTCAAAAGAGATGATTTTCCGACGCCTGACTGACCCGCAATGACAGTAGTGCGGCCAGCCAGGTGCGCCCGGATCTGTTCCATGGATTCAGCATCGTTTACGGCAGAAAGGATAACAGGATAACCAACCGACTCATACATCTGTTGATAGACTTTCATATCATTTGCTCTTCCTTCATCTAACTGATCCATCTTGGAAATCACGACGAAAGGTTCAATCCTTTTCGCTTCCACTAGCACAAGAAAGCGATCCAATAGTAAAGCGTTGAACTCTGGATTGGCTGCGGATGTCACAATTAAAGCCTGATCCACATTAGCAATTGGAGGTCTGACAAACTCATTCTTTCGCTTATCAATGGATAATATATACCCTTCATCCTGTTTTTCGGCTTTAAATTCTACGGTATCTCCTACGAGCGGACTGACTTTCTTTTTCCTGAAGTTTCCACGGCCTCTGCATTGATACACATGCCCTTCGTAAAGAACATAATAAAAACCACTCAACGCTTTAATAATTTTCCCTACTGGCATTCTTTCACCTTCTTAATACGGAACACTTCCTTCTTCAATTACCTCGTCACCTCTTTGCACTTTATAGGATGCTTCGGTTCCTGGCTGAATTGTTAATGGGATTTCAAACACGGTATCCTCTGTAATGGTTTCCTCTTTAAATACATCGGATAATTTATGGTCCATGTCTTCGATATAAATAAGTACATTTTGCTCCGTCACTTTTGTTTCTTCCGACGGTTCTTGTTCTTCATCTGAGTCTTCTTCCGTTTCACTGTCTGAATCCTGCGAACCATCATCGGGATTTTCAGTGGATTCCTGTTCTGAATCTTGTGCTGTTTCCGGTTCAAAGGGAACCTCTACCTGAATGGTTTCTGTCCTTGGAGGTTCTTCTTTAGGTCCCAATGAGATCGTGATGGAAACCGTAGATCCTTCTTTAACCTGAGTCGCGGCTTCTGGATCCTGAGAAATCACCTCACCTTTTGGAACCTGATCTGAATAACTCTCAGAGACGTCAACTTTAAGTTTTCGTTCATTCAGATATTTTGTTGCCTCTTCCTCAGTCATTCCTTCTAAGACGCCAAGATTAACCCTCGGAGGTCCACTGCTGACCCGGAAAATCACTCGCGTTTCATCCGGAATAACTTCTTCTCCTGCCTGAGGGGAAAGTTGAGCTGTAATATCACCTTCAGGCTGCTGACTGCTTTCCTCAAATGGAATGATGGTCTCATATCCTTTATCTTTAAGTTCCTGCTCCACTTTTTCATAATTCTGGCCCGTATAATCCTTAAATTCGGCTGTCTCTTTCCCCAGACTTGCATACACTACCACTTCAGACTGTTCCTTGATAATCTTACCGGGTTCTGGTTCTGTATGAATAACCTTCCCTTCAGAAACCTCGTCGGAATATTCAGTTTCCCTCTTCACTTCCAGATTCATCTCTCTTAGCTGGCTATACGCTTCTTCATACTCCATTCCTGATACATCAACCATCTCTACATTTGCAGGCTGAATAATACCCGGGATTAGAAACAGGGCAGCGACTCCGCTAAGTAGTAAGATTAAAATGGGTATCAGCCAGAACCGCACCCCTTTTTTCTTTTTCTCTTTGTGGAGCGGTGACTGTGCTGCCTCATCTTTAGACGACTTCCGCTCACGCACGGGAGGGGTTGAACTGGTCTGGCTGTGAACGATTGTATTCTCTTCTTCCTGGGCTCCGTATGTGTCATCCGTAATGACAGGGATGGCCTTTGTTTTCTCATCTTCTTCTTCAACAGGTGTTTCGAACGCAGGCTCATTTACTCGGTCGGGCTCCAGACTTGTTTCTAAATCCGCTTCCATATCCTCGACTGATTCATATCGGTGAAAAGGGTCTTTAGCTGTAGCTTTCAATACAATATTTTCTACACTTTGCGGCAGATTGTTAATCCACCTTCGAAGCGAAGGTGTCTCATGCTGAAGGTGTTTTAGAGCTATTGATACCGGCGATTCCCCCGAAAAAGGTAGCCTGCCGGTTAATAGTTCAAAAAATACAATACCCAGTGAGTACACGTCTGATTTTTTTGTGGCCATTCCCCCACGAGCCTGCTCAGGTGATAGGTAATGAACCGATCCAAGTACTGAGTTGGTCTGGGTCAGGGATGTGGCACTTAAAGCCATAGCAATTCCGAAATCGGTAACCTTTACATGCCCGTAATGATCAATCAAAATGTTCTGAGGCTTTATATCGCGATGGATAATTTCATTATCGTGGGCATGAGAAATGGCTGATGTAATTTGTCTCATAATATCGACTGCTTCCGCGACATCGATCGGACTGTGCTTTTGGATATACTGCTTAAGCGTCATGCCGTCTACGTATTCCATGACCATATAGTAAATATCTTCTTCTTCCCCTACATCATAGATATTGACTATATTCGAATGAGCTAAACTGGTAGCAGACTGAGCCTCTCTATGAAACCGCGCAATAAATTCTTCATCGTTTTCATGCTCTAAACGAAGAATCTTAATGGCAACTTCCCTGTCTAAAATGACATCGTGAGCCAAATAGACGTTGGCCATTCCACCGCCGCCTATCATATCCTGAATTTGGTAACGGTCATTAAGGAGACGGTCGTTAAGCATTAATCCGCACCTCTTTTCTCATCTGTGCTGTCATAATGCACTACGGCAAGCGTTATGTTGTCTTCTCCCCCGCGATCGTTAGCAAGATCCACAAGTTCCTGACAGAATTCCGCCCATTCTCCTTCAAAAGAAGCGAGCTTAGACAGTTCTTCATTATTTACTTTGTTCGTGAGTCCATCGGTGCAAAGGAGCAGTTTGTCTCCAGGTTCAAATTCCAGTGTCTTTGTATCCACTTTAATGTCATACTCCGTCCCCAGTGCTTTAAGAAGTACATTTTTACGGGGGTGATGTTCAGCCTGTTCCTCCGTGATTTGTCCAGATCGCACAAGTTCATTAACAAGAGAATGATCTTCCGTGAGCTGTTTAAATCCATACTCATTAGCATAGTAACAACGACTGTCTCCAATATGAGCGATCGTAATAAAGTCTTCTGTGCAAATTGCCGCGACTACAGTTGTTCCCATACCATGACAGTCCTCATTCTGATTGGCATAGGATATAATTTCGTTATTTACTGCCTGGATGGCAAGCTTTAGCCATGACTGAGATTCATCAGGCGTATGGAGCTTCTCTGCTTCCTGCCATTTGCTATGTAGATGAGAAGCTGCTTTCTGACTTGCTACATCTCCTGCACGGTGCCCACCCATTCCGTCGGCAACCACCGCTAAGATTTGACCGGAGTCATTCTTAAATACGCCCCCGGCATCTTCATTATGATTTCTTACCCTGCCTTGATCTGTAAGATAATAGCCATTCATGGACTCACCTCATTTTCGGTAAGCTCTGCGGCACAAATGGATACGGCAAGCTTTCTAATACTCACCTCAACTCACACTTGCACACGAAAAGCAAAAAATTGGAAGGAGGGGGCCGTGATTGACCCCTCCAATTATTTGGATTGTTTGACTAGTCTCGTCAAAAAGAATCCATCTGTATCAAAATCCTGCGGAAACATCTGGAGGCCAAAGTCGCTTTGACCTTTTGAACCTTTCGTGACCTCAGGAAGATCATTGAAGAATTCGTGATCGACCGTAAATTCAGGATGGTGTTTCAGGAAATGTTGTACAGCTTCTTCATTTTCGTGGCGGTCCACTGTGCATGTACTATAAACCAGTTTTCCACCTTCTTTAAGAAGCGGCGCTACTCGATCCAGTAGTTCATCCTGTATTTTCCTGAGTGAAAAGACATCTTCCACTTGTTTATGATACTTAATATCAGGTTTTCCCCGTAGAACTCCCAGTCCAGAGCATGGGGCATCGAGTAAAATCCGATCAAATGAAGCTGCCTCATGCAATTCAGCAAGGTTTCTAGAATCAGCTTGACTGGCATGAATAGACGTTAACTGCAGTTGTTCAGCTTTCTTATTTACCAGTTTAGCCTTTTTAGCGTGTAAATCATACGCTATAACTTCGCCCTGGTCTTCCATTTTCTCAGCTATATGAGTGGTTTTCCCACCCGGAGCACTGCAAGCATCAAGGATTGTCATTCCTTTTTCAAGATCCATCATCTCAGCTACAAGCATAGAACTTTGATCCTGAATTGTTACCTTACCCTCGGTAAACAAGGAATGCTTCAGCAGCTGTCCTTCACTGACCACCATTCCCTGTGGAGAGAGCAGGCTTTCCTCCACCTGAAAGCCATCTTCTCTTAACTGTTCCATAGCTTCCATCCGCGAAATTCGAAGCGGCTGCACACGAACGGAGAGAGGCAGATGCTGCGTGTTGGCGCGGCACATTTCTTCCGTAACGTTCATGCCATATTGATCCACCCAGCGCTTGACTAGCCATTTCGGGTGACTCGTTTCAATCGACAAGCGCTCCACTGGATCCTTAATCTCATCCAAGCTGCGTAAGCATTTGCGCTGCACGCTTCTCAGCACTCCATTTGTAAAAGAAGATATCCCTTTATGGCCGCGTCTTTTTGAAATTTCAACGGCTTCATGAATAATGGCATGGTCTGGAACGCGTTCGAGAAACTCCATTTGGTACACGGACATATACAACAGCCATTTGACCCAAGGTTTAATTTTCTTCTGCTTAGCTATAAAAGGCTGAATATAATAGTCAATTAAGTCTCTGCGCTGCAGAGTTCCATACACGATCTCTGTAAGCAGCGCTCCGTCCTGACGGGATAAGTCCTGTTTTGTAATTTCACGATCTAACAGCACATGACTGAACCCGCCTTGCTCGCCAATCCGGGTTAATAAATCAAGCGCCGTTTCTCTCAATACATATTTACTCATCATGCTCCCCCAGACGTTCACCTTCTGTAAGTGATTGACCGGTTCCGTTAATGAAGGCACGTCCGTCCATTCGTTTTTTGCCAGAAGGCTGCAGATCGACAACTTTAACAGCTTTTCCATCACCTGTCTGAACGAGGAAGCCGTCCTCCGCAAATCCAACTACGGTTCCGGGCTCCTGATTAAAAGTACCGTTCACTTTTTCCACCCACCATACTTTCAGGGGCTTTCCATTCCATGTGGTATAAGCTACCGGCCAAGGGTGAAGACCGCGGACGTGGTTATAAACCTCCTGTTGATCCTTTTGCCAATCTATACGCTCTTGTTCACGCTTAATGTTTCCAGCAAAAGTCGCCTGGGAATGATTCTGCGGTTGTGCGGTGATGGATCCTTCCAATAAAGAAGGAAGCGTCTGCATTAGTAAATCAGCTCCGGCCACGGAAAGCTTATCATGAAGAGTGCCTACGTGGTCATCGTCGTCAATAGGTACCGTCGTTTTAGCAAGCATATCGCCTGCATCAAGCTTCTTCACCATATACATGATTGTAACGCCGGTTTCCTTTTTCCCTTCAAGAATGGAGTAATGAATGGGAGCTCCTCCGCGGAATTCAGGCAATAACGAGGCATGTACGTTAATACAGCCATATTTAGGTGCTTGCAGCAGATCTTCTGTAAGGATCTGTCCAAAAGCTGCCGTAATGATGAGATCAGGCTCATATTTTAATACTTCCTCATATTCATTCTTAATCTTTTCCGGCTGGAAAACCGGAATGCCATGCTTTTCGGCTGCCACTTTAACAGGCGGAGGGGTCATAACCTTCTTTCTGCCTTTAGGCCTGTCTGGTTGAGTTACAGCGAGGACTACATTATATTGATCTTCCATCAGCCGGTCCAAAACCGGCACTGCAAAATCAGGCGTCCCCATAAATGCAATGCGTGTCATCAAGCAAGTCTCCTTTCCTACATCAACTGGTACGGTTGAAAATCGACCACGATCTGCAGTCCATTTTCCTGTTTCATTTCATCTTCATAGTAGTGCAAAATCCGTTCTACGAGCTTTCGCTGCTCTGGTTCCTTCTTGTATTTTACCATGCATTGATAGCGATATCTATTATTGATCCGAGTAAGTGCGGAGGGGGTTGGTCCAAGCACCATAGACTGATCTGATAACTTCTGTCGCATAAACTGCACAATCTTTTGAGTAACTTCCTGAACCTTCAACTCGTTGGGATGAGAAACCGTAAATAGGGTCAGAAAGTAATAAGGAGGATAATTAAAAGCTTTTCTTAGCTTCATTTCTTCTTGGAAAAACTGTTCGTATTCATACTGACTAGCGAGCTCCACACTGTAATGCTCGGGTGTATAAGTCTGAATAATGACTTCGCCCTGTTTCTCATGACGTCCGGCCCGCCCGCTCACCTGTGTAATAAGCTGGAAGGTTTTTTCAGAAGCACGAAAGTCAGGAAGATTAAGAAGAGCATCTGCGGCAAGTACTCCTACCAGGGTCACATTACCAAAATCCAATCCTTTGGCAATCATCTGTGTACCGAGCAGTATATCGGCTTTTTTATCTCCAAATTGCTGCAGGAGTTTCTCATGAGCGCCTTTTCTTCTGGTGGTATCTACATCCATCCTGACCACTTCCGCTTCTGGTATAAGCTGCTGAAGTACTTCTTCTACCTTTTGCGTTCCCGTACCAAAATAACGAATGGTTTTACTTTCACATTCAGGACAATCCGTAGGCATAGGCTCTTCATGAGAGCAGTAGTGGCACTTGAGGCGATTTTGTTTTTTATGATAGGTCAGCGCAATATCACAGTGCGGACATTCCATTACATGTCCGCAGTCCCGGCACATGACAAAGGTGGAATAGCCCCTTCGGTTTAGGAACAAAACAACCTGTTCCTTGCGTGCCAGCCGCTCTTCGATTTTCTCTTTAAGTACTCTGGAAAACATCGATCGATTGCCTTCATGAAGCTCCTCCCGCATATCTACAAGTTCTACTTCAGGCATAACGGCATTATTCATCCGCTTTGATAACGTTAGCAAATGATAATTACCTTTGGCTGCACGGGCATAACTTTCAAGAGCCGGGGTTGCACTCCCCAGAACAACCGGAGACCCGTGGCGGCTTGCCCGCTCGATGGCCACATCTCTTGCATGGTAACGTGTCCGGTCTTCCTGCTTATAGCTGTTTTCATGTTCTTCGTCGATAATAATGATCCCAATATTTGAAAAGGGAGCAAAAATGGCGGAACGGGCACCTACTACAACCTGAACTTCTTTCCGCTGAATCTTTCGCCACTCATCATATTTTTCCCCTGCAGATAGGGCACTGTGCAGCACGGCTACTTTAGATCCAAACCGGCCTTTAAATCGCTCAACCATCTGCGGAGTTAAGGCAATCTCAGGAACGAGCATGATCGCTTCTTCTCCGTTATCAATGACCTGCTGGATCGATTGTAAGTAGACTTCGGTCTTACCGCTTCCCGTTACACCATGAAGCAGAAACACTTCATGCTGCCTCTGTTCTATGGATGATAAAATCGGTTCTATAGCCTTGGATTGTTCCTCGGTAAGAGGAAATGGCTCGGTCCTTTCAAAATTTCGGTTTTCATAAGGATCTCTGAAAACTTCCTGCTCATATTCCTGAAGAACTCCCTGTTTCACCAAAGGTTTAACTGAGGCAGCAGTCGTTCCCAGTGTCTGAAGCAGTTGTTTTTTCGGAATTGGTTCTTTATGATCCAAAAAATACTCAACTATCGCACGCTGTTTTTTAGCTTGTTTGGATAAGTCCACAAGCACTTCTTCAAGCTGCATGGTATCCATTTTGGGCTCCAGCATGCTGGTGACTTTTTTTGTTTCCCTGCTTTTCACTTCATAATGAACATCTACTTCCCCATCATCTATATGCTTCCTGAGCATTTTATAACTGAGATTGGATTGTTCAAATTCTTCATAGTCAATGACAGCTCTTCCATCAAACAATGGATCTAAATCCGATTGCAGATACTCGTCTGTGAGCTTCCAGAGTTCTTTCCTATATTTTGCTTTCATTACTTGTGGAAGCATTACTTGAAGACAGGAAATATAGTAACTAAGTGTCTTTTGCGAGAGCCATTTTCCAAGCTCGAGCAATTCCTCAGTGAGTACCGGTGTCACGTCCAGGACGTCGATAATATTTTTTATTTTTGAAAAGTCACTTTCCTCTGAAAGAGATACGACATACCCCATTATTTTCCGGGGACCAAAAGGGATAATCACCCTGACCCCCGGCTGTACAATTCCTTCAAACTTCTCTGGAATTCCGTAATCAAAGGGACGATTCGTGTTCTGTGAGGGGACATCAACAATAACGTTGGCAATGGTCACGAAGATTCACCCTTCAAATCATGAACTGACTCTTCAAGAATATTACGGGCCAAGTCGTCCTTAGACATTAAGGGATATGTGTTTTCTTTACCTGTTCTGAATATCATGAGTGAAGCGTTCGTATCATGACCAAAGCCAGAACCTTCCTCAGCCACGTTATTGATCACAATCGCATCGAGATTCTTTTTCTCAAGCTTTTGTCTTCCGTATGACTCAAGGTCATTCGTCTCCGCCGCAAAGCCGATTAAATACTGATGTTCTTTCTGCCTGCCAAGCTCTTTTAGGATATCCTTCGTTCGTTCCATTTCGACTGCGTATTCGCCTGAGGATTTCTTCATCTTTTGCTCATAGGTCACCTTAGGCTTGTAGTCTGCTACCGCTGCAGATTTAATCACAATATCCTGTTGGGGATATTCTTTTAAAACTGCCTGATACATATCCTCAGCTGTTGTAATGTCAATTCTTTTTACGCCACCGGGTGTTTCTAAGTCGACCGGACCTGTGATGAGTGTGACCTCCGCTCCCATTAGCGAAGCCTGACGGGCCAGTGCAAATCCCATCCTGCCTGTCGAGGGATTTGTAAAATAGCGGACAGGGTCGATGTTCTCTCGCGTCGGCCCTGCAGTAATAAGAACTTTTTTACCCTGGAGAATTGTTGTTTTTCTGAATTCATTTTCCAATACCTGTACGATGCTTTCCGGTTCTTCCAAACGGCCTTTACCTACATAACCGCATGCCAAGTAACCTTCACCCGGTTCTATAAAGCGAAATCCCCATTCATCCAGCTGTTTTAAATTCTTGATCACCGCAGGGTGGCTGTACATATGGACATTCATCGCAGGTGCTATATAGACAGGGGCTTCTGTTGCAAGCAGAGTAGTTGAAAGCATATCATCGGCAATTCCTCCTGCTAACTTTCCAATAATATTCGCCGTCGCAGGGGCAAGCAAAAATAAGTCTGCCCAGTCTGCCAGATCAATGTGCTGGATTTGAGTCGGGTCGACTTCTTTAAATGTGTCGGTGTAAACCGGTCGTCTGGATAGGGCTTGAAAGGTGTTCGGCCCTACAAAATTATGAGCGCTTTCTGTCATGATCACTCTCACTTCAGCTCCAGCCTGCGCCAGCTTACTTGTAAGGGCTGCTGCTTTATACGCTGCAATTCCTCCCGATACTCCTAAGACGATCTTCTTCCCTTCTAACATAGGTCCGTCCTCCTCCGTTCCTGTAAAGGATAGGAAAAGCCGCGCTATGACAACCAGGAAGCGCGGCTTTTTCTACAAATTATTCAAGAAGCTCATAGCTTTATGTGGTTTCTGTACGAGACTGTATTTCGTCGGAATACGTGTAGTCGAGTTTACCATCACGAATTTCTTCCAATGCGACACCCACGTGCTGATGGGAAGTTGGTCTATCTACCATTGGAGCACTGCCCTGCTTCAATTCACGGGCTCTTCTTGCTGATAAGGTTACCAATGTATACTTGGATTTGATTTGTTCCTGTAAAGAATCAATGGACGGTTCTAACATCATAATTTATTCATCCTCCAATGCTTTTTTATACTGATGAGCTACTCGCTCCCGCTTGCAATGTTCGCTTGCGACAATGGATTGCACTTTCGTAACCGCATTGTCAATTTCATCGTTGACGACGACATAGTCGTAGGCGTCCATCATATCGATTTCTTCTTTAGCCGCATGCAAACGGTTCTTCACTTTATCTTCCGTTTCTGTGCCACGATTCACAATTCTGTCTTTTAATTCCTCCAGGGAAGGTGGAATTAAAAATATGAACACGCCTTGAGGAAAGTTCTCACGGACTTTAAGTGCGCCCTGCACTTCAATTTCTAAGAAAACATCCTTGCCCTCGTTCAACGTTTTTTCCACGTATTGACGCGGCGTTCCATAATAATTGCCTACGTACTCAGCATGCTCTATCAGCTGACCTTCACTGATCAGTTTTTCGAACTCCTCTCTTGACTTAAAGAAATAATCAATCCCGTCTACTTCCCCTTCCCGGGGATGGCGGGTCGTCATAGAGATGGAATAACGAAGGTCGGTAGATTGATCGAACAGTGCTTTTCTTACTGTTCCTTTTCCTACACCCGAGGGGCCGGAAAGTATAAATAGTATTCCCTTCTCATCTATCACTGCAAAAGTCCTCCTAGTTCTCGTCGGAAATCTCGTCGCTGCTGATTACACGCTGTCCTACCGTCTCCGGCTGTACAGCTGACAGGACTACATGATCACTGTCAGTAATAATAACGGCGCGTGTGCGACGACCGTATGTAGCATCTACTAATTTATTATTGTCACGCGCAACCGTAATAATACGTTTAATAGGTGCAGACTCCGGTGACACGATAGAAATGATACGGTTGGCAGATACTACATTACCAAAACCGATATTGATTAACCTTAGACTCAAAGCTGACTCCTCCTTCTTTTGACCAGGACAAAATAATCGTTATCTCTATTATAAGAAAAAACTAGTCATAAACACAATTACTATTCAACATTTTGTACTTGTTCTTTCATTTTCTCTATTTCACTTTTTAATTCTATAACCCACTCTGTCACTTTTGAATCATTGGATTTCGATCCAATTGTATTTACCTCACGGTGCATCTCCTGAACAATAAAATCAAGCCGTCTTCCAACAGATCCTGCCTGTTCAAGAGTATTGGTAAATTGAAAGATATGAGAACGCAGCCTTGTAAATTCCTCCGTGACATCTCCTTTTTCAGCTAAGAGCCCTACTTCCTGGAGGATACGGGCATCATCCGGCTGAATTTCTTCCTTCACGTAATCTTCAATTCTAGTACGAATCCTGTCCTTGTATTCATTCACAACAACCGGACGTCGGGATTCAAGTTTTTCAAGGAGCTGACTTACACTGGATACACGGGCCTGGAGGTCTTCTGAAAGCCTTTCCCCTTCGTTCTCCCGCATAATAATTAACTGATCAAGAGCGTGGTCCAATGTAGATAAAAGTGATCGTTGAAGTTCGCTTGTGTCATCCTCCATATCCTCGGTAAAGAAAACATCGTCTAACTTGGATACCATATCAATAGATATATCACCCGTCAAATCGTATCGTCCCTTCACTTCATGCAGTCTGTTTATGTATTGATCAAGGACATTCCAATCCACAGACACTCTCTTTTCAAACAGCCTCTGGCCCTCCAGGGAAATAAAGAGATCCACACGGCCGCGCTCCAATTTATCCCTGACGGTTTTTTTTAGTTTTTCCTCTAAAAAAAGCAGGGTTCTTGGCATTTTGGGGGAAATGTCCAAATATCTATGGTTGACCGAACGTAACTCGATCAATACCCTGGATCCTCCTACTTCTGCGGAGCTTTTTCCGTATCCTGTCATACTATTAACCATGATTTATCACCTTTATTAGTTATTTAATTCTATTTTAGCAAATGGGGAGCTTCAAACGCGAATCATTGACCTAAAGTCTGACTTATAAGAGAATCGCATAAGTAGTGATATTCCCAGCCTTTGGTCGTGTAGAGGCGGGCAAAACATGCTATACTGTCAACATTAGAGAGGTGAAGACAATGTCTTTTGACGGAATTGTAACCCGGGCGATCACCCATGAACTTGAGGAGACGATCCAGTCCGGACGAATTATGAAAATCTATCAACCTACAGATACAGAACTTGTTTTTACGGTTCGAGCACAGCGTAAAAATCATTCTTTATTATTATCCGCTCATCCAAGCTATGCACGCTTTCATCTAACAAAGGACGATTATAATAATCCAAAAGAACCGCCGATGCTTTGTATGCTTCTTCGTAAGCATCTGGTTGGAGGATTTATCGAAAGCATCGAACAGGTCAGCATGGAACGGATTGTAAAATTCCAGGTGCGGACCCGTAATGAAGTAGGCGATGAAACACTGAAGACGTTAATTATCGAAGTCATGGGCAAACATTCGAACATCCTGTTAGTTGACGAGGATCAGGGACATATTCTCGACAGCATTAAGCATCTTCCTCCTTCCCAGAACCGGCACCGCACCATAATGCCCGGCCAGCCCTATAAACTGCCGCCTGAGCAAGGGAAAATAAGCCCTCTTGACTTAGAACCAGAGGCGTTGCTAAGAAAGCTTGACTTTAATGCTGGAAAAATTGATCAGCAAATTCTAAGAACTGTGATGGGTTTTTCCCCTATGATCACAAAAGAAATTGCTCATCAGGCAAAACTCGGTGGACGAAGAGCCTATGCCGACGCTTATGGGGATGTTCGGGAGCGTATCCTAAATCATGACTACGAGCCTCGCGTTCACTTAGCGGAACGGGAACAGTTTTATGTGTTTCCCCTCCATTCCTTCTCAGAAAAAGTAGAGACGTATGACACGGTCAGTGGAATGCTGGACGGCTATTATTCAGGGAAAGCAGAAAGAGACCGAGTAAAACAGCAAGCAGGCGACCTGTATCGCTTCCTAAAAAATGAGCGGGACAAAAATAAGCGAAAAATCAAAAAGCATGAACAGACGTTAAAACGTTCCGAATCAGCGGAAGAGTATCAGCGTTTAGGCGAATTGTTAACTGCTCACATGCATATGGTGCAAAATGGAGACTCTGAAGTTACAGTCGTAGACTACTATGATCCTGATCAGTCAGAGCTTACTATTGAATTGAATCCAAATAAATCACCAAGTGAAAATGCTCAAAACTACTTCCAAACGTATCAGAAACTGAAAAAATCTAAGCAGGTTGTTCAGCAGGAAGTTAAAAAGGCAGAAGAGGAAATTCAGTATTTCGAGCGGTTGATTCAACAAGTAGAAACAGCCCGTGAGCAGGACATTGAAGAGATCAGGGACGAACTAAGAGAACAAGGTTATATGAAGAAGAAACCTTCCTATCACGGCAAGAAAAAGAACAAACCTCAGAAGCCGGCACCTGAAAGTTTCTTATCAAGTGATGGCACGTTGATTTATGTCGGCAGGAACAATAAGCAGAATGAATATTTAACCAATCGTATGGCGAACAAATCCGATATATGGCTGCACGCGAAGGATATCCCAGGCTCTCACGTAGTCATTCGGAATGATGATCCGAGCGAAGATACTCTGCTTGAAGCAGCTCAGCTGGCAGCTAATTTCAGTAAATCAAGCCAGTCTTCTTCTGTGCCTGTGGACTACACTCAAATCAAGCATGTCAAAAAACCGTCTGGTGCAAAACCTGGCTTTGTCACCTATGACCATCAACAAACGCTTTTCGTTACACCTGAAGCCTCTTTTGTTAGAGAATTGAGAAGGGCAGCCAAAGAGAAAAGCAAAGAAAGTTAAATGGTTTAATTGAGTTGGTTTATGGCTGAAAAACTGAGGTCTATGATAGAGACCAAAACTATCTAAAAAATAAGGGACAGCTATAAAACATTAACAGTGATAATAACCAAGGGTGCCTGAGTTTAACTCTGGCACCCTTGGTTTGTTTTAAAGTTAGTATATAAGCCTTTAATGCTGCCTAAACTTCCTATTTAAAGCAGATAAAAAAGCCTGCCTCTTTTTTCCACAAGTCCAGGCTTAAATAAGACAGCTATGAACCTTGATTTTCAATGAAGATACTGTCCCGCAAAACTATGTATTTGACTCTGCAACCCGCGTGTCGACCTTACAGCAAAGCTCCCGATACTGGAAGGCTCCGGTTCGAGACAGTGATGGAACAGAAGGTCCTGTAACAGCATAGGCCCTGTATTTCACGTTAAAAAATAAGCAAAAATAACAATGGAGCCAACATAAGAAAAAATAGCCTGCGCCCAGTATCGGTTTCTTTCTCTCTTCAGCATATACATGTTCCATAGAATAAACAGCGTAATCGAACCTGCCAAGCTTAAGAGAGGCTGCCAGGAAAACATGGATTCCATGAAAGAAAAAGCCACCCACGTATATAAATAAACAAAGCACGTGAGTAACCCCAGGGACGCGTTCATTAATATGAAAAAAGAATGCTTTCTTGATTTCAATATCATCACCATTACTTTCTGATGATTCTATCCTACTAGGAGACACTCCAAATAGCAACTGACGCTATGTTAATTTTCCGTAAAGACAGCGGGATCTTTTTTCCACTCATTCAGTAATTTAACTTCTTTCTCTTTCAATTGACCTTGCTGAATTAATTGAAGCAATAGCTGGTCAAAGCTCGCCAGCGATTGATAGGACAATTCACTTTCCTGAAAGGCTTCATTTGCTCTTTCTAAATTGTACGTAAAGATAGACAGTATAGTCTCTACTTCTACTCCGGCCATTCGCAAAGCCTGAGCAGACTCAATAGAGGACTTGCCTGTAGAAATCAAATCTTCGATTACCACGGCGCGCTGCCCCTTTTCAATATGCCCTTCGATTTGATTCCCTTTCCCATGCTTCTTCGGAGACGAACGTACATAAACCATTGGCAGATCCATTCTCTCGGCTACCCAGGCAGCATGGGGGATACCGGCTGTTGCACATCCAGCAATCACATCGACATCAGGTTCAAGCTCTTTAATTAACTTTACAAATCCATCAGCCACACGGCGCCGAATCTCTGGATACGACATGGTCAGCCGATTGTCGCAATAGATAGGTGAACGAAGCCCTGACGTCCAAGTGAACATGTCTTCAACTTCAATTTTAACGGCTTCAATTTTTAATAAGTCCTGTATCAGCTGATCATCCATTGATAAATGCCTCCTTAACGGTTTCATAGGCGTGCTGCGGGTCTTTGGCGTCCCTGATCGCACGGCCAACCACAATTGAATTGCTTTGTTCCTTCTTAGCCTCTTCAGGTGTTGCTACACGCTTTTGATCATGGGTTTCCCCCGAAGGCAGACGGATGCCAGGAGTAAGCGTGTAAAATTCTTTTCCTGCAGCTTCTTTTATTAGACGTGATTCTTTAACTGAACATACTACTCCATCAGCTCCATTTTGTGCAGCCATCTCTGAGTAATGACTCACCATACTTTCTAATGACCGGCTGAGAAGCAGCTCATTTTGGATCATTGCAGCATCAGAAGATGTGAGAATGGTCACTGCGAGCAGTAAAGGTCGTTTAGGCTCGTCTACTTGTTCAAGTCCTTCGCGAGCAGCCTGGATCATATCAGATCCTCCCTGGGCATGAACGTTAACTACATCTACTCCCAGGCGGGCCAGATTTGCCATCGCTCTTTGCACGGTTCTTGGAATATCGTGAAGCTTCAAATCCAGAAATACAGGATGATGATTTTCTTTTAACTGCTGGATAATAGCCGGCCCTTCTCTGTAGAAAAGTTCCATTCCCACCTTCACCGGGATGCCTCCCAGTTGATAGGTTTGCAGAAAGTGAAGAGCCTCTTCTCCCGTTTCAAAATCAAGCGCGAAATAAACCGGATGCAGTTGTTTCATGATGGGCCCCTCCAATCACTTCCTCTATAGATGAAAAACCATATCTCTCAAGTGCTTCAGGTAATTGTTCGATCAGTTCTTTACAAATAAGAGGATTCTTGAAATTCGCGCTTCCTACTGCCACCGCACTCGCACCTGCCAGCAAATATTCGATAATATCATCTGTGGTTTCAATTCCGCCCATGCCAATAATCGGCAGGTTTACGGCTTGATAGACCTGATGAATCATTCGGATGGCCACCGGTTTTACGGCTGGTCCGGACAGTCCACCTGTCTGGTTGGAAATAATCGGCCTTCTCGTTGCCGGATCAATTCTCATGCCTGTTAATGTATTGATCATCGATAACCCATCTGCTCCACCAGCTGCTGCTGCTTTAGCGAGCGCAACGATATCTGTCACGTTTGGTGAGAGTTTCACGTAAACCGGAACCGTACTTACGGCTCTTACCCTGGCTGTTACTTCTTCTGCAAGTCTTGGATCTGTACCAAACTGCACACCGCCTTCTTTTACGTTCGGACAGGAGATGTTTAACTCCAGCGCATCGACTTCCTTACAAATGGTTGCTGCCACCTGTTCATACTCTTCCATCGTACTTCCAGAAACATTAGCAATCAAAGGAGTATCGTAAGTTTTTAAAAAAGGTATTTCCTCTTTCACAATTTTCTCTACGCCCGGATTCTGAAGTCCGATCGCGTTCAACATTCCACTGGATGTTTCAGCTACTCGCGGCGCCTCGTTTCCGTACCGCTTCTCGCCAGTCGCAGCTTTTAAAATAACGGCCCCTAACTCGGAAAGATCATAAAACTGGGCGAATTCTTTCCCAAATCCAAAACAACCGGAGGCTGGCATAATAGGATTCTTCAACTTTAGTCCAGGCAGGGATACTGAAATGTCCATTACAACACAACCTCCTTCGCTTTAAAGACTGGTCCATCACAGCAGACGCGGCGATATCCTTTTTCATCATCTTCCGGTGTATGAACGACGCAGGCGAAACAAGCTCCAATACCACAGCCCATTCTTTCTTCCATCGAAATATAACCGCGTACGTCCTCAAGCTGATTAGCTATAGCCTTCAACATGACTGTGGGGCCGCATGAAAAATACGTATCAAAACTTCCGCGCAGTTCATCGGTTCGATCGGTCACCAGCCCCTTTTCTCCAAGACTGCCATCATCCGTAGTCACATATAATGCTCCGAGAGCCTTGAATTCATCGATTAAAAAAGCCTCTTCCTTACTTCTGAAACCCAGCACTGTAGTAACTTTTATACCTTGTTCTACGAGCTGCTTCGCCAGGTAATACAGGGGAGGGACCCCGATCCCCCCACCTACTATTAAGGCTTCGCGCACGTCTTTTTCAATTGGAAAGCCCTGACCGCCTGGTCCAAGAACATCCAGTTTATCCCCTGTCCGTTTCTCTGTAAGAGCTTGGGTTCCATCTCCTAATACTTTATAGAGCAAAGTAATCTCGTTCTTGTCTGGATGGACATCTGCTATGGAAACTGGACGTCTGAGAAAGAAACGATCACTCACCTGGATATGCACAAACTGGCCTGGATCCTCGACTTCTTCTGCGATTTGACCTTTCAAGACCATTCGATAGGTATCTTTCGCTACGGCACTGTGATCAACGATTTCCATCCATTCTCTTCTCATGAGTTTCTCACCGCTTCCATTGGCGGAATGGCGCGGGCTGTAAAGGTCATCACGTTAATCACATCTACGATTGCTTTGGCAGTATCGAGACTGGTCAGACAAGCAATGCCATGTTCGACTGCTTCCCTGCGGATACGGAATCCGTCAGATCTAGCTCTTGATCCTGTATTCAGTGTGTTAACGACGAACTGGACATCGCCATTTTGTATTAAATCAATGACATCCCTTTGATCAGATCCTACTTTGCCGACCGCTTCAACAGGAATTTTGGCTTCTTCAATGACTGCTGCTGTTCCTTCGGTAGCAAACAGCTGGAAGCCTAACTCATAAAATGTCTGCGCGATTTCCAGCATTTCTGATTTATCTTTATCAGCTACGGTTAGTAAGACTGACCCCTGGGTTGGTATTTTAAGCCCTGCGGAGATCATTCCTTTAAATAAGGCTTTCTCGAGCGTCTGGTCATATCCGATTACTTCACCCGTGGATTTCATCTCAGGTCCAAGCGTCGTATCCACACTTCTTAATTTCTCAAAGGAGAAGACCGGCACTTTCACGTATACACCGTTTGGCTTCGGAGCCACCCCTGAAGGAAAGCCTAGCTCAGGCAGCTTTTCACCGAGAATAACTTGAGTTGCCAGTTTTGCCATAGGTACACCGGTAATCTTACTGAGGAACGGAACGGTACGACTGGCTCTAGGGTTCACTTCAAGAACGTAAGCTGTATCCTCAAACACCACAAACTGAATGTTGATTAGCCCCTTCATGTTTAACTCTCTGGCGATTTTAGTTGTTGCCTCAATGCACTGATCTTCAAGAGACTGTGCCAGACGCTGGGTCGGATAGACGCCCATGGAGTCGCCGGAGTGTACACCAGCTCGTTCAATATGTTCCATGATTCCTGGAATAAATACATCATGACCGTCTGTGATGGCGTCCACTTCAATCTCCATCCCTGTCATATATTTATCTATTAATATCGGGTGGCCATTGTGGACCGTTACATTCGTTTTCAAGTATGTCTTCAACTCTTCTTCCGAATAGACGATCGCCATCGCGCGTCCGCCGAGTACATAGGAAGGCCTTACCACAAGTGGATAGCCAATGTGAGCGGCTGCCTTAAGAGCTTCCTCTTCGCTTGTTACGCTCTCCCCGCCAGGTTTTGCAATTTCGAGCTTGTTCAGCAGCTGTTCGAATAAGTCACGGTCTTCTGTCTGATTGATGGCATCCATGGTGGTTCCTAATATTTGAACTCCCTGGCGGCTTAACCCTTCGACAAGATTAATGGCCGTCTGTCCGCCGAACTGGATGATCACGCCTTCCGGTTCTTCCAGATCGATGACGTTCATAACATCCTCAAGCGTAAGCGGCTCGAAATACAACTTGTCGGAAACGCTAAAGTCTGTGGAAACTGTTTCTGGATTGTTATTCATAATAATCGCTTCATAGCCCATTTCTTTAAGAGCGAGTACAGAGTGAACCGTAGCATAGTCGAACTCTACCCCCTGGCCGATTCGGATCGGTCCAGAACCAATTACGAGCACTTTTTTGTTACTGGAAGGCAGTGATTCATTCTCGTCTTCATAGCTGCTGTAAAAATAAGGTGTTTCTGATGCGAATTCCCCGGCGCATGTATCGACCATTTTGTAAACAGGCAGAATGCTGCGCTCTTTACGATAGGCCATCACATCATCGATGGAACGTTCAGCAAGACGGGCAATTTGTCGATCCGCGAAGCCTGCGCGTTTAACTCTTAGGAGTAAATCTTCCTGCAGGCCATGCTGCTTGAGTTCTTCTTCTAAATGGATAATGTTCTGAAGCTTGTTTAAAAAGAAGTAATCAATCCCTGTTTGTTCGTGCAGTTCCTGAATCGTATGTTTTCTTCTTAAAGCTTCCGCTAAGATGAAGATCCTTTCATCATCTGCGGACTTCATACGAGTAAACATCTGCTCTTTCGACAGATCAGCAATTGAACTCATGTACAGTTCTTCTGTCTCACCCTCCAGGGAGCGGACACCTTTTAACAAGGATTCTTCCAGCGTTCTTCCAATTGACATGACTTCACCAGTCGCCTTCATTTGAGTTCCAAGCTTTCGGTTTCCTTTAGCAAATTTGTCAAAAGGCCATCGTGGAATTTTCGTAACCACATAGTCGAGTGCTGGTTCAAAGCAGGCGTATGTGGTACCTGTAATTGGATTTTGTATTTCATCAAGCGTCATACCTACCGCAATTTTAGCGGCAAGCTTGGCAATTGGATAACCTGTAGCTTTTGAAGCAAGCGCAGAAGAACGACTGACTCTCGGATTCACTTCAATTACATAATATTGAAAGCTGTGAGGATCTAAAGCAAGCTGGACGTTGCATCCCCCTTCGATTTCAAGCGCGCGAATAATATCCAGGGAAGCATTTCTAAGCATTTGATACTCCCGGTCGCTTAGAGTCTGGGACGGTGCTACAACAATAGAATCTCCGGTGTGAATGCCTACCGGGTCAAAGTTCTCCATGTTACATACGACTATTGCGTGATCGCTTTTATCGCGCATGACTTCATATTCTACTTCCTTAAATCCAGCGATGTTTTTTTCAATTAAACATTGTTTAACTGGAGACAAAGCCAGACCGTTCCTTGCGGTTTCTCTTAGCTGAGCTTCGTCATCACACATGCCTCCGCCTGCACCGCCCATTGTATAAGCGGGACGGACGATTACGGGATAGCCAATATCATCGGCAAAGCTGAGCGCTTCATCTACAGAGCTTACAATTTCACTTTCAGGTACAGGCTCCTTCATCTGATGCATAAGAGAACGGAACTTCTCACGGTCCTCCGCTTTTTCAATAGCTTCAAGCGGTGTGCCTAACAGTTCGACTCCATATTGCTCGAGAATACCGGATTCGCTTAAGCCAACGGCCATGTTCAAACCTGTCTGACCGCCAAGGGTAGGCAGGATGGCATCAGGTTTTTCTTTACGAATAATTTTTTGCAAAAATTCAACGGTTAGAGGTTCCATATACACTTGATCGGCAAAGGTGTGGTCTGTCATGATCGTCGCAGGATTGGAGTTGGCGAGAATGACTTCGTAACCTTCTTCTTTCAGAGATTGGCAGGCCTGTGTACCTGAATAATCAAATTCAGCAGCCTGTCCGATGACGATAGGACCGGACCCGATCACCATAATTCTTTTTATATCTGTACGTTTTGGCATGCTGAGTCCCCCTTTTCATTGGCTAGATTTTCTTTAACTTGGCGTAGAAACTCATCAAATAAATGAGATGTATCTTCCGGCCCCGGTGAGCTTTCCGGATGGTACTGGGCGGTAAACACCGGGAAGCGGTTATGTTGCAGTCCTTCTACGGTCTCATCATTCAGTGAGGTTTGCGTCAAAGTGAGATCCGTATGGGTAAGAGAATCTTTATCGACCGCATACCCATGGTTTTGAGAGGTGATATATGTCCTTCCAGATTCAATATCTTTTACTGGCTGGTTGGAGCCGCGGTGACCAAATTTCATTTTCGTAGTATCGCCTCCTGAAGCCAGAGCAATCAACTGGTGGCCCAGACAGATCCCAAAGATCGGAACGGCTCCAATCAATTTTCTTACGGTTTCAATTGCTTCCGGCACGTTCTTGGGATCTCCTGGTCCGTTCGATAACATCACGCCGTCAGGCTTAAGACGTTCGATTTCTTCAGCGGAGGTGTTATAAGGAACAACTGTTACATGGCAGTTACGCTTCGTGAACTCCCTTAAGATTCCGTGTTTCATACCGTAATCAATCAGAACAATCCTATAACCACGGCCTGGAACGACATAAGGCTTAACCGTAGACACTTGTTTAACCTGATCCGTAGCAAGCTCTGTTTCACTTAAGATTTGCAACACTTCATTTACAGGACGTTCGGTTGATGTAAGCATCGCCTTCATCGTTCCATGTTTTCTAATAATTTTAGTAAGCTTTCTTGTATCTATGCCGCTAATGCCAGGAATTTCTTTAGCTTTTAGAAACTCATCCAGCGTCTCTTCGCTGCGGAAGTTCGACGGTTGTTCACAATGCTCTTTCACCACCACGCCGAGTAAGGACGGGTTCACTGTCTCAAAATCATCACGGTTAACTCCGTAATTTCCGATTAAAGGATAAGTGAAAGTGACGAGCTGGCCACAGTAGGAAGGGTCTGAAATCACTTCCTGATAGCCGGTCATTCCTGTGTTAAATACAATTTCCCCAATGGTTTCTCTTTCACTGCCAAACCCTTCTCCGACAAATATGGTGCCATCTTCAAGTACGAGCTGCTTCTTCATTTTGTGCCTCCTCCCAAACGATTTCTCCGTTTGATAATGTTAGGACTGGAAAGCCTTTAGCTGTCCAGTTATGAAACGGGCTATTTTTGCCCTTTGAGATGAATTGATGACGGTTAATCACTCTGCTCGATTCCAGGTCAATAAGAGTAATATCCGCAGGTGCCCCTTCTTGCAAGCGCCCGTATGGCAAGCCGAATACATCAGCCGGAGCCTCTGTCAGCCAGTAAAGAAGCTCTTCCAGTGTAATCACTTCTCTTTCAACCAATTCCGTATAAAGAAGAGGGAATGCCGTTTCGAATCCAGTGATTCCAAAAGGTGAGTTCAAGAAACCTTGCGTTTTATCCTCTTCCGTATGAGGGGCATGGTCGGTAGCGATAAAATCAATGGTCCCGTCTCTCAAGCCTTCTAGAAGAGCTTGCTGATCCTCAACAGATCTGAGTGGAGGATTCATTTTAAACATGGCATCGTCTTCATGAATCGAATGTTCATTTAAAATTAAATGGTGAGGTGTAACTTCTGCAGTTACCCGAATCCCGGCTCGTTTAGCATCTCGAATGACGCGGACAGACTCTTTAGTTGATACATGACATACATGATAGTGGCAGTCAGCTGCTTCAGCCAGAAGCACATCTCTCGCTATTTGAATGGATTCGGCTATGTTCGGGATGCCCGGAAGATTTAAACGTTCGCTCACCTCACCCTTATGGGCAACTCCTCCGTAAACGACCGAATTATCCTCACAGTGAGCCACAACAGCCTTGTTCACTCGGCTAGCTTCAAGCATAGCTTCATACATCTTTCCAGCTGTCTGAACCCCGACACCGTCATCTGTAAATGCAAAAGCCCCATTCTCACTTAAAGCTTCCATATTGACGAGCTCTTCTCCAAGCTGTCTCGTAGTAATCGATGCGTATGGAAGTACGCGCACATGCGCATCTTGATTGATTTTATCCCACAAAGAAGTGAGGTTTTCCTTTGTATCAGGTACTGGTCTTGTATTTGGCATTGCGCATACGGTAGTAAAACCACCTTTCGCCGCCGCCTTCGTCCCGGTTGCAATCGTTTCCTTCGCTTCCCCGCCAGGTTCTCTCAGATGGACGTGAACATCAACCAGCCCAGCGGATACAAGCTGACCTTGAGCGTCAATCATTTTATCTGCCTCTTCTTTGATGGAGACACCTATTTTTTGAATAATTCCATCGTTGATTAATACCTCACAGGCTTCCCATTCTCCGTTAACTCGCCTTTTTCCATTAACAATTTTCATCTGCATTTACAGCTCCCCTTTCAATAATGCTTGAATTATAGCCATTCGGATCGTCACACCATTAGACATCTGTCTGAAAATCCGTGATTTTTTGGATTCGACAAGGTCGGAATCTATTTCTACCCCCCGATTTACCGGGGCTGGATGAAGAATAATCGCATCTTCTTTCATTCTTGATTCTCTTTCTTTTGTTAAGCCATGATCTTTCAAATAGGATGAGGCAGAGGTCTTTTGTTTGTGTCGTTCATGTTGTATTCGGAGCAGCATAAGAACATCACATTGCTCCACCGCTTCATCCATCGTTATGTACCGATGGGAGAAAGATGAGTCTTTCCATTCTGGTTTTGTCACAAATGACACCCTTGCACCAAGCTGTTGAAGTGCATGAGCGTTGGAGCGTGCCACCCGGCTGTGCTTCAGGTCTCCTGCAATGGCTACGTGGAGACCTTCAAACTCTTCAAATTGTTCTTGTATGGTATATAAATCAAGCAAAGATTGAGTCGGATGTTCGCCACATCCATCGCCTGCATTAATAAGAGAAAGGTTTACGTTCTCTGCGCAACTGTCCAGGAGTCCAACTTCAGATTGTCGGACGACAGCTACATCCGCACCGATCGCTTCCAGCGTTTTCAAGGTGTCATATAAACTTTCTCCCTTTGTAAGGCTAGAATCCATTCCATCGAGATGCAGAACATCCAGTCCAAGTTTCCGCTCGGCTATATGAAAACTGCTCTTCGTTCTTGTGCTTGGCTCTAAAAAAAGGTTAGCGGCAAATTTCCCTTCAGCCTGCCAGGAGAGTTCACCATTTTCCAACTGTTTAGCGATTTTAAATAGATGATGAATTTTATCGTTGGTTAACTGTTTCATGGAAAGTAGATGCTTCATGTTCCTTCTCTCCCATCTCGTAAAATTTTATAAAAAAAGCACCCCCAGGTGTATGGGGGTGCTGAACTCGCATGACGAACGAGCCCAACCCTTTACACCCTTCTAAGTCTCACAGGACTTGGTTAAAACGTGTACGTTGGTTAAACTAGACAGCTCTTTTATTTTCCTCTTCCATTTCTTCTTCGCTCGGTTCCTCAAACATGCTTCCGTTTCCTTCCCCTTTTTCTTTACCAGGAAGGATTTGATTAAGAAGCACACCGATAATGGCTGACAGAGCCATGCCTTCGATTTGAAAATTATCTGTGAACTGAATGAAGGCTCCTCCGATTCCGATGACAAGAATAACCGAAGAGATGACCAGATTTCGTTTTTCACCCAAATCAATCTGATTATCAATCAGCATCCGCAGGCCGCTTGATGCGATAATTCCGAACAGGAGGATGGATACCCCGCCCATCACAGCAGAAGGGATAGAGCCGATCAGCGCTGTGATCATTCCTAAGAATCCGAATATAATGGCAATCACTGCGGCTCCTCCAATAACGAACACACTGTACACTCGTGTAATGGCGAGGACACCGATGTTTTCACCATAAGTAGTGTTTGGCGGTCCGCCCAGGCAGGAGGCAATCACAGTTGCTACTCCGTCTCCTAAAATCGAGCGGTTTAATCCTGGATTTCTTAGAAAGTTCCTGCCCACTACTTTTGATAGGACCATTTGGTCACCTGTATGCTCAGCTATTGTCACAAGGGCAAAGGGTACCATGAGAAAGACAATCTCCCAGCTGAACACTGAAAGCGGCGAGAAATCAACAAAGGGTACAACAAAATCGGGCATTTCAAAAATGGCTCCTATAACTCCTCCGAAAGATTCTGCTGATGTAAGAGCAATCCACTCACTTTTCAGGCCGCTAGTGTCTACAATCCCTTGAGAGAGGGCAAACACATACCCGCCTACGATTCCGAATAAAATCGGAAGCAGGGAGAAAAATCCTCGGAAGAATATAGAGGCGATGATGGTTATAGCCAGGGTGACCAGCGCTACCATGAAATGAGTACCGCTGTAAACATTTTCTTCCTGACCTGGCAGGTACATGGCCATATCAATGGCGGTAGAAGCAAGTCCCAGTCCAATCACCATAATAACGGGTCCTACAACAATCGGCGGAAGCAGTTTCGTCAGCCATTTCGTTCCAAACAAGGAGATGAAGAGGGCGACGAGTCCGTACACAAGCCCGGTCAGAAAGCTTCCGATCATGGCTCCGGCTATGCCGTGGTTCTCGGATACCTGAATAATAGGAGCAATAAAAGCAAAACTGGATCCGAGATAAGCTGGTATTCTTCCTCGTGTAATTAATAAATAAGCTAGCGTACCAAATCCGCTTGATACTAATGCAACCGATGGCGGCAGACCGGTTAAGAATGGAACTAGTATAGTAGCTCCGAACATGGCAAATAAATGCTGCAAGCTTAACGTTAACCATTGGTGCATTTTAGGAACTTCATTGATATTAAGAGCGGCTTTTTGTTGGTTCATGTTGATTTCCTCCTTTGAATTCAAATGTAGATGTGAGGAATTTTGTCATAAAAAAACCTCCTTGCTTAAAAGTACGCAAAGAGGTAAACGTGTTAATGGCACACGTGTATCATTACGACCTTTTAAGCCTCTCGGGACTTCCTTAAAGGTAGTGATTGGGATGATTTATTTTTCAAAGATGGTCACTTGATCCGCTTCGTCGGTCTCAGAAAGGGTTACTGTTACCACTTCATCCTGAGAGGTTGGCACGTTCTTTCCTACAAAATCTGCGCGAATCGGAAGTTCCCGGTGTCCTCTGTCGACAAGCACAGCCAACTGTACTTGAGAAGGCCGTCCGAGGTCAATGAGAGCGTCCATTGCGGCACGCACCGTACGACCCGTATAAAGTACGTCATCTACGAGAATTACTTTTTTCCCATCGATATTAGCTTTAATATGAGCTGCTTTCAATTCAGGCTCCGA
Organism: Halobacillus alkaliphilus; assembly: GCF_900113125.1. Taxonomy (GTDB): domain Bacteria; phylum Bacillota; class Bacilli; order Bacillales; family Halobacillaceae; genus Halobacillus; species Halobacillus alkaliphilus. The sequence continues at coordinate 9,678 of NZ_FOOG01000029.1, read as the reverse complement.
CTGTTCTTTCTTAGGAGTCAAATCATCACGATACAGCGTAATGTCCAACTCACCGTCGGGCAGGTCCTTACCTTCAATTTCCTGAATTTTATTTTTCAAACGCTGAGCAATCGGGACCCCTCTCGTTTTAATTCCAACAAGAACAAGGTCCTCTACTCCTTTGTTCTTTTCAATAATTTCATGAGATATCCGTGTCAGTGCGCGGCGAATGGCTGCGTCATCCAGAACGGTTGTTTTAGATTTCATATTCATTCCCCCATGCAAAAAACCCCTTTTCCGCGGAAAGGCAGAAAAGGGGTTTTGGTACACACGAATGTCGCGTGCCAATCCGTCACCTTTTCAGCCTCACGGGACTGCTCTTAAAGGACTTTTTTATTCTATTCATGATTATGTCATGGCTTGTCCGGTTTGTCAACGTCGGTTCTTCAGAAACGTAATCATTTCCGTAAAGTCTTCTGGAGGCTCCGCCTCAAATTTCATCCATTCTCCTGTCCGCGGATGTTCGAATCCAAGAGATTTAGCATGCAGCGCTTGACCTTTCAGCCCCCATGTTTTCCGAGGGCCGTACTTAGGATCACCGGCAAGCGGATGACTAATATACTTCATATGAACACGGATTTGGTGGGTACGTCCCGTTTCCAGCGTACACTCAACCAGCGTAAAGTCATCATAATGATCAAGCACTCTGAAGTGAGTAACTGCCTCGCGCCCATTTTCTACAACCGCCATTCGCTGACGGTCTTTAGGGTCACGTCCAATCGGCGCATCAATCGTTCCGTATTCATGAGAGATTAAACCGTGAACAATCGCTTCATATTTTCGCTCTACCGATTTATTAGACAGCTGTTCAGCTAGTGATTGATGAGCCTTATCGTTTTTAGCTACAACTAAAAGGCCGCTCGTGTCTTTATCAATGCGATGGACAATTCCAGGGCGTTCTACCCCATTAATTCCGGAAAGCCCTTTACAATGATACAATAAAGCATTTACGAGAGTTCCACCTGAATGACCGGCGGAAGGATGAACCACCATTCCTGCCGTTTTATTAACGACAACTACGTCCTCATCTTCATAAACGATATCAATATCGATATTTTCTGGGGCAGCTTCCAAAGGTTCTGGTTCAGGGATGCTCCACGTAATGGTGTCCCCCTGCTGTACTTTATAATTACTTTTAACCGCTTCTCCATCTACTTCAACCAGCTTATCTTTCAGCCAGCCTTGAATTTGAGAGCGCGAGGCATCGGTTATGACTTCTGTCAAAAGCTTATCGATCCTTTTAAACTCGTCATCCGGCCTTACTTCATATTGTTCACTCACTGTTCCAAACTTCCTTTCTTCTTTCGCTCATCCAGCAATGTAGCGAGCATGACTAATATAACTCCAACGACTAAAGCAGAATCCGCAACATTGAAAATAGGAAAGTCGTACGTAAAAATTAACGTGTCAGCAAAATCTACCACTTCTTTACGGAATACACGATCAATAAAGTTACCGATTGCCCCTCCAAGAATTAAAGATAATGCCACTCCAGCTAGTCTGCTTTCCTTTGCGAATTGTTGCATGTAATAAATGACGACACCAATCACGATGATCGTAATAATATAAAAGAACCACATTTGTCCCTGCAGTATTCCCCAGGCAGCTCCCTGGTTACGATGGGAAGTGAGGTAGAAAAAATTCTCTATGATCGGAATGCTTTCTCCAATCTTCATGTTCGATACCACAAGCCATTTGGTCCACTGGTCAAGAATGATAATAGCAATGGCTATTAAATAATACACGTACATAGGCGGCCTCCATCAAGTATATTCCTTCGCTATTGTACCATAAAATGAGCGGGCAGCATTTACCAATAGAAAAAGAAGATAGTTGCTTTCACTACATTGGTCCGCTTACCATGCTATTTCTCCCTCACAGGAAGTTGAAAATGCCGTCTCCCCAAGAGACGGCATCTATCCACCCGCTGTTCATTCATACTATGTAGAAATTAAGAGCGGTTTTGATTCGGTGTCAGTTCCTTATCAATGGCTTCTTCAAGGGTTTCACTTCCATCAAGCTCCGTCTCAAACATATCTTCCCAACCCTCGTGGTCAATCATTTCCATTTGGGCTTCCACAAGCTTACGTACTCGTATTTTGAAGAATTTAGCCTGCTTCTTCATCGTTTCCACTTCTGAAGATATTCGACGAGATTTCTCTACTGCTTCATTTACAATTCGAGACGCATCATTTTCAGCTTCTTTAATAATTAAACTAGATTCTTTATTCGCATTGGTTTTTACTTCTTCTGCTGTTTCTTTGGCGACTTCAATTGATTTATTAAGGGTCTCTTCAATATTGCTATAGTGGCTTAGACGTTCATTCAACTCACTAACTTCCTGTTCAAGTTCTTTCTTCTGGCGAATTACCATTTCATAGTTTTTAATAATCTGATCTAAAAACTCATTAACTTCATCTTCATCATATCCCCTGAATCCTCTTGTGAATTCCTTATTATGAATATCTATTGGTGTTAATGGCACACCAGACACCTCCTAGATGTATTCCATTCGTAGATTAGTTTCGACCATTTGTTGGAAGATTCCTTCTTGAATCAGCTTTTAATTCAATTTAGAAGTGGATACTTTATATTTTTCTTTTTTAGTTATGCCTTGAATTTCCTCAAGCTTACTTCGCCCCTGACCTCTAAGAGAAATTAAATCTCCCTCTTGCAGCTGAAAAGCACCGTTTTCTACAACACGGAAATTGACCTTTACGTGACCGCTGTCAATGTGCATACCTGCTTTCTTTCTGGACATGCCATAGATTTCTTTCACGAGAACATCCAGTCTTAGGGAGGAAACCGTTGTATCTTTCATAACCCACGTTTCTTCGCTTTCAAGCATTTGAGATAACGGCTTTTCTTCAAAGTTAACGGTTGCTCGCTTGACCCCTGTAAAATTCATCCGAATGTAATCACTTATGTCCTGGTCAGTAATGATCTGGATGGTGCCATCTTTCACAACTAAGTCGCCAAGTTTTTCCCGTCTGATCCCTAAAGACATGAATGCCCCAAGGACATCCGGGTGTTCAAGGGTCACAAATTTTGAAGGATAAGATGCTTCCAGCATAATAAGCTGGTAATCATCTTCTTCAATGATTTCGTACTCCGGAGCAATAATAGCCCGTTTGCGCTCGGCTTGATCTTTTCCACCGTTCAGACCAAAATTAAAGTCTGGATGGTTTCCCATAACCGCTTTTACAATGTCTTGCTCCCTTGGATTTAGAAAGTCACTCAACTTTCTCTGAAACTTGAGCTCTACATCCTCCCTCCATGCTAAAACCTGGTCAATGAAGGGTCGTTCCTCTTCCCTGAAATGCTGATAAATATCCATAGCAACCTCCAACCAAAAATAAAGGGAACAGATATATGGGCGCTTCACAGCGTAATTCCCAAGACCTGTTCCCGTTTTTAAAATATTTCTGCAAGCACTTTATAAAGTTCACCTAATCCAGCTGAGGCAAACCTGAGTACCAGGATCGCTACAATCGGTGAAATATCAATCATTCCAAGAGGAGGAATAATTTTGCGGAAAGGCTCTAGAAACGGCTCGACTAAACGTCCTAACGTTTCCCCGAAGCTTGATTCCCTGGCACCTGGAAACCAGGATAACAGAATATAGATTATGACAATCCAGCTGTATATTTGTAATACACTCGTTAAAATACTAAACAAAAACGCCATGACTTACCACCTTTTATAAAGTTCATCATCTTCTTGTGAAATCATATCAGAAATGGAACCCGATATTTCCACGTTGTCAGGAGTACATAGAAAAGTCTGAGAACCTAACTTCTGAATGTCTCCCCCTATAGCATATACTGTACCGCTCAAAAAATCTACAATTCGCTTCGCCTGATGATGATCCACCCGTTGAAGATTAATAACCACGGCTCTGCGATTAACAAGTTCATCGGCTATTTCCTGAGCTTCATTATAGCTGCTGGGTTCGTTCAATACCATTTTGGAAGAGGACTTTGCACTTTTCAAACTAACGATATTCTGCGTATCTTCTTTTCTTCTGCTTCGCTGTTTCTGCTCGTATTCTTCTTCCATAGGTTCATCCGTCTCCTCATCTACATATTCATATTCATATTCATCATCCAAAGTAAAAAATGACCGTAATTTGTTTTTCATACTCACGCTGATCACCTCAAGTTTTATTAGTTAACCTACAAGGCTGGAACCAATTCGGATATGAGTCGCACCTTCTTCAATGGCTAAACGGTAATCATTGCTCATTCCCATAGATAAATATTCGCAAGGAGCATAAGGCAAATGTTTATCTCTGATTTTATCGCGCAAAGCACGAAGCTGCCTGAAAATCCCTCGCAGACGTTCATCGTCTGCATCATGAGGCGCCATGGTCATTAACCCTGCCACTTTGACGTTATCATAGGCTTCCATTAAATGGATAAAATCTTCCACCTCTTCCGGGGCCAGTCCATGCTTGGACTCTTCCTGGCTGATATTAACTTGCACAAAGCAGGATACTGGTGATGAAGCCCGTTTATTAATTTCTTTTGCTAAAGACTTCCTGTCCAGGGAATGAATCATGGTGATCTTATCAATCACATCTTTTACTTTTCTTGACTGCAGTGACCCTATAAAATGCCAATTTGCACGGGAACCAATGGCTTCGTATTTTTCCAGCAGTTCTTCTTTACGATTCTCACCCAGGTTAACAACTCCCGCATCAATAGCTTCTTGTGCACGCTCAACGGACACGTATTTGGTTACTCCAATAATAGTAATATCCTCAATAGAACGCCCACAATTATAGCAGGATTCCGCAATATTTTGTTTTATTTTTTCAAGATTTTCAACTACCGACATCTTTCTCTCCTTCCACCATCAGCCCTTCAAACCAATAAAACCAAGCATACGACCTGTTTGTCCCTGGTCACGGCGATGGGAGTAAAACAAATTCTCTTCCTCGTATGTACAAAGCCTCGAGACTCTGACGTTCTCTTTATGCAGCCCTGATTGAAATGCCATGGATTCATTCAGTTTCTTTAAGTCCAGCTTGTACTTTCCAGAAGAAACAGGTACAGCTGATTCTCCTTGGAATTCCACGGGTATCTGATCATATACACGCTGATCAACTTCATAGTGCTCCTCGCTTATACATGGACCAATGACGAGTTCGATCTCTTCAATCGAACAACCCTGCTCAGTCAAATGGCCAACCATCTGCGAAACCATATTTCGAACGGTTCCCTTCCAGCCCGCATGGGCCACCCCAATCCAACCGGAAACCGGGGCATAGAAGAACAAGGGTACACAGTCCGCATAGAAGGCTCCGAGTAACAGATCTGGTTGATTGGTGATCAATCCGTCGACACCAGCGACTGCTGATTGATGAGAGAATACACCTTTTCCTTTTTCCCCATTTCCTGCCACTTTCACACGGATATCATGAATTTGTTCTCCTATAATCCAGTTTTCTAAAGGAAAACCGGTTTCCTGCGCTAGTTCTTTTCTGTTTCGCAGTACAGTGTCTGATTCATCCTGAACATGGAGCCCCATGTTCAGGGTATTAAAAGGACGTTCACTATGACCACCGTATCTAGTGGTAAGACCCGCAATTATATTTTTATGATTCGTAAAACAAGAATATTGTCGCAGCGATTTAGCTGTAAAAGGTTCACGCATGTTACCACCTCAATTTCCCTTCATTTTAACACATTTTTCATCTTATTTCTTGTATTATTCTTTTGAATCTGACTTTTGAGATACAGTAAAACCTGCAGAACCTGACTTTTTAATGAGAATTACATCAGCACCGATGTTGACAATCTGATCCCATGGAATGACCATCTCTTCTTCTTTGCCAAAAAGCCCCATTGCTTTCCCTTTCATCGTTAGGACAAGCCCTTTTAAACGTCCTCGCTGCGTGTCTATGTCTAAATCGCTAATATACCCCAGTCGTTCCCCTGTTTCCATAGCAATCACATCTTTAAGTTGCAGTTCTGAAATTTTCATCCTTCATCCCCCTTTCCTTCACTATATGCTTCAATGTTGCAACACTTGTGAAAATAAAAGATGAAGCAGGTATAAATCATTTTTAAGAAATGCTCTGTTAAAGGTCAGTATTGATTATTTATAAGAAACTTATTACACTAAAGGACCGAATTGTTGAAGACTCGATTTCGAGATAAATCGGGTCCGTTACGATATAAGGAGGGGGCTGATGGGAAAATAACTCGCTTTCCTATGGCCCTGCACGCAGGGTTGATCGACCCTGCGTTGTGTAGGGGCGGAAAGCGAAATCGTCCCCCGGAGAACCTTCCGCTCAACAAATATCTCGAAATGGAGTCTTCAACAAACGGTAACTTGTCTGTAATATCCTCAGAAAGCTTAACGGACCCTTGAGAAATAACGAACTGAAAATCTCTGGCTACTCAAGAGTTGTTCTAACTTTTTAAATATAAACTATATTTTTCACTGAGGGCATTTTTACTCTCTTAACGAGTGGATATCTCTTCGAAGTACAAAAAAAGACTGTCGAGGCTTTCTCGACAGCCAGAACACTTATGAACAAATAGGGTACTAATACTTATTGAAACATAGATGAATTCATTTCTTTAATTGCAGCTTTTTCTAATCGAGATACTTGAGCTTGAGAAATTCCGATTTCTTCGGCGACTTCCATTTGAGTTTTACCCTGGAAGAACCGTTTCGTCAGAATCATTTTTTCACGATCATTCAATTTCTTCATACCTTCTCGCAAAGAGAGTTCATCTAACCAGATGGAGTCTTTTTCACGGTCATCTTTTAATTGATCAACCACAAATATTGGATCGCCTCCATCGTTGTAAATCGGTTCGAATAAAGAAACTGGATCTTGAATGGCATCCATTGCAAAAACTACATCCTCATGTGGCACTCCCATCCTCTCAGCAATTTCGTGAGGGGCTGGATCCTTATTGGTTTCACTTATCATTTTTTCTCTCATTTGCAAAGCCTTATAGGCCGTGTCTCGTAAAGATCTCGAAACACGTATCGGGTTATTGTCCCGCAAGTATCTGCGTATTTCTCCGATAATCATTGGTACAGCGTAAGTAGAAAATTTAACATTGTGGCTTAAATCAAAATTGTCTATGGACTTCATTAATCCAATGCAGCCCACTTGAAATAAATCATCACCATATTCTCCGCGATTATTGAAGCGCTGAATAACCGATAATACTAAACGAAGATTCCCATTGACTAATTCCTCACGTGCTTCCGTTTCACCACTTTGGAGACGTATAAACAGGGCCTTCATTTCTTTATTGGTCAGCACTGGAAGTTTGGATGTATCTACTCCGCATATTTCTACTTTGTGTCGTGTCAAATAAGACCCTCCCAAGAAGCTGTAATCAGTTCTCAGTATCTCCTTGGGAGGAAAAATTATGCATTTGTATTATTAGTTCTATTAGACCATTTTATCGAATTCACGCTGTAAGCGGCGAATAATCTTTTTCTCAAGCCTTGATATATATGACTGGGAGATCCCCATCATATCCGCTACATCTTTTTGTGTTTTTTCTTTTTTGCCAATTAAACCGAACCTTAATTCCATAATCTGCTTTTCACGATCATTTAATTGATCCAGTGCCGACATCAGTAATTTCTTATCTATTTTTTTCTCAATGCCTTTTGTCGTCAGATCTTCTTCCGTACCTAAAATATCCGATAATAATAGTTCATTTCCGTCCCAGTCAACGTTTAGCGGTTCATCGAATGAAACCTCTGTTTTCAATTTATTACTCTTTCTTAAGTGCATAAGAATCTCATTTTCGATACAGCGGGAAGCATAAGTGGCGAGCTTTATTTTTTTCTCAGGATCGAATGTATTAACGGCTTTAATTAAGCCAATGGTTCCAATACTGATTAGATCTTCTATATTTAACCCCGTGTTTTCAAATTTTCGAGCTATATAGACTACAAGACGCAAATTCCGTTCGATCAACATAGCCCGTGCTGCTTTATCTCCTTTAGGAAGAAGTTCAAGCAGTTCTTTTTCTTCTTCTCTTGAAAGGGGAGGCGGTAAAGCTTCACTACCTCCAATATAATAAATTTCATCTTGCTTAATCCCAAGCTTAATTAAAATCCGATAAAACCACAGCCTTAATTTAAAAAACCATTTGACCATGTCATTCCCCTTCCCTTAGGCAGTTTTTCCTTTAACCATTATGTGGGGATGTATCAGCATTTGATAAAGACGATCATGGGTAAGGTCATGATGCTGCACACCGACCAATGGCTGTTTCATTTCTAAATTTCCTTGAGGAGTTACAATCGATATTTGATCCACTAACAGAGTAACAAGCAGTTGACCTTTAGAACCTGCGGCTTGAAAAGGGACTAAGCGAACAGACGATTGAATGTCTGATGGCAACTCTTCCATTGAAGTCACGATTTGATCTACTTTAAGTTTTTCAAGTACTTCCGGTTCAAGAAACTGGCCCATCACCGTATGGTCAGCCAGGAAAACCATTTTTCTGCTGATTGGATCAATTAATTGATTACCGCTATCGACCATTCCACGACAAAGGACTTCTTTACCATTCCAAGTGACTTTCACATCATAAATGTTCTCAAGCTTCATTTGGTGGACACTTACTTGCTCCATCCGCCACTTCGTGAAGAAAAATGAACAAGGAAATCCAACGCATACAAACATCCAGCTAACAGGATCACCATATCCCCCTGAAAATGTTACAATCGATCCTCCTTGAATACTTATTTCCGTGGCTAGGAAAAAATGGACACCAAGCATACTTCCTCCGATGGAAAATGTTATAAAATAAAAGCTGACCAACTGTAGAATAAAAGCACGAAGTGAGGTAAAGGAAAAGGCAATTCCGACAATAAGTAATGAAAAGACCAGCTTCCCAAGGGTGCTCATCAACCACAGATCCGGCATAAAGACCGATATAGGCACAATGCTGGAGGCTGCAAAAGCGGCACAAAACATACGTGTTTTAGACGATTTGGCCCGCACCACCCCCTGGGTAAGATAGAGGATCATGGCATCCATTAATAGATTGAGCAACCAGACAGCATCAAGATAGATGACCCCCGCTCCCTTCATCTATTGTTATAAAAAATTATAAGCCTGTCCGCCTGAAAAGTCTGTCACAATCTGAATAGTAGGCTAGCAAGTTTTGTAACTTCATGTAATGGACTGTAATCGCAGCATGTGGTAGTTAACCTTTGTGACTCCTACCGAACCTTGCCCGCCTATCCTTCTTTGTTGCATTATCAAAAGTCGATTTTCAGGGGTAGTAGATCGACCTGAATGAAAACGAATAGTTATGGCCAAGGAATTTTTGGGCTGATTAAATCTTGAATTGATTTTACAGATAAGCTCCCATTACTTGAAGACTCAGTTTCGATATATTTGGGGTCCGTTACGATATTTGAGAGAAGGGCTGGTGGGGAAATAACTCGTCTTGTTCCATCACCCAGACACTCGAGACATACGCCGCTCATCAACGGATTGAAAAACCGCAATCCTTTTGATGGTCGGCTTATGCTGAGCATGTCTTTCGGGGTGATTCCACATTTGAACACTTTCCTATGGGGGAACGGTGAGCTTCCTCGCTCGTTTCACTCCCTGCGGGATCTCACCTAGTTCCTTCTCCC
>NZ_FOOG01000016.1:18520-70133 GCF_900113125.1 Halobacillus alkaliphilus | reverse complement strand
TGAACGAACAAGGAAAGCATTTGATCAAGATTGATAAATGGTACCCATCTACACAAACTTGTTCGCATTGTGGAAATACAAAGCCGATGCCTATGAATATTCGGACATACACTTGTTCGTGCGGGGTGAATCTCGATAGAGATTACAATTCGGCTCTCAACATCAAAAAAGAAGGAATTCGGCTATTAGCACTGCTCTGATGAATATAAACTCTTGGAACAAGAGGGTTAGCTTGGTCTATTTCGTCAGCTAACAAAAGTGGCGATTACCCAAGAAGCCCCCACTTCAAGCGACCCGTAAGGGTGGTAAGTGGAGGGTAGTTCACTGATATGTATATCCTTTTCAGTTAACAGTAATGTAACAGCAGAGGCCCCAACAGAAATTGAATTATCTAATGGAGAGATAGTGAAGGTTTTCTTTGAAGGCGGTGCTGATCGTTACAGGTATGAAGTTGAGTTCGAAAATGGTCATAAATATTATTATGAACAAACAGGAAATACGGGACATGGCGGTGGCTCTGGAAACTTAACAATGGAAGAGATGGATTTGGGAGAAGAGGCAATTGATAAATATAAACAATTAAATCAGGATACTACCATATCCCCTAATAACTCATGGGGGAATCCATTAGGTATAGTAATCATTTTAGTAGGTTTATTCATGACGATATTTCCCTATGCAGCTTGGTATCTAGAAATAGGTTGGAAATTACGTGAGTCTCACCCTAGTGATCTTGCATTAATTGCGGATCGACTTGGTGGTATCTTAGCTTCAATAATAGGGGTGTTTGTCTTATTGTAATTAATAATTTGAAATCATGTCATCAAGTAAACAATTATTATTGAGCTTAATTGAACTCTTAAAGAGGAGGAGATGTGATATTTGGGATCGATATTGGTATTTATAATAAGCTTATTACTCAGCTTTAGGTTTAAAAAATTAAGTTTCATTTTAATAGTAATAATTAGTGTGGCTATTGGAACTATTTATTCCGTGGTAATGGAGGATAGCGAAATAGCAGGAGTAGGAATTACGTTAGGAAGAGAACAAGATATTATTTTTAATAGTATTATTTCACTTTGTACGATTGGTTTTATTAGATTGGGCTCCATAGTGGGGCGAAAATTTAATAAGAATGACGGTAAGTTAAGAAGGTTATTTTCAGATAATGAAGATTTGACAGAAGAAGAAATAAAAGAACTGGAAAAATATCCTTCGGAGAATATGTTCGGAATGGCGGCACTAATCTTGGGAGGTGCTGGCTTTGCATTTGGCCCTCAAATTATAATTATTCCATTAGTTACATTGATTTTTGGTTTGGTAACACTTGAAACCTTTGATGAAAGAAGAGATGAAAATCGGTGGACTTCTTATATGGGGATCGCATTTTCTCTGATGGGAGTAGTTCTGAACATCATGGGTTATACCCATATACTAATGTAACTTGAAGTATCTTCTTAAAATCAAGTTCAAGGAATGGGGGTAATTGTTCCACAAAAAGGTTCCCCTAGCCAGTAAGTTTATCGGTGAATGGTGTTAAATGAAATGGCATCCAGAGGTGAGGTAGTTGTGATACATAAAAAAGCATTGATAATATCGTTAAGTATAATAGTAGTTATTTCTTTTCTCTCTGGTTGTGATAATAATGAGAAAAGCACGGGAAATAATTTTCACTTATCATTATCTGGGGAAAGCGAAAATTGGGAAGTTAACTCCTATGATATTTTGATTAAACCAGATATATTAAAAGCGGGAAATGGAAATCTAACTATAAAAAATAAAGCAGAGTTTAATACTGATTTTTTTAGTGTTAGGGTTCATGCTGTTATAGATAATGAAGATAGGGTCATTCAGGGAAAGTCCATCCAGGGAAGTGAATCAGATATAACTCAAACTTCCACAGGTGCAACTGAAGGTGGAACTTTTATTGATGAAGAGGGGAAATCTATTTCGCTTGAAAACATTAGTGATATTTATATGGTTATTGAATGGCAAGATATTAAGGGATCAAATAAAGAGGAGATAGATTTATTTGATCCAGATGTGAATTCTTAAATGAAGAAAAAGTAAGAAGAGTCCAGATAAAGTGAAAAATGTCAATTAAGCATGGAATTTAATTCAAAAGTATCTCGGGTTCGAATCTTATAGAAAAGGGGACATAAGCTGAATACCGTTTATTGGTATTCAGCTTATATATTCTTACCAATAGTTGTGTGAAACACTTGATTTGGGATAACCCGTATTTAATAATGAATGTTTCAAATTAATAGCTGGTTGGAGGCTTTGTGATGCAATTTATATTTAAGTCTATAAAAAATATGTTTTTAGATTTAATTTCAATGATTAGAGGTTTTACATACGGGTTCTTAATGGTTGGCTTATTTATTTTAGTTGTTGGTACTTTAATCTATGGTATTTTATATCTTAAAAATATCGTGTTGTGATAAGGATAATGTATAAATAATGGTTAATTATCTTGATATCAAGTCTTCATGCAAAGGGGCATACCTTAAACAAGGTATGCCCCTTACTGATAATATATATTGAGATATTGGGACTGATTTGAAATAATTGGTATGAAAAGAACGATGTCTATTAATTAATATTTTGAGGTGGATTGGGTGGAATACGCAGTTTCAATTACAGATATGTCTTATGCAGAAGAAATCGAAAGAAACGGACTACTCCTTTTAGAAAAACTTAACCATTTCTCACTTTCGCTTGAAGCCATAACTACTTTTGGATCCCCGAGGGGAATCATTTTTCATGATTTGAAATCGGCTACGGAGCTTTATTCAACAATCCCTCTCCCAGCATATACATCAAGAGACTTAATACATATTAACCCGCTGATAGATACATGGAAGGACATTTTTTTATCAACGACTAGAGGGCTTATAAAGGCTGAACAGTATTACAAGCATCTTTCGATAGATGATATTGCTGTTATTGCAGCGCATGAGTTAACTCACCATGCTGATTTTTTTCATTCTGAATTTGAAGATTGGGATGAAGAAGAAAACATGTGGTTTGAAGAAGGGATGTGTTTTTACATTCCACGAAAAATGATTTTATCAACGGACAAATTCAATGAAATTATGGAGGTTGAGCGTAGTTTAATTGAGTTATATAAGCCAGAATATGGAGAATACACGATCGATCTCTTTGGTGATTCTGGATATAGAGGTGGAAACGGGTTAGGTTACTCATCTGCTTTTTATGATTATTGGAGAAGTACTAATATCGTTAACTTATTAATTGAAAAATATTGTAATGGAGACATGAATAAGTTAATTGAATCCTATAAAAATTGGGTGAATAATTCTGCGGAGAGGAACCTCCAAAAGTTCTTTATTGATGACTTTCAACTATCTAAGCATGAAGCAAAGGCATTATGGCTGGACGTCTGATTAGCTAAATACTTTTTAAAATATCTTGAAATCGAATATTGTTGAATAGGGGGCAATTATTCAATAGGAGGTTTCGCCAACCCTTTTTGAGACTTAGGTGATAGGGAATTGTTAATCTTTTAGGAAGTTAAAGGGTGGAAAAATGAATATACTAAGCGAAGTATTGTTAGTAGTCGTCCTGATCATGTACTTCCTTTATTTTTCGGGGGAGTTTCAGGTTGGGTACTTGTAAAATTAATAAGTAGGATTTGGAGCTCAAAAAAATAGTTTCCCCAAAATTGTAATATGTCTCAAATTCGAGTCTTATAGAACTGGGGACGATCTGTAATAGTTGAGAAAAAGAAATTCGCTTGGAGGGTTTTAAATGGTTCAAATTAATGGGAAAAAAGTTCTTTTAAAGGAAGCAGCAGATACAGATATTGATGAGTTATATTTCTGGAAATATGAGGACAAGGAGCAGGAAGCTAAAAAATGGAATGGACCATACATAACTGAAGAAAAAATATCGAAAGCTGAATACATAAGTCATTGGGCACATGAAATTTACCCTGACATGCCTGCTTCTCTAGCTATATTAGTAGATGGTAAAACGATTGGTTACGTTGGCTCTTATTGGGTAGATAAAAATACGGATTGGTTAGATACAGGTATCGTTATCTATGATAAGAATTATTGGAATGGTGGCTACGGAAGTGAGGCCTATGAGCTTTGGATTGACCATATTTTCCAAAATACGGATTTACATCGCTTGGGAATGTCTACTTGGTCAGGAAATAGAAGAATGATTAAAGTTGCTGAGAAGTTAGGGATGAAAGAAGAGGCACGAATTAGAGAAGCCAGGAAAGTAAATGGCAATTATTTTGATGCTGTAAAAATGGGAATATTGCGCAGGGAATGGGATTTAACTAAAAACTAATAGAATGCTTCTGAATGAAAAAATGTATCGATTTAGAGTCTTCCTTCCGGTAAAGAAGGCAATTGTTCAAAATGCACAATCGTGTTTTTTCTAACGGAGAAGGATGGTTAAGTGATATAGAATGTCTGAGTTGTAATAAGGAGATGGGAATACAATGTCAAACTCCATGGAGGAGGAAAAATTCGCTGAAAATTATTTAGAATTTGAATGTTAACGTATCGGAGCGTTTTTGTTTAATATATTACTCGTCGTTCATACATAAGTACAGGTGTCACGAAGGTTAGCTTATGAAGTGTCGGAGCAGTTGGCTGAAAAAGTTTATCGGAGGAGATATCAATTAAAGATACATTAAAATATTTAATTTATTTTGTAGTTAGTCTGCTTATTATCCATTTAGCCATTAGTGTATGGACAGAGGAAGGGATAGAGTGGGTTACATTTATTGGGACGAGTCTCGGTGGGGTAATAGGGGTAGTAATTGTAAATATACTAAGTAAAGTCTTTCGGAAAAGCAATAATGAACTTTAAGAAATATTTAATCATACATAAATTAATGCTTTATATTATAAATTCACACAATACATCTCGAATTCGAGTTCTCAAAGAAAGGGAGCTATTAAATATTTGTTTATTACATCGACTTATTATTAACTCTAGGGAAGGAACGAAATAATTGAAAAAACCAGATAAGTTATCTAAAAAAGGAAAATATCAGCAAAGATTTGCGGTTATTTATTTAGTCCTCGCTTTATTTTTTGTAACAGTAGTGTTAGAGGATTATAACGTATTTCTAGTAGCAGCAATTACTGTATCACTTTATGTATTGGTGCAAGTATTAATAGGTATTTACATAAATAGGAAGGATACATAAGTTGGCATTATTCATTCTGTCTTGTCGTTAAGTTATCTAGAATTCAAGTCTTTGTGAATTGCTAACGGTTGTTCAATATCTATTAAAGCGATATTGATAACCAAATTGTCTCTGAAATAATTATGGTTGTTATTATTTAAGTCAGTAATATACCGATTTTATTAGCATTTGAGGTGAGAATCGTTATGTGGAATATTATTTATTTTTTATTCTTGGTTGCAATCTTATTTTTCATTAACTTAATAGTGAATGAATATTTTAGTAAGCACAAAAAAGCTTCTAAGAATTTGCTTGTTATCTCATTAATACAAGGGGGAATTATAAATGGAATCCTTTATGGTTTCCAATTAATCAATAACTTTACCTAACTGTTTGAGTAGACTAATGTTTCTTAAAAGAGATAATGGGACAATGTGCTTTTCTTATATCGTGAACCTGATATAAGGTAGAAGCCAGCTTTAATTATCTTGAAATCAAGTCTTAAGGAAATGGAAGCACTGATGCGTATAGGTCTCATTATACGAAATAAATCTTCTAACTCGACTGGAAGAGTGGTTTTTTAAAGGGTAAGAATCAATATCAAGAATTTTTTCATAGTCGTGATTGTAAGAATGAGATTCATCCATAAGATAAACAGTTAAAGAACTTATGCTAACAGAATGTGGGGCATCGAAAGTTTTATTGTGGTGTTCGGTATCTAAAGGATTTGCCTTTTAGCAAGGTAGTGATTGAATAATCTTTTCCTTTTTGAGGTTTTAAGTTTGAAATAGCTGCTGCTGTATCGGATGTACATGCCGTTAATAGAATCGAGAGGAAAATAATTACTATGTACCTAGCCAAATGTTAATTTTACCTTCTTAGATTTGATTTTGTATGGAAGAGTATAACATCTAAACAATTGTTGCATATTCTAAAAAAATTTTTATATATCTTGATATTGAATCTAAAAGTAGAGGGCGGAATTTCTTAAAAGGGTACTCGTTCTTATTACATAAACCGACGTAGTACGGAATTATTTCAATTAATGCCTGAGCCTCCTTTTTAACATGTTAAAAAGGAGGCTCAGGCACTTTTATTTAGATAATTTGTTGGGGAAGAAACAAAAACTTAAAACTTTTTTCAGACCTCGTACGAATATATAAATAGATACAGAGCAGAAAGCATGAGGAGAATCACATGAACAGAGAGAAACGGTGGATCAAGGCGGTACAAAAACACGGAAATAAACATAGCGCTAATCAGCTCATAGAAGCCTATTATAAAGAAATTTTCGCCTACGTTTATAAACAAATGTATGACAAAGAGACGGCGAAAGATGTCACTCAGGAAATCTTCATTAGTATGTTAAAAAGCCTTTATCGTTATGATGGCCGATCTTCGTTTCGCACCTGGCTGTACATGGTGGCGAAATCCCGGGTGATTGATCATTATCGTTCAAAGCAGTTTAAAGAGGCGACCCAGGGTGTTTCGGCTGAAGAGGAGCAGATAGAGGATAAGTCTGACTTCACCGAAAGACTTGCTACTCGTGCTGAAGCTGAGAGAGCGCTTAAATTGTTGGAAAGCTGTGCACCTGAAGAAGAGCGTATCGTCCGAATGAAACTCTTGGGCGAGAGAACGTTTCCTGATATTAGTGCGGAGACAGGGCTTACATTATCGACAATCAAAACAAAATATTACCGGACGCTAAAGTTCGTGAAGAAGGCGTTAAAGGAGGAATACTGGAATGAATGACAAACAAGAGAGAATTCCATATCCAAATGAGTCAGAATTGGATAGAGAAGTAAAGTGTATAACATCACAGGGGTTAGAGACGACCCCGTCTTTTTTCGTAAGCATTTCCCGAATAGTCAGAGAAGTGGGGATGAAACATATTTTCCGGGATGCGACTGAAATGTTATTTATACTTATCATGGCTGTCATTTCCTTGCTGGGGTTTTTAACCGTCACATCCGGCTGGCTCCCATGGCGGGAAGTCAATATGTATGTAATCTCTTTCACTGGCGCACCGTTTATATACGGTGTCCTTGTTTATTTCTTTTTTATACGGAAAAAACAAGAGCCGACTTTTGAAGTAGAAATGACGTGTAAATACAATCTGAGAATCATAGCTACCGTTCGAATGCTCCTTTTCAGTTTTATCAGTCTAATGGTTAACGGATTGGTTATCTTCGCAATGACGGTACCTTTTGAGTTTGATGTATGGTTTGCGTTTCTTTTGTCTGTGGCTGCCCTTTTCCTTTGCTCTACCGCTTATCTATATATTCAACATTCATCAGAGCATGTATGGTCTCCTGTAGTTGTGATCGGAGGATGGATTGTCGGCAATGTGTTTTTGGCAGGAGTTTTAGGAAGTAAATATGATCTGTTCCTCCTGCAGATTCCGTTTTATATTTATTTAGTGATTGCAGTTGGAGCGGCATTTTTATATCTGCAGCAAACCGTAAGATTTCTTCACAAAACGAAAGCCGGAGGAGGCCACTTATGCTAGAGGTACACCGTGTTACTAAAAACTTTAGGCAATTTACTGCTTTAGAAGGGATAGATCTACAGTTTGACCGGGGTATTTATGGTCTGCTTGCCCCCAACGGCGCTGGGAAAACTACTTTAATCAAAATGCTCGTCACTTTAATTTTCCCAACTAAAGGAGAAATCACCTACAATGGTGAAAACATCATCGATTTGGATGAGAAATATCGTGATATCCTAGGCTATCTCCCGCAGGAATTCGGCTATTATAAAAATTATTCACCAGAAAAATATCTTATTTATCTAGCTTCCCTTAAAGGATTAACCAAAAGCGAAGCTAAAGAGAAAATCCCTGAGCTGCTTGCTCTTGTTGGACTCAAGGATGTAGCAAATAAGAAAATGAAAAAATTCTCTGGTGGTATGATTCAGCGAGTCGGGATCTGTCAAGCACTATTAAATGACCCGCAGGTTCTCATTCTTGATGAGCCGACAGCCGGCCTGGATCCTAAAGAAAGAGCTCGCTTCAGAAAGATATTATCTAATCTGGCTCGTGAGCGGACCATTATTTTATCGACCCATATCGTATCGGATGTGGAATCGATTGCCAATGAAATCGTTATGATTAAGAATAAGCAGGTTCTTTATAAGAAGAGGCAGGAAGACCTGTGTCTCCTTCTTGAAGGAAAACTTTTCGAAACAAAGATTCCGTTTGAAGAAGTGGAGCAATTCCGGGCGGATTACTCCGTTCTTGCTGAAAAGCAGGAAGAGGGTAAGATGATGATGCGCTTTGCTGTGGAGAAAGGAGATAGGGATCAAGGGTGGACAACCGTGAGTCCAACGCTTGAGGATGTCTTCCTCTATATATTCGAGGAAGAAACCGATTTGACTGGTGGCATTGTATGATCAAATACGAAATGAAAAAGGTATTTCAATCTCCCTTGTTACTTGGTCTTCTCCTTTTTTTCACCAGTATTAATGTTTTACTTATGGCTGACCATATTCCATCTCGCGGGAGTGTGAATGTTCTATCAGATATTGTAGGTACATACGGAGAGAAGGCCACGGAAGAAACGTTACACTCCATGGAAAGTGATCTTCAAGAGGGTTTGGTGTGGAGCAACTCCCATGTTGAGGGGGAAAGGTATCAGTCGCTGAATGAAGCTCTCAATGATTCGGACGCCCCTTGGAAAGAAAGTATTCCTCAGAAGCGTTATGAACAGCTTCAGATTCTGCATTTATACAGTCAGACTGGCAGCCAGGCGGACGCTTTTTATAGAGAACTCGATTTTACTACATTCAGTTCATCCGTCATACAACAGCACGGGCTAAGTGGAGGAGCTGCTGACACGGTACGCTCTCAATTCAAAAAAATTGAGGGGCGGAAACAAGAAGTGGCAGCTAATGATGAGCACCTCGCTTTCTTTTTTCATGGTCTTACCTTTAAGATGCACACTTTCCTGTTTAAAGAGATAGGTCTCATCCTTCTCTTTGAAGTGATGGCACTTGTAGTTTTACTGTCCGCTTATGTAAGCACCTATGAGTTTGAGCAAAGAACCGATCTCGTCGTTTTCTCTACTAAGCGTGGGCGGAAATTGATGAGAGATAAACTTGCCGCATCATTATGTTCGGCTGGTATTTTTGCAGGTGGGCTTACCGGGTTGACGCTTCTTGTCTATTTCATTCTATTTGATTACAGTCAATTGTGGCACTCTTCCTTCAGTAACTATTTCATGAGGGAGACCCCAGTGCCTTACATATCCTGGTGGAATCTGTCTTTTATAGAATATGTAGGCTTGTTTGTAGCTTTAGTTATAGCGGTCCAACTGATTTTTAGTGCTATAAGCTGGTTATTGTCGATATGGTTGAAAAATAGCTACCTTGTCTATTTAGCATTTGCGGTTGTACTCGGTCTGTTTCTTTGGATTCCGGGATTGGTGCCGGGGCATAGTCCTCTTATTTTTGCTGCTCAGTTCAGTCCATTCATTCTCATGCTGAATCCTCATGCCTGGTTTACTGTGAACAATCCGATGACAATGTTTTCTTACTATGAGCTAATGACCATTTTGAGCTGGGGCATCGGTCTTGGTGGACTTAGCCTATTCCGTCTGCACCGCTTTAAATACCAGGCAATTTCATGAGGAGGGTTAGGATGTCTGTATTTTTACACGAATTTAAAAAACTTTGGAATCCCAAGGTATTGCTGGCAGTTCTGCTTATCAGTCTGTTTTTTTATGAATTTTTTCTCAGTTTTCATATTGAATACTTTCCCAATGGCAGACCTGCTCTCGACATGCAGCAAATCTATGCAGAAATGATCGAGGATTATGGACACGAAATGGATGAAACAGAATTCAAAGACTTTCAAAAAAAGTTGGAAGCTGCGAAGGAAGAAGCTGGAGTTTATTTGCAGAACAATGATACTGCTCAGGAACTTGGAGTTACTTCTTATGAAGAATATCGAAAACTTTATAATGAAGCTGAGAATGGTATAGATGTTCATGAAAAGATAGATAAACTTCATGCGGAAATTATGTTTGATAAAGACATTGATGTTTTTTGGGAAATACAAGGTTTTAAAACAGTACAGTCTCATTACAATCGCAGAGGACAGTGGAACATAAAGGATACCAAATACTCTTCTGCCCAAAAAAAGGCAGAGCAGATTTACAAGGAGACGGATCTTCAGTCCATCCTCCCCTTTCAAATATACGAAAACTACAAAAACCTCATTCAATACACAGGAATCTTAATTGTGATCGTCATTTTTATAGTGATCGGTCGTTTGTATCTTCCAGATCAGAAAAAAGGATTACTTCAGCTGCAATATACCTCTAAAATGGGAAGAGGGTTGTTCTGGTCAAAATTTTCAGCCGGTTTGATGACTACCTTTTTACTGACAACGATGTATCTCGGCGTCTTTTTCCTTCTCTATTCAAAAAATGATACGAGTATGTTCTGGTCGAGTGAACTCAGCTCCTTTAGTTTTGGATGGCCATTGTTGAGCTGGTATGATTTCACGTTTTTGGAATACATAGGGGTGACGGTGGCGATCATCTACACGCTTGCCTTTTGCACAGCTGTCATTAGTGCCATGATCTCCCGAATGGTATCCAGTTATATGGTTTTGGTTGGGCTGCAGATTCCGGCGGCCATACTGTTAATACTATTGATTTCTTCTTTTCTGCTAGTTTATGTATTTAGTCTTACGAACGCATTATGGGTGTATTGGGTGATTCTTGTTGGTTTGATTGCCGGATCAGGAGGATTTCTTTTCTTTAGAAGCAGGAGAGAGCAAAGGGTGGATATTACTTAACTGGGTTTATAATTCATAAATTAATTCCTTGATCAGGTTAGTTATATAATTAGAATGTCTTAAAATCGTTTTTTTAAAAGAGGACGATTCCTCGTAGGATACTCGGCCTAATTTAAATAATTATAGAGAAACTGAAATATTGGAGGAGTTTAATGAAAAGAAAGTCACCAATGATTATTGCTATTGCTGCGGTTTCAGGCGGTGGAAAAACGACAATAGCTTCTTGTGTAAAAAGGAAATTACCAAATAGTAAAACGATATATTTTGATGATTATGATTTTGATGGTCCTAAAGACATAACTAAATGGATTGATAATGGCTGTAATCCTGATGATTGGGACTTATCACCACTTATTAGAGACATAAATCAGTTAATTACTGAACGTCGAGACTACATAATAGTAGATTTTCCATTTGCCTATTTACATAGTCAAACAAGTAGTCTCATTGATTTTGCAGTGTTTATTGATACTCCATTGGATATTGCAATGGCACGCAGAATCCATAGAGATTTTAAGAGTGGTTCTGCTGAGGAGATATTACTGGATTTAGATAACTACTTAGCTGGAGGGAGGCGAGGTTATCTTACTATGTTAGATACGACAAAACCAAATTCTGACCTAATTGTAGACGGGACACTACCTAAATTTGAGATTGCAGAAATTATTACTCAAGAAGTATTGAACATAGTATGATGGTTTAGTCGATGGAAAGGAAGTGTTTCAATTGGAAGTAAAAATAGAGCCGTTAAAAGGATTCACTCCACAAATAGGTCACCTAGTGTCACAAATGAACTATGTGAGAAAAACAACGTTAGAAGCTATATCAGGCCTAACAACCTCTGAATTGGATTTTTTACCAGGTAAGGAGGGTAATAGTATTGGAGCCCTTTTATTCCATATAGCTGCTGTAGAGAAAGGATTTCAAATAGAAATTTTCGAAGGCCGAAGTCCAAATGAACAGGAAATGTTGGAATGGGGATCTCCTTACAGTCTTGGAGAAAAAGGAAGAAAATACATTAATGGATATTCACTGGATTTTTATATCACCAAACTTGAAGAAATTAGACATAGAACACTTCAGAAATTTGCGACGTTGACTGATGATTGGTTATACGAAAACAGGCTATGGGACAATTATTCCTCTAATAACTACTTTATTTGGTTTCATGTTTTTGAAGATGAAATCAATCATAGAGGTCAAATAAGAATAATTAGAAAAATGCTATCAAAAGAGTAAATTTGAATTCGAGTCTTACACAAATGGCGGCGATTGCTTAACAAAAGCAATCGTCTTTTTCTTAGCACTTGGATAGTTTTTAAATTTACTATCAAGGTAATAGACTTAAAAAAGAAAATGGAGGTCTCGAATGAATGATATCGTAATAACCATAATCATTGTTCTATTAGTCGCTGGAGGTTGGGGAGCTATTATTCTTAAAGATTTTGCTAATGTAAAAGGCAAACTTAAGGGAAACTGGGTTCATACAGGAGCTGCTATAATATTTGCTTTATTAATCATTTGGATAGCAACAAGCTTTTGATTAGAGTATGAGGGACGAGCTTTTTCTTGGAATCGTGTCTATAGTTTCAGTTTCTGAGTTTAATGAATGAGAATAAATCTTGAATAATTAGAGAGTGTGGAGTTATTTTATTCGAGACGTTTAGAGGAGGAGGGATTCACTTACTGGATAGAGAATAATAGAGTATAACTTTAAAGGGAGTGGAGTAGAGTGTTCACTAAAGTGGGTCAAATTATGTTATATGTTGATAACCAGGATGAAGCAGTGAACTTTTGGACAGAGAAATTAGGGTTTATTGTGACTTCAGAAGAAAACAACGATGGCGGAATGAGATGGATAGAAATAGCCCCAAAAAAAGGGGCTGAAACGACTATTGTTCTTCATAACAAAGAGGTCGTGGCTAACATGTCTCCAGGAGTAAACCTTGATACACCTTCTTTAATGTTCTACTCTGATGATTTTGAACACCTACATCAAGATTTGCAAAACAAAGGAATAACCGTGGGTGAAATTGTAAATATGCCATCGGGTAGAGTATTTAATTTTGCGGATAATGAAGATCATTATTTTGCTGTGATGGAAAAGTAGTCATATAGTGTGTAGAGGGATTAGTGGGCAAGGACTAAATAATAACATTTCTGCTAGAAACATCAAAAGTTGAGAAGGTGTAATAGCTTAACAGAAATGCAGGATTAATTTTAAGGGCCGTCTTTATTGTAAATCACCGGCGTTTTGTATTGCCATTGGTTCCATTTAGAATCATCTGCAACTAGTTCCACCATAAAATGACTCACGTTAATCCTGCTGGTTTTCCCGGCATTGAATAGGGGACCTCTAATCTTGGATTCATAAATTTCATAGGAACTCTTTTCCATCTCATTAATTAAAGAGTCGGGGCGCACGGCAATCCAATTGATATTTTTGTCCTCTTGGCCTGTCGTGATAACCAGATGATTGGCAGCTTTGACATTGTCCCGATGGGGTGGAAGTAAAAGCGTGAGAAATGAAAAAATGATTTTTTCTGCTATTGAATTCTTCTCTCCGGATAAAGGGTTCGTATAAGCGGTTGTACTCATAAGTATAAGTTTCATATTTTTAGCAGGATCTTTTTTGATTGTCTCTGTAATCCTCTTTATCGTATCAAATACCAAATAGCGAGGGTTGCCAAACATCCCTTTGAAGGAAACATTGTGACCAAGGCAGGAGATAATGATTGTACAATCGTGTAAAAGAGCGCTCATATCAGAGTCAGTTAATTCGTTGATATTGCCCTTCACGGTTTCCACTAGTGAATGGTCTTGTATCTCATGAGAAAGAACGGCTGTCTCCCGGATGAGAATGCGCGTATTGATTTGTCTTTTAATCAATTGCATGACGACTTGTTTACCGGTAGCTCCGCTTGCTCCAAGAACTAATACTCTCATAGAATCCCTCCTGCTATTTTCAAGCACTCGTATTTCCTACTCATTTATTCGCCTAACAAAAAGTAATTCCTCTTTAAAAAAGTAAAAAAGTTCGCTGGAGTGAGCGTGAATCCTAAAAACAGATTCCAACAAGAGTGGCTTACTTTCCTTTTTTCTAGATAATGGATGAAAGTAAGAAGTTCATCTTAAACTATGTTTGGATGGGCCTAAAAATTTCAGGAGGCATAACCATGACAAAGAGTAATAAAAAGACGGTATCCAAGGATCAAAGTGAAGAATTATTAAAGGTATTGAAGGATCGTTTTGAACATAACATGCACCGTCATGAAGGGTTTGAATGGAATGCTGTTCAGGTGAAACTTGAGGCTGATCCTGAAAAATTGTGGTCGCTGAATGAGATGGAAAGAACAGGCGGTGAACCTGATGTAGTGAGGTATGATGAAAAAGAGGACACATACATTTTTATGGACTGTGCAGCGGAAAGTCCTAAAGGCCGCCGAAGCGTTTGTTACGATCGTGAGGCGCTGGAGGCAAGAAAAAAATTCAAGCCTGAAAACAGTGCGATCGATATGGCCGCTTCCATGGGGATTGAGATCTTAACAGAGGAAGAATATAGAGGGTTACAGAGAATCGGCGAGTTTGATAAGAAAACATCGAGCTGGGTACAAACTCCGTCTGCTATTAGAGAGCGCGGGGGAGCACTTTTTTGCGATCGTCGTTATGATCACGTCTTCGTCTATCACAATGGGGCAGAATCATACTACGCTGCCAGAGGCTTTCGTGGCTCGCTGAGGGTCTAGAGTTAATGGACGCAAGAAATTATACTCTTATGAGAGGCAAGACCAAATAGGGTTTCACCTCTTTTTCTTTCTTTAAAACAGATCAATTTGAAACTTCTCAGCGTGTGCTACCTAAATAAGTTAGCTAGCTACTGAGGAGGTGAAACTAGAGGGATAGCTTCGTGGCTTATTAGGGTTTGTAATCTTCCTAGCTGTCGGAGGTTTTAAAAGGATGAAAAAATAAATGATAAGTTATGATCGACATGTATATTCATTACTACTTTACACTAAGCCCCTTTATACATCATAAAAAGCCAGTTTTTCGGGTCTTCACCGGCTCTTTATGATATAAGGTGAAAGGTGGGCTCAAGCCAATTATACTGCTGATTTAATCCGTAGCAGATATATACTCAAGGGATATAGGGTCATTCTTTTCCATGGTAGCTTTATATAAAGTGATTTCACCCGCCGGCGGTTCGGGGGCGTTCGAGTTACTTTCGAAATTTTCATTTAATGCAATGGTCCATTTCGCTTCGTTGTTTTCCATTAATACTAATGCCAGTGTTCCAAATTGAACCATATTTTCATGAGTATAATGTTCCGTTTCTCCTTTGTGTTCGATGACTATGCCTTCTGAGCTGTTCGTCACCTGAGCCGTTTCCCCTTTCCACTGGCCGCGAGTCATAGAGGCAACGTACGAGTAAGAGATTCCGCCATCACGCGCTCCATAGGTGCCAATATATTGATGAAGGGTGCGATCGGTAGCCTCGTAGGTTACGGCAGCGATATCTTTCTCCAGCCATTTCACCTTATAATCCCCACTGGTCTGGTAAGGCAGATCTTCCTTAGGGCGGACAAAAAGCCCATAGCGTGTTCGATAATAGGCTGCCTGACTAGTGTCGCTGTCCTCTTTAATGACTAATTGATGGTTGAGTTCTGGTGAGAAGCTGATTACTTGTTTCGTTTCATAACTGTGGTTAATCATTAAGCCCGCCTGCAGAAGGATAAGAGCTGCAGCGAAGCTTGAGATTATGATCTTCCACTTTTTCTCAATCGTCAAAAGGAGAAAGATAGTAAGCGTCATAAAAACGATAATCAACAGATTGATGACGTAAAAAAGCCGGTTATCTATGTACTCCACGGAATAGTTGTTCTCAAGGAGGAAGTAGACTCCCTGGACGCAGCACAATCCAATGGCTGCTAGGAAAAGCAGCCAGCCGATGATTTTCTTTCCCTTTTTATTCGCTCGTTTCATTCGGATCGACCTCCTTAGAAAACTCCCATGTGCTGCCCTGGTCGTGAGATATGAATTTCCCTTTCACGCGACCGCCCTGATAATCGCCGTTCGGACCTTGTTTAATAAGGACAGCGAGGTGATCTTCTTCTTTAAACGGAACTTCAGCCATTACAAAGTGTTTCTCGTACTTCTCAGGAACGAGCACGTTTGATTTATTCCATGAATCCCCGCCATCCTGCGTAACATATAGGTCAGGTTCCTCAGGATTGATCGTTCCATAGGAGAGAAATCCTGTATTCTTATCGACAAAACCTCCATCAAAAATTAAACGGGTCGTATCCGGACGGGCCGTCTCCCTCCAGTTTTCACCACCATCGCTTGTCGTGTACACAGTAGTCCATTCCTGTGACATGGTACGATCACCTGAAATAATGACATAGCCAAAGGATTCATTGGTAAAGTCAACTTTTCTAAAACGCAGCGGGGCATACTCTTCCTGTACCATTGCGTCTTGCCATGTGGCTCCTTGATTTAACGAATAGAGCAGTTGAACTCTTTTGCCGTTTTGACCGTTATCTTCCGTGTACAGGAATGCCGTACGGTTCTCATTCAGAATATAGCTGTTAGGAATAAGCTCCTGCTCGCTTCCGCCATACTCTCCTTGAAATAACTTTTCTTTTTCAATAGGAACCTCCGTCCAACTTTCTCCGCGATCATATGTAATCTGCAGCTGATCGTTTTGGAAGGAATACCCTATCGGCTCCTGTTCGTAAATCGGCTCCAGCGATTCGGGCTGGGGAGACGATTGTAGCGCCTGTTCCTGCACGGGAGGCGGGGCAGCAGGTAATGGGATGTTCGACGACTTTTCAAAATAGATCGTGCCAGCAAGTAGGCCAGTGCTCATTATGCAGGCAGTGCCTATGATTATTTTTTTCACATGATCCGCCACCTTTTCCAATATTATCAAAAAATCCTGCAAATGAAGCATAACAGAAAAGGTTTTATATTGCTTTTCTGATTACTTGTTGACCACATTCAAATATAGGGAGAGAAATAGTGGCGGGGAATGTGGTTAGAGTAAAAAAAGACAGACCTGAGCGAGCGTGCTCAAGCCTGTCTTTTTAAGTTTCATTTTGCTATTCTGCCTCTACGACAATTTTCCCGATCATTTTTCCGCTTTCCACTTTTCGATGAGCTTCTCGCAGCTGCTCGGCATTCAGGCCGGTCAGTGTTTCTGTCAAAGTGGTTCGGACGGAGTTATTATCTATTTTTTCAGCGATTCTGGTTAAGATTCGCTGCTGTTCCTGCATGTCTTCCGTCTCGAAAAGAGGGCGGGTGAACATGAATTCCCAGACAAAGGCAGCGCTTTTTTGCTGCAATGCGGTAAGGTCCAATGAGTCCTCCGTTTCTACAATGCTACAGATTTTCCCTTGTGGTGCTATGGCTTCTGTCATGTTGTCCCAGTGTTCAGCTGTAGAGCTTAAACAGAAAATATAATCGACTTCCTCGATTTCTAACTCTCGAAGCTGCTGTGGGAGCGGCTTGCGATGGTTAAGAGTGTAATGAGCGCCGTGATCTTTCGCCCAGTTTACGGTCTCTTCTCTTGAAGCCGTGCCGATAACGGTGAGGCCTGCGTCATTGGCGAGCTGGGTGGCAATGGAACCTACGCCGCCTGCTGCTCCAATAATAAGGATGGATTTTCCTTTATTTTTGTCTTGATCTGTTGAGACGCCCAATCTTTCGTATAGAGCTTCCCACGCGGTCAGGCCTGTTAAAGGCAAAGCGGCTGCTTCCCTGAAGGACAGAGTCTGCGGTTTCCTGGCAGCGATACGTTCGTCTACAAGGTGATAGTCGCTGTTCGTACCTGGACGACTGATCACGCCAGCGTAATAGACTTCATCACCAGGCTCAAAAGAAGTGACGTCTTCACCAACGCTCTCTACTACGCCTGCTGCATCATAACCAAGAATTTTCGGCTCATCTTCATCTTCTCCGTTGGCCCGTACTTTTGTATCTACAGGATTTACAGAAACGGCTTTGATTTTTACGAGAATATCATGGCCCGAAGCCTCGGGCTTGTCTACGGTGACATCGATGAGGCTATTATCTTCAGAAATGGGTAAATGCTGATATAATCCCACGGCATTCATATGTTCCGTCATGCTATCATCCTTTCTTTACTATCCTTACTTCATCTTCCACTTAAAAAGAGTAGTGAAACGCAGGCAATACGCCCGATAGGAAGGAGCGTTGATTTTTGTAAACTTGTTAGAGATACAAACTGGGTTCTGCAGGAAGCTCATTCATTCATCATCCCCATGTACATATGCTATGATAATAGAAAATTAGATTTCAGGGGGATACGTTTTTGGATATTCAGTTTATTAAATGCCATGGTTCTGGTAATGACTTTATTTTGATTGATGAGCTAACGCACGGTTACACGTTTACCGAACAAGAAAGAGAGGACCTTTCCATTTTATTATGTGATCGGAACGATGGGATTGGTTCTGATGGCATCCTATTCGTAATGAACAGTGACAAAGCGGAAGCAAGAATGCGTATGTTTAATTCGGATGGCACGGAAGCGGAAATGTGCGGCAATGGCCTGCGCTGCGTGGCGAGGCATATGCTCGAAAAAGAGGGGAAGACCCATATTGCGGTTGAGACAGAAAAAGCAGTGCTTGCTGTCAGCCAGGTGGAAGAAATTTTTCCAGGGATTGATACATTTTCGGTCGCCATTGAACCGGTATCGTTTGAGCCTGCTTCGCTTCCGGTCCGCGTGGATGCCGAGCCAGCTTCGAAAACGACTATTCCAGGCCTGCCCGAGCATTTGACCTTCACGGCTGTAAGCGTACCGAATCCTCATATCGTTGCCATTGTGGAAGACATTAACCAAGAAGAACTTGCCGAGGTAGGGGAAAAAGCGAACCAGTTACCTGAAGTATTCCCTAATGGAGTGAACGTCAGCTTTATGAAGCTCTTAGAAAAAAATAAAGTCTTCGTCCAGACGTATGAACGTGGGGTTGGTCTGACCAATGCGTGCGGAACGGCTATGTCTGCTTCTTCTCTTGTTTCCACCATTCATGGACCGAATGCAACAAGCGAACCGATTATAGTTATCAACAAAGGCGGACTTGTAAACTGTGTGGTAGAGAAAGAAAAGGAAAGTTTCTCCATTCAGCTAAGAGGGAATGCAACGAATGTATATGAAGCCGTGGTGCAGCTCGACTGGAATACACGTACTTTTCACGTGGAAAATAGGAAAGATTTTACCGAAGAACAGACGAAATATGAAAAACTAGAAGCTTATGCAGCTTCACAAATAGGTGGTGACTCTTAATGATCAAAACGTTTGATGTGAAAACTGACAACCATGACCAGATGATTGATGTTACGTCTAAAGTTGAACAATGGATCAAAGAGGAAGGGATAACCGATGGTGTCGTCATCGTGTCATCGAAGCATACGACAGCCGGCTTAACGGTAAATGAAAATGCCGATCCTGATGTAAAAACGGATATGCTGCGCCGCTTCAGGGAAGTTTACCCGTGGGATATGGCAGAAGATCGTCATGCTGAAGGGAATACAGCTGCGCACATGAAAACAAGTACAGTCGGCCACTCCCAGACGCTGATTATTGAGGACGGAAATCTTGTTCTCGGCACATGGCAGGGGCTGTATTTCTGTGAATTTGATGGCCCTCGAAGCCGTAAGTTTACAGCGAAAATATTGAAGTGATAGTGTCGCCCGAGTGAATACATGCTCGGGCGCTTTTTTTATATAAAATAATGGTATGGAGCGGTCTTACCAAACCTTTATGTAGATTGCATTTAATATTCGTATGATATAAGTCCCGTTTCACACTATATAGATTAAATCGAGCCGTAATTAATGAAAGAACTGATAAACGAGCAGCAGTTGTAAAGGAGTACCTTTAATAGGGTCATGTAAAATATTTGTAATAATTGCTTTTGAATTGATCCTTAAGAATATGTATTGTAAAATAACTGAAATAAACGAACAGAAAGAATAGTTTGATATATAAAAAGATTAATGAGGAAAAGCATCTTCATCCTCAAGATTAAGCAGAAAATTTTTAAATAAGTATTATCTCATTCAACTACATTATTAAACTTTTTCATTTAGAAATAGAAAGGTATATAATAAGTCTAAAAGGGAGGGGAAACATCATGACATCGTCACTAAGCGGAACATTATTCCTATCCAAACTTATCACTCAATATGCTCATTTACATGAACGCACTGTCGGCAGACATGCAGAAGAATATATACGGAAATTAGGTGTTCGAACAGGGGAATGGATCGAGTCATTCTATAGCGAGAAAAGTGAACGGTGGTCCGTAGAACGCTACGCCGAAGTTATTGTAGATATAAAAAATTCTATCGGCGGCCATTTCCAAATCGCGGAAGTACACCCGGACAAGGTGATAGTTAAAGCGACAGGGTGTCCTTTTGGGGATGTTGTCAAAGACGCTCCTCACCTATGCGCCATGACTTCGAGTGTCTTTGGAGGCATCGCTGCGCGACGGATGGGTTATGGAAAAGTCAATTTGAGAAAACGGATTGCCAAAGGTGATGCCGGCTGTGAAGTAGTCATTTACTTTCAACCGACAGACGAGGAAGAGGGAAAAGTTTATGAAAACCTGCCTATCACTCCTTCCTATGGAAATCCTTTTATCTGGGACGAAGAAGCGATCGAATCATTAGGAGAAGAACTCCGGAAAAGTGATGAGATGGTTGTAAAATTACTGGACGAACTGGAGTCTTTAAAAGAAGAAGTCGAAACACTAAAAGCTGAAAAGAAATCACTCACATGATTGTAGGAAGGACTTTGCGATAGAGGCAAGGTCTTTTTTTGTGCCACTGAAGCGAGATTGAATGCCCGGACGGCCCAATCGAGTGCGCAGACGGTTCAATTGAGTACACGGACGGCTCAATTGAATGAGCGGACGGCGCAATCGGGTGCCCGGACGGCCCAATCGAGTGAGCGGACGGCGCAATTGAGTGAGCGGACGGCGCAATTGAATGAGCGGACGGCCCAATCGTGTGCCCGGACGGCTCAATCGAGTGTGCAGACGGCTCAATTGAATGCACGGACGGCCCGATTGAATTTGCGGACGGCTCAATTGAATGCCCGGACGGCTCAATCGAGTGCGCAGACGGCCCAATCGAGTGCGCAGACGGCCCAATCGAGTGCGCGGACGGCTCAATTGAGTGAGCGGACGGCCCGATTGAATGCCCGGACGGCTCAATTGAATGAGCGGACGGCGCAATCGAGTGCGCGGACGGCCCAATCGAGTGCGCAGACGGCCCAATCGAGTGCGCGGACGGCTCAATTGAGTGAGCGGACGGCCCGATTGAATGCCCGGACGGCTCAATTGAATGAGCGGACGGCGCAATCGGGTGCCCGGACGGCTCAATCGAGTGTGCAGACGGCTCAATTGAGTGCGCGGACGGCTCAATTGAATGCACGAATGGCCCAATCCACCAGTTCAAATGAGTACTGAAGTAGGATATAAAGTATGTCGAATGCTGCAGCATAGCTAAAATATCCATCTCGTATATACAAAAAAACGGCACAGAGCTTATTTCAAAGCTCTGCGCCGTTTAGTAAGATCAGCACATGGAATCTTTCGGACTAGGATTCTTCAAGCCAAACAACGGGCGGATAAACAATGCGAGATACGTGCCGGCAAGCGCCATAATCATCCAAACCCAGCCGTGGAGACTGAAGGAGGCGATGCCGCCGAAATAAGCGCCGATGTTACAGCCAAAGGCGAGACGCGCTCCGTATCCCATCAAGCCGCCGCCTATTATAGAAGCGGCTGCGACGCCGGGCTTGATTTTTCCTGGCTTGAAGTTCCCCTGGAAGGAAGCAGCAATGAATGCGCCTAGAATAATACCGAAGTTCATCACGCTGGTGGAATCCGCCAGTACGGTTTTATTCAGCGCTTCCGTACCTCCCTGCCAGTACGTCCAGCTCGCGACGTCCACGCCGAAGATCTGAAGAAACTTAGATCCCCATAGCGCGAATGCGGAAGTAATGCCCCAAGGATTGCCACGCACAGAGAGGGTGATCGCGTTCAAGATACCGAGAATAACGGCAGCGACAAGGAGCGGCCATGCGCCTCTCCAAAGCTTTTTCCAACCACTGGTTGTCGTCAGCGGCTTCATTTGCGGTGGATTTTTTTTACGAGCAAATTTAACGGTGGCTCCGTAGATGCCAAGGAAAATAAGAATCTGCAGAACCCAGCCGCCGAAGTAGCCTAAGCCTGTGCTTTCTGCAAGTGAAATGGCCGGCAGGGACGGAAGATCGCGCCAGAAGCCAATGTGATAGGCGCCGAGTACAGATCCACCGATAAATCCAAGAAGCGTTATAACCATGGAAGATTTACCGCCGCCAACTGTATAGAGTGTACCAGATGCGCAGCCGGAACCCATTTGCATGCCAATTCCGAACATGAAGGAACCAGCGACGACGCTTAACCCGGCTGGAAAGACGTATCCTTGCGGTGCAACACCTGTAAAGCTGAAGCCGGTTGCTAAAATGATGGCAAACAGCGTGGTAGCAACGGCGAGCATGAGCATGTGAGCCTGAAGCCCCTGCACGTTTCCAACGGAAATTAATCGTCTAAAGGCAGAAGTGAAACCAAAACGAGCGTATAACAAGGCTAAACCAAAGGCTAGACCTATAATGAAAAGAACACCTTGCGTCCAGGTGGTAACTTGAACAATCGTGATGAATAGCAGTGCAGATATAAGAACACCCAGCCAAACGAACGGTTTTTGAACAGGTTCCAGTTCGCCAAAAGCGGTGGAAGACTGCCGATTTTCGTAGCTGGTTTGAGAAACAGCTTGAGCCATAAGTTAAAACCTCCTAATTCCTATTTGTTTACTTTGTTTTTTAACTTTCATTATTGTAAGGGATTGTCCTTCTAAATGTAAATCGTTGTGCATAAAATGTGATAAATAGAAAAGAAATACAGTCTTAACGAAGACTTAACACTTTCAGTTTTGGACAAGTGGTACACTATGAGCGAAGACAGGACAACTGATCAAAAATTATATTTGGAGGGATGTCTTATACCTGTCGCTTACCTAACTTTCAGTCGTTGGTTTTTCCTTGGATCCATTAAATCAAGTCGAAGAACTTCCTGGCGAACATCTGGCGCACCTCCCCCAGCGTAAGTACATAATAAAGCCGCGTCCTTTAAAGGAGCGGCTTCTTTTGCGTATTTCAGGATTAAAGCAGAGTCGGGGAGGGTAAAGAATAAATATCTTACATAAAAGGAGTGGTACGATGGCAAGTAAGAAAGAATGGCAGGTAGTCTTTTTACTCGATAGTAAACGGGTAATCACACATGATTTGGATTTAAGTGAGGCCATGGATCAGAGAGAGGCTTCTGAATTTATTGTGAAACAATTGGACCGCGGTTCCTGGTGGTTCCTTGAGGACGGAGTCGTGCTGCATACGAATGCTGTCGAAGGCTTCTATTTAGAAGAAGGTGCCGACCGAACTGATTTTTCCAGAGAATAAGGATAAAAGCCCAGCTTCATTAGAAATGGAGCTGGACTTTTATTTGTAAAAGTAAGTGAAGAATCAGCGACCCTACAAAGGCAGTTCATTCAAGTGAATGGTACTATTTCGAGAGGATAGAAAAAGTAAGAAAGATGAACCCCCTGGTTTGCTAACCAGGGGGTTGTTACTTATTCACTATAAGCTTTTCGGAGCTGCTAACTAGGAGTGAAGGATTTCGACCTGCACGTCCCGGCGTCCAAAATCGAACGCTTCGTCTTTTTCAGGAAGGAAGACATCGATGCGGCGTCCTTCGATGTCAGCCCCGATATCGCCGGCAATGGCTACGCCGTATCCAGGCACTCTCACTTTAGAACCAAGGGGAATCACGTCTGGATCTACGGCAATCACTTTTTTGTCCGGATTTTCGCGGAGATCAATTCCTGTAGACGTTTTGCCGCTGCACCCGTCACAAAAGGCTGTGTAAGCGGTAGCCTCTACGGTCACGGTGCGTTTTACTTCGGATTTAGATTTATCTTCTTTAGCTTTTGATTCGGATTGTTTCTTTTCTTCTTGTTCAAATCGTTTATGAGTAGTAGATTTTTTATTGATTTCGGAGGATTTCTTATTAACTTCCTGCGCTGTTTCAGCTGGCTTGTCCAGTTCTTCGGCAGCAATGGTTGATTGGGAATGAGGGCTGAAACTTAAGATTCCTAAGGTGTAAAAAGCAATAGAAAAAAGTAGAATCCAGGATTTCTTCATGACGATTATCCCCTTCCAAAAGTTTTACTGTATGGAGTATAGCAGTTGGATGGATGTATATACAAGATAAATCATGAGACATTTGTATTACATTTATGTAACAAAAAGTATTGGTTTTTCTCGGTCAAATGGAAGAGCCGCATCCCACCGTTGCGACTCTCAAAAATGTTATTTGGACGTGCCTCTTCTTTTCTTTCCGCAACAGGAAGGACGTGAAGGTTTTCTTTTTGGCTGATTGTTGTTGGGACGATTACTCATACAATCACTCCTCTCGCTTGTGAGATACTTTTAGTCTATGCAGCATCCCTATGTTCTGGCCGTGCTCCTCTCACGATTCTTCTTGCGCAGGGAATAATTTCATGGCTTCCCACATGGAATAATAGTAAACAATGTTAGGGAAAGGTGGACTCCATACATGAACAGTCTTTCTTACCAGGGACTGGTGCGGGATCATCAGGAAGGACGTACCATTACGGTTCACGGCACGGGCCAGGTACTCACTCGGCCGGACGCAGCCAGTGTACAAATTGGGTTCGTTAATCAGGATACGGACATTAGGAAGGCTCAAGGGTTAAACAGTTCGACGATCCAGAAGATTACCAATGCGCTTATTCAAGCAGGGGTTCCTCAGGAGAATATCCAGACGGCTGAGTATTCCGTAACGCCTCAGTATGAGTATATTGACGGGAAGCAAGTATTCAGGGGATATGAAGTAAGTCATATTCTTGCTGTGACAATCGAAGACGTAGATCAAACCGGTTATATTATCGATACGGCTGTATCGCAGGGAGCGAACCGGATTACCAGTATTCAATTCACGCTTAAGCGGCCTCAAGCTGCTTATCAAAAAGCTTTGCAAATTGCCCTTGGGAACGCTTTAGCAAGTGCTCAGACAATGGCTAACACGATGAATCTTAAGCTGGATCAAACCCCGATCCAGATCGTAGAAAAAGATGGAGGAAGAGCGGTTCCACGCTCATTTGCTCAAGCCGATATGGTAAGCAGTGGTGCTGCTCCAATTGAGCCGGGAGAACTAAAGACCTCGGCGCGGGTAGAGGTGAAGTTTCAATATTATTCATAATGATTAATATGAACAATAAAAAAATTATGTAAACTATGGGTGACTTTTATTCTGGGCTTTTTATATAGAGCAGGTTGGTTTACACACTAGCTTCCCACTCTTGATAAAGTAGGTGCCCGCTGTCTGTCGTCGGTCTTTCGCTTGTAACCATTTTTTTAGCCAGTTATCAACGGCCACTTCTTTTACTTTCTTAGCGGTGGTTTACGGAATCCGAATGTTCCGGAGTATCGATGGTTATGATACCTGTACAAACGGCAGGCTTGGACCAGTTAAGTTTAAAAATGATTCCGCAGGAACGGCCATGGGGAGCACAATGAGGCAGATTGCCGGCTCGATCAGCGATCCTCGTAACCGCCATGACGAAACCAGTGGACAGATTGAAGGCGTAAATACAGCCTTCTGGGCTGCGACCATTATGGCGCTCGCCGGATCCATCCTGTCTTTCTGCATCACAAATTCAAAACCAGAGTAAACGTAAGAAAGAAGCACAGTCCCAGGGGGCTGTGCTTCTTTTTCATTTTATGGAACCAGTTCTGGATAGGCGAATAGGGTACATGAGAAGAATTTTAGTATCATTTTTTTAATAGGCACATAAAATATTACTACAACTAAAAAAGTTGCATTAAGGAAAAACTTGATTTACAATGATTCTAGATTAGACAGAGAAGAAAGGGAGAGGCAAATAGAAAATTTATTATTAGCTTTTGGATTAACCCTGCTTGCCGGGTTAGCCACTGGTATCGGAAGCGTACTAGCTTTCTTTACAAAGACTACAAATACTAGATTTCTTTCATTGGCACTTGGTTTCTCAGCAGGTGTAATGATTTATGTATCCATGGTCGAGATTTTCTTCAAAGCACAGGATTCGCTTGTAAATGCCATGGGAGAAGTGCCAGGTAAATGGGTCACGGTTGCCGGTTTCTTCGGTGGAATGGTAGTCATTGCAGTTATTGATAGATTGATTCCAAAAGCAGGAAATCCGCATGAAGTGAAAAAAGTGGAAGATATGTCGGCTTCCGAGCCAGCGGTCGATCAATCTCATCTACTAAAAATGGGAACGTTCACGGCACTCGCGATTGCGATACACAACTTTCCAGAAGGGATCGCCACTTTCACAGCGGCCTTAAATGATCCCAGCCTCGGGATCGCAATTGCAGCTGCGATCGCTATTCATAACATACCGGAGGGGATCGCTGTTTCCGTCCCCGTCTATTTTGCGACAGGAGATAAGAAAAAAGCTTTCAAACTTTCTTTTCTTAGTGGCCTATCCGAACCGGTCGGCGCTTTGCTTGCGTATTTAGTCCTAATGCCATTCTTGAATGATGTAATGTTCGGAGTCTTATTCGCTGGAGTTGCCGGAATCATGGTGTTTATTTCACTGGATGAACTACTTCCAGCTTCCCGCCGATACGGCGAAGCTCATTTATCCATCTATGGAGTGGTAGCGGGTATGGCAGTTATGGCATTGAGTTTGCTTCTGTTTATTTAAATATAAATTACGACACTATTGTAGGGCCAGGATCGATGGGTGACGGCCCAATTAAGGTGGAGTACGGCCCAATTGAGGTGGAGCACGGCCCAATTAAGGTGGAGTACGGCCCAATTGAGGTGGAGCACGGCCCAATTGAGGTGGAGCACGGCCCAATGGAGGAGGGCGACGGCCCAATTGAGGAGGGTGACGGCCCAATTAAGGAAGAGCACGGCCCGATTAAGGTGGAGCACGGCCCGATTGAGGAGGGCGACGGCCCAATTGAGGAGGGTGACGGCCAAATTGAAGTAGAGCACGGCCCAATCAAGTCAGAGCACAGCCCAATCAAAGCATTTAATCGATAGGGATGAAAGAGCGAAGATTTGATTTCCCAGCCATCAATTTTTCAGAAAAGCATCCAAAACAGAGTCTTCCAAAAAAAGAATAATAAACCGTCCGATTGATAGTTGATTGGACGGTTTTTTGTATGCTCTGTTTTAAGTGAAGCTTGCTGCTTTCTCATTCCCACCCAGATCGCAGAGACCGTCATAGTGTCAATTTGAAGAGATATTCATTTGACATTTCGTCCATTGATGTTGGAATTTTCTGAATTTATAATGAATCTGAGCAAAAAGAACAGAATCTACCAATTGAGGTGAAAAGATGGAGACAACTTTCTCGAAGTCGAATCAGGTGGTCATTCAGAATTTTATTAATGGAGAATGGGTTTCGTCTGAAAGCGGGCAAGTGGAGAATGTGCCTAACCCCGCTACAGGAGAAATCATCGCAAGTGTTCCTATTTCATCGAAAGAGGACGTAAATAAAGCCGTACAATCGGCAAGACAGGCATTTAAAGACTGGAAGAAGACACCTGTTCCTAAGCGAGCACGGATTATGTTCAAATACCAGCAGCTTCTCACAGAAAATCGTGATGAATTAGCCAAAGTGCTGACCCAGGAGAACGGAAAAACGAAAAAAGATGCGACAGGGGAAGTCCAAAGGGGAATCGAATGTGTAGAATTCGCCGCCGGAGCACCGAGTTTAATGATGGGGGACGTGCTGCCGGATATTGCGGAAGGCATTGATTCCGGGATGTACCGCTATCCGGTCGGTGTAGTCGGAGGGATCACGCCTTTTAACTTCCCGATGATGGTACCTTTATGGATGTTTCCACTTGCGCTGGTGTGCGGCAATACCTTTGTACTGAAGCCTTCCGAGCGGACACCGATTCTTGCGAAGATGTTAGTGGAGCTTATGCATGAAGCCGGTTTGCCAAAAGGTGTACTGAACCTGGTGAATGGTGCGCATGATGTAGTGAATGGTCTCCTTGAACATGAAGAGATTGATGCGATATCTTTCGTCGGATCTCAGCCCGTAGCAGAATATGTATATAAAACCGCGGCGAACCATGGAAAACGTGTACAGGCCCTTGCCGGTGCCAAGAATCACTCCATCGTATTGCCGGACTGCAACCTCGATAAGTCTGTCGAGGGCATTGTTAATGCAGCTTTCGGGAGCGCCGGGGAGCGCTGTATGGCATGTTCCGTAGTAGTAGCAGTCGGCGAGATTGCGGATCCACTAGTTGCCAAACTGAAAGAGGCGGCTGATCAGTTGAACGTAGGAGATGGGCTGGCGGAAGAAACGAACTTAGGGCCGTTAATCCGTGAGTCCCATAGAGACCGAGTGCTCGGTTATATTGAAGCCGGAGAAGAAGAAAACGCGAAGCTTGTGCGCGACGGCCGGGTAGAACTCCGTGAAAATGAATCGGGCTATTTTCTCGGGGCGACGATTTTCGACTACGTAACCGAAGATATGAAGATTTGGAAAGATGAAATCTTCGCACCGGTTCTAAGTATTGTACGTGCGGATACTTTAGATGAAGCCATCGAAACGGCCAATAAGTCCGAATTTGCGAATGGCGCTGTAATCTATACCTCAAGCGGCAAGGCTGTGCAGCAGTTCAGAGAAGAGATGGACGCGGGCATGCTTGGCGTCAATGTGAACGTTCCTGCCCCTATGGCTTTCTTTCCTTTCTCCGGTAATAAAAAATCATTTTATGGAGATCTGCATGCCAACGGGAAAGACGGATTGAATTTTTATACGAAGCGGAAAATGCTGACGCAGCGCTGGTATTAATGGACTGAAAAAGCGGAAGACTTAAAGGCTTCCGCTTTTTTCAATTCTTTCCATTAGACACCCTGCTGTTCTAATTAATCCTTTCATTCGTGCTTACATACCAACCCTTTATTTTTACAAAACGCACAGTCGTTCCAAATTAACATTTTACAGTATGTATAATGGCAAATTTATAAACTTAAGGTAAAGTGTATATAAATTACAAAATATTCAGCAAATAAAGAAAATTTAAAATAATCTCTGGGGAGGTGAAGAAGCACGGAATCGTAACGATGAAGGTTTACACGGCTGGAAGCCATTTTAAAAAATTAGGGATCTTATTACATAAGGAGGAATTTATGTGTCCGATAAAGTCCAAATTGGGTTAATACAAGCTTCTCACGATGTGGATGGAAATGAACCTGTCGAAGTTCATAAACAGGCATCGATCGAAAAACATATTAAACTGGTCCGGGAAGCGGCAGAAAAAGGAGCGCAAATCATTTGCCTGCAGGAAATTTTCTATGGTCCTTATTTCTGCTCGGAACAAAACTCAAAGTGGTACGATGCAGCTGAAGAAATTCCAAATGGTCCGACCACGGTTCAATTTCAGGAGCTTGCCAAAGAACTTGGAGTCGTTATTGTTCTTCCCATCTATGAAAGAGAAGGGATTGCGACGTACTATAATACAGCCGCTGTCATTGATGCAGATGGATCTTATTTAGGTAAATACCGTAAACATCATATTCCACAGGTGGGCGTAGGGGACAAGGGATATGGATTCTGGGAGAAGTATTACTTCAAGCCTGGTAATCTCGGGTATCCCGTGTTTGATACGGCCTTTGCTAAAGTCGGTGTTTATATCTGCTATGATCGTCATTTCCCTGAAGGGGCACGAGTGCTTGGCTTAAACGGGGCAGAAGTTGTATTTAATCCTTCCGCTACTGTGGCTGGTCTGTCCGAATATTTATGGAAGCTTGAGCAGCCGGCTCATGCGGTAGCAAATGGCTATTATTTAGGAGCTATTAACCGTGTCGGTTATGAAGGTCCATGGAATATGGGAGAATTTTATGGTCAGTCCTACCTTGTGGATCCGAGAGGAGAGTTCGTTGCTACCGGGAGCCGCGATCAGGATGAAGTCATTATTGGTGAAATGAATAAGAAGTTTATCCGGGAAGTCCGTGATACGTGGCAGTTTTACCGGGATCGTCGTCCCGAGACGTACGAGAAGATGGGGGAGCTTCTGCCATAACATAGAATTCCAGAATCGTGGAAGAAGTTCTGCATAGAAAAAAGGAAAATCGATCTCTTTTCCCTATGTAGAACTTCTTTCGTATAACCATGCATCTGAATCGTTTGGCAAGTATCTATTAAAGGAGGTTCATTGCATTGACTCAGTTAAAAAGCAAAGGAATATCTCTGGAGAACTTGAAATCAAACTTCGAGGAAGTTCACGAAGGTCTCAACAATCAGGAGGCCATGGAAGAAGCCAATCGCTGCTTGTACTGCTATGATGCTCCTTGTATTAAGGCATGTCCCACAAGCATTGATATTCCGAAGTTTATCAAAAAGATTGCTTCTGGAAATCTAAAGGGATCGGCAACGACCATCATGTCATCGAATCCTGTCGGTGCTACGTGTGCCCGCGTCTGCCCGACGGAGGAGCTTTGTGAAGGAGCGTGTGTATTAAATCACTCCACGGAGCCCATTTTAATTGGTGATCTGCAGCGGTTTGCGACCGACTGGGCCATCAAGAACGAACAGCTGTTATTCAAACCGGGGGAAAAGAATGGTATGAAGGTGGCAGTTGTTGGAGGAGGCCCAGCTGGTTTATCGGCAGCCCGGGAACTTGC
Source organism: Halobacillus alkaliphilus (assembly GCF_900113125.1). Lineage (GTDB taxonomy): Bacteria > Bacillota > Bacilli > Bacillales > Halobacillaceae > Halobacillus > Halobacillus alkaliphilus. Next base: position 39,376 of record NZ_FOOG01000016.1, on the reverse strand, counting down.
TCGTTTTGGCTACGAGGTTACGATTTTTGAAGCGGAGGCTGAGGCTGGAGGGCTGGATACATACGGTATCGTGTCGTTCCGGCTGCCGCAGGATATTTCCCGCTGGGAAGTCGATCAGGTCAGACAAATGGACGTAGAAATCCGGACAAACACAAGAGTCGGAACCGATGTCACTTTTCAGGAACTATCCGAACAATATGACTCCATTGTACTGACTATCGGTATGGGAAACGTTCCAATGCTTGGAATTGAAGGGGAAGACTTAAACGGCGTTCATGACGCCATTGAATTTGTGAAAAGTACAAAATCAGGCCCGGTAACAGAGGAACTGCTCGGTAAAAACGTTGTGGTTATTGGTGCAGGTAACACGGCGATTGATGCGGCCACCTGTGCAGCTCGAAAAGGAGCGGCGGATGTGAAGATTGTTTACCGCCGCACGGTTAAAGAAATGACCGCTTATGATTTTGAATACGATTTTGCTAAACAGGATAACGTGGAATTCAACTGGCTGACGCAGCCAATCGAGATCATCGGGGATGAGACGAACCAGGTGACGCACCTGAAATGTGTGAAAATGGCGCTGGGCGAACCAGACGCGGATGGACGAAGAAGAGCGGCACCAGTTGAAGGTTCTGAATTTGTCATGGAAGCCGATGCGGTTATTAAAGCGATTGGACAGACACGCTATTCAGATTTAATTGAGGGCTTTGGTCTGGATCATGAAGGCGGTGTCGTCAAAGTTGACCCTGAATCCCTGCAAACATCCAATTCTAAGGTTTTCGCTGCAGGAGATGTGATTTTTGCAAAAGGACAAGGGGAAGCCATGGTGGTGACAGCCGCCCAGCAAGGCAAAGAAGTCGCTATGGCCATTCATAAACAGTTAGCTCCCGCACCAACAGCCGCGATGTAAAACTACTATTCAGGAGGCGTAATGATATGGCTGATTTAAGTTTAAATCTTGCAGGAATAAAATCTCCGAACCCCTTTTGGCTGGCTTCAGCACCTCCAACCAACTCCGGGTACCAGGTGCAGCGTGCATTCGAAGCCGGGTGGGGTGGAGCGGTTTGGAAAACGTTAGGAGAGCCGATCCTGAACGTTACTTCACGCTTCGCCGCCGTCGGTTTTAATGGTCAGAAAGTAGCTGGATTCAACAATATCGAATTGATTACCGATCGACCGCTTGAAGTGAATTTACGAGAAATCTATGAAACTAAAAAAAGATTTCCCAATCATGCAATCATTGCTTCTTTAATGGTCGAACCAACACAGGAGAAATGGCATGAAATCGTGAAGCGTGTAGAGGAAGTCGGCGTGGACGGTCTGGAGCTGAACTTCGGATGTCCGCATGGAATGGCAGAACGGGGGATGGGTGCTGCATCCGGCCAAGTGCCTGAGCTCGTGGAAAAACAAACGATGTGGGCCAAAGAAGTGGCTGAAACCCCGGTCATTGTAAAGCTTACACCGAATATTACGGATATTACTTTTACTGCTCAGGCAGCTGTGAATGGCGGGGCTGATGCGGTCAGTATGATCAATACCATTAACAGTCTGGCCGGAGTAGATATTGATACGTGGGATACGATTCCAAACGTTGCTGGTAAAGGGGCTCATGGCGGCTACTGCGGTCCGGCCGTGAAGCCGATTGCACTTAATATGGTAGCGGAGTGTGCACGTCATCCGAAAATCAATGTTCCTATTTCCGGTATGGGCGGGGTTTCAAGCTGGCGGGAAGCCGTTGAATTTATGCTTATGGGAGCGACAGGCGTGCAGGTTTGCACAGCCGCGATGCACCATGGTTTTAGTATTGTCGAGGATATGAAAGATGGGTTAAACAACTATCTGGATGAAAAAGGCATCGATTCGGTGATGGATCTTGTAGGTAAATCCGTAGAAAAGTACTCCGATTGGGGCAACTTGGATTTGAACCACCAGATTGTTGCCAAAATCAATAATGATGTGTGCATCAACTGTAATAAATGCCATATAGCCTGTGAAGACACTTCTCACCAGTGTATTGACATGCTGAAAGATGACAACGGTAATGACATCCTCAAGGTGCGTGAGGAAGACTGTGTCGGCTGTAATTTATGTTCCATCGTCTGCCCGGTGGATGGTGCGATCGATATGGTGGACTATGCGAATGGCAAACCGCCGATGACCTGGAATGAAAGGCAGGCAGCGATTGGCGCAGCTTCGTCCTGTGAAGTGGACTTGATCAAATAATAGTATGGAGGGTTATGATGAAGAAAATTATTAAGAATGGAATCATTGTCACAGCCGCAGAAACGTATAAAGCTGACATTATGGTAGAAAATGAAAAAATTGTACTGATTGGACAGGATCTGTCCGATTCTTCAGCTGAAATTATCGATGCGAAAGGCAACTACGTCTTTCCAGGCGGGGTTGATCCTCATACCCATTTAGAAATGCCATTTGGCGGCACGGTCAGTAAGGATGATTTTGAAACAGGCACGATTGCTGCAGCCCATGGCGGAACAACGACCGTGATCGATTTTTGCCTGACGAATAAAGGGAAGCCGCTTCAGGATTCGATCGATCAATGGCACGCGAAATCACGCGATAAATCCGTCATTGATTATAGCTTCCATTTGATGATTAGTGAAATGAATGACAGCGTACTGGAGCAGCTTCCAAGCGTCATTGAGGATGAGGGAATTACCTCTTTTAAAGTATTTATGGCTTACAAAAACGTCTTCCAGGCCGATGACGAGACCTTATTCCGCACACTGGAAGAAGCAAAAAGACTTGGCGCTCTCGTGATGGTGCATGCCGAAAACGGCGATGTGATCGATCACTTAGTTAAAAAAGCCCTTGAAAAAGGACAGACCGACCCGATCTATCATGCATTAACCCGTCCTCCTGAAGCCGAAGGAGAGGCAACTGGTCGTGCTGCTCAACTAACCGGACTTGCCGATTCACAGCTTTACGTGGTGCATGTATCGTGTGAAAACGCGGTTGAAGAAATATCGAAAGCAAGGAAGAAAGGCTATCAGGTAATAGGAGAAACGTGTCCTCAGTACTTAGTGCTCGACCAAAGCTACTTAGAAAAACCAAATTTTGAAGGAGCCAAATACGTATGGTCTCCTCCGCTGCGGGAGAAGAAGCACCAGGACGTTCTCTGGAATGCTCTGAAGACAGGTGAACTGCAGACGTTAGGATCCGATCAGTGCTCGTTTGATTTTAAAGGACAGAAGGATTTAGGGAAAGGTGACTTTACGAAGATTCCAAACGGCGGCCCCATTATCGAAGACCGGGTCAGCCTGCTATTCTCTGAAGGTGTGAAAAAAGGCAGAATCAGTCTAAACCAGTTTGTGGACATTATTTCCACACGCATTGCGAAGACATTCGGTATCTTTCCGCAGAAAGGAACGATCAGTGTGGGAGCAGATGCAGATCTCGTCATCTTTGATCCGAATATCGAGCGCACCATATCGGTTGAGACAAGTCACATGGCCGCTGATTACAATCCTTTTGAAGGAATAAAAGTAACCGGTCAGCCGGTCAGCGTGCTTTCGCGGGGCGAGTTCGTCATCCGTGATAAGGAATTTGTCGGGAAAGTTGGGTCCGGTAACTACCTGAAGCGTGCCCGTTTCGGTGAACTCAAACAGTCCCATGAAGAACTCTATCAAAACTAGTCCTGCCTAACGGATAACAAGAACCAGGTTGCCCGGCTTTTGAGCTATTAGGTTCTGTATGAGGTGGTGAGGGTCCGTTATCTAGAAAGGACTAGGGCTGGTGGGGAAATAATTCGCTTTCCTGTGGGGAACGGGGAGCTTCCTCGGTCATTGTTCACTCCCTGTGGGATCTCCCCTAGTTCCTTTTCCCACGGGAGTCTCATCATTTCCCCACCAACCCAACTATAATTATGCGAACGGACCCTTCTTTAGAAGTACAGCTGGTGGACTTGAGTCTTTCTAAAACCAGTGGTATCAGGCAGGCCATTTCTAACAAAAACTAGAGAAAACAGGAACCTATGGATGAATTTTATATTTCCTATCCAAGTGATTTTTACCAATGTTTCGAGCCTCTCATTTCAGGCAAGGTCCGGAGGGGGACGATGAAGACTCCTGTGGGATGAACATGATCGGTAAGATCCCGGAAGGCGGAGCCTGAGGAAGCTTACCACATGGGATGTTCGACTAAGATCGCCACGTCCTGTGGCAACGTCGAACGACCCTGCGTCGTGCAGGGCCACGGAAAGCGAATCGTCCCCCGCAGGACCTTCAGCATAATCAAACATCTCGAAACTGAGTCTTACACACACGGTCCGATTGTTTAATAAGCTTCTGAAAAATCAACTGCCAAGTTTAATAGTGTTATCTATTAAAAGCTGGGTGGCTGTTTTACAATTCCCATGTATCAAAATAGGAGGATTCCATATCTATGGATAAAAAAGATAATCATTTAAAGTCTCCAGACCTCATGCCTATTCCTCACCACGAGAAGAAAATCGGCACCCTCGGATTTACGTTTATGTGGATCGGGATGGCTGTAGTGTTAGCTGCCTTTGCCATTGGCGGAGCAGGCGTCCAATCCATTTCCCTCATCTGGGTGGTACTCGGAACGCTGCTTGGGACTCTGTTAATAGGGTTTGCAATCACGCTGACCGCCGATATCGGTATTGAACACGGCATTTCCTTTCCCGTCTACATGAGAGCTCCGTTCGGAACACTAGGAACCCACTTCCCTTCTGTAGTCAGAGGGCTGGCTGCATCGATGTGGTTTGGGATCAATACGTTTTTTGGCTCTACAGCTATTAATGGAATCTTAAATATCTTAACGGGCTTTGATAACTGGTTTGTCTGTTACGTCCTTTTTGCCTTATTCCAATTATTTAATACAGCGCTTGGGATTAAAGCCGTCGAGAAATTCGCCGATCTGGCAGCTCCGATTATTATTCTAATCGGTGTCTGGATGTATTTTAATCTGGCCGGTGAAGCTTCAGCTCAGAACAAAGATATCTGGGGATGGGTGGAGAGCCCTGTTACAGGTGGAGCAGCCTTCACAGCATTTGTCGTAGTCGTCGTGAGTAATATGGGATACTGGGCGACGCTCGCGGCCGATATTTCTTCCATTTCCCGGTTTATTAAAGCGCCCAAGCATGAAAGAAATTGGGTGAAACGAAACAAGGGAGCCCTGGTTGGAAGCCTGGTTGGTCTGCCGCTGACACAGACCTTCATTGTCGTCCTGGGTGCAGTATCGTATATTGCAGTATCGAACTTTGATCCGGTTGTCGCTCTTCAGGAATCGGCCAGCGGACTAGTCCTGGGTATTCTGCTCTTGATGATTGTGCTGGCGCAGTGGTCTACCAATGTCTCCGCCAATATCGTGCCGGCGGCGACCATTTTCTCTAATGTCGGCGGACCTAAGCTTCCTTTCTGGGCAGGTGTGTTTATTGCCGGTCTGATTGGAACCGTCATTCAGCCATGGAGTATATTCAATCTGCTGATTCCGGTCTTACTCATCGCTGCGGCTATCTTATCCGTGATTGTCGGAATTATATTCGCCGATTATTATCTGTTGAGAAAACGAAGAATGAATGTTCACGATTTATATAAGAGTGGAGGGCAGTACCGCTACGATGGAGGGATCAACTGGGCGGGGGTCATTTCCTGGGCAATAGGCAGCGTCGCCGCTTACACGTTCAGTACCTATTCCTTCTTTGTAGGGTTTGGAGTCGGTGCTCTTCTTTATTACTTGCTTGCTAAACACTGGTATTTCAAAAAACATCCGCAGGCAGAGATTGATAATCCAAGTGATGAAGAATACCTGGGCATAACGGTCGGACGTGACTGGAATATCGGGGAAGACTTTGTGGAAGAGAAAATTGGGCGGAAAACAGGAACAGAGGCAACCCCAGCTAAAGCCGATGCCTAACGAGGAGGAGAATGATGTCAACTTATCAGGAGTTTGAAATCGAACGCGAAAAAATAGACTTTTTATTAGAAAAGGGTTACACCATTAAAGGTGTGACGGAGAATTTGAGCGGTGCATTTGTAGAATTTGAGTATCAGGGGAACAACCCGGATAAGAGTAAGAAAGAGCGGCTGCATATTCTACACCCGGACGCTCGTAAATACTTTTCTACTATTTTAGTTCAGCAGCAACGTCAAAAAGAAGTTCAATAGAAGGACTGGGAGAGGATGAGCTTAGGCTCATCCTCTTATATTTGTTAAATTTTCTCACAATTAGTTAGATTTTTCCGATGCTTTGTAGTACGTTTGAAGAGGGGTATTTCTATGAAGTATCGCATGTCACTAGAGAACATATTGGCTCGAAAGCTTTTTGCTTCAGCGAAAGTCGTAGCTGGTCACAAGGGGATGGACCGCCAGGTTAAGTGGGTTCACGTTTTTGAAACGATCGAAGTCCGCAGAAATTTGAAGGGCGGGGAATTAGTGTTAGCCACGGGGTTTGGGTGGAAAGATGATGAAAGTCTGTTTCTTGATTTATTGGAACAAATGATTCAGCGGAACGTAGCAGGAATCTGCATAGAACTGGGAAGCTTCATTGATCACATATCGGAAGAAGCGATCCAGCTTGCTGACAAGCACGACTTTCCGATTATGATTTTTGAAGAAGAAGTTTCATTCGTGGACATTACTCAGGACATTCATGCGCACTTAATTAATCAGCAGTATGAATTAATAACCAATTTAGAAGATTATTCTCAACGTCTAAATAAGCGACTGTTAAAGATTGATAACTATTTTGAAATTCTAAAAAACTTACAGCAATATGTGAACTGCCAGTTAATTTATATCGCAAAGGATCACAGGGTCGTTACGATTCCAGCTATGAGAGAAAAAGAGAGGGAGTCGATGCTAGCTCGTATTCATGATTCCTCATCGAAGCAACTGGTCAAACAGACCGTGCAAGTGTTTGAAAGGGAGTTTGCGACCATTTATTTAATCTCGAGCTGCCGGGAATTTACCGAATTTGAATCCCTTCTACTGGATCGTACAGCAACGGCTTTAGCTCAGTATTTATTGCGGGAACTTTATACAGAGGAAAAACGAAAAGCCAGGGAAACCGAATGGCTTCTTGAATGGCTCCAAGGCGAACATAGTCCTGAAGAGATTAAAGATCATTTATCCTTTTACAAAATCCATCAGCCGGTTTCAGGAGCCGTTGTCCTGACGGTAAAATTAAAAATGGCCGATGGCCGTGATAACAATTTAGACCTCGCTTACTTAAATATGCTAATTCATAACATCTTCGATCAGAATGGATATTTCGTTTTTGCCGTCGAAAAGCGTCACTTATTAACGTTTATTCTGCTTAATAAAAAAGGGGAAGAAGATTGGAAGATTAGAATTAAACGAGGAATTGAGCGATTGAAGAAAATCAGTCTGCTCAATGATTCCAGCATTGATTCGTTCCAAATAGCCGGAGGTAAATTTGTCAGAGAACTAAACCTCCTGCACGAGAGCTTCCAAACAGCTCAGGAAACCTTGTCGATTCAGAATAAAATGCCGGCCGGCCACTTTAAATATTTTTATGAAGACATGCACATGTATCGGCTGATCTCTCTCGTACATAAACATAGCAACTTGAACGGACTGGTGGAGGAGTATTTAGAGCCGATCATTCAATATGATCAGAAGCACAATGCGAACTTATTAGAAACGTTAAGGGTTTATTTATCCTGCAATGGATCAAAAAAAGAAACAGCGGATAGAGTTTTTGTCGTGCGTCAAACTCTGTACCACAGGCTTGAGAAACTGGAAAAACTGTTAGGATCCGACTTCATGGAATCGGAAAAAAGACAGGTCCTTGAGTTTGCGCTGCTTGCAAATGAATATCAAAAAACCATTTACAGTTGACTAATTCTTTTAGACACGCCCATAGACGGTGTGCACTTATTCTTACATGGAATAAGTGTTTTTTTATGGATGTAGAACCAAAGAGGAGAAGGGTGAAGCCTGTATATAATAGAAGAAACTCGGTTCAGTTCGCAGTGTAGTCATTGTGTGAAAGGATCGTTTTAACCATTTGACACAATGTCTAATGAAAGTTGTTTCTATATGTTGGATAATTAAGATAATTCAAAATATTACCTTATATTTCTAATTCAAGGGGGTTCCTCCGTTGACAAAAGCTGATGTGAAGAGCGATCTGCTCGCAAAAGACGAAAAGTATGTATGGCATTCAATGAAACCTTATAAACCTGAAGATACAATGGTAGCCAAAAGTGCGAAAGGATCCTGGATTACGGATGTAGAAGGGAACCGATTTCTCGACGCTATGTCGGGCTTGTGGTGTGTCAATATTGGATATGGAAGAGAGGAATTAGCTCTGGCTGCTTTTGATCAAATGAAAGAATTATCTTATATGCCGATGACACAGAGTCATGAACCCGCGATTCAATTAGGAGAGAAAATTAATCAGCTCTTAGGTGATGATTATGTAATTTTCTTTTCTAACAGCGGGTCGGAAGCGAATGAAGCGGCCTTTAAAATGGTCCGGCAGTACCATCAGCAAAAAGGGGATTATTACCGAACCAAATTTATATCCAGGTACCGGTCATATCATGGAAACTCTACCAGCTCTCTCGCTGCGACGGGGCAGGCTCAGCGTAAGTATAAATATGAGCCATTGGGTCCGGGCTTTCTGCATGTAGCACCGCCAGATGAATATCGGAATGACCATAGTGAGAAGGATCAGTGGGGAGCACAGGATATCGACCGGGTGATGACGTGGGAGCATAGTGAATCGATCGCCGGGGTCATTATGGAGCCTATTATTACAGGCGGAGGTGTCATTGTGCCGCCAGAGCAATATATGAAAGAAGTAAAAGCTGTTTGTGAACGGCACGGTGCTCTCATGATTGTAGATGAAGTTATTTGCGGGTTTGGCCGGACAGGCAAGCCGTTTGGATTTATGAATTATGGTGTCAAACCTGATATCATCACGATGGCTAAAGGAATTACCAGTGCCTACCTGCCTCTTTCGGCAACCGCTGTTAAAAGAGAGGTTTATGAAGCTTTTTGCGGCAGCGAACCGTATGACTTTTTCCGTCATATCAATACCTTCGGCGGTCATCCGGCAGCTTGTGCGGTTGCACTTAAAAATATTGAGATTATGGAGAAAGAAAATCTCTTCGACCGATCCAGGGCTCTTGGAGAAGCAGCGAGAAATGAACTCAGTCACCGTCTTGGGAATCATAAGTATGTGGGAGATATACGTGGCAAAGGTCTTTTGATAGGAATAGAACTCGTGGAAGATAAAGATACGAAAGAGCCGCTCAAAGTGAGCAAAGTCAATCAGGTGATTGGCTATTGCAAAGACCAGGGCATTTTAATAGGTAAGAACGGGATGACGGTGGCCGGGTACAATAATGTTCTCACTCTGTCGCCCCCGCTCACCATCGAGGAAGAAGACATGCAATTGTTGCTCAACACCTTGGTCGATGCACTCCATCAGCTTTAGAGAGAGAAGGAGAGAGAATGGATGAAGATTGGGATTCCAAAAGAAATAAAGAATCATGAAAATCGGGTGGCCATGACCCCTGCTGGAGCTGCGAATCTGATGAAGGAAGGCCATGAAGTTTTGTTGGAAAAAGGGGCTGGGGAAGGCTCAGGTTTTACGGATCATGATTATGCTCAAGCAGGCGCAACTATTGTAGATTCAGCGGCTGAAGTCTGGGCGGCTCCAATGGTGATGAAGGTAAAAGAACCAATCTCAGAAGAGTATCACTACTTTTATGAAGGGTTGATCCTATTTACTTTTCTTCACCTGGCGGCTGATGATAAACTCACTCGAACCCTGGCCGAGAAAAAGGTCATAGCGATTGCTTATGAAACCGTGCAAGCAACCGATGGGACTCTTCCATTGCTGACTCCCATGAGTGAAGTGGCTGGACGCATGGCCACGCAAAAAGGCACTCAGTATTTAGAGAAGCCAAACAGTGGTAAAGGCATTCTGCTTGGTAGTGTGCCGGGAGTAAGAAGAGGTAAGGTGACGATTATTGGCGGTGGTGTCGTAGGTACCAACGCTGCCAAAATTGCAGTCGGCTTAGGGGCAGATGTAACCATGATTGACTTAAGCCCAGAGCGGCTCCGTCAGCTGGATGATTTGTTCGGTTCTTCGATTAATACGTTAATATCCAATCCATTAAACATAAAGGAAGCGGTTCAGGAAGCTGACCTGGTCATCGGAGCCGTTTTGCTTCCAGGTGCAAAGGCGCCCCGCCTTGTCACAGAAAAGATGGTGCAAGCGATGAGGCAGGGCTCTGTAATCGTGGATGTAGCCGTTGATCAGGGAGGCATCGTCGAGACGGTCGACCACGTAACCACACATGATCACCCAATTTATATAAAGCATGGAGTACTCCACTATGCGGTAGGCAATATGCCGGGGGCCGTCCCCCGGACTTCAACAGTGGCGCTGACGAATGTTACGATTCCTTACGCTATCCATATTGCAAATAAGGGCCATGAGCGAGCGTGTCTTGAAAATGAAGCGTTGTTAAAAGGGCTGAATGTAGTGAATGGCTACGTAACGTATAAAGAAGTGGCTGAAGTCCATCAACTGAGTTTATGGATGCAGCGAATGCGTTAAGGGCGGAAACGTATGCATAGATTTATATTTGAAGCGATTATAGCTTGCTGGAAACCATCTGGTTTTCTGCAAGCTATTTTAATGCCTGTTAAATTGTTAAGAATATCGGCTATCAGCTTCTTCGTGTATGTAATCATTTTAACATTCAAATAATTATTTGAATAATAAGATTGACTATATACCTGTATGGAGCATACACTATAAACAAACATTCAAACAATTATTAGAATGAAGGTGAAAGTTGTGAGTGAAAAAATAGTGAAGAAAGTTGAGAAAGATACGTGCGATACGTTTTGTTACGATGAGGAACTCGTTGAACGCGTTCAACCTAAAATGGATGATGTATTGGGAGTCGAACTTATATTCAAAGCATTATCCGATTCAACGCGGTTAAAAATTGCTTACGCGTTAACGCTAGAAGAAGAATTGTGTGTCTGCGATGTAGCCAATATTATTCGTTCAACAAATGCTACCGCATCTCACCATTTGCGTTTACTACGAAATATGGGGCTAGCCAAATATCGGAAAGAAGGGAAGCTGGTCTTTTATTCGTTAGCCGATGAACATGTGCACCAGCTTGTGAATATTGCAATGATACATGCCCATGAAAAATAAGCAGTAAGGATAAAGGATCAAGAAGGACGGAGGCAGGTATATGAGCCATATAGAAAAACATCATGAAAGCAGCTGCTGTTCGAACGAGAATACTACGCCTGTAAATGTACAAAGCGGAACAGCTGTTAAGTCAACGGAAACATCATCCTGTTGCAGTAGAGAAAGTGATGGAGTAATGGAAGATGCAGGAACAGCCTCGTGCTGCAGCAAAGAAAGTGATGAAGCAGTTCAATCAGCGGAAACTTCAACGTGCTGCAGCAAAGAATTGGGTGCAGCTAATGAGGAAGCAGCATCTGAAACGTCCAGCTGCTGCATTAATAATACCTCTGTAGAGGAGAGGAAGGAAACACATACAGGAGAGACACCCCTTTCGGGTTCCTCCGGGGTCACCGTTTTTAACGTTTCTGGAATGGACTGTCCTTCCTGTGCCGCCACTATCGAAAAAAGTCTGGGGCAGCAGGGGGGTTTTCAAACCGTAGAAGTTCACTATGGAACAGGGAAGCTGAAGGTTGAAGCAAAAGATGAGAAAGCCTTACACGAAGTACCCAGTCTTGTACGGAAACTAGGTTTTGAAGCGGAAAGGGTTCAGGATAAGAAGAACACTCAAACCTATCTTATTGAAGGAATGGATTGTGGTTCCTGTGCCAAAACGATTGAAAAACATCTTGGCAGTCAGCCGAAGGTAAACAAAGTCACGGTGAATTTTTCTACGGGCAAGATGCAGATTGATCATAATACTTCATCAGAAGAAATCATTCAGGAAGTGGATAAGTCAGGGTTTACAGCTTCTCTGGAAACCTCAAAAAGAACAGAAGATCATGAGGCAGGGAAGAAGCCGACTGATACAAGAACTACTGTTTCAGGGCTACTACTGGCCTTAGGTTTTATAGGTTCCTTTACGAATCTTCCAGCTTTACTGATCACACTGCTCTATGCAGCTTCCATCGGAATTGGAGGATATAAGCCGGCTAGAAGTGCTTTTTATTCCATCAGAAGCCGCTCATTGGATATGAACGTTCTCATGGCATCTGCCGCTATAGGTGCTGCCCTTATCGGGGAGTGGTTTGAAGGAGCGATGGTTGTCTGGCTGTTTGCTCTTGGTAACACTCTGCAAAATAGATCCATTGAGCGAACAAGGGATTCGATCCGAAGTCTGATTAATCTTGCCCCGTCTGAAGCTACTGTGAAAGTAGGAAACGAGTGGGTAAGGAAACCTGTTGAGAGTATCTCCATTCAGGACAGAATTCTCGTTAAACCAGGAGAGAAGCTGCCCCTTGATGGGGAAGTCGTTGCAGGTGCTTCCAGCATTAATCAGGCTCCGATTACAGGAGAGTCTCTACCTGTCGACAAGCAGGAGGGAGATTCGGTATATGCGGGCACGATTAATGAGCACGGTTCTCTTAAAATCCGCGTAACAAAGCTGGTGGAAGATACAACGATTGCCGGGATTATTCATCTCGTCGAAGAAGCCCAGGAGAAAAAAGCTCCAACTCAAGCCTTCGTAGATCGTTTCGCCAGAGTGTACACACCGATTGTATTCAGTCTCGCGCTGCTTGTGATGGTGCTCCCGCCTCTTGCCGGCTTCGGCAGTTTTGGGGAGTGGGTATATAAAGGTCTTGCCTTGCTGGTAGTTGCGTGTCCATGTGCGCTCGTTATTTCTACACCCGTTGCCATTGTTTCCGCTATCGGAAATGCAGCCAAGAACGGGGTGTTAATTAAGGGAGGCACCTTCCTTGAAAAAGCGGGAGCTGTTCAAGCAATTGCTTTTGATAAAACCGGGACATTAACAGAAGGTAAACCGAGAGTATCTCAAGTATTTGCGCTGAACGACCAGTCTGATGAACTGATCCGTATCGCTCATACAATTGAAGCTCATTCGACACATCCCATTGCAAAAGCGATTACGGATTATGCAGGTGAAAGAGAAATTGGTGTTAAAGACGGCTTGAATTACAACGCCATTGCAGGAAAAGGCGCAAAAGCCACAATGGATGGTGTCGATTACTTCGCTGGTAACCCTAAACTATTTGAAGATCTGGCCATCTCAGTGGATATAATTCGTGACCAAATTCATTCCATCCAGGGAGACGGGGGATCAATCGTCATCGTCGGCACGCGCACGGAAATATTAGGTGTGATAGGTGTATCGGACACCATTCGAGAGATTACTCTTGACTCTATTCAGAAACTGAAAAGCACGGGGCTAAAGGAAATGGTAATGCTGACAGGAGATAATGAGGGTACGGCTAAAAAGGTTGCCGAGTCAGCAGGAGTGGACCGCTACATTTCAGATTTGATGCCTGAAGAAAAAGTAACGGCTGTTAAAAAGCTTCAGGCTGAAGGAAAAAGTGTGGCGATGGTCGGAGATGGTATTAACGATGCACCGGCCCTTGCGACGGCGGATCTCGGTATTGCCATGGGAGGCGCAGGGACAGATACAGCCATGGAAACGGCCGATATTGTACTAATGGCCGATAATTTAGAAAAACTCCCCTATACCATCAAGTTAAGCCGGCGTTCCTTAAAGATTATTAAACAGAATGTCTGGTTCTCCTTAATCACAAAATTCGCAGCACTGCTTTTAATCTTCCCGGGTTTCCTGACCTTATGGATGGCAGTTTTAAGTGATACAGGAGCGGCTTTGCTCGTTATTTTAAACAGTATGAGGTTAGTAAGACAAAAATAGAGAGGTGCGCCTCTCTATTTTTTTACGTGAAGATTTTGGAAGACGCTATGAAAAAAATAAGACATAATCTAACCATAAAAAAAGCCTGCAGAATAAATGGTTACTCTGCAAGCTGCGAAAAAAGTCAAGTATATTTGTAGTTAACACGTTTCTTCCTCGATGAGCTTCTCGATCTTTTCTTGAATGAATTCTTTGGTCTGTTGAATCAAACGCCAATTCAATATGATCTCATCCTGGTCTTTCTTACCTAAGCGCGCGGCATCTTCCTCAGCGGAGATTGATCTCGAATGAAGGTCGGAGAATTTTTTCTCAGACTTCTCCCTTAACCACTCTTTCGCTAAAGCAATCAGCTGCTTATTGATTTGCTCATCTTTTTCATCCCCAGGGTAAGTAAAAAGGAATTTCCCTTTATTGAAGGAGAAAGCATAGTCATGGCCTTCATTTAGGATTAATTGATAAGAGCGCCCTAAATAATTAATCTTCTGGCCTGTTTCCACTGAAAGGCGATCCACATGGTAAAGCTCGGTGTGATGCGTTTCCCACGTTTCTTTCATCCAGGCGGCTTTTTTCTTAAGAAAGGCTTCGATTAATTCAGGTTTTCTTTTCTCGGGAGCGGTAACTTGAGCTCCATTCAATTCATCCATATAAATTTTTACGTAATAAATCGTAGGTTTGGTATGTAAATCATAATGAATCTTTTGATCCTTATAGGTTAACTCCGGCATAGGGACGCCCCTTTCCTTGTGTTCTCTACTATTTTAATAGAGTGGGGCAGAAGCGTCAAAAAAACTTGGCAATAGTAACTTTCGAGCTTAGTTAGTTAAAGAACCACGAGCATCTTCCGTATGAATGATCTTCAGGCAGAAGATGGTTAGTGTTTTTGAAAATGGTTTACTGTTTGCAAACGATTGAGGGCATTTCCATATGGAATCAAATACCTGGCTTAGGACTTTTTCGATTCGATGGGCTTCTGTTATGTATCTATGAATCAAATACCTGGCTTAGGACTTTTTCGATTCGATGGGCTTCTGTTATGTATCTATGAATCAAATTATAAAGGTAGTGGACATATCTGTCGTATAGATCGCTTAGGGCTTTCTTATCTCTGGATGTAATCTTAGAAAGTAATAGTAAATCTTGATTCATAGGATTTTCTCCTTGGGTCGTTTTACTTATTACTTAAGATACCCTTTACTATTTATCTGAAACCATTTAACCGGACAACCGTACTAAAGTTGAGGAACGTATTTCCTAACCAGAAAATTGGAAGGAGGATGGGATGCCTGAATGGTTTAATATTCAAATACAAGACAGATTCGAATTTTTGTCACCGAGTCATCTGATTATGCTTACTATTCTTTTTTCGGGAATTGCTTTACTGCTGATTTTTCACCGTACTTTACAAAAAAATAATAAGCTTCAGCAATCCGTAAGGTGGAGTTTGTTTGTTCTACTGCTGGGGTGCGAAATTGGGCAGACGATATGGGGACTTGTAAACAACAACTGGAATATGGAAGATCATGCACCGCTTCACTTGTGCGGAATTGCATCTTTCCTTGGAATGGGCGCTCTGCTTTTTTATCGGCACAGAGTCATACAGCTCGTATATTTTATTGGGATTATTCCGCCGGTTGTAACATTATTAACGCCGGAGGTATTTTACTCGTTTCCGCATTTTCGATTTATGAAATTTTTCCTGCACCATATGGCTTTAGCCTGGACCGGCATATTTTTAATTCTGGTCAGTTCTGCACGTATCACGTTCCGGTCGCTTCTGGTGATGTTCGGTTATTTGAATCTTTATGCTGCTTTTATCTTTTTTCTTAACCGGAGAATCGGAACGAACTACTTGTTTCTGGCAGGGACGCCCGATGTAAGTACCCCGCTTGATGCGCTTGGGGAAGGGGTGTGGTACTACGTCAATTTAGAGATCTTCTGTTTTGGAATATTTTTAGGAATGTATGGGTTGTATCGTTTGATAACCCTCGTACGAAATTGGAAAAAGAGGTCCGGATTAAAAGAAGAAAAGTATCATTATCTATAGGAACAGATGGAATACATACAAAAGAAGCCGCATCTAAGACGAAATCCTGGATGCGGCTTCTTTTTTAATGCTGTGCTTCCGTTTCCTTCAGTTCGTATAAAGGAACTTCCTGGAAAATATTGGGCTGATCCACGGGGTGGATTCTTGCGGTTTCACTTCTTTCAATGACTTCCTCAATGTAAATCGGTCTGTCCTCATGGGTAACCGCAATCATTTCGGGGGAGTGGAAAATTTCTTTCGCGCGTTCTTTATTCATGAGCAGTATCCTCCTTTTTCATATCTCTAATGTTTGCATCAAACGTCAGAGCTATTCTCTAAAAAGGTGTTTTCCTGCGTAACTATCGTAATATTTCTTGAAGAATCGGGTCCTGATCCAGAAAATCCAATGCTTTACGCTGAAATTTCTTTTCATGTAAATAAGTATAGCGGTGCGGCTTGATTTCTGGACTTTTTTCAATGGCCATTTTAAAATCCGCTTTCTTTATCTCCAGCGTTTTTATATATTCAAAAAAGCCTGTCCGTGTAAACACTTTTTGCATCCGTTCGGCACGATGTTCCTGTACGTTGGCCATAATATAAGTCGCTATCCCCACCTGGATGCCGTGCATGTGAGGACGTTCAGCGTACTGATCGAGCGCATGGGAAATCAGATGTTCCGATCCGCTGATGGGGGCGCTGTTTCCACTGATAATGGTGGCCACTCCGCCCATCGTTAACGAACTGACCAGCTCTTTTAAAAAAGTAGGATCCTGGATGTCGTGCATAGGAGTGCGAACGAAGCTGTTCACCGCTTTTTTACTGAGCATTGATGCAAAAGCATTTACCCGGCTTACACCTTTACGATCTTCGAATTCCCAGTCGTAAAGGGCAGTAATATTGGACATTAAGTCACCAACACCAGCTAAGATAAACGGGGTAGGTGCGTTTTGAATGATATTAAGATCCGCAATGATGCCATAGGGAACTTTGGCTGGAACTGTTGTTTTCTTCCCTTCAATCAGCAGCGAACAGTTACTGCTTGCGAATCCATCGTTTGAGGCTGACGTTGGAATACTAATAAAAGGAGTTTGGCGGGAAAAGGCCATATATTTCCCGCAATCAATCACGGCCCCTCCACCCACCGCGACGATCGCATCATACATTTGTAAAGAAAAAGCCTGCTTAATCAGATCATGAACCTCGGCATGAGGCTGTATAAGGACTGTATCCAGCTTGATAGTTGAAAGAGAATCTTTGATGTTTGCCTCCCATTGATCCATCGTGAATGAATCAAACAGCATCAGGATATTTTCAAATCCATGGCGGTCAAAAATCTCCTGAAGATTGTAAATAATGCCGCTCTTAATTTCCAGAATAGCTGGAATCGGGATATTTGTAATAGGATTAGTCATAAGACAAAAACCCTTTTTTCTCTAAATCAGCCTGGATGTCTTTAAATGTTGTCACAGGAGTGAAAGCAATATTTTTTTCGCTTAGAATCTCCTGCAGAGCATCTTTAGCAAAGGTGGCATCGGCATAGACCGCCGGATGGGAATCGGGCTCGCTGTCGCCGGCAAAATGAACGGTTTCGTATTCCTGTTTCAGCTCCTGAATCACTTTGGATTTGTCGATGCCGTAGCGTTCCGAATGATGCCGGTGGGAAGGATCAATGTTTAAATGAACATTTTGGTCCTCATAATACCCCTCATTAGAATAAACAGTCACATTCTGAATGTTGTATTCTTTTAAAATGTGATGAATGTAATAATCGGTCCCGGCACTTAAAATGTAGAAGTCTCCGCCATTCTTCTGCACGTGCTTAATAAAGTCCGGCACATACTCATCAATAGGGATATTGATAATATCCTCGATGATCTGCTCCTCATGCTGATTGATAGATGTAAAAATCGAACGTAAAAATTCGATGTCCTTTATCTGACCTGCTTTCCACTTCTTAAAAAGGTCTCTGCCTTCCGGATAGTATTTCTCAATGATTACCCAGTAAAAGTCTTTATTTGAAATCGTACCATCAAAATCTGAAACAAATGCCCATTTCTTCATCGGTCATCCCTCCACTGCTATTTTCTATAGTGTACCAAAATTTTCTGCATGTTGATGGATTAAAAACGCTTCATGTAAGGCAGAAAAACAACTATTTCTTATATGATAGCTTCCCCAAATCCTGTACGTCATTTGCACCTCATTCAATTTGAAGACTTGTATGAAATATGCCGTTCTCAATTCTATATTTTTCCATAGGTTATAAAGAGAGGAGGTGTAAAATGCCTGTTATTTCAAAAAAAGGGCTGATCTATACGGTCAAATCTGGCGATACACTCTATGCAATTGCCAGTCGTTTTGGCAGTGCGGTAGACGCAATTGAAAGGGCTAACCATCTTTATCCGCCTGTGACAGATCGAGGATTAATTTTCCCTGACGATGTTTTAGCCATCCCCACCTCAACATCTAATCCGATCATCTCACATATCGTGACGAACGGGGACACCCTGATGGCTATTGCTCAAACGTTTAACACTTATGTTGATCTTCTTGCGGGAGTGAACAATATTTCGAATCCCAACTTGATTAGTGTAGGACAGAGCCTGGTTGTTCCAGCGTTCACTTATAGAATTGTCAGCGGTGATACATTGTATTCCATTGCAAGACGGTTCGGGGTAAGTGTTGCGGAAATCGAAGAAGCCAATGCCGATCGACCTGGTTTCCAAAGAGATGTCATCTGGCCGGATTATCACCTAATCATCCCGATCCCGACTTCAAGGAATATCTTTGTGACCCGTCCCCTGCCTGACTCCAGCTTTAACAGCGGGGATAAGGTAGAAGGATATGCAAGAGTATTTGAGGCGGTTGTTACTTTTCAATTGAGGGATCGTAATGGCGTAGTGGTGTCTAACGAACGCTTCGCTATGACTGATAAAGGCGCTCCAGCGTATGGATTTTTCAGTAGTACCGTTCCTTTTGACCGACAGCCTACATCATCTTCTGGAGAGTTATGGGTCTACAGTCGAAGTGCTAAAGATGGCAGTATTCAAGACCTCGTGAAAATTAAAGTAAACTTCTAATAAACAGTCAGCCTTCTTAAATGGAAGGAGGCTGTTTTTTATGTAGGCGTTGAATTTTAATTTGGTCTATGTATCTTTGTATAGAAGAATAAGGTATATTTTTACTATAATAAAAAATTTTGATTATTAAAAAATTGATCTTGCACAGAGTATAAGGAATCAAATCTTTTTCTCATCCGCTGCCATTTCTTAATTTTTATCGGGAGAGGAGAAAGATTATGAAAAAAGCAGTATGGATCGTCGTGTTTGCTTTAATTCTGGGAGGAGGAACGTTGATTTCAGTTCAAGCTACAAAATCGTTAAAAGTTGAAAAGCGGCAGGTACATAAGGAAGAAGCCTTTACGGCAAGTGACATTCGAGAAGTCCATGTAAATACTTCATCGGCTGATGTTCAATTTATAAAAGGGGAAAGCGATGAAATTCAAGTGACACTCAGCGGATATGCCCGAAAGTGGAAGCAGTATTCCTATGAAGCGAAAGAGACCAACGGCGAGTTAAAAATAAAGCTTGAAAAAAATCATGGGCTCGGCCTTTCTTTTGGTTTTATCCGGGGCGACGACTTGAAATTGCTCGTGGAAGTACCCGAGCAGAAACTGGAATCTGTAAAAATTAATACCTCTTCATCTGAAGTCAGCCTTAGGGATCTACAAGTCAGTCACCTGATTGCTTCCTCAAGTTCCGGAGATATAGAAGTATCCAATCTGCAAATGGAGGAAAAGCTGAACATCCATTCTTCCAGTGGTGATGTCATGATGACAGACATTAAAGGGCCAGACGCTGTAGTCGAATTGGCAACGAGCAGCGGAGATATAGAAGGATACGGATTACTTGTTAATGAAATGAAGGCTGATTCTTCCTCGGGCAAAGTGGATATATCGCATAAGCGTCTCGCTGGAAATCTAACGGCTACTACGTCGAGCGGGGATGTTACTTTTTCATTTGAAGAAGAACCTCCATCGTTTATGCTGAGCTATCAATCAAGTTCAGGAGAAGAGCGCATTCAACTGGATGGAATTGATTATGAGAGAAGATCAGATCATGAGGTGAAAGGCTATAAAGGAGATCAGAAGTATCAAATCGTAGTGGAAACGAGTTCTGGAAATTTTACATTGGACTGAATCATTATGTAACCAGGGACTTCCTATTTGGGAAGTCCCCGGTTTTATTAACTAAAAGTGACTCTTTGCACCCACATATTTGGTTTTCCAATAAGAGCTGGAAAGCTTTTGTGTTCTGACTCCGTGAGAGGTAGCAGCAATAAACTCACCGGACCCCGTGTATATTCCAACAAATGAAACTTTGCCTTTTCCAGCTGTATCAAAGAATACGAGATCTCCAAACTTTAAATCAGATTGCTTCTTAACCACTTTTCCTTGCTTGTATTGATCAGCACTTGTGCGGGCAATTTTCTTTTTAGCAGCAGAATAGGAATAGATGTATTGAGTAAATCCGCTTGCATCAAATCCTTTAGGCGTCGTGCCTCCCCATTTGAACGGAGACCCAGCGTACCTCTCCGCTACGGCAGACACTTCCTCTCCATAGTTAATCGTAGCTTCTGCTTTTGAAAAAGGGGTGAAGACAAAAGCAGCCACTAATGAAAAAATAACCGCAGCATACACCCAACACCTTGACTTCCTAACAGCAACATTCATCCTTTTGACCTCCTGAAGTTAAATTCGCCAAACAATAATTATAGTATTGTTGATATTTTTCGTTTATTCCACCGACGAATATGAAAAGTTTTCGACATAGATTTCCATGGGCAGACGCTATGGCAACTATTAGAATAAGGAATAAACTATATCTTTGCCAGATCCGCATAGTTAATAGTTCTCTTATAAAAAGTAGAGGAAGACGGCCCAATTGATGTA
>NZ_FOOG01000016.1:0-18132 GCF_900113125.1 Halobacillus alkaliphilus | reverse complement strand
TGAGGAAGCGGACGGCCCAAATGAGGAAGCGGACGGCCCAATTGAGTCAACGGACGACCCAATTGAGCCAGCGGACGGCCCAATCGAGCCAGCAGACAGCCCAATTAAAATCCAGCAAGCCCCAATCCCGTTACAATACACCTCCAAATCGTCCGATTAAGAGTACGAAACGTTTCTTCACAATTCTATCGTCTTCTTACTATCCACAAGCTGTTACTCATCTAAATAAATATCAGTGCGATGATTCCGAGTAACAGTGCCCAGGCCTTCGTCATACTTTGATTGGGAAAGTATCTTTTAAAAGAGCGTTTCCTGATCAGGAGTAAATCTGAATAATGATGGAGGTTCCCCATATGAATCAGTTTCAAAATGAACTACAGCATTTAGATGTCGGTGAATTTCATGCCCAGCAGTTAGTGCCGAGTGAGCAAGCTCACGACTATGGCAATAACTCTCGATTATGTGTAGGTTTTGGATTTGTGTGTTTTGGTTGCTTTGGCTGTTTCCGTTGTGCTGGCTGTGGCGGTTGCGGAGGCTGTGGCGGTTGTGCGCGTTGCGCTGGTTGTGGTGGCTGTGCAGGTTGTGCAAGATGTGCACGTTGTGCCGGCTGCGGTCGTTGCGGACGTTAAGTTTTCTACATTTATATATACTTTTTTCCTACCCTTGCAGAAAAGTTCTGCAGGGGTCCTTCTTTTGATGAAGTCATATGAGACAAAGGGAAGTACATAGAATCATAGAAGGAAGTCAGCTCAGTTGGTAAGGAGGAGTGTCATAGTGAATGTAAAACCTTCGATGTGTTTAAAGGTAAAGAAGGGTACTTTTTTCATGCCAGAACCGGACGGGAGTGTTTATTTCCGAAACAATGCAGGATCATTTCGGATGGAAGGAAAGGCCATTCATCAATGGGTCGAAAAATTGGTTCCCATGCTCAATGGAGAACATTCATTGGCTGATTTAACCGAAGGATTATCGCAGCCCTATCATGCGCGCGTTTACGAGATGACGGACGTTCTTTATAACAATGGATTTCTTCGGGACGTGAGTGAAGATCGTCCTCATGAGCTACATCCGCAGGTAGCGGAGAAGTTCGCTTCTCAAATCGAATTCCTGGAGAGCTTCGGCGATTCTGCCAGCTTCCGGTTCCAACAGTACCGTAAGAAAAAAGTAGTCGCTGCTGGGGAAGGAAGCATGCTGCTCGGGTTAGTGTCTGCACTTCTCACCTCTGGTTTGTCGGGGTTTCATGTCATCGTAACCGATGAGAACGAAAGCGTCCGGCGTCGAGTGAGGGAGCTGGAAGCCTGGGCGAGGGAAACGGATCCTGAGGTACGCCTCAGCATAGCTCTGGAACCCCCTTTTTCCTGGGAGCAAGAGGTCGAACCATATGATGCTGTTTTTTACGCTTCCCATCAAGACCATCATGAAGAACGGAAATCTCTTCTCACTGCCTGTCATAAAAAGCATAAATGGTTTATTCCTATGCTATGCAGCGGAACGGAAGGGTTTGCGGGACCTATGGAACGACCAGGATCGGATTACTGTTTTGAATCGGCCTGGCTTAGTCTTGGCAGGAAGGAAGGAGACGAGGGGGATCCGGGTCGAATTATTTCGTCACCAGCTGCAGCAATGCTTACAAATGTGGCTGTGTTCGAATGGTTTAAGAAGATGACCGGAGTGCCGGATGTTCATCCTTCGAACCATATGTTTGTGCTTACGAACGAAACCCTGGAGGGGAAATGGCATTCGTTTAAACCACATCCGCTCGTAACAGGTCACATAGCGGCTGAAAGGGTAGAAGACGTTTTAGAAAAAACGAAGGATAAAGAAGCGAAGCCAGAAAAAGAATGGTTCTTTTACTTTAGTGAGTTGGCGTCTGGGCCTTTAGGAATCTTCTGTCGTTATGAAGAGGGAGATCTGCCTCAGCTGCCTTTATCCCAGTGCGAGGTGCAAGCAGTAGATATTCACTCTGTGAACCCGCACGCAAGTATAATCTGTGCTGCCATGACCCATGAAGAAGCGAGACGGGAAGCAGGGCTTGCTGGAATTGAGCAGTACCTTTCCCCTCTAAAAAAAGATATCCTAAATTCGTTAGACGCTGCGAACGAGCGTACAGCAAGGCTTTATTTAGGAGCAGGAGAAGCCGGTACAAGAACAGCCTTCAGCCGGGCACTTACCAACCTACTTGAAGAACATTGGAAACTGCAAGTAAGTGAGACGGAAATGACCCCCGCGAAGCTTGAGTTAAACAGGATTGAAGATGAACAATGCCGCTTCTATTATCAAGCCTTACAAACGCTGAAGAAGACCGTGGAGCTCGGGATCGGGGAAGATGCTTATGGGTTTCCGGTTGTTTGGACGAAAGCCAGAAATCAGAAGTGGCACGGAAGTATAGGATTCACACGTACGCTCGCTTTGCGCGAAGCATTGCGTCGTGCTTTGATGGAGGAGCAAAACCCTGGTCGCACGGCCGCATCAGACGCTTGTTTTGCATCAATGAAAAATAAGAATGGAGGAGTCCACTCTCTTGATATTCCTTTTTGTGAGTCAGGGGACCCCGAGGTTCTTATGTCTGTCATTCAGCGACTGAAACGCAGCCATCAAGATCTTTTCTTTACAAAAGTTTCTATGGACCCTTTTAAAGACGATGGGATTATTGATCTCTTCGGCGTGGTTGTGAGAGAGGAGGAAACAGGGTGAATTCCACCATTGCATTGGTCGGAAGGGGAAAGCTGCTTCAACTGACAGCAGAAGAGCTGAGTCCCCAATGGGAAATTGCCAGGCTGCCTGATTTTAACGCGCCTATACCTGAGGATACAAGACTGATGATTGTGCTCCATGATGCCTGGGCCCCATCGATTTATCTACAGGCGGAAGCGGCTGCAGTGAACTGCGGAGTGGAGTGGATTCCTGGATTCGTTTCATTTGGGGCTGGGTTCGTGGGGCCGCTTGTAAGACCCGGAAGTGCAGGATGTTCTCAATGTGCGGAGTCCCGGAGGTTGATGGCAGCTACGGATCGACAGGATCTTTGGAAGATGAGACAGACTCTTCTTGAAAATCACTCCGGCCGTGAGGAGGAGTGGGGATCTGAAACAGCCTTCAGGCAAATGGCCTGTCTGATTAAAAATGAAGTAGAGCAGGTGTGGAAAGAGCGACCGACGTTACTCAAAGAATCGCTTTACCGGATAAATCTTAAGACACTCGATACCTCACGACATGTCATACTTCCGGATTCCTCATGCCCGGTTTGCAGCATTCGGCCGGAGGATTCAGCTTCTGCTGCTGAAATCACGCTTAAGCCAAGTATGAAAATTGATAAAAACAGCTATCGATGCCGGTCAAAGGAAGAGTTAAGCAGCGTCCTTTCAATAGAATATCTCGACCCTAGGACTGGAATGTTAAACAATAAATTGCAGGATTTTGAAACGCCGTTTGCCGATGTTATTGTCAACCTACCTATAATGGACGGGGATGAAGGGACAGCTGGACGAACAAACTCATACGCTGAAAGTGAAATGACCGCCATCCTCGAAGGGCTGGAACGATCCTGCGGGATGGAACCGCGGGGAAAACGAACGGTCGTCTATGATAGCTACAGCAATCTCGATTCCGCTTTACATCCCCTTCAGGCAGGGATTCATTCGAACAAACAATACGCGCAGCCTCATTTTCCGTTTACCGCTTTTCACCCCGATCGAAAAATGAACTGGGTGTGGGGGTACTCTTTTCAGAAAAAAGCTCCCCTTCTGGTTCCGGAGCGTCTCGCTTATTACAGC
Organism: Halobacillus alkaliphilus; assembly: GCF_900113125.1. Classification (GTDB taxonomy): domain Bacteria; phylum Bacillota; class Bacilli; order Bacillales; family Halobacillaceae; genus Halobacillus; species Halobacillus alkaliphilus. Next base: position 14,362 of record NZ_FOOG01000016.1, on the reverse strand, counting down.
ATGGGCTGCGGGGATGGATTCGTGTTTGAAACTTCCAATGGATGTGCCCTTGGTGGAAGCCTGGAGGAAGCCATTTTCCACGGAATGCTTGAAGTACTGGAACGGGATTCTTTTCTCATGACGTGGTACGCCAGGCTTCCGCTCCCGCGTATTGATCCATACACTTCAGGAGATAAAGAGCTGCTGTTAATGATCGACCGGATGCGTGAAGAAGCAGGCTATGATCTATACTTGTACAATGCCACCATGGAGCACGGCATTCCGTGTATATTCACGATTATCAAAAAACGTGACCCCGATCAGGCCGGATTGAATCTTATTTGCGCAGCTGGTGCACATCTTGATCCGATTAGAGCGGTGAAAAGTGCGATCGTAGAAAGTATAGGCATGGTTAAACCATTGAATAAAGAATTCGAGCAGAATAAAAACAAATATGCCGCCATGCTGGATGATTCGTCGCTCGTTCAGAAAATGGATGACCACGGGATGCTGTATGGACTGCCAGAAGCAGAAGAGCGTCTCGACTTTTTATTGAAAAATGAGCAGAAGCAGCAGTCATTTGCGGAGGCGTTTAACTGGGACCGGAGCCATCCTGATCTGACGGCTGACGTCCGGGATCTTATGAATGTTTTCAGCGAGTTGGACCTCGATGTTATCGTGGTCGATCAAACCACGCCGGAAATCCGGAGAAACGATCTTCATTGCGTAAAAGTATTAATCCCGGGGATGCTGCCGATGACATTTGGTCACCACCTCACTCGTATCACAGGGCTTAACAGAGTATTACACGTGCCAAAAGAACTTGGCTATATCAGTCGGCCGCTGACCTTAGAAGACCTGAATCCTTATCCGCACCCATTTCCTTAACGGGTTCAAGGAGGTTCGTCATGGATCTTGACTTGTTCTTACATCAACTGCACTTTCAAAGTGATCATGTAAATCCAGGTGACTGGGAAATCGACTGGGAAGACGCGCCGCTTCCTTTTAAAATTTACCGCGGGTTACCGGAGTTTCCGCTGCCTGATAAGATCCCGCTTTCATCTAAAGTAGAGAAGGCAGCCTGCAAAACGAATGTTCCTGCCCTTGGTTCTTTTCTCTGGTGCAGTTATGGATTGACGCAGTTCAGCCAAACCGCACTAACGGCGGGGGGAGAATCCGTGGAAACGATCCAATCTCTGCGGCGCTTCGCCCCCTCAGGCGGCGGTCTTTACCCAAACGAATTGTACATCTACTTGAAAGTGGAAGAGCTGCCGCACGGCGTTTATCATTATGATCCTTCTCACCATCGTCTTCTGTTACTTCGCGAAGGAAATTTCGATGTCTATTTAAATGCTGCTCTCGGTAATCGCGCAAATCTTGCGGATGGCTTTGGTGCCATCATGATTTCGTCGATGTTCTGGAAGAATTTCTTTAAATACCATAATTTTTCTTATCGATTGCAGGGACTTGATGCAGGGGCGCTTATCGGTCAGATGATTGAGGCGGAGCAATCCTTTCATTATCATGCCCGGGTTCATTTTCAATTTCTAGATCGTGCGGTCAACCATTTACTCGGGCTCGATGACAGGGAGGAAAGTATCTATGCGGTAATCCCTCTGTCCAGGAAAGAAGAACTCCCTATCCAGAGGGGATGCGGAAAAAAACAAAGTGCAGAAGAGCTGTGCGCTGAACTTCCAGCACTTAAAACCAGCTATGTTCAACGCTCCAAAAACGTGAAGCAATTCCCTCAAATTATTGAAATCAACCAAAGTTCCATGATGGAATCAACAGGATTATTCAGGCTTCTTGAAAAAGGAGCGCGGAAAATGGAGAACAGGCCGAGAGTTTCTCTGCCTGAAGGAGAAAAGTTACACACAAACAAATATGAGGTCTTCCGTAACCGGCATTCCCCCGAGATGGATTTTATACCGGGGAAGATAAACGCAGAGAAGCTGGCTGCTCTCTTTCAGCATGCCTGTACTTCCTTTACGTGCCCGACGGACCTTGATGAAGCAGGAGATATAGCCTCTCGTCTCTCCCTTTTTGGATGTTTTTATCAGGTGGAAGGGATCGGTGATGGAGCTTATCGTTATGACCACGTTTCTCATTCATTAATCAAATTGAAAGCGGGGGATTTTCGGCCGGAGCTGCAGGCAGGAATGAACATGGATTACGTTAATTTTCAACAGATCCCTATCTGTCTTCACATAGCAGGTGACCGTTCTTTTTATAAAAAGGAGCTCGGGCATAGAGGATACCGCATCCAGCATATGGAAGCGGGGGTGCTGATGCAGCGGCTATTACTGTCAGCAAGCGCCCTTGGGATGAACGGTCACCCTTTACTTGGATTTGATGTGAACCACTGTGATTCCCTCTATAACTTGAAAACATCCGACCAGACCACGCTTATACAGATTCCTATTGGATGCCATCGTCCAAAGAGCCGTCTGACTGGTGCCATGCATCTTTAAAGGCCAACTACGATGTTTCTCTCATAGGAGAAGGCTCCTGCCGTTTAAATTGAATGTTTCGCTTGATGGAGAAAAAGACGGCAGCTGCCCACCCGGCTATAAGGACGGTATAGACCATCGCCAGCACATCCCCGCTGACGGAAAGGGACAGAAGGACAGTACGCAAATTCACTAAAATAATAAATCCGCCGGCCAGAACGCCGAGAATCAAGGCAGGGATGATCCGGACCAGCCAGGCAGCAAGCGGAGCTGCCAGGACTCCGCCAATCACAAAGGCCGCCACCCACAGCCAGTTGAACTGCTCGATCCCTAAAAACAGGAGGAAGCCGAGGGTTGCAGAAGTGGTCACAGCAAACTCGGTCGTATCCACTGTACCGATGACTTTTCTTGGTGTTGCTCCTTTTTGTGAAAGAAGAACGGGGGTATTGATAGGTCCCCATCCACCGCCGCCAATGGAATCAAAGAATCCAGCCAGGAAGCCAAGTGGATATAGAAAACGTTTTTTGAGCGGCATTCTCTTTTTGTTGTCGTTTGACGGGCGCAGGAAAAGAAAGCGAGCGACGATATAGATTCCGAGCAAAAGCAAGAAAGATGAGATAAAAGGTTTAATCATATCTCCAGGGAGATTGCTCAAAAAAGCAGCTCCCAAAAATGCGCTGACCGACCCCGGAAGAATTAAGGTCAGGGCTAATTTTTTGTCCAGATTCCCGAACTTGTAATGAGAAAAGCCTGAGACAGCTGTTGTAGCTATTTCAGACATATGAATCGAAGAGGAGGCAATCGCGGGAGCTACCCCGTAAGCGAGCAAAAGGGAGGAAGAGCTGAGTCCAAAAGCCATCCCCAGGGCACCGTCGATCAGCTGGGCAAAAAAACCGACGAACGAAAAAATAAGTAATCTTCTCAAGTTACATCACTCCTGTTTCTATAATTTATTATTCTGATTGATTTACTTGGTTTTACGTATAAAAAAATCTAGCTGTTATGTATTTCTAACTATGCTTACAGGGCACAGAAAAGCGAGTTGTTCTCTTAGCAGATTCCATCTTGAGTCTTACACTATATGGACCTGAAATGGATAAAGTCACTTCTTTGTTAAAATTTATTATTGTTTTTCATTAGAAGCTTATTACACAATAGAGCCGTTTTCTGTAAGACTAAGCTTTGAGATAACTCGGGTCCGTTGCCAAAATATAGACTAAGGCGGCTCCGGAGACAACTCGCTTTCCTGCGTCGTGCAGGGCCGGAAAGCGAAATCGTCCCCCCTAAGGACCTAATTTCCACAAAAGACTCGAAATCAAGTCTTCAACTAATGGAAGCTTTACTTTAAAATCAGCACGGAAGTTTAAGAGAGTAAAAATCACAATTCCTACCAGATCATTTGTAAAAAGGCTAAGAAAAAACCTCTTTCCTGAGGAAAGAGGTGAAAAGCTGCATAGCTTAACCTTATCTCTCAGACAATGTCTGCTGGAATGAGCACCTTCTCCGACAAGGAGAGGTTGCTGCGGGATCAACGGACCAGATTCCTTCCCCGGCTCTCTATAAGGATATTTAATTTTTAAAATTAAGATACTATTCAATCTAAATGGGAAGGGCATGTCCTGTCAAGAACGATTTTTTAAAATACAGAATATTTAAATTAAGCATTGACATATAGTGAAAAGGGGCATAAGATTTTAATCAATCACATTTCAAAAAAATTCAATCATCGTTTTCTTATCTCGAGAGGTGGAGGGACTGGCCCTTTGAAGCCTCGGCAACGGGTCGACAGACGCTGTGCCAATTCCAGCAAGCTATCACTTGAAAGATGAGAAGATGAGACGCTGGCTTATTTCTGCTGAACGCCTCTCTTCTTTTTTCAAGAAGAGAGGTTTTTGATTTTTAGCGTTTTGTTTTGTGGGAAGGGAGGAGAAAAATGACGAATCCAGCCATAACTTATGAAGAGTTTACAGGCGATCCTTTTGAACACCTGGGCCCTGAAGGGGAAACCAAGGGAGCACTTGAGGTGCTGCAATGGGCTTATGATACCTATGGATCTTCCATAACCTACGCCTGCAGTTTCGGGGCCGAAGGAATTGTGCTCATTGATTTAATTGCAAAAGTAAAAAAAGATGCCCACATCGTTTTTCTTGATACGGAAATTCATTTTCAGGAAACATACGATTTAATCGATAAGGTGAAGAAAAGATACCCTGACTTGAATATTGAAATGAAAAAACCGGAATTAACACTGGAACAGCAGGCTGAAAAACACGGCTCAGCTTTATGGAAACGAGAGCCGGATCAATGCTGCTTTATCCGTAAAATTAAACCGCTGGAAGAAGCATTAAGCGGAGCCACAGCCTGGGTATCCGGACTGCGGCGCGAACAGTCGGTAAGCCGGAGCCATACGAATTTTATAAATAAAGATGACCGTTTTGAATCCATAAAGGTATGTCCCCTTATTTACTGGACATGGGACGACGTATGGCAATATATCCGAGTAAACGACTTGGATTACAATGATTTGCACGATCAAGGCTATCCAAGTATTGGATGTATCCCTTGTACGTTTGCAGCGGACAGCAATGATCGCTCCGGACGATGGAAAGGCTTTAACAAGACCGAGTGCGGTCTTCATACCACAGGTAACAACGAGAGTGAATAAAGGAGGAAATGACATGTCTACTATTATCGCTCCCCACGGCGGGACGCTTGTCAATCAAATTAACGAAGGGGCTGACACTTCAGCCCTCACAACAAAAATTGAACTCGATGCCATGGCATTAAGTGATTTAGAGCTGATCGGAAACGGAGCCTACAGTCCATTAACCGGTTTCCTAAACGAGGAAGATTACCATTCCGTCGTTGAAAATATGAGGCTGAAAGACGGAACACCGTGGAGTATTCCCATTACACTGCCCGTGAATAAAGACCAGGCCGATACACTTCAGCCGGGACAGAAAGCCGCACTCGTTCAAAACGGTACGACTTACGGTACGATCACGATTAGTGAAGTCTATTCATCTGATAAAGAAAAAGAAGCAGAGAATGTGTACTTAACCAAAGAGTCTGCGCACCCAGGTGTAAATAAGCTTTACGGTCGTCCGGACTATTACGTTGCCGGTGAAATTGAATTGACGAAGCGTGCGGAGAAGGAACATGAGGAAAAATTCTACCTCGATCCTGCCCAGTCGAGAGATTTATTTAAAGAGCTGGGATGGAGTAAAGTCGTTGGCTTTCAAACTCGCAACCCGGTTCACCGTGCTCATGAATACATCCAGAAAGCATCCCTGGAAACTGTAGACGGATTGTTCTTAAATCCGCTTGTCGGTGAAACGAAAAGCGATGATATTCCGAGTGATGTAAGGATGAAGAGCTACCAGGTACTGCTCGAAAACTACTATCCAGCGAATCGTGTCGTGCTTGCTGTCTTTAGTGCGGCTATGCGTTATGCCGGTCCTAGAGAAGCGATTTTCCACAGCATCGTCCGCAAGAACTTCGGCTGTTCCCACTTCATTGTCGGCCGTGACCATGCTGGAGTAGGCGATTACTACGGAACCTACGACGCGCAGAAAATCTTCCGTCATTTTACAGAAGATGAACTAGGCATAACGCCGATGTTCTTTGAGCACAGCTTCTACTGCGAGGCATGTGAAGGAATGGCTTCTCACAAGACGTGCCCTCATGATGCCGAACATCACGTCATTTTCTCCGGTACAAAAGTACGTGAACTGCTTAGAAATGGTGAAAAACCACCAAAAACATTCAGCCGTCCCGAGGTCGTTGAGACGCTGATTGAAGGACTTAGAGATAAACAAACAATCGACTCATAACGGAAAGGGTGATGGAGATGGGCTCCAATCTAACGTGGCATGACGCATCAGTAAATGTAAACGATTATCGAAAGAAAAACGGACACCATAGCGGAGTCCTCTGGCTGACCGGTTTATCTGGTTCCGGTAAATCGACGATCGCCAACTTGGTCAATCAGCAGCTGTTTCAGAAAGGACTTCAAACCTACTTATTAGACGGGGATAACATCCGTCAGGGACTTAATGGAGATCTTGGTTTTTCAGCAGAAGATCGGAAAGAAAATATCCGCCGGATTGGCGAAGTGGCGAAGCTTTTTGCAGACAGTGGAACGATTGTATTGACGGCTTTTATCTCTCCTTATCAGGAAGACCGCAATCAAGTCAGGGAGCTGTTTAACGAAGGCGAATTCCTCGAAGTCCACGTGGATTGTCCTGTAGATGAATGTGAAAAGCGTGATCCTAAAGGATTGTACGAGAAAGCAAGAAAAGGAGAAATCAAAGGATTTACCGGTGTAGATGCTCCTTATGAAGCACCCGTTTCCCCTGAGGTCACCTTGGAATCCGGCCATCTCGATGAACAGGCATGTGCAGATCAGCTTGTTGCTGTCTTAATTGAAAAGGGGTGGGTCAAAGGATGAGCAAAGTATTTATCGTAGGGGCAGGACCAGGCGATGTGGATTTAATTACCGTTAAAGGGTTGAAGGCCATTCAGCAGGCAGATGTCATCCTTTACGACCGTCTTGTAAATCAGGAACTCTTAGATGAAGCAGGAGAGCGTACCGAGCTTGTCTATTGCGGAAAAAGTCCTAATAACCACTCCCTCAGTCAAACGAGCATTAACGGGCTGTTATGCAAATTTGCCCTGCAGGGAAAAACAGTGACTCGTCTGAAAGGCGGCGATCCTTTCGTTTTCGGTAGAGGCGGTGAAGAAGCAGAGGCCTTATCCAAACGCGGGATTCCATACGAAGTTGTTCCCGGCATCACTTCAGGAATCGCCGCTCCAGCCTATGCAGGCATTCCTGTCACTCACCGCGATTATAGCTCTTCCGTCGCTTTTATCTCGGGGGTCAGTAAGCTTGGAATCGACGAAGAAGACTACTGGGAAAGCGTCGTGAAAAGCATGGATACCCTGTGCATCTATATGGGCGTCAAAAAACTGCCTGATATTTGTGAAAGACTGATACGTCATGGACGTTCGGCTGACACACCGATCGCGCTTGTGCAATGGGGAACAACGGAACACCAGCAAACGGTGACAGGTACTGTTTCCAACATCGTAGAAAAAGCAAAAGATATAGCCAATCCATCCATGATTGTCGTGGGGGAAGTGGTGAAGCTGCGGGATTCGCTGCAGTGGTTTGAATCGCTTCCACAGCAGGAAGAGAATCCATTCCATCAAGTAGTGGGTTAACAAGGAGGTAAAACATGCAGGCCGTATTATACGTGAGTCATGGAAGTCGAGTCGAGGAAACCAGGAAGGAAGCGGTCGCCTGTATCGAAAAAGCGCAGGCATATGTGAACGTTCCCTTATGGAAGATATGCTACTTGGAGATTGCCTCACCTAATGTCGAGGATGGAGTAGAGGAACTGGTGCAAAAAGGGGCTACTGAGATTGCTGTTATTCCTGTGCTTCTTCTGTCAGCGGGTCATTACTACAAGGACCTTCCAGAGGAAATTAGCCATGTGCAGCAACGCTTTCCATCCGTCACCTTTACGTATGGAAAACCGCTCGGCGTACAGGAGCGGCTGGTTGATGTTCTGGTTGACCGTATTGAAGCTGTAACGGACAGAGAACGAACCTCTTTAAACCTGCTTTTAGTAGGTCGGGGCAGCCGGAAGCCGGAAACAAAGCGAGACATTGAATCCATTGCCCACAAGCTGAAAAGTAAAACCCATGCTTCAAGCGTGGATGTCTGCTACTTAGCTGCTTGCAGTCCCACGTTTGAAGAAGGGTTGGAAACTTCCCTCGGTCGCGAAGGGGAAGGGACAGTGGTCGTTCCCTACTTATGGTTTACAGGGCTATTGATCCGCTCTATGCAGAAGAAAATTGAGGAGCTTAAGGCTGAAGGTCATTCGATTGAAATGACTCATTATTTACAGGATCACCCTGGAATCGTAGAGGCGCTCGCAGACCGGGTGAATGAAGCGTTGCAGAACAAGGAATCGTTTCCTGTCCTGTCTTAAAGAAAGGAGTTAGGGAGTATGGCGTTTACACCGCTCATGATCCAACTGGAAGATCGCAAAGCCGTGATTATCGGAGGGGGAAAGGTGGCTTGTAAACGAGCCCGTACATTAATTGACACCGGGGCTCAAGTCACCATTGTGAGCCCTCACTTAACTTCTGAACTGCATGCGATGGCCGAGAACGCCGAAGTGGACTGGAAGAAGAAAACCTTCCAGCCTAAGGATATAAAAGACGCTTACATAGTGGTGATTGCAACTAATAATGAACTGGTAAACGAACAGGTATGGCAGTCTTCCGCTAAGGTTCCGCTCGTCAATGTTACTGGGCAGGCGGAACGGGGCAACCTCCAGTTTCCGGGTCATATCAAACGGGGCAGATTATCGATCGCTGTTTCGACGGGAGGAGCAAGTCCTAAGCTTTCCGCCCGAATGAAAGAGGAACTGGAACAGAAGTACAATCATGATTATGAAGACTACGTCGACTTTTTATATACATGCCGCCAGTACATTAAACGATCCCGTCTTTCGAGTGAAGAAAAGCAAGAAACGCTTAAAAAGCTCGTGGAGGAGGATTATATGGATGAAACGAAGCAGACATCGATGCTCGAGTGGCTTAAGCAAGAAGAGGAAGGAGGAGATGACCATGAGTGGACTGCTAGGGAAGCGGGTGGCCGTAGCCGCTGATCGAAGATCGGAAGAAATTGGAACGCTGATCCGGAATTTCGGTGGAGAACCAGTGGTATATTCCATTCAGGGAAAAATGAATCTGGATGAAGCCACAAGTGCTGGCAACGTCCGCGATCTGATCACTGGCTCATTTGATTGGGTGATCTTAACCACAGGAATCGGAGCCAGAACGCTTGCCGACTCGGCTCTTAGGAACGAGGTGCACGAGGAATTTATTGAAAAATTAAGAGATAGCCGTCTGGCCATAAGAGGCAAGAAAACGACCGACTGGATGAAAGAACATCAACTGAAGCCGGAGCTTCTTGCTGCTGATGGTACGATGGCTGAACTGATGAAGGAACTGAGAGCATCGCCTGAGCGGGGAAGCGTATTTCTTCAAGCCTATAATCTTGACGATGCGAAATGGAAATCGACCCTGGAAGAGATGGGGTATGAGGTTTATCTCTCTCAGCCTTACTCCTTTGAAAAACCGAAAACAGCCAATCTTCAGGAATTAAAAATGGAGATATTTGACCAATCCATTGAAGCGGTTGTATTTACAAGTAAAACGCAAGTGAAGAACTTATTTGAAGATACCGAAGACCAGGAAACTTTAATTCGCAAATTTAATGATCAGGTACTGGCGGTTGCGGTTGGAAAAGTAACAGCAAAAGAACTGGAAGATCAGGGTATTACCGAAGTTCTCCAGCCGGAAAATCAGAAAATGGGTGCCATGGTAGTTAAACTGAATCAATACTTTAAACAGCTGACCCAAAGTTATTAATCGATTTTTTACAGGAGGTGGATTTTTTGCCATTAGAGGTTATGAACAGCCCATTTAATCAGGATCAAGCCGATCTGTTGAACCGTTTACTGCCGACTTTGAATGAAAAGCAGAAGATATGGCTGAGCGGTTATTTATCCAGTGCAGCAACAGAAGCTGATACGGCCGTCCAAGTTCCCGAAACGGGTGGGCAAATCCAGGAAACAACAGTGGAAGCGACAAGAGAAATTACGATTTTATTTGGATCCCATACTGGCAATTGCCAGGCCTTAGCTGATGAATATGCAGCTAAATTAAAAGAGCAGGACTATCAAGTCACGGTTTCATCAATGGATGATTTTAAACCAAAAGCGCTAAAGAAAGTGGAAGATCTGCTGGTGCTTACGAGCACTCATGGAGATGGGGATCCGCCGGATAACGCACTTTCTTTCTACGATTTTCTATTCAGTAAACGTGCTCCGAAACTGGACGGTGTGCGATTCTCTGTCCTTTCCTTAGGGGACAGTTCGTACGAATTCTTCTGTCAGACCGGCAAAGATATTGATCAGAAGCTTGAAGAGCTCGGAGCAGAGCGGATCTATCCTAGAGTCGACTGTGATCTTGACTTTGAAGAACCGGCCGGTGAATGGTTTGATGGCGTGCTCGCCCTATTAAATGAACAGAAGTCTGCAGGTGGCACTCAGGCACCATCTGGCAATACCCAGACTGTTCATGCGGATGATACGCCGGTTTACTCCCGTGCTCACCCTTTTCATGCGGAGATCTTGGAAAATATTAATTTAAATGGACGCGGGTCCAATAAAGAAACGCGCCATCTGGAACTGGATTTGGAAGGATCAAATCTATCCTATGAACCCGGAGACAGCCTGGCGATTTTCCCAGAAAATGATGAATCGCTCGTCGATCAACTGATTAAAGAGATGGGCTGGAATCCAGAAGAATCGGTGCCGATTAATAAGGACGGGGAAATCCGTTCCTTGAGAGAAGCTCTTCTTTCTACGTATGAAACGACCTGTTTAACTAAGCCATTGCTTGAAAAAGCGCAGACACTGACGGATAACGAACAGCTAGCCGAAATCCTTCAGGATCCCGAGCAGTGGAAAGCCTATATCTACGGACGTGACGTATTGGACTTCGTTCGCGACTTCGGTCCATGGAAAGGAACCGTACAGGACTTTATCGGAATTCTCAGGAAAATTCCTGTTCGTCTGTATTCCATTGCCAGCAGTCAGGCCGCCAATCCAGATGAGGTTCATCTGACCATTGGTGCTCTACGATATGAGGCCCACGGCCGGCAGAGACTTGGCGTCTGCTCCATTCAGTGCGCTGAGCGCGCGAATCATGGAGACCAGCTGTCTGTTTTTGTCCAAAAGAATCCGAATTTCAAATTGCCGGAAAATCCTGATGCGCCGGTGCTCATGATTGGAGCCGGTACAGGGGTGGCGCCGTATCGGTCTTTCCTTGAAGAACGGGAAGAAACGGAAGCTTCCGGCAAGAACTGGCTATTCTTCGGAGAACAGCATTTTGTCTCAGATTTTCTATACCAGGTAGAGTGGCAGCGCTGGTTGCAAGAAGGTGTACTTACCAACATGGATGTAGCTTTTTCACGTGATAACGAGGAAAAAGTTTATGTTCAGCATCGCCTGCTTGAAAAAAGTGCTGAAGTTTATCAATGGCTAGAGGACGGGACGTATGTGTATGTCTGCGGTGATGAAAAGTATATGGCGAAGGACGTTCATGAAGCTTTAATCACGATTGCAGAAAAAGAAGGGAACATGTCCCGTGAAGACGCGGAATCTTATATCGATCATTTGAGAAAAGAAAAACGCTATCAGCGCGATGTTTATTAATAGGGAAGTGAAAGGAGCGATTGGATGAGTAAACAGAGGGACAGCCAGCAGCACGGTCCTCCTAGTGAAATGGAAGACATTAAGAAAGAAAGCCGGTATTTGCGGGGCTCGCTCGCTGAGAGTCTGCAGGATCCGATTACGGGGAGTGTTCCGGATTCTGATACCAAACTTATGAAGTTCCACGGCAGTTATATGCAGGATGACCGGGATGTAAGGCAGGAGCGTAAGCAGCAGAAGCTAGAGCCTGCGTATCAATTTATGACGCGTGTCCGCTTACCAGGCGGAGTGGCGACCCCGGAGCAGTGGCTAGTGATGGATGAGATTGCCAATACGTATGGCAATCACACCTTGAAGCTGACAACCCGGCAGACGTTTCAGACGCACGGCGTGCTGAAATGGAATATGAAAAAGCAAATTCAAATGATCAATGAGTCCCTGATGGATACGATTGCGGCTTGCGGGGACGTGAACCGAAATGTAATGTGTAATGCCAATCCGTATCAATCGGATATTCATGGCGAGATTTATGAATGGTCCAAAAAGGTAAGTGAGCACTTGCTGCCACGCACCCAAGCCTATCATGAGATCTGGCTCGATGGTGAGAAAGTGGAAGACAGCAAGGACGAGTACGAGGTCGAACCGATATACGGCTCGCTTTATCTGCCGCGGAAATTCAAGATCGGGATCGCGGTGCCGCCTTCCAACGATATTGATGTTTATTCCCAGGATCTTGGTTTTATTGCCATCGTGGAAAACAATGAGCTGAAAGGCTTTAATGTGGCTGTCGGCGGCGGTATGGGCATGACCCATGGCGACACGAATACGTATCCGCAAGTGTCACGTGTGATTGGATTCTGCGAGCCTGAAAAAATCGTCGATGTGGCTGAGAAAATTTTAACGATCCAGCGGGACTACGGCAACCGTTCTGAGCGAAAGAATGCCAGGTTCAAGTACACCGTGGATCGTCATGGCCTTGACTGGGTGCGGCAGGAGCTTCATAACCGCCTCGGGTGGGAGCTTGAAGAAGAGCGTTCTTATACGTTCGACCATAACGGCGACCGCTACGGCTGGGTTGAAGGCGACGGTCTGTGGCATCTGACCCTGTTTATCCAAAACGGCCGGATCAAGGACTCCGAGGACAACCAGGTGATGACAGGTCTTCGTGAAATCGCGAAAGTTCATGAGGGCGAATTCCGCCTGACACCCAATCAGAATGTAATCATTGCCCGGGTTGAAGAAGAGAAGAAGCAGGAAATTGATGAGCTGGTGGAGCAGTACGGCCTGACTGATGGCCGCTACAACTCAGCGCTACGAAGAAACTCCATGGCGTGTGTCGCTTTTCCAACGTGCGGACTTGCGATGGCGGAGTCAGAACGCTACCTGCCATCCTTAATTGATAAAATGGATGACGTGATTGACGAAGCAGGTCTTCAGGATGAAGAAATCGTTATCCGGATGAGTGGCTGCCCTAACGGCTGTTCACGCCCGGCGCTCAGTGAGATCGGTTTTATTGGAAAAGGACCAGGCAAATATAATATGTATTTGGGCGGAGGTTTCACAGGAAATCGCCTGAATAAACTGTACAAGGAAAACATTGGAGAAGAAGAGATTTTAGGAACGATCAAGCCGATGCTGTTTGAATACGCGAAAGAGCGGCAGGAGAATGAGCATTTCGGAGATTATGTGATTCGCGCCGGCTACATTGATGAGGTGCAGTCCGGTCTGGATTTTCATTCTTAATATATAAGGTAACGCGCGCATAGCAATCAAGCTGGGTCCGGAGGGAGCCAGCTTGGTTGTTTTTTATCGGAAAAATTAAATTAGACCGTGAACACGTGAGTGATTTTCGCTTTCGGGTTTTTAGCTAAATAAGTTTTTTTAGCGGTTTCCCGATGAGGCGCGTAGATGGTTGCTTTTTTAATAACCCCGCCGGTTACCTGATGATAAATAATGTATTTTCCGTTCATATGACTCCATCCCATCCTAGAGAATTTTTATTCGTATCTAGTATGGGTGGATCGGCCTGAATTTATAACTAGACTATGTTAGATCTAATTGATGATCTTCCAGTAAAGCTCCCGTTTGTTGAAGACTCGAATTCGAGACCTTTGTGGAAATTAGGTCCTGCGGGGGACGATTTCGCTTTCCGGCCCTGCACGACGCAGGGTCGTTCGACGTTGCCACAGGAGGTGGCGATCTTCGTCGAACATCCCTTGTGGTAAGCTTCCTCAGGCTTCGCCTTCCGGGATCTTACCGATCATGTTCATCCCACAGGAGTCTTCATCGTCCCCCTCCGGACCTTGCCGAATCAGAAACTCGAAACGCGTTTATCCTTCTCCCACTTGAAGAAAAATAATCACGGGTGTATTTTCTTTATTCAAGCTGAACGATGCGAGATAGTCTGTTATATAAGCATTTCAGGCAGGTTAAGGAGGAGAGGACACTCTCTTTCCGAAGGGTCCGTTCTTCCTAATAAAGTTGGGCTGGTGGGGAAATGGCGAGACTCCCATGGGAGAAGGAATTAGGTGAGATCCCGCAGAGAGTGAAACGAGCGAGGAAGCTCACCGTTCCCCCATAGGAAAGCGAGTTATTTCCCCACCAGCCCTCTTCCACATAGAGTAACGGACCCAATTTATC
>NZ_FOOG01000054.1 GCF_900113125.1 Halobacillus alkaliphilus | reverse complement strand
CTGATGGTTCAGCGATTCTTTGGGGAATCGGTTACCGCATGTGTACGGCTTGTCCATCAGACCTCCCCGGGTAAAAGCATAAACTTCCTTTCCATATCCCCGCCTCATTTACTGCCTGCCCCTTTGGTCGTTGGGGTTTCGTCTTGTTATGCAGACTCACCCCAGACAGACAGCCTTTTATGAGATTTGTGTTCCTCGGGGCGGAAATTTGTCTCCGGCTTCCTTCAGATTTCAGGTCACCCTGGACACCCTTGCCTTTGACTAACGGCTACAACGACCTTCGCCGCTCGGGACTTGAACCCTAGAGTTTACACCCGTGCCGGGCACACATAAAAAACACTCTTGAATGATCAAGAGTGTCTACCTATATACGAAGGAAATAGATGAGCCAGGCACAAACCACATGCAAGGCGTCAACTATTCACCAGCGTAGTCAGACCAATTTACGGCGGTCCGGTAGAAACTCATGGGCCTTATTCCCAAAATTATACGGCGGTGTTACTAATTCTTAATTTTTCTCTATCTTACTAGGGAAGCCTATAGTTCGTCAACCCTATTTCCGAACATTTAGCATAAAAAATAACTTTAATGTTCGTTTATTCCCATTCAATTGTAGCCGGCGGCTTACTCGTTACGTCATAAACCACGCGGTTGATGTGATCAACCTGATTCACTATGCGGGTGGAGATTTTCTCCAGGACGTCCCAAGGAATACGGGCCCAATCGGACGTCATCCCATCAATGGATGTAACCGCACGAATACCGATCGTATAGTCATACGTTCGCTCATCGCCCATCACTCCTACGGATCGAATATCCGGAAGGACGGTGAAGTACTGCCAAATATCACGGTCAAGTCCAGCTTCCTTGATTTCTTCACGCAAAATCGCATCAGATTCACGAACGATTTTAAGCTTCTCTTCCGTAATCGCACCTAATACGCGAATCGCAAGTCCAGGTCCCGGGAATGGCTGGCGCCAAACGATATGTTCCGGCACACCAAGCTCGGTTCCAAGCGCACGCACTTCGTCTTTGAAGAGTGTATTCAAAGGCTCGATCAGCTGCAGTTCCATTTCCTCAGGAAGGCCACCGACATTGTGGTGCGATTTAATTGTTTGAGCCGTTTCCGTACCACTCTCAATAATATCGGTATAAAGAGTTCCCTGAGCGAGATAATCTATTTCCGTCAGCTTTTCTGCTTCGTCATCGAAGACGTAAATAAACTCATTACCAATGATTTTCCGCTTCTGTTCAGGGTCGGATACGCCTTCAAGCTTGCTTAGGAAGCGATCCTTCGCGTCTACCTTAATAATGTTCATATTGAACCCATCACCAAGCGTGCGCATCACGTCATCCGCTTCATTTTTCCGAAGCAGTCCGTGATCAACGAAAATACAAGTCAGCTGGTCTCCGATGGCACGGTGAATCAGCGCTGCAACAACAGAGGAATCTACGCCACCGCTTAACGCGCACAACACTTTACGATCCCCAACTTGATCGCGGATTTTCTCTACTTCCATTTCCACTACGTGCTCCATGGTCCAGTCATCCTTCGCATCGCATACATCAAATACGAAGCTGCGCAGGATATCATTTCCATACTCGGAATGACGCACTTCTGGGTGAAACTGAACACCGTACATATTAATTTCCCCATTGCTCATCGCAGCTACCGGGCAGGAAGGACTAGTCGCATCTACGACAAAGCCTTGAGGCGGGTCAATAACTTTGTCACTATGGCTCATCCAAACCGTCTGATTTCGGGGAGTTTTCTTAAAAATAATCGGATCTTCAGCTATGTTAATCTCTGCTTTTCCGTACTCGCGTTCATTCGCACGCTCCACTTTTCCTTTGAAATGGTGAGTCATCAGCTGCATGCCATAGCAAATGCCAAGCACCGGAATCCCCAGCTCAAACAGACCTTCGTCACAACGGAAGCTATGTTCTCCATAGACGCTGTTAGGTCCGCCAGAAAGAATAATTCCGCTTGGGTTCAGTTCCTTGATCTCTTCAACCGTCATCTTATGAGAATGAAGTTCACTATAAACCCCGAACTCACGTATACGGCGGGTAATTAATTGGTTATATTGACTTCCGAAATCCAGTACCAGGATCATACCTTGGACCTGCTCCATATCTTTCCACTCCTTTTCATTAGAAAAAAACGCACGACCAGGGGCCTATAAAAAAAGGATTCCCACCTTCCCGTTAAAATAATTCAGGCGAAGGCAGAAATCCATCCGTGCATATCTCGTCACGTGATCCCCACCTTCATAGTCAGGACATTTACGGTGCCCCGGTAGAGACTCTCGAGCCATATTCTCGAGGATATACGAAGGAAGAATGCGTCTAATTTCATTCATTCTATCAACGGTTCTGACAGGAATCAAGACAATGCTTTTTTAATTAAATTTTCCCATAATTCAGTGACTTTCGGCCAATGGGAACGGTGACTCTCATTTCTGTACAGAACACGCTCATAATCATTCGTTAAACGCCGCATGTCATTGGACTGGAAGTGACGATCGACGACAAAGGCATAGTCTCTTAGCGTCTGTTCGGGTTTACGCTTAAATCCTTTATGCTCCAGTACTTTTAGTAAATATTGGTAAGCTTTTTCATACGTTTCCTCGTCCTCTTTTTTACGATAGCGTCGAATGAGAAAAGCGGAGATCCACTTGTAACGGGTCACATACAGAACGAGTAAAGCAAGGATTAGAAAGGCAGCCAGAACATAAACCCATACATAGCTCTGTTCTGAATCGATGTTAACGGACTCAGAATCAGACGCTGCTTCCTGTTCTTCCATCTGCTGCGGGTTGCCCATATTGTCTTCCGGGGTTTCCGTATCGGAACCGGAAGCCGCTGAATCACTATCATCGGTTTCTACATCCGTATAGAAGTCCGCATTGTTTGTGAACCCTTTCGTTGGTTCAAAAGGAACCCAGCCCACATCAGGGAAATAAACTTCCACCCACGAATGCGCATTGCCGCTCGTGATTTCATATTTATTCTGGAGTTCATCGTTGTACGTAACATCCGTGGCATCAATTCGCTCTCCAGCTGTGAACCCTTTTACCCAGCGTGCTGGAATGCCTTCTGACCTCAGCATAACCACCATGGACGTGGAGAAGTTATCACAGTATCCGATTTGAGATTCGAATAAAAACTGGTTTACATAGTCCTCATTTTCATCAGGCACCGGTACATCAGTCGTTGAATATTCAAATCCATTCGATGAAAAATACGACTCTACAGCTTTTGCCTTATCGTATCGATTGTCCTCGTCTTCTACGATTTGACTGGCGAGGTTGCGCACTCGCCCCGGCAGGGAATCAGGAAGCTGCAAGTAGTTCTCTTTGATCTCTTCCGGGTCTTCGGTACTCGATTCACGCAGCTGATCATATTCAAAAGAAGGAAAATCATAGTTGATGACATATCTGTTCAATTTAGCCGGGGAGTCTCCTTTGAGTGTATCCATTTCACCGGTATTCTCATGAACTCGAAGCTGATACCCGTCACTAGTGTCAAGCGAAGTGGTGCCATATGGATACACCAGCTTTTGAAAATCAGCTGCACTAGTTAACTCGATAAGGGACTGCTGTTCTTCTATTTCGACTTCATCCGTAAAGGTTTGAAAAGGAATATTGTCAGGAGAAACCGTTTGGACCGGATCTTCCAATGTATCTTCCCAGCCTTTCCCGGTGTACGTATCTTTCGATTCAATTCTCCAGTACCTTTCTCCATCGGCCATGGCCGTAAAGACGCGAGTATCGTCCTGAATAAATGATCCTCCGAGACGACTATCATTTTCACCATAGCCTACCTTTTGGACGACACCGCTCCCTCCAGGTCCAGCACCCCCGGTAGCACTCTGGATAAAGGGAACGGGGTCCGGCCACTGCGGAGAAAGTTTAGGAGAAGCATAAGCCGCAACGGTTGAAAACAGGATAATCGCAATCAAAGGCAGCACCCATAAGTGACCTTTTTTAAACCCTCCCAAAGCAATCGATTCTTTATCCATCTCTTTGTGGAAGCTGGTAACACCAAGAGCAGCCATTGCCAAAACGAATGTGCGGATAATCGCCCATTTCCCGTCGTAGACGGTAAACGTATCCACCACCGTAACGTAAATAAGTGTAAGCAGTACGAACACGAACATACGGTTAGCCACTACGATCCAGTAAAATAGCAAGTAACTCATTAGCCATAATAAGATGAGGAAAAGCAGACTACGGAATAAAGGAGTCATCTGCCACCATTCCTGCGCCTGAATCACCTGGACATTAAAGATGATTTGATCATATAGGATAGAAAACCAATGGCCGCTGAAAATGGTTTCTGCAATATAGAGTCCGTCCAATATAAAGGCTAAGCCCAAGAGTTTGAGAGGCATAGATAAATACCACGGAACCTGAATAAAAGAAATAAAAAAACAAAACGTTGCATAAATAAAAAAGATCGTTACATTTTTCGTTTCCGTAATAGCTTCCAGAGGCAGAAGCCATTCACAGAATAATAGAAAACCAATTACATAAATCATAAGTTTAAACACAGTAGAGCGCTGGTCATTAATTGTATTAGGCATCAGGTACTCACCTCAAATTCTTGTCGAGTCAATTGCTCTTCTGATAATACTTGCACAACGATTCCCTGATTTTTTAACAGTTTAATGTGCTGATGGTCCTGAAAGCTCACCTGCTCTCGGGGGCGCACATAAAAAAAGACGAGACGCTTACTCTTTTTCGCTAATTTAACGAGGGATTGTTCCGTATTTTCATCTAAGTAATGACTGATCACTAAAGCGATCGTCCCAGAAGGAATCTGAGCCCGTTCACGGTCCAGCTGCTGCGAAAATGGCACTCGGCCAAGCGGCTTAATCTTAGCTAAGTGGCCTTGAATTTTATGGGTCTGTGAATGGTTCTGATGAAACGGAAAATACGCTCGTCCATCTCCAAGAGTCATAAAAGCAAGCTGCGAAGATTTTTTATGAAGTTCTTCTAATAAAGATGCAGTAAATTCAACGGAACCTTCAAAACTCAAAGGGTTCATAGTGGGGTGATAGACCGCATTCAAAATGATGAGCATATCGACGCTTTTTTCCTGCTCAAATTCTTTCGTCATCATTTGGTTCTTTTTAGCTGTAGTCTTCCAATCCACCCAGGCAAAGCGGTCGCCTTGCATATATTCACGAACACCTGTGACGACGTTCGTGTTTTTTTCATTGAGTTTAAAAGAGGGACTCGCTCCCTGTTCAAAGCTGTAAACACGTTCACGCAGCTTCACTGGACGCTTATAAGGAAAGACGAGAAGTTTATCCTCTTCCCGATACACGTGCTCTTTTTTTACAAACCCGAAAAAGTCCCCGGTTTTGATACGGAATGCCTTGAACTGGTGCTCCCCCCGCGGAAGCTTCTCAAGCTCATAATGGTAACGTAAATGTTGCTTGAACCAGGGGAACATGACTTTCTTCACAATTCTGTCCTGCTGAAATTCACTTGCCTTCTCCATATCTCTAAATTTATCTAGATGACGGTCCTGTTTCTTAAGGGACTCCGGGAGATACTCTTCAATGACGCAATAATAAATGGGAAAAGGGATTCTTCTTGTGAGTGTCACATCTATCTCAACACTTTCGCCTCCTGTGGCTACCCTTTTTGAAAGTTTACGTTCTACCTTCCAATCGTTTATTGGATAAAGAAGCACCCCTGTCATATAGACAAGAAAAGGAAGAAATGCGTAGAAGAGAAACCAGCTGACAAAGCCTCCCTGAAACATTGCATAAGAAAATAAAACAGCAAACAATGTCAATACAACGAGGAGTTTAGCCGTGAATTGAAGAGTCTGTCTCATTCACTAATATTCCTCTTTACAGGAATGGAGGTGGCGGAGAGCAGCTCTTCGATAATACTTTCAGGCGTTGCTCCTTCAAAATTCGCTTCAGAAGTAAGAATCATACGATGTGACAATACATAAGGGGCGAGGTACTGGACGTCATCGGGCACGACATAATCACGGTCGTGAACAAATGCATATGCTTTAGCAGCTTTCATGAGGGAGATCGATCCACGAGGGCTCACACCCAGATAGACACCTTCATGCTTCCGAGTGCCTGTAACTAAGTCAATAATGTAGCGGTTTACGGTTGTGTCCACATACACTTCTTCGACTTCTTTCTGTAAGGACACCAGTTCATCACGGGTGATTACAGACGAAATCTCGTTGATCGGGTGTCCGCCTGAGGTCCGGCTCAGCATCTCCATTTCCTGACTTGCAGTAGGGTATCCCATTTTCATCTTTAACAAAAAACGGTCCAACTGAGCTTCAGGCAGTGGATACGTTCCTTCATATTCGATGGGGTTCTGGGTAGCCATGACAAAGAAAGGATCTTTAAGAGGCACGGCGTTTCCATCCACCGTAATACTCGTTTCTTCCATACCTTCAAGCAAAGCGGATTGTGTTTTCGGAGAAGTACGGTTAATCTCATCTGCCAGTACAATATTTCCTAGAATAGGGCCAGGCTTAAATTCGAATTCCATTTCTTTCGGATTATATATAGAAACACCTGTAACGTCAGATGGCAGCAAATCTGGGGTAAATTGAATTCGTTTAAACTCACAATCTAAGGATTTAGCAAGGGTTTTTACAAGCATCGTCTTTCCTACGCCTGGGACATCTTCAAGCAGTACGTGCCCTTTAGCGAGCAAAGCTACAATGCTTAGTAAAGCCGCTTCTTCTTTCCCAATCATAACCTTATTAATATTTTTCATCACATCAGAAATCTTTGGCTGATATAAAAATGTTTGCTGATTCATTAGGTGTACCCCTCTCTTCCTAATTACACTATTGTCAGAATTCTCACGCTCATTCTAACTATACTACATCCAGAGACTCGGGACAAAATATGGAGTTGTACCTATCTATTAAAATCCCCCTCTTATCGGGATTTCAGTAACATTATGAATTTGTAAAAATCAGGATCTATTAAACCTGTTACTGTTTCAATAATCAAGTTATGAAACTAAAGGGCGGGTTACTTTAAGACTCAGTTTCGAAATATTCTGGGTCCGTTGCCATAAAAGAGTGAGAGTTGGCGGGGAAATAACTCGCTTTCCTGTGGGTAACGGCAAGCCTCCTCGGTCGTTATCCCTCCCTGTGGGGGGGTTCTCCTAGTTCCTTCAAGCAACATGGTGATTTTACACATTCAAAAATAAAAAAGTGGAAATCCATGATGAGGATCCCCACTTTTTTACTCCATATGACTTACTGCCACTGGATGCCCTGGCCTGATGGACCAGAGCTTCACCACCTAATCCTATACCTATACAAACCATCGTCTCTTTTTTTATAATTTCTCTTTAATTAAGATGGCTTGAATTAAAGATAACATAAATATACCTCTATGCCTATCTTTTTACAAATAAATACAAACCTTTTTTCACAACCTTCTTAAGCTGTTTTTTTCTCATAATAAATTGCCGTAATAAACCAGATTATCATTTCTATCATCTCTTAATCTTACACGTTCATTATATGGATAGAATCATGTACAATTTGAAGAAATTAGAATTAATTATTCAATCTGGAGGGATCAGAATGACTTACATAGCAGCATTCGACCTGGGAACATCTGCTCTAAAAGGAATTCTTTTAGATAGACAGGGTCACCGGGCGAGTGAACAGTCGATAGAAATTGAAACGAAGTATGGCCCAAACGGGGAAGTTGAACAACAGCCGGAACAATGGTGGCAGGCGCTTCAAACTATCCTTTCAATCTGGCAGGACACCACTCCCGAACGTGTAGAGGCCATCAAGGTAATTACATTTAGCGGCCAAATGGAAGATGTTATTCCGCTAGATCCTTCTGGAACAGCTTCTACAGCCATTCTTTATTCAGACACAAGAGCTGATCAAGAAGCACGGTTTATCCAATTAAAGAAGCCTTACCTTTCAAATATAACAGGGAATTCGATCCGCTCTTCTACTCCTTTCGCGAAATTACTATGGATGAAGAAGCATCAGCCAGATCAATATCAATCTGCAAAAGCCTTCGTATTCAGCGCGAAGGATTATCTCATCTATAAGCTCACAAATGAAGCAGTAACCGACCCGGTAACCGCAGCAACTTCAGGTCTAATGGACCTACATGAGCGGAGGTGGAGCGAGGAACTTCTTTCCGATTTTTTAATAGATGCCGTCAAGATGCCCCGCCTCCTTGAACCGGAACAAGAAGCAGGAAAGATAACGGATAAAGTCTCTCAATGGACAGGATTTTCTGTGGGCACACCTGTCTTGTGCGGCAGCGGGGATGCAGGTGCCGCTACGCTCGGTGCAGGTGCCCTTCACGAAGGTGATTTATATTTATACTTGGGAACTACGGGATGGGCAGCTGCTCCAACTGAAAAGAGGGTGAATAAGATAGACGGAGTTTTTACCCTTTCGCATCTGCCGGGAGGAACCAACATTTCCATCGCCCCGCTGTTGAACGCCGGAAACGTTCACAAGTGGGCCGTCCATATCTGGGGAGACCAGACTAAATTACCTTACGAGAAATTTGAAAAAATGGCCGCTGCCTCGCCAGCGGGTGCAAATGGCGTTCTCTTTTTGCCTTATCTGCACGGAGAACGGTTTCCGGTTATGGACCCTGAAGCTTCAGGTGCCTTCGTTGGGCTTCACCCAGCTGTCCAGAAATCCGATTTTACACGTGCAGTAGTGGAAGGATTATGCTTTTCCTGCTGCCAGGTGATTGAATCCCTCTCTGAAAAACAAGAAGGAATGATAACGATCATAGGAGGTGGAACGAGAAGCCGCGTCTGGACTCAAACACTCGCTGATATTTTGAATAGTCCGGTGAGAGTTCCAAATGAAAGTGAATACTCCACTGTACTTGGAGCTGCCTCGACTGCTTTCATCTGGATGGGCTGGGTAGAAGATTACGCTGAATTTACTGAAAAATATATCGTTCCCCAGGAAGCCGAAGTCTTCACCCCTGAACAAGAAAACCAGGAGACTTACAGATCCCAATACAAGCGTTACCTCAAGCTTTATCCAGGTCTTCAGGGTACCTATAACAACTGATTGACGTTATAAATAAAACGATTAACGGAGGCTCATGAAGGGAATTGTTAAAAAATTAAAATATTTTCCTGTTAATGTAATGAATTCCTTGTACATATTCTCTGACCTAGCCGAAGCAGTCTCTCAAGACTCGCCGCTTCCTATTTTAAAAATAGAAAGAGAGGGAACGTTATGTCTAAAGACAGCACTTTTAAAAGACGGCTGAAAAATGTCGGACCAGGCGCTATTGTGGCTGCGGCCATCATCGGACCAGGAACGGTCACGACAGCCAGTAATGTTGGAGCAGAATTTGGTTACGCTCTTATATGGGCGCTCGTTTTTTCTGTCATAGCCACCATGTTTCTACAGGAAATGGTAACAAGACTTGGCGTAATTACTCGCAAGGATTTAAGTACTATTTTAAGAGAACAGTTTTCCAATCCTGTATTAAAATGGCTCACGATTTTATTAATTATTTCTGCCATCGTGATTGGAAGTGCAGCCTATGAAGCTGGTAATATCGTGGGCGGAGCGCTCGGGATGGTAGCGATCACCGGCCTTCCTACTAAATTGGTTGCTATTTTGATTGGGGTCCTCGCCGGAATTCTCTTATGGATTGGCCAATATAAGGTGATTGAACGAGTATTTGTAGGACTTATTTTAATAATGACACTAAGCTTTGTGATCACTGCTATTGTAGTTCAGCCTGATTTCTCTGCCATATTCACAGAAGGATTCGTTCCTAAGGTTTCCTCCGGAAATACATTGTATGTCATTTCTTTAATAGGGACCACCATTGTCCCCTACACTCTGTTCTTGCAATCTTCTACCGTCCAAGAACGATTTAAAGGGGAAGAACAACTAAGCGACAGCCGCTTCGATGTGATTTTGACTATGGCAATATGCGGAATTATATCCGTTTCCATTATCATTACAGCTGCAGCAGCTTTTCCTTTAGGAACTTCCATTCAGGACCCTTCCTCAATGGCAGAGCAGTTGCAGCCGCTGCTTGGATCATGGGCTAAATACGTCTTTGCCATAGGGATTTTTGCTGCTGGAATTTCTTCCTCCATGACAGCTCCTCTGGCTGCTGCCTATGCCACAGCCGGAGCGCTGGGGTGGGAAAAAAATCTACGTTCAGCGAAATTCCGTGTAGTCTGGATGGTCGTGCTGCTCGTCGGTGTCATCTTTTCAAGTTTGGGCTATGATCCCATCCAGCTCATTGTCTTTTCCCAATATGCCAATGGATTGATTCTGCCGATTATCGTATTATTCTTAATGTTTGCCATGAATAATCGAAAAACACTGCACCAATACGTCAATCCAATCTGGATCAATATAGCAGGGTGGCTGATCTTTATCATTACGGTAACCTTATCCCTTATGTCGTTTGGAATATTCTAACCCCAAAACCCGTCCTCGGACGGGTTTTGATTATATCTATCTTTACTTAGATTAGAACCTAAAGATAAATTACATTATATGGATTTAATTACATTATATAGATGACCTGAGGTGGGAATATTAGGATGAGATTTATGACCGGTCATAGAATTCCATATGTGGTTTTTCTTGTTTATAATAGTTTAGCCTGTCTTCCAAAGTACCTGTATGAAATTCAAACTTGTGACCATCTGGGTCGGTGAAATAGATCGACTGTTTATCTTGTTCACTGCGCGGCCGTCCAGAAAGAATATTTACATTCAAAGCCACCAGTTTGTTATAAATTGCTTCATATTCAGAAGGTTCAATAGTAAAGGCGATATGAGTATAGGACTGGCTGATTTCATTACGGGGAATATTCTTTTCCACATTAAGCGCCAGCCACATCCCATTTAAATCAAAATAAGCCGTGTTTTCTCCTTTCACCAATAACTCTGCGCCAAAGACCTCACGGTAAAAATCTATAGATTTGTGTAAATTCGATACGGAAAATAGAAAATGATTTAATCCTTGAATGGACATAGATTCAACTCCTTCTATATTATCTATAGCTTTCAGCCTAGCGTTTACCTGCTTTTATAATCATAGTCGCCGGAAACTTGCGGGCTTTGTACAATGAATAATAGCGATCGGACACTTCTGCTTCTATTCCATCGTAGTTCTGCCCAGGCTCACTCTCTATGACTTCACCTATTAGAAATCCCGATTGAATTAACTGATTAAGATAAGTAGACATTTTCCGCTTATAGATCATCATATCCACCTCTTCCCCTTTAAAATTTTCCATGACTTTAACCCCTTCTTCCTGATAGGATCCCTCTAAGAGTAACCTTCCATTTTCACTAGTCATATGTGCATATAGAGGATGATCCCAGCTGAATATAAAGATCCCGCCTTTTTTTAAATAGGAATAAATGAGATCAAAGGTTGCCTGTAAATCTGTCGTCCATCCAATCGCATAGACCGAGTACACATAATCGAAATACTCCCTCGGCAGTCCAATATCAGTTTCCATCGCTCCACGGAATAAATGAGGGTTCAATCCTTGAAGTAGTAGAGTGGCCGCTTCGTTTTGCGTATTGGATAAATCGACTCCCCACAGTTCACTCGCCCCTTTAGCATTCATATAACGCAAGGAGTGCCCGCTGCCATAACCAATCTCAAGCACTTTTTTGCCTTGAAGATCTTCGAAAAGATGTAATTCTTCTTCGCTCTGAGCGAATGGACCATAGTTTGGCAAAGCATCCACGCCGGTGAAATGTGGCGCAACGATCTCCCAGCTTTCCTTATTTTGTTTTAGAATCTCTTTTGACACCATTATTCCCTCCTCTGTTATGTACACCTGCTTTTATACTATAACGTGAAGCCCCTCTGCCTGACCGTTCTTTTTTAAAAGTTTCTTTTTATAAACCCAGCAATAAAAAAGGTTACCAATAGGCAAAATATACCATATTACCCTTTTTATAGTTTCAACCCCTTCGGCAGCGTGAACGTATATAAGAAGAAATCTATTCCACAGAAAGGCGTGACTTTCCATGCAAGCACTTACCTATCAAGGAAAAGACCATGTTGAAGTAAAAGACGTTGAAGTTCCCAAAATTCAAAGAGGCGACGATATGATCGTCCGTATAACGGCAACAGGGATATGCGGATCAGATCTGCACCTTTATAAAAACGGAATTCCCCTGTCCGAAGATTACATTATCGGCCACGAACCTATGGGGATTGTGGAAGAAGTTGGACCCGAAGTGAAAAAAGTTAAAAAGGGAGACCGTGTAGTTATCCCGTTTAACGTCGGCTGCGGCGATTGCTTCTACTGCAATAACCAGATGGAAAGCCAGTGTGATAACTCTAACCCGCATAGCGACAATGGATCATTATTCGGTTATTCCGAACAATTCGGGAACTATCCTGGTGGTCAGGCGGAGTATCTTCGCGTTCCCTATGCTGATTTCACTTCCTTTGTCGTCCCGGAATCAAGTGAACTGGAAGACGAAAGTGTTCTCTTCCTGTCAGACGTAGTACCGACCGCGTATTGGAGTGTAGAACACAGCGGTGTGAAGCAAGATGATACGGTGGTTATCCTTGGCGCCGGACCAATCGGTCTGATGGCTCAGAAATTCGCCTGGAAAAAAGGAGCCAAGCGAGTGATTTCCATCGATCATGTTCCTCATCGACTTGAGCATGCGAAGAGAACCAACAACGTAGAAACGTACAACTTCGAAGAACATGATGAAATCGGCGGTTTCCTCCACGAATCAACCCAAGGCGGGGCCGATGTAGTCATTGATTGTGTAGGAATGGACGGCACCGTTGCTTCAAGCGATCACGGTCCTAGTGATGACCAGAATATCAGCCCGATTATTACAGCTTCGGAGTCAGTCCGGAAATTCGGAACCATTCAATTAACCGGTGTATATGGAATCAATGCGGATAATTTCCCAATTGGGGACTTGTTCGGTCGTAATGTTTCCTTAAAAATGGGGCAGGCTCCTGTCATTCACCTTATGCCGGAACTTTACAACATGATTGAAAACAATGAGTTTGACCCTACTGATATCATTACGCATAAAATGGACCTGAAAGATGCACCTAAGGCTTATGATATTTTTGATAAGAAATCAGATGACAACATTAAAGTTGTCCTTAAGCCCTAAAATGAAAAGCAGCAAGTCCAGCACTTGCTGCTTTTCTACATTGTTTTAGTAAAAAGGAATCGGCTTTTTTTCAGTTCAGCTTCTTTCCATTTTTCAAAAACTAACCTATCCATTAATTGATACTTAAAGGAGAGATTATATGAGGCGTCTACTTCCCTTACTAATTATTTGTTTAGCCGTACTTGCTCTATCTGCATGCACAGAAAATGAAGACAGTGCCAGAGATTCTGGAAACAATGGAGACGAATCCGTCGAAACAAATGCGGACGGTAATGGAGAAAGTGAGAAAACTTCAGAGGAAAAAGAGTCTAGTGAAAATAGTGAATCTGAAGGTAACAGCGAGGCCCAGTCAGAGAACGACTCTAGTAAAACCATCTCTGTACAGATGATGAATACGGAAGGCAGAGAGATGGGCAAAGCTGAACTCACACAAGCTGATAACGCTGTAAAAATTGATTTCAGTGCATCGGATATTCCACCGGGCACTCACGGATTCCACATCCATGAAAAAGGCATGTGCGAAGGACCAGATTTTAAATCAGCAGGCGGTCACTTTAACCCGACCAACGTCAGTCATGGAACAGAATCGGAGGATGGCCCCCATGCAGGAGATCTTCCTAATCTTGAAGTATCCGAAGAAGGTTCTATTAAAAAAGAACTGACGGCGGAACGGGTTACTTTGGAAGAAGGCCAGGAGAATTCCCTCCTGAAGGAAGGCGGAACGGCTCTCGTTATTCATGCTGGAGCTGATGATCAAGAATCTCAGCCTTCAGGTGATGCGGGCCAAAGAATTGCGTGCGGTGAAATCACTGAATAATTATCATCCATTATAAAAAGCCCCTGGCACTCAGGGGCTTTCTTAGTTGTGTTTATGCTCTTTCATATCTAAAGGCAGTTGCACATGAAACGAATGAATTGTCCCGTCTGTTTCGAGCCATTTATTCCCGTCGTGCTTTTCCACAATTTCCTTGCTGATCGCTAATCCAAGCCCAGATCCCCCAATGGTACGTGTTCGCGATGGGTCGACCTGATAGAACCGTTCAAAAATTTTACTTTGTTCCCCAGCAGGAATAGGGCTTCCAGGACCTGAGACAGTTAACGTATAGAACGAATCATCTGCTTCCCCTTTTACCTCTACTGGGGAGCGTCCTTGATAATAATGCAGGGCGTTATTTAACAGATTGGTTACCACTTGCTGGATACCCTGCTGATTAATCATGATCACTTGAGGAGAAGCATGAACGATTAAATCAATTCCCCTTCGCTCATATTCGATCTCGAACAGCTGTACCACTTGCCGGATAAACTTATCCATGGCTGTGTACTGCTTGGTTATGTTACTTTCTCCATCGTTTCTGCCCCATTTCTTCACTTCATCCAGCCCTTGAACCAACTGAGTGACCCGCTCTGTTTCTTCAGCGAGAGACTTATAAATGTCCTTATCTCCCTGGATTACTCCTTTATTAAGTGCTTCCAAATAACCTTGTAAATTTGAAAGCGGAGTCCTCAGCTCGTGAGAGAGATCATGAAGCATTTGGTTTCTACTGCTCTCCTGCTGTTCAAGCAGAGAATTTAAATGATTCACATGGTGAACCAGTTCTCCTATTTCGTCCCGGGACCGAGCCGTCAACTGCGTAGGATACTCCCCTTTTTTCATCGTTTGAATGGCGCGCGAGAGTTCATTGACAGGCTCAAGCATTCGCTTCGTTATAACGGAATAGAAGAAGGCACCTATTATAATAAGAAGCAGCGTAATGATCCACACATAGGAAGACAAGGTGGAATTAAAGGACGTCTGGGTCTGTCCCTCGACGCCAGCTACGTTCGAAGCCAAGAAACAAGCGGTTCGATAGAGGAGGAAGCCTGTAAGAATAACAACCGCAGCAAGCATGGCTATATTGGCCATAGTGAGTTTAACCCACAGCTTCTGAGTTAAGCTCCTTTTAATTTTGAACAAATTTATACCCCATTCCTCTCACGGTAAGAATCCGTTCAGGCTTAGCTGGGTCCCGCTCGATTTTTCTGCGCAGTTTCTTTATATGGGCATCAATCGTACGCCCCATAATCTCTGCTTCTCCATACGGATGGATTTGCTGGACCAGTTGTTCTCTTGTAAATACATGTTCGGCATTTTCCATTAAAAAATAAAGCAAGTTGAACTCATAATGGGTTAATTCGAGCAGGCGGTCATTCAGCCACACCTCTCCTTTTCGAGGTTTGATCACAAGGCCATTAGATACAATCTTTTGACAGAGCCGCCCCGTTCGACGAAGTACAGCTTCCACATGTGCCATTAGTTCTTCAGGACTGAACGGTTTCGTCACGTAGTCATCTGCCCCCAGCTTCAAGCCGCTAATCTTATCATCCGTTTTGGCTTTCGCCGAGAGCATAATCACTCCAGGATCATCTTCCCGTCCTTCCTTCACCCACTGACAGAATTCTTCCCCGCTGACTTTTGGAAGCATCAGATCGAGAATAATCAAGCATGGTTTCCGTTCGCCATATAGACGCATTGCTTCTTCGCCATCATAAGCCTGAAGTGCCTCATAACCACTGTTTTTCACATATAAAGCAACGAGATTTGAGATTTTCGGATCATCTTCTACAATTAAAATTTCCGGTTTCATATAACGTACTCTCTCCTATAATTCCTCCAGTCGCTGAAGCATCATGTCATAGTTCATCGCTCCAAGCATCACGGAATCAATTTTTCCATCTTCGTCTACGAACACCGAAGTAGGAACGGGATTAATCTGATACTTATTGGCTACTTCCACTTTTTTGTCTAATAAGATCGGAAAAGATAAATTAAATTCGTCTCTGAACTCCTGAACCTCTTTTAAACCGGATTCGGTTTCCGTCAGATTTACAGCTAAGATGACAATATCTTCATTCTGATAAAATTTCTCCATATCAGGCATTTCCGCCCGGCAAGGAGGACACCAGGTAGCCCAAAAGTTAATCATCACTTTTTTACCCCGATAATCGGATAAAGATACCTCTTCTCCCTCAAGTGTCTGAAGAGTAAAGTCAGGGGCCTGCTGACCTTTTTCAAGTCCCGTATTCCCGTTTTCTGCCCCATTCGAAAGTTCATCTGTTTCTCCCGTGGTAACCGTCGTCCCCTCTTCTTCAGGGTCAGAACTCGCTTTACCCTGATAAGCAAAATCATAGATCGCCCAGCCGAATAAAGCCGTCACAGCCAATATAATGATCCAGCGTTTCATAACTTGTCTCCTTTCATATTAAAAAATAATTCCTAAATTGGAAAGCCAGGTATCTTGTACGAGATTCAGCAGAAAGGTCGAAATCCTCGTCATATACCCGGTATATAAAAGTGCTCCTGCCATAATCATCATGGCTCCACCAGCTTTCATAATCTGAGTGCTGTATTTCAAAATGACTCGTGTAGATCCCAGGAAGAAGGAAAAAGCAAGAAAAGGCAGAATAAATCCAAGAACATACACGAAGGTGTACAGCACTCCCTGTGCAGGCTGGCTTGCGGCAAGCATAAGAATGGAGGCAAAAATAGGCCCGATACACGGTGTCCACCCTGCCGCAAATCCCATTCCCGCAAACCAGGTGCCGGCATAACTAAACGAACGGCGCGGTTTAAAGCTCATTCGCTTTTCACTCATAAACCAATTAATTTTAAGCCAGCCAGCTACAAAAAAGCCCATCAGAATAATAAATACACCCGCAATCCGCTGCAGTAAAAGGCCTGATTCGCCTGACAAAAATCCTTGAATCAGGTTTCCTAAGTATGAAGCCCCAATCCCCAGCGTCAAAAATACGGTCGATACTCCTAACAGAAAAAACACTGAATGCAGAAGCAGCTTCCTTTTTACCTTGGCACTCTGATCCTCTTTAATCTCTTTCACACTCATTCCGGTTATGTAGGACAAATACGCCGGAAACAAAGGAAGTGTGCATGGAGATAAAAATGAAATGACTCCAGCTCCGAAAGCAAGCCATATCGTTACATCGACCGACATGATACCTCTCTCCTCTTCTCTAAATTCCATAACAAAAACACCGCGAGGCTGGTCACTACATAAAACCACGGATCCATACGATATCCCATTAAATCAGTGGGTCCGCCTACCCATGCAGAAGCTGCAGCACTAATAGAAAAAAGAACGCTTATTATAAGAACCTGCCTGGATAGCAGCAAGGCTGCCAGATACACAAAAAACAGAACTAGTTCGACCAGTCCACCTCGCTCGAGCAGCAATTGGGAAAGTAATGTAAAAAAGAAAAAACTGCAAGCGAGCAGAAGAATATACTCGCGCATGAAAGTCTGATGCTTCTCTTTTCTGCGAAATTCTGTGCTGATCGTCAGCAGAGAAGCTAAGTAAAATTCCAGGGTCCCGCTTGGGTACGCTAATACGGAAAGTGGATACTCCAGCACAAGAGGCCAGGTCGTCAGAAGTTTCACCCCAATAAACCATAAAGCCCACGTCACGAGCACAGAGCTAAACTGCTCTAGTGCCCTTTTCTTGTGAACCGTATCCTTCGAAACAGCCAGCCACATGATCAAGGCAGCAATTACTAATGAAGCAACTCGAATAATTGTTACGGGTTGAATAGTCATCTTTCATACCTCTACTTTTATTGAATTGAATTCCATCATACCTCACTTCTGTGAAAATATGATGAACACACATAAACATATATCATTTACAATATTTGTATGACCTGAGGTGCTAAAATATGGATGACCTGAGGTGGAAGTATTTGTATAACACTCAAAAAAAGCCCTCTCCGAGTTTCCTCAACTTGGAGAGGGCTTACCTTTTTAGTTATATTCTTTCTTAATATCCTTTGTACTTCTAACGGTATCAATTGGTCGTACCGCTTGTTCAATCTCTTCTCGTTTAGGCTCAAGCATTGGAGGCAGCGACAGCATTTCGCCCAGAGTTTCATATGGTTCATCTCCCATAAACCCTGGACCATCGGTCGCAAACTCAAACAAAATTTGTGGTGCTACACCGGCATATAAGGATTCGAAATAATGGCGGTTTACGTAGCCAGAGGTCCTAAATCCAAATCGCGGCATACGGTCAATCCATTCATTCAGTGCCTCTCGATCCTCTACACGAAAAGCCGCATGGTGCACCGTACCGTAACCCTGACGAGAGGAAGGCATTTGATCATTATGCTCCACTACTACCTGAGCACCATTACCTCCTTGCCCTGCTTCAAATAGATGAAAAGGACCTTCATTGGCAATTTCTTTGAACAGGAGAACCTTTTCCAGCACTTCTTTAAAATAATCAAAATCTGCAATCCTAACATGCAACGGTCCAAGCCCAGTTATGCCATACTCCAGTGGAATCGGACCATTCTGCCAAGGAGTCCCCGCGGGTACCCCTGTGTTATTTTCATCGGAGACGAGTTCGTATGCTTGTTCATCAAAGTCTGTAAACGGCAGCACTTTCTTTCCAAAATTCTCTTTAATTCCCTCGTGTTGAACTTCTAATCGGTCGAACCGCTTCACCCAGTACTCGAGCGCTTCATCACTGGGCACCCGGAAGGAAGTTTTAGATATTTCATTCGTTCCGTGTTCACCTTTGGGTATTCCTGGAAAATCAAAAAATGTCATATCTGTTCCCGGACTCCCTTTATCATCCGCAAAAAACAAGTGGTATGTCTGAATATCATCCTGATTGACCGTTTTCTTCACCAGCCGCATTCCTAGTACATATGTGAAAAATTCATAATTCTTTTCCGCACTGCTGGTAATAGCGGTAACATGGTGCAAGCCCTTCAATTCGTTCATTTCATACCCTCCGTTGACTTAAAATAATTTATCTCAATTTCAAGATAAATATAATATGAATACAAGTAAATGTCAATTTATAGAGGCTTCAACAGGCTTTAGTAATCATAGTATGCTGTTCGAACTATATCTCCTTAATTCCTACCACTTCCTCATTCATCCATATCTGACGAATCTCCTATTTTCCATTTTTATGTATAAATTACGTTTTAACCCAATCATTCTATGGTACATACATTATATAAGAAAAGGACAGCCTAATTTATTCAGGAGGTGGAGCAACATGGCACAAAACACTTATAAGACAGGCGAAAAAGCGCCAGAATCAGGTACTTACAAGGTACAAAGCTTAGTCAGTGGAGGTTCTTCAAATCAGGACAATACTGAAGTGAAAGTGGAAAAAGGTGAACAGTTCCCCCCTTCTCCTTCAAGTAATGAAGCGGCCCACTGGGTAAAAACGTCGTAATCAGCAAACGTAAGATAGACCGGATCCAAGGGAAACCTTGATCCGGTCTTTTCTATTCATTCGTAGTAAATGATTGACTTAAATAAGAATCTTCTTAAACAATAGGGCCGAATAGTTGAAGACTCAGTTTCGAGATATTGTGTGGAGAAAGGGGCGGAAGGGAACGGCTCGCTTTCCGCGGTAGAGTAGAGAACTGATTTCAAAAGGGATTTCTCCCCTTTTACTTTCAGCTCCCCCTCATCAAACCGTACGTGAGGTTCTCCCTCATACGGCTTTCCGATGTTCTTCTTTCTTTGGCATTACGGTTACCCTACTTGGCTAAGCACACCAGTTGATACTGGGTTTGTTTCTTTACTTCCTCCAAATGACCATGAAGATTTCGGCGCTGTCTTTTCTTGTTGTTAAACAGAGCTAGACGTTTCAAAACATACCAGTCAATTCGATTCAGCCACTTCTTCGAGGCTGACGACAGACGATAATAGTTCTTAA